>MKJX01000207.1 GCA_001942415.1 Pseudonocardia sp. CNS-139
GCGACCGTCAGCCCGTACTCGCCGGAGGTGAGGTCCGCGACCTCGTAGGCGCCGTCGGCGCCGGTGCTGACGGCCTCGATGACCTCGCCGTCCTGCACCACCGTGACGTGGGCGCCCGCGATCGGCCCGTCCTCGCCCGTGACCACACCCGACACGGACGCCGAGCGCGCCAGCAGCACGTCCGCCGCGGCCGGGGCGTCCCCCACGGTCAGGGCGGTGGCTCCCGGCTGGAAGCCCGGCGCGGAGCTGACCAGCATGAACCCGCCGGCGTCCGGGGCGAGCAGCTCGCCGCGGCCGGCCGCGTCGGCGGTGCCGCCCGCGACCTCCGTGCCGCGGTCGTCGAGCAGCCGGACGGCCGCGCCGGCGACCGTCGTGCCGTCGCGGCGCACCACGCGGAACCGGACGGGCTGGGCGACGCCCTTGCCCTCGGGCTCGGCGGAGCCGGCGTCCGGGCGGGCCATCGACACGACCGGCGCGCTGTCCGGCCGGGCGCCGGGGTCGGCGTATCCGAACGTGCGCAGCAGCGCGAGGTCGGCCGCGGCCTGTTCGGCGGCCCGCTCCTCGGGGGTGCGACGGCCGAGGGGAAGCGCCATCGGCTCGGCCTCCGACTGTCTCGTGGTGGATGGGTCAACGGGTGGGCCGGTGGGCGGGGTCGCGCCCGGTGGACCCGCCGGCGCGGCCTCGCGGGCCTGCACTGCCGCCGCCTCCTCGGCGTCGACCTCCGCGTCGACCTCGGCCCAGTCGGCCCAGCCGGACCACTCGGGGTCGGGCTCCGGATCGGGCTGCGGTCGGGTCCTCCGCGAGCGGCGGCACGAGCCGCAGCGGCACCGGCACCGGGCTCTCGCCGCGGGACGACCTCGGGCGCCGGCGGGAGCACCGGCTGCGGGGCCGGCGGCTCCCACGTGCCCGTCCCGCCGTCGGCGGCCATCACGGCCGCCCGCAGCCACGGCGTGTCGTGCCCCGCGACGTCCGGGCCGGGCGGGCGCGGCGGCACGACCGGCCCGGCGCCCGGGCCGGGGACGGCCACCGGCCGCGGCCGGGACGGCGCCGCCACGGGCCGCGGGGGCTGAGAGGGCTGCGGCGTTGCCGGTGGCGCGACCCGCCGCACGACGGGTGCGGGCCGCGGCCGCGCGCTCTGCTCCGCCGGTACGGCCGGCGCCGGCGGCACGGCGGCGGGAACCGGCTCGGGCCGGGGCGCCGGCGCGGGGATCGGCGCGGGGATCGGCTCGCCGGCCTCGGCGCGCAGGCGGACGAGGTCGGCGACGGTCTGCGGACCGGCCTCGGAACGGGCGACCCGGCGCCGGTGCAGCAGCGCGAGCACGACGACGGTGGCGGCGGCCAGCACGACGAGGAGCAGCCCGAGCGGACCCACCCAGTTCATCGCTCTCCCTCGCTGTGCCACCCACCCCGTGGCGGTCGGGGGCCAAAGGGCAACCTAGCACTCCGGAGCCCTGGATCACCGGATCGGGACCGAGCGTGTTAGCGCAGGTCAGGGCCGATCTGCCGGCCACGGTGGGGCACGGCATGCTGATCACCAGCCGCGCCGGGGGACGGCGCGGCCCGTGGAGGGAGCGGTATGGACGCCGACCTGAAGGAGATCGCGGCCGCGCACGGGGTCGCCACCGCGTACCGCGACGGCGACCGGCGGCCCGTGCAGGTGGCCGAGGAGGTTGTCGTCCGGGTGCTCGGGCTGCTCGACGTCGACGCCACGACCCCCGAGGCGCGCACGTCCGCGCTCGCCGCCGCGCGCGCCGCGGCCGGCCGGCTGCCCGCCACGATCGCCGCGCGCTCCCACCGGTCCCGCCCGCTGCCCGTGCCCGGCGAGCTGGTCGACGATCGCGGCGGGCGCCGCAGCGTCACCGAGATCCCGGCCGGGCTCGACCCCGGCTGGTACCGGCTGGAGACCGCCGACCAGGACGTGACCGTGGTCGTCGCGCCGCCCGCGCTGCCCGACCCGCCGCGCGGCTGGGGCTGGATGCTGCAGCTCTACGCCGTGCGCTCGGCGGGCTCCTGGGGTGTGGGCGACCTCGGCGACCTGCGCCGGTTCACGTCGTGGGCGGGGTCGCACGGCGCGGGGGCGGTGCTGCTCAACCCGCTGCACGCGATCACCCCGGTGCCGCCCGTGCAGCCGTCGCCGTACACGCCTTCGAGCCGGAGGTTCGGCACGCCGCTCGCGCTGCGCGTCACCGACCTCGACGCGTACGACCGCGCCGACCCGGCCACCCGGGCCGAGGTCGACGCGCTGCGCCCCGAGCAGGCCGGCGGGCGCATCGAGTACGACCGGGTGTGGGCCGCGAAGCGGGCGGCCCTCGAGCTCCTCTGGCGGGCCGCCGGCCGGCCCGAGCCCCGGGACGCGGGCGCGGACCTGTGGGAGTTCGCGACGTTCTGCGCGCTCGCGGAGCGCTACGGCGCCCGGTGGCGCCGCTGGCCCGCCGACCTGCAACGCCCGGACGCCCCCGGCATCGCGGCCGCCCGCGCGGCGCTGGCGCCCCGGGTCGCGTTCCACGCCTGGGTGCAGCAGCAGGTGCAGACCCAGCTCGCGGACGTCCGGGCGGCCGCGCGCCGGGCCGGTGTCCAGGTGGTGCACGACCTCGCCGTGGGCTGCGACCCCGAGGGCGCCGACGGCTGGGCGCTGCAGGACGTGCTCGCGCACGGCGTGCGGATCGGCGCGCCGCCGGACGCGTTCAGCCAGCAGGGGCAGGACTGGGGCCTGCCGCCGTGGCGGCCCGACCGGCTCGCCGCCACCGGCTACGCGGCCTACCGCGACCTGCTGCGCGCGCTCCTGCGGCAGGCCGACGGGCTGCGCATCGACCACGTCGCGGGGCTCTGGCGGCTGTGGTGGGTGCCGCCGGGCGAGACCCCGGACCGCGGCACCTACGTGCACTACGACGCCGAGGTGATTCTCGCCGTGCTGACGCTGGAGGCGTACTGGTCCGGTGCGCTGGTCGTGGGCGAGGACCTGGGCACCGTGGAGCCGGAGGTCACCGAGGGCCTCGCGGAGCGCAACATGCTCGGCTCGTCGGTGCTGTGGTTCACCCGCGACCGCGACGCCGAGGGCGAGCCGCTGCTCCCGCCGCAGGAGTGGCCGGAGCGCTCGGTCGCCACGATCTCCACGCACGACCTGCCGACGGCCACCGGCTTCCTGCGCGGCGAGCACGTCAGGGCGCGTGCGGAGCTGGGCCTGCTCGACGACGTCGCGGCCGAGACGGCGAAGGCCGCCGCCGAACGCGACGAGCTGGTCGCGCTGCTGCGCGCGGAGGGCCTGGTCGGCGCGGAGCCGGACGAGGACGAGCTGGTCGTCGCGCTGCACGCGCTGCTGGCCCGCAGCCGGTCGCGGCTCGCGCTCGTCTCGCCCTACGACGTGGTCGGCGAGGTGCGTCAGCCCAACCTGCCCGGGACCATCGACGAGTACCCGAACTGGCGGCTGCCGCTGCCGGTCACGCTGGAGGAGCTGGCCGCCGCGCCGCGCGTCGAGACCGTGGTGGCGGAGATGCGGCGCCACCGGGCGGGGCAGGATGACGGCCATGTCTGACGCGTCGCAGGTTGCCGCCGACGTCATCTGGACCGCCTGGACCACCGGCGAGCGGATCGCCGCGCTCCCCGACGCCGTCCGGCCGCAGGACCCGGCCGCGGGCATGGCCGTGCAACTGGCCGTGGGCGAGCGGGCCGGCGCGAGCTACGGGTGGAAGCTCGCCGCGACCACGGCGTCCGGGCAGGCGCGCACATCGGCGTCGACGGGCCGCTGCCCGCGCCGCTCTTCGAGCGGTTCCGGCACGAGCCCGGCGACGTGCTCCCCTCGCACGACCTGCACATGAAGGTGGTCGAGGCAGAGTTCGCGTACCGGATGGGCGCGGACGTCGCACCGGGAGCGAGCGCCGACGAGGTCGTGGCCGCCGTCGCCGGGCTGCACCTGGCCGTCGAGGCGCCGGACTCGCGGTACACGCGGTTCGAGGTGGTCGGCGCGGCCCAGCTGATCGCCGACTGCGCCTGCGCGAGCCGTTTCGTGCTCGGCCCCGACGTGCCCGGGTGGGCCGACCTGGACCTGTCCACATCGGGGACGAGCCTGTGGATCAACGGCGCCGAGGCCGCCACGGGCAGCGGCGGCAACGTGCTCGGCGACCCGCGCGTCGCGCTGCTGTGGATCGCCGCGGACCTCGCCCGGTACGGGCTGCACCTGCGCGCGGGCGACGTCGTGACCACCGGGACGACCACCGCGCCGGTGCCGATCGGGCCCGGTGACGAGGTGCTGGCCCGCTTCGGCGAGCTCGGCGAGGTCGCCCTCCGGTTCGCCCGCTGAGCCGGGCGTCCGATTCGCGCTCGCCCGAGCCGTCCCGGGCGACCATCATCGACGGGGTGGAGTCGACCCGACTGGACCGCTGGCTGTGGGCGGTCCGGCTGACCAGGACCCGGCCGGACGCGGCGGCGGCCTGCCGCGGCGGGCACGTGCGCGTCAACGACAAGCCCGCGAAGCCGGCCACCCCCGTGCACCCCGGCGACGAGGTGCGCGCGCACGTCAACGACCGCACCCGCGTCGTCGAGGTCGTGCGGGTGATCCAGAAGCGCGTCGGCGCGGCCGACGCGGCGACGTGTTTCATCGACCGCACGCCCGCGCCCCCGCCGGAGTCGCTCATCCCGGTGGCCCGCCGCGACCGCGGCGCCGGACGCCCGACCAAACGCGAGCGCCGCGTGCTCGACGCGTTCCGCGCCGGTCAGCTCTGACGACCGACCCCCGCGAGTCGCGGGAAAAGTGCGCGCGAGTCGCGGGCTACCGCGGGGCCACCACCGCGGCCACCACCGGCCGCGGCGAGCGTTCGCGCAGGCCCAGCGCCGTCACCGCGACCACGACGATGGCGAGGCCCAGCCACTGCGTCGGCTGCAGGTGCGAGCCGAGCAGCCCGACGCCGATGAGCGCGGCGGTCACCGGGAAGGCGAGCTCGGCGAGCGTCGCGCGGGCGGCCGCCGTGGAGCGCAGCCCGGTGTAGTAGAGCGTGAGGCCGAGCAGTCCGGGCACGAGCGCGAGCAGCACCAGCGGCCCGAGCTGCGCGGGCGTCACCGCAACGGGCGCGCCCTGCACGGCCAGCACCACCGCGCTCGCCGGCAGCCCGATCGCGAACCGCAGCACGGTGACGTCCCGGCTCGGGATGCGGACGCTCACCATCCGGCCCAGCACGGTGCCGATCGCCAAACGCGGCGCGGCGACCGCGAGCAGTGCTGCCACCGCCGCCTGCGGTGCGGCGTTCAGCGGGTCCGGGAACGCCATCAGCCACGCGCCCGCCAGCGCGGGGACGGCGAAGAGCCAGTAGCCGGGCCGCATCCGCTCGCCGATCAGCAGTGCCGCCGCCACCACGGCGATCACCGGCTGGAGCTTCTGCAGCACGAGCGGCGTGACGGCGTCGCCGTACGTGAACGCCTGGGTGAAGAGCGCCGTCGCGACCGCGGACGCCCCGGCCCCGATCACGACCAGCGCCACCCGTTCCCGCACGGACGCGGCGCGGAACGCCCGCACGGCCGACGGCAGGAACGGCACGAGCACCACGACGATCAGCAGGTGCTCCCAGAACACGATCGTGGCCGCCGGGAGCTGCCCGGCGAGCGGGAGCCGCAACAGCCCGTCGGTCCCCCACAGCGCCGCCGCGACGGCGACCAGCCACGTGCGATCCCGGTTCCCGGCCTGATCCCCGTCTCGATCCACATCGGGCCCCACGCCCGGACCGGCCGATCCATGCCGCGGCCCCGCCGACCGGTTGGACGCCGCCGCACAGGGGTACGTCTGCGCCAGTTGTCGACCGTGCGGCGTCCGGACGGACGCCGCGACCACGGCGCCGACCTGGGAGTGATCGATGCCAGCGCTCGCCCGCGAGCCGCAGCCCCTGAGGCTGCGTCTGGCGGCCCCCGCCGCCCCGTCCCAGCTGCGGCTGGTGCGGATCCGGATGGCCGCGTGGGCGGCGAGGGCCGGGCTGGACCCCGACACCGTCGACGACCTCGTGCTGGCGACCCACGAGGCGCTGGCCAACGTGATCGACCACGCCTACCCCGACGGCAACGGCGACGCGCTGCTCGACGCGGACTGCGTGGACGGCGAGGTGGTCGTCGTCGTGCGCGACCACGGCCGCTGGCGCCGGCCCGCCCCGGACCCCGGCTGGCGCGGGCGCGGGCTCGTGATCATCAACGGCCTCGCGCCGTACGTGGACGTGCGCCACGGCGACACCGGCACCACCGTCGAGATGCGGTGGCCGGCCCGGCCGGCCGGGCGGAGCCGGGTGGCCGGCACCGGGATCCGCAGCCGGTAGCCGAGTCTCTCCGACGAAGACGCGACGGGCGGGAGCCACTCGGCTCCCGCCCGTCGGCGGTGTCATCTCGTTGTCACGGCCGCCACGAGGGCGTCACCGTGGAGGGGACCGAGCGTCAGCCCGTCACCGGAAGAGCCGCGGCCACGATCGACGGGGCCGGGGCGGCCGGCAGCGTCGAGGTGCCGGCGCCGGTGCCCGAGTCGCCGTCGTCGTCACCGTCGTCGTCGCCCGAGCCGCTGCCGTCGCCGTCACCGTCGTCGCCGGAGCCGTCGCCACCGTCGCCGCCATCGCCACCGTCACCGTCGGTCTCGTGGCAGTTGACCGCACCGACCGTGATGCTCTGGAGCGGGCTGCCCAGGGCGATGTCGGTGCCCAGCACGCCGTTGAGGCCGTCGAGGACGTCACCCACGGTGCCGGCGGTCAGGTCGAGCGGAGCGCCGAGCAGGGCGGAGAGGCCGGGCAGGGCCGCCCGCTCCTCGTCCGACAGCTCCTCGTCGGGGCTGGTGGCGCCCGGGAGCACGGTCAGCTCGATGCCCGTGACGGTCAGGGAGCCGTCCGAGTTGCGGCGCTGGTCGTTCAGCGTCAGCGTGAGCAGCGGGGACAGGTCGACGTTGGTGCCCGGGACCGAGGTGTCGGGGAGCGGCTGGCCCAGCAGGGTGCCGTTCACGATCTCCAGGCCACCCTCGCCGTCGTCGCACCAGGTGCGGACGAGGTCGGCGCGCAGCAGGTTCAGCAGGTTGAGCTCGGCGACCGAGGTCTCGGCGTGGCCGGCGCGGGCCTCGGCGGTCAGAACGCCGACCGCGATGTCGTCCTCGTGCTCACCGAGAACGTCGCCGATCCCCAGGAGCTGACCCTCGGCCGGGGCACCGTCAACGGACTCGACGTAGGGGAGCGGGTCGATCGTCAGCAGACCGGATGCGCCGATGCCGAACGCGTAGTCCGGGAAGGAGTCCTGCGCGAGGGCAGGGGTCGCGCCGACGAGCAGAGCCGTCACCGACGTGACGGCGCCGAACGCCGCCGCGCGAGCCAGCTTCTTGGTGTTCACAGTGGTCGAAACCCCTCAATCTTGGTCGATCATCACGAGCGTGCCGAGCGGAACCTCGGCCAGCTGGTCGAGGGCGTCGGCGGGCACGCGGATGCAGCCCTCGCTGACCGCGGAGCCGAAGACGTCCTCGGAAGGCCAGGTGTGGATGGCGACGGTCCCAGGACCGCCACCGAAGGTGTCGTGCGTCGGGCTGTGCGTACCGAGCGGCAGGATCACCGGCGAGAAGTGCTGGTTCGGGTCGGAGAAGGCACCGAGCAGGAACGTGCGACCCGTGGGGGTCGGCGTGCCGGGCTTGCCGACCGCGATCGGCCACTCGCCGACGGAGTCACCGTCGCGCACGAGCTCGAGGCGCATCGAACCGAGGTGGACGTTGACGACGTAGGGCGTCCTGGCGCGCTCGACGTCGTCAGCTCGCAGCCATCCCGTGGAGGCATCCGGCCGCGAGGGCAGCAGAACCTGCACGAACCCCTGGTCCTCGGCGATGACCGGGAGCCAGGTGTCCCCGAACTGGGTCGGCTCCATGCGGGCGATGGCCTGCCCGCCGGGAGCGTCGAAGACGGGGGTCTCCCGCACGGGGTGGACGACAACGCCGTCCGTGACCGCGTTCGGGTCGGGGTCCGTCGGCGCACCCTCGATCGAGGTGAAGGTCGTGCTGGCCGGCAGGTCGGCACCGGGGGCGGCCGGCCCGAGCTCATTGACCGCCACCGCGGACGGCCCGGTGGAGGCCGGCTCGCTACCGCCGCTGAACCAGGCGAACCCGAGTACAGCGACGAACATCACGACGACGCCCACGATCGCGCCGGTCAGGAGGGCACGTCGAGACGGGCCTTTGCTTGGCGCAGCCTTCGGCGGCGCGGTGTGCTGTGACATGGCACCCAACAGAGCAGTTCGGACAGGGATGACGACAACCGGGTGACAGCTGCGTCACTCGGTTGCCGTGCGCGCAAATGATCAAACGACCCACGCGCGTCCGGGTTACTGCCTGTTGTCCGATTACCGTACGGAGCAACGGCCGTTACGGTATGTGATCAGAAAGTACGCGTCATACGTCCGGAAGAACGGGCTCCTCCGCGTAGACCTCGGCAAGGGTGAAACGCTCGATGTCCAGCACGAACCCGCGGACGACGGTGCCGCGCACCAGGAACGGGTCGCGGCGCAGCCGCGCCATCCCCCGCCGCACGCTCACCCCGGGGTCGGAGAACGCGTTCGGCCGCCACGGCGGCCACATCCCGGTGTCGGTCGCGAGCTCCTCCGAGAACGAGTCGTCGGTGAACGTGGCGAGGCCGCAGCCGGTGTGCTGGACGAGCAGCACGTCGCGGGTGCCGAGCTTGCGCTGGCTGATCGTCAGCGAGCGGACGACGTCGTCGGTGACCACACCGCCGGCGTTGCGCAGAACGTGCGCGTCGCCGGCTTCGAGCCCGAACAGCACCGACACGTCGATGCGGGCGTCCATGCACGTCAGCACGACGGTCCCGAGCGCGGGAACGGCCACCTTGCCCACCGCGTTGGCCGCGGCCGTCGCACCGCCCCCGGCCGCGTGCCGGCGCACCAACTCCTCGTTGCCCACGGCGCGCACGATATAGCCCTGACGGGCTACGTGCTGTCTGAATGATCCATAGTGCCCCCATTGGTTGCACACGTTCCGCTGCCTGCGACCAGGCCCACCACCCGTATTCGCGCGAACCGGACGTCCGCGCTCCACCCGTGCGGAGTACCCCGCCCGGGCCGTCGGAGGACGGACCTCAGCCCGGGCCGTCGGGATGAACGGCGTCGTAGGCGCGGGAGAGCTTCTTGGGGACGACCATGCGCCAGGCGTCGACGACGAGCTCGCGGGCCTCGGCCGGGTCCAGTGCGGCGAGATCGGCATGGACCCAGTTGAAGCGCATGTCCGACGCGACGGCATGTGGAACTTGTGCGGCTCGCCCGCGACGAGCGCCGCCCGCTCCTCCTTGGGGAACGCGAAGCCCATCACGCTCTCGTCCGAGGAGAACGCGACGTAGACGATCTGCCCGACGCGGAACTTCAGCCTGCCGCGCACGTACACCTGGTACGAGCGCTCCAACCCGTCGCCCAGCGGGCGAACGTCGTCGACCACTGCCATCGGAACCCGCTCCTCGTGCGTCGCGTACACAGGGTCGACCGCAGCGGCGGGCCCGAGTCATCGGTCGTGGCGATCGCCGGTGCGGAATGCCCGCAGGATCAGTGCGCCCAGGGGATTGACTGAACTCGCGGAACACAGCTCCAAGCCCATTCAAGCGGAGCAGTACTACCTGGGCATGTACGGCTGCTGAGGGTAGCCACCCCGCGTGATCGGCATCATTGGGCCAGGCGTTGTTGGACACGAATGGGACGGCGGTATCCCGTGTGCGCCACGCGCGGCTTGGTCGTCCGACTTACGCCGTCATGATCCGCAGGACTGCTTGCGCATCGTCCCGGCGGGTGGCGTCAAGCCCACGCCATGGCTGGGCGTCGTCAGGCAGCGCCTCAGCGAGGAGCCGTAACCGCTGACCGTCCGACCCCTTCAGGCTCTCGCGCGCCTCGTAAGGGTCCGGGATGCACGCGAGCAATGCAGCGGCGTCCTGCAAGTGACGTTCAGGATTGCGCGAGTCGGCCTGATAAGCCGCTGCTTTGAGGACGACGGCCGCAAGCGGACTCGGAACGCTGAGCACGATCTCCTGGCCGTCGATGACGAGGTGAGCGTTGACAGTGCGGCGCAGGGCTTGTGTCCCGCCCTCGATGGCGATCATCTCCCGACCGCGCAGTGGCTCACGGACGCTCGGTGCGGCATGGTCAGCTGTGAGTACATCCACGATGTCGTCGCTCGTCACGAGATCGACCACCGAGCCCTTTCGCCGGAACCGATGCGCCGTTCTGTCACGAGGGTCCATCGACACCACCAACTTGTACCCGAGCGATTCAAGTGCGCACGCCACAGCCGCCGGCAGCCCTCGCTCGGTCTCGATATGAAGAACCATGTCGACGTCGTTCGTTGGTCGCACTTGACTGATTCCGGCATGGGCACAATGCAGCTGAGACATTAGGCCACCGACCAAAGTCCAATGCTGGTGCGAAAACACCCGCTCGATTTCTGCGACGCTCGGCCACGGTTGCCCCCAGCCGCCCGGCGGCGTCAGAACCTCAATCGTGGGCCGATCAGGCACGAAGCCGTTCCAACGCCGCGTCCAGCACTCTCAGCCCTGCCGCACGCTCACGTGCGTCCAGAGACTCCGCCAGGTCCAACGCCGCCAGGGTCGGACCGGCCTCGGTCAAGCCCTCGATCATCCCCATGCTCGCCGACGTCGCACGAAGTGTGACCCGCCCCTCATCATCACGCTTCAACCCGTGCCGCCTGATCAGCGCGGTGACGTTCCCGACGCGAGATAGCCGTCCACATCGCGAGTGTCCGCCAGCCCCATCGCGGCGGAGACCCGCGACGCCGTGACCAACTCAGCCGCCACGCGGTCAGCGCTTCGGCTGTGCCCCACGTACCGCGTCACTCGAGCCCGACCACGGGCACGTTCCACGAGCTGTGCCGCCGAGAGCGACCGAAGGCGCCTCTTCAACCGAGAGATTTGGCCGTTCCCCAACCACTCGGGGGTAACGCCCGACAGAAGGGCCACAGCCCCCCATGCCGTCATCTCCGACCAGGCTCGTCGGTGAACAGTGGCGTGCACCGCCAGATGGCGGTCCACCGAGGTCGAGTCGACGACTCCTCGGGCGACCATCTGAATGTCACCCCGGGCACCAGATGCTGCACCTGGCGGGTGGTGACCCCAAGGCGCTCAGCAGCCTCCGCCACAGCGAGCAACGTCATGACAGCTAGCTTCGCCATCACGAAGCTAACTGTCAACTCCGGACATGTCGGGCCTCACGCCTCCTCAGCAACCCCGACGTCGCCGCCTCATGGCGCACCTACGTCCTCTCATGGCCGCAGCTCACCGGCGCCGGCGGCACCCTACGAACCTCGAACCACAGCCACTACAGCATCCTGACGCAGCACCAAGCCGCGGACGGCGTTGGACACAAGATCGCAGATCCGATCATCGGCTCACCGAACCCGCAGTTCAAGAGGGGTGGGCCCCCCGGGGATCGAACCCGGAACCCGCGGATTAAAAGCTCCCGCGACGATGTGCCAGGCGGTGACGCCTGATGTCGCCACATGCTGTTCCCGCAGCTCACAGCCCCCGGTTCGTGCCGCTCGGTGCCGGGCTGGCATGGCCTAGACCGGTCCGTCCGCGCACACAACGCGCACACATCACGCGCGCGCTCCTCCTGCTGATCGAGGTACCCGCCGTCCCAATAAGGCGGCCCCGGACGCGGTGATCTCACCCACCGGCCGGGGCCTCAGATCGCACAGGAGCTGCGACCCATGACCATCGTCACCCACTCCCCTTCCATCACCATCGAGCACCCGTCGTTCTGCCACCCCATCCACTGCGACGCGGCCGTTGGCCGCGTCGACGTCCGGCACTCCTCCGCCCCCGAAACCTGGTCCGCGGCCCTCGACGACGTCGACCTGAGCGTCGCACTCCACCGCAGCGACGAGGTCACCCCCACCGGCGAGGTCCTCCAGCACGAGCACGGCATCGTCCTGTCGCTGGAGAACACCGGCTCGGTGAACCCGGACGGCTGCCCGATCGCCGCCGACGTGTTCCTCACCGCTGCGACGCGGACCACCTGGCCGAGCAGCTCCGCGCGCACGCCGCCCGCGTGCGGGCCGCCGAACTCGCCCAGACCACGCCGGCCGCCACCCGATGAGCACCTACGTCATCCGGCCGGCCGACCTCGGCGGCTCCGGCCCGGAGGACCTCCTGCAGGCGTGGAGCGGCCACGGCCGTGCCCTCGTCTATGACCGCTGCGGCATCGAGCGCCTCACCCGCACCGACGCGGTCCGGCACGCCCTCGATGAGCTGGCCACCGGGCAGGCTCTCGCCGACTACGTGACCCGCGGCCGGTGGGCGACAGTCGCGCAGGGACTCGTCTACGGCGCCACCGTCTCGCAGGTCGCGGTGGCGATGGGCCTCGACGTCGACGAGGTGGCGGCCGGGCTGCGGTCGTGGGCTGACGGGCAGCTCGCGATCAACCTGATCACGCCGGTGCTGCACGACGAACTCCAGACCCTGCTCACCCAAGGCGGTGCCCGGTGACGGCCGCCCAGGTTCGGACGCATCCGGAGTGGTGCGACCCGCGCGGCTGCGACACCGACGGCGCGGTGACGAGCCACCGGTCCACGCCAATGACGTGGCGGGTGTCCATCGACGACTTCGAGATCAGCGTCGGCGTGGCCCGCTACGACGAGGTCGTGCGCGGTGTCGAGGAGGCCGGCGAGGTCCGCGGCACCCTCCGCCTCCACCGGGTCGACAGCGGCCTCCACCGGCTGCTGGACGAGACCGACATGTCCGCCGGTGACCTTCGGCTCCTCGCCGCCGCCGCGGTCTCGGTCGCCGAGCAGCTGGAGCAGTTGCAGCGTGTGGCGGTGGACCGGTGAGCGGGTTCTGGCGGCTGCTCGCCGTCGCCGCCGGCTGGGTCGCCGACCGTGCGACGTGCGTGCACGCCGCCGCGTGGGCTCGGGTCGGTGTCGACGGCCGGCACGACCCCGCCGCGGTCGACCAGGACGGCGCGGTCGAGGTCGGGGTGAAGGTCCTCGAACACCGGTACCGGGCCCGGCCGCAGGCGGTCGCGGGCTGATCGTCGACCACCGCTCGACCAGCCGGGCCACACCCCGGGTCCGGCTGGTCTGTGAGGCGGTCGAACCGTTCGGCCCCCGACGAAAGGACCCCGCATGGGATTCACGGTCCGCTCGAAGACTTCGTACGGCGTCGACGTCGCCGCGTTCGTCGACGGCTCCGACCAGGAGGCGCGGGACACCGCGGTCCGGATCGCCCGCTACGACGAGAAGTACAACACCGACGTCACCGTCACCGGCCCGGACGGGGAGACCGTTGACCACCGCGGGGGTGCTGCGTGACGGAGTGCAGCAGCTGCGGCCTCGTCGCCGCGGACGACCTTGCATGCGGGGACCCGTGCTGCGGCGGCTGTAGCCACCCGCCCGGCCCCGGCAACTCCGACTACCAGCCGCCCGCCGACGCGCCCAAGAAAGAGCTGGTGGCAGTGATGGCCGGCCGTCTGCGATTCCGGGCGCGGAAGACGCTCCGGTTCGGGCCGCTGCGGATCCACCTCACCGAGCGCGGGTTCTCGTCGTGGGGGTTGCAGGTCGGGCCGTGGAGCTGGAACTCCCGCACCCGCCGGGTCACGGTCGACACCCCCGGCCCGGGTGCCGTGCACCTGGACCCGCCGACGAAGGGCGACCGGTGATGGGCGTCTTCGACGGAGATCCGGAGTACGAGGCGCTTCGGCGCATCCGCGAGGACGAGGCTACACCGGCTGGCTCGACCAGGACCTGAACAAGGTCGGCTGCCCGTCCTGCAGCAAGACGACCTGCACGGCCGGGCTCACCGAGCCCTGCAACGGCTGATCGATGCAAGGCGGGCCGGCGGGCGGGACTCCACTCCCGCCGCCAGCCCTTGACCCACCCCCTGAACCCAGCCCAGGAGACGAGCCCGATGGCGCATGATGCCGTCCCCCGCCCCCGACGGCCCCGCCGAGGAGGCCGCGGCGGGGGACGTTCCCACCGCCGAGGTGATCGACCTCGACCCGACCCCGCTGCGCTACCCGCCGGCCGTGCGCGAGACCTGCGCGTGCGGGAAGGACGGCACCCCGTTCTCGCACGGCGAGATCCCCGGCCCGCACGGGCGGATACTCCGGCCGTTCACCTGCGACGAGGTGCTCGCCGACCGCGCCATCGCGCAGGCCATCGCCGAGCGGACTGCTCCGCGCTGGTGGCGCCGTCTCCTCGGTGGTGCCCGGTGACGCGGGCGAGCGCGTACCCGCTGGAGCTCGACGTCGTGACCGCCCGGGTGCGGCGGATGGCCGAGGAGACCGGGAAGGTGCCGTCGAAGCGACGGGTGATGCGCGAGCTGCACGTCGGCAACACCAAGGCCGCAACCGCGATCGCCGAGATCAGGCAGGAGCTCGCCCTCCCTGGACCGTCGCTCAGGGTGGTGCCGCCGAACGAGGCAGGAGCAGCTGCAGCCGAGAGCACCCCGCCGGCCCCGAACGACGACTCGATCGAGGCACAGCCCGAGGCGCACACGGACGCCCCCACCGACGATCAGGGTACGCAGATCGTGCGTACCCCTCGCGAGGAACAGGAGCAGCCCGCAGACCCCGCAGAGCCCCACACCACCGGCCCCGAAGGTGCACCCGCGGAAGCCGACTCGGCAGCTGCTGAGGCCGCCGCAGACGCGCTGATCACACCCTCCGCAGAAGCACCCCGAGCACCCGGGCGAAGCGCGTCCCGCGCTGGCCGCTGCTGGTCATCGGGGCGGCGCGTTCGTGTCGATCTGGTCCGGCTGGGTCGGCCTCGGCCGGCTCACCGGCTTCGGCCCCGTCGTGCTGCTGCCCGGCATCGCCGACAGCTGGGTCATCAACTCCGCGATCACCCTCCCGCTCGGCGTCGAGGCGTACGCCGCGTTCGCGATGTGGGCGTGGCTGTCGAACGCACCCGTGTCCGACCGGGCCAGGACGTTCGCACGCCGCTCAACGATCGGTGCGCTCGTCCTCGGTGCGCTCGGGCAGATCGCCTACCACCTGATGGAGGCCGCCGGCATGACGGTGCGCCGTGGTGGATCACCGCGTTCGTGTCGTGCCTGCCCGTGGTGGTCCTCGGCTGCGGCGCCGCGCTCGCGCACCTGCTCCACACCGGCGAGGAGGCGCGATGAGCGACGCCACGACCGAGCCGGACGGGGATCTGCTGCCGGTCGACCCGCCCGAGCAGTCCAAAACCATCCACGCCACCGCGCTCGCCGTCCGCGACACCGAGAAGCGGCCGATCGTGCCGGCGTGGGCCCGGAACCGCGACGAGGCCCGGCAGCTCGCGCGCTGGCTGGCGAAGTACGGGCTGCACATCGTGCTCTACCACCTCACCCGCTCACCGAAGTACGCGGCGAAGCTGCTCGTCCACGCCCCGATCGGGGTGTTCGTCGCCCTGCTCGCCGTGCTCGGGTGGGTCCTCGACCGGGAGGCGTCTCCGCTGCGCGCGGACGCGGTGCACCGCAAGAGCGTCGCGGAGTACATGACGTTGTCGAAGCAGCGGAACCAGCGGGTGAAGCAGCGCGCCACCATCGCGGGCGTCGGGCTGCTAGTGCTGGTGGCGGTCACGGTGTGGGCGGCGGTGTGGGCGCCTGGTGGGCCGAGGCCCTGTACCTCGTGGCCGCGGTCGTGGTGTTCGGGAAGGTGGGGACGCCATCGGACCGGCGGGTCACCGACCTCGCGACCGTCAGCAGCTCCGCGCCGCCCCGGCTGACGGCCGACGTCGTCACCCGGGCGCTCCAGTCCCTCGGGATCGCCGCCATGTCCGGCAAGGGCGCGACGATCTCCTACGTCGCGCCGATCACCCGGGACGGGCCCGGCTGGCGGGCCGATGTGGATCTGCCCTACGGAGTCACGGTGGCCGATGTCGCTGAGCGTCGGGACCGGCTCGCGTCCGGGCTGCGCCGCCCGCTGTCGGCCGTCTGGCCTGAGCCCTCGGCGGAGCAGCACGCCGGCCGGCTCGTGCTCTGGGTCGGTGACCAGCCGCTCAACAAGGTCAGGCCGCCGGCGTGGCCGCTGCGCAAGGCCGGGACGGCGGACGTGTTCGGGGTGCTGCCGTTCGGCACCGACCAGCGCGGTCGGCCCGTCGGGCTGCCGCTGATCGAGTCGAACATGCTGATCGGCTCGCTCCCGGGTGCAGGGAAGACGGCGTCGCTGCGGTGCGTGCTGCTCGGCTGCGCCCTTGACCCCACGGTGGAGCTGCACGTGTACGAGTTGAAGGGATCGGGCGACCTGGAGTCGTTCGAGCGGATCGCGCACGCCTACGGCTCCGGCGTGGACGACGAGACGATCGGGCGGGCCTGGACGGGCTGCGGTGGCTGCTCGGCGAGGTCGGTCGCGCGCGGAGAAGCTCAAGGAGCTGCGCGCCCGCGCCCGGGACCTCGTCCCGGACTCCAAGGTCACCCGCGAGCTGGCCAACCGGCGCGGCATGGGCCTGCATCCGCTGGTCATGTCGATCGACGAGTGCCAGGAGCTGTTCTCCCACCCGGAGCACGGCAAGGAAGCCGGCGAGCTGGCGACGGCGATCATCAAGCGCGGCCGGGCGCTCGGCGTGATCCTCGTGCTGGCCACCCAGCGCCCGGACAAGGACTCGCTGCCCACGGGGATCTCCGCGAACGTCGGCACCCGGTTCTGCCTGCGGGTCATGGGGCAGGTGGAGAACGACATGGTGCTCGGCACCAGCGCCTACAAGAACGGCGTGCGGGCCACCTCGTTCACCCGCTCCGACCGCGGGATCGGCTACCTCGTCGGCGCCACCGACGCCCCGATCGTCGTGAAGACCTACTACCTCGACGCCGAGGCCGCTGACGCTGTCGTCGCTCGTGCCCGTGCGACGCGGGAAGCGGCCGGGCTGCTGTCCGGGCATGCGCTCGGCGAGGACGTCCCGCTCACCCCGGCCGCGTCGCTGCTCGGCGACCTCAACGTTGTGTTCGCGACCATCACCGTGGAGAAGGTGTGGTCCGAGACCGTCGTCGAGCAGCTCGCCGAGCTGCGGCCCGAGGTGTACGGGCAGATGACCGTCGAGGCGCTCAACGCCGCGCTCAAGCCGTACGGGATCTCCACCAGCCACCAGGTGTGGGGGCGGCTGGAGGACGGGTCGGGCGCGAACCGGCGCGGCCTGCTGCGGGCCGAGGTTCTCGCTGCCGTCGCCCGGAAAGAGATCAATTCCTAGCGACCAGGGGTGCTAGGTCTAGCAGGCCCGCTAGCGGTTCAGCACCGCTCTGGCCTGCGGACTAGCGCCTAGCACCCCTGTCGCTCGGATCGGCCGAACCGCCCTCTGGAGGGGTCGTGGACATCCTCATCCTGCTAGCGCTAGTCGCCGCCGGCGTCTACGTGGTCGTGGCCGTGATCTGGCCGTTGAAGCGGTGCCGCTGGTGTTCCGGCACCGGACGCTGGCGGTCGCCGTTCGACAGCGCGTGGCGGCCGTGCGGGCGCTGCGGCGGCTCAGGCCGGCGGGTGCGGCTCGGCCGGCAGCTGTACGAGGCGTTCCGGCGGGACTGACCACCCGGACGCGCTCCGCTCAACGAGCTGCGACCCACCGTTAGCAGCTACGGTCGAACATATGCTCGCATCCATGCGGGAGGCGGTCGCGCAACACCGCGCCGCACAGCGGGCCACAGCTGAGCTGTACGACCAGCTCCGCGAGCAACGCGAGCTGATGCGGCAGGTCAACGACCACCTGCGGAACTACGGCGAGCGCGAGCTGGAACGCGCGCTCGCGAAGGAGCAGGCCACCATGCGCAGTCCTGCGGCGCATGCCCGCTTCCGGCAGCGCACCGAGGAGATCCTCCGACAGATCGAGCACGGCTCCTCGGATTGACCCAAGCGGGGCCCCTCGAAGCCGATCGAGCGATGCGCCCAGCCGACGGGGGAACCGATCAAGGGGTATGGCCCTGTCACGCGACGTCGCCCGCGTCCTCGGCTGCACGATCGAGGACTTCACGCTCCCCGGCAAGCCGCCAGGCGAGGCGGCAGCCTGATGGCGCTCACCCCGGAGCGCGTGCCGAGATCCACCGGCGCGCCCGGGAGGTCGCCGCGAGGCTGCTTCCTATGCGTCGGAGCAGATCGATTTCATGCGGCGCACGTTTCTGCCGCGGCTACTGGAGCTGCGGCGTGCCGATGCCCTCCGGCGCCGCCGTCCGGCTGCCTGACATGCGTGTGGGGTTCCGTCCTCCGCCAGAAGACCCGGAACCCCATGCACTCAACCCAGAAGGGCCCTTCGTGACCGTCGACCCTGTCCTCAGCGCGCACTAGGTCGCGGAGGAACTCGGAGTCCACTACCGGACGCTCTTGAAGTACATCCGGTCCGGGTCCATCAAGGCAGTGAAGCGCGGGAACCGGCTGTTCATCCGCCGCTCCTGGCTAGAGGAGTTCCTCACCCCGGACGCCCCAACGGGCGCAGGCGCGGAGTCCGCATGACCTGGGAACAGATCGTCGAGGCCCTCGGCGAAGAGGTCGCAGAGGCGCAACGGGCGAAGGGGCGATCGCGCCCCCCACTGAGCCCGGAGCAGATCGGGATCCTCGTCGGGATCTTCGTCGGCCACGAACGCGAACTGGCCCGACGCGCCGCGGACCAAGCACCGCGGGGTCGCGGCCAGTCCTGAGGAGGAGGGGGGTACTCAGCTCGTGAGTACCCCTAGCGGTGACCAGCAGCGCCTACTCGTGGGGTGCGCTGCAGTCCCGGCCGGTCATGGCGCGGGCCGAGAAGTACACCGTCCGCCCACCGCGGATCGGCACCGACGAGAACACGTCCCGCCCGAGCATCGCCATCCGGAACTCCGTCGCCTCCAACAGCCGGCGGTCCTCGGCCGTGAGGATGCCCTTCTGCCGCAACAACTCCTCCGGCACCTCGTACTGGGCGATCACCTGCTCCCGGGTCGCGGCCAGCCACTCGACGACCTCGTGCGGGCTGCGCGCCACACCGGCCGACGAGCGGACCCGCTCCACCCGTTCCCGCTCGGTGTTGAACCGGTCCGGGTCCGCGAGCGACCACTCCCGGCCGTCGAACAGGTGCCAGTGCGTCACCCCAGCGGTGTCGCGCCAGTGTCCGTTGTCGATCCAGCGGCCGGTGTCGTCGACCGGGACAGACATGTCGGCGGCGACGGGCTTGAGGTGCTCGGGCAGGCCGTCGGTCACGGCATCCACCCTGCTCGTCCAAGCCAGGTCGTCTCGGCGGGTCGAGGGTGCGTGTCACCGCTGCCGCCCACTCGTGAGGGCCGCCGGGGCGTCACTGGACCCATCGGTAGCCGGGCTGCGCCCACGGCCTGCGCCCTCCCTCGTTCTGTAGGAGGCGCATGTCGTCGACGGTGATCCCGAGGTGTCCGGCGTGCTGCATCACCAGCCGGGAGGCCGTCGAGATCGCGATCGCCCGCAGCGTCGTCTCCGCGGACGCGGTCCCGCACCGGCGGCACATGGTCAGGCACATGACGCCGAGCGCGCACTCCACCGTCACCACGGCAAGGTCGTCGGCCTCCAGGCCGCAGGACTCGCAGCGCACGCCGAGCGGGCAGCCCGCGGTGTTGTCGAGTTCGGTCACGATGGCACGCTGGTCGGCTCGGGCTCGCGCCCACCGGTGCGCAGCCACCCGACCGAGCGGGCGTCCGCGAGTTCCGCTGCTCGGCCGGCCGCGAGGGTCAGCAGAGCCCCGCCGGGCGTGCCCAACGGAAAATCGACCACTGCCGACAGGGTCGCCCACACCTTCGCCTCGGCCGCCCACAACTCCGAGACGCGCTTGGTGAACTCGCGGACGCCGCCGCAGGAGTCCGCGCTGATCGTGCGCCGCACCCGCGCGAGCTGTTCGAGTTCAGCTCGCACCTCGGCCAGCGTCGCAGGTGGGGCCTTCTCCATCTCCGTCTCCTCCAGGGCATGCCAGTTGCCACCAGTTGCCAAGCGGAGGAGACGATGTCGCGAGGTGCGTCGCGGACGGAACGGTGTTGCGAGATGTTGCGAGGACGATCCGTGAACGGCTGACGGGCAGGTCTTGCCCGACTTACCGTGACGGGCCAGGATCAGCCCGGCAACGATCGCAACATCTTCAGGGGGACGACGCCATGCGGTTGACCTTGATCGGCAAGGACCCGGAGTCGAACCCGACGGGCTCGCCCACCGTGTACCGAACCGACCACGGGTCGTGGGTGGTGCAGGGCTGGAACGTCACCGACCCGGAGACGCTCGCGCAGATGAACATCCCGGACGGCGAGAGCTGCGTCGAGATCCCCGACCGGATGATCCAGTTCTTCGGGCAGGGCGACGGTGGAACCGATCACGGATGAGGAGTTCGACCGGCTGCTCGTGACCTTCGAGCGAGAGTCGGCGCACCTCGAAACCCGCGACGCCTACGGCACGGCGGTCGAGCTGCCGCACATGGCGAAGTGGGCCGCCGGCGAACCGGACGACCTGGAGTGGTTGCAGGCTGGTGCACGGCGCTGCGCACCCACGTCGCCGCTGGACGGCGGGTGCGTCGGGCGCGGATCGTGTCCGAGCCGCTGAGCGACTACCAGCGCTGGTCGTACAGCATCGCCCAACCGATGGTCGACGCCGGCGAGGACATCCGTTGGGTGCCGCGACGCCTGGTGTCCTCCATCGCGATCCCCGGGAACGACTTCTACATTTTCGACAACCAACTCGTGGTGTTCCTGCACTACGCGGGCAACGGCCTGGGCACCGCCAAGACGGTCTCCCGCGACCCGGCAGACGTGAAGCTGTGCCGGTCGGCGTTCGACGCCGTGTGGGAGTTCGCCGTACCGCACGATGAGTACAAGCCCGTCTAGAGCGGCCCAGGAAGCACGAGAAGCCCTCGGCGCGACCCTCCGCGACCTGCGGAAGGCCGCCGGGCTGACGGCCCGGCAGCTCGCCGAGCAGACGGGCCAGCACTACACCCGAGTCAGCAAGATCGAGAACGGGGTTCAGGCCCCAACCGACGACGACGTCCGGAAGTGGTGCCGAGTCTGCTCCGCCGACGACCAGGCGCCAGACCTGATCGCCACCGCCCGCTCGGTCGAATCTTCCTACCTGGAACTGCGGCGACAGAGCCGCGCCGGGATGAAACGCGTCATCGGCGCCCACACCTCCGAGCTGTACCAGCGCACCCGCCAGTTCCGGATCTACGAGCACAACGTCATCCCCGGACTGTTCCAGACCGCCGCCTACACGTCGGCGATGCTCACCTTCTGGGCCGGCTTCCTCAACGCCCCCCACGACATCGACCAGGCCGTCGCCGAACGGATGGACAAGCAGCAGGTCATCTACCGCAGCGGCAAGCGGTTCGCCGTCCTACTGGAGGAACAGGCGCTACGCACCTGGTTCGGCACGGCGGAGACGCAGCTCGGGCAGCTCGACCGGCTCCTCGCGCTCATGTCCATGCCGAACATGTCGTTGGGGATCATTCCGTTGCTGACCGAGCGGACGGCGGTCGGCTCCGCCGGGTTCTGGATCTTCGACGACTCACTGGTCGCGCTGGAGACACCGACCGCGAGCATCGAGGTCAACCGCCCTCGGGAGATCGCCCTGTACGCCCGCATGTTCGACGCCCTGAGCGGATCGGCTCTGTTCGGACCGTCAGCGCGGGACCTCATCGCAGCAGCGATCGAGGCGACGAACCGCCAGCGATGACCTCGGCCCGCGGGTCAGCGGTTCTCGGCGACCAGGGCTTCCAAGGCCGCGAGATGGTCGGTGAGGTTGCCGAGCCGGGAGCCGAACACCTGCCGCAGGTCTTCCAGCTGCTCCGCCGTCTCTGCGGTGACGGTGTTCGGTGGTGGGCAGTTCGCGTACACCAGGTCGATCATCGCCAGCCCACGCCGCAGAAGCTCGACCAGCGCTTTCGAGTCGTCGACGGATGCGTCGACCAGCACGGCCACGTTCGGATCCCCCCGATGCATGGCCTGCATGGTGCGGCCGGACGAGATGGCGGCGACCTCGGCGGCGTCCGTGACGGCATCCCAGATCTCCCGGATGGCCGCTGTCTCCTCGGCGCGGTACCTCGTGAACGGCTCGGTCATCGCGGGAACACCCCCAGGGCGGACATCGTGCGCAACTCCTGGGCGACCTGGTCGGCCGACGACCCGATCGGCGGGTTGTTGATGTCGACGTCGATCGTCGTGCTCCCTCCGGTGATGCCGGCACGGGCGAGTTCGCGGGCCAGCGCACGCGCGATCTCCTCCGCCGTCGGGACAGGCTGCTGCTCAACCTGGACCACGCGGGATGTCGCATCGGTCGCGTCGACCCGGGTCTGAATCGTCACGTTCCCGAGCTGGGCTTCGATCGTGGACGCGAGGAAGTCGCCGAGCGCTGACCCGTCCCCGCCTCGAATCGCCGCGGCGTCGAGCCGGTCGAACACCTGCTGGATCGCGTCCCCAGCCGCGGACACGTCGGCGGCCGAGACGATCCGGTTCGCGAGCCGTTCCGTGGACCGGACGACCCCGTCGGCGTCCCGCTCGATCCCGTTAGCGATGACCCCGCTCAGGCCGGACATCAGGCCCTGAGCCGACCGGATGACCCCGCCCATGCCCGCGGTGATCGCCCGCGCGAAGTCCTCCGTCAGCGCCTGCCCCGAGTAGGTGACGTACCCGCGCCCCGAGAACGGGCCCTCCTTCGCCGGGGAGAACGGCCACAGGTTCCGCAGCCGGCCCATGCCGTCCGACACCCAACGGGTCAGGCGATCCCAGTTGGCTCGGATGCCGTCGAGGAAGCCCGTGACCAGGCTGGCGCCGGAGTTCCACAGCAGCGAGCCGATGTCGCCGAGCGCGCCGACGAGATCAGCCGGGAGGCGCCTGAAGACCTGGGTGAGGTCGCCGGCTCCGGTATCGGACGACCGCTGGATGTCGCCCCACGCCCCGTCAACCGTGGACCCGACACCGGACCACGCCTTGTCGGTGCTGCCGCCGATGTCATCCCACGCGGACTGGGTTGCCTTCTGCGTCCTGCTCGCCGCGTCGGTGGTGGCGCCCTCGATCGAGTCCCACGACCCGGACACCGACTTGGACATGTTGTCGAAGGTGCTGGTGGTGTCCTTCTCGACACCGCCCCAGATGCCGCCCAGCCAGTCGGCGAACCCGCCGATCGAGTCCGTGACAGTCGTGACAACACCGACGATGCCCTCGATCGCCCCGGTGAGTAGCTTGATCGCCGGCAGCACGACCGTCTCGATGATCGTGCCGAGGATCGGGAAGATCTGCGCCGCCAGCTGCAACAGGGGCGGGATCAAGGGCAGGATCGCCGGGAGCAGCGGCAGCAGCGCCTCGACGATGCCGACGAAGCTCTCGATGATCGGTGGCAGCAGCGGGGCGAGCGACTCGACCGCGGTGAGCAGGGCATTGCCGAGCGCGGTGATGATCGGCGGCAGCAGCGGCGCCAACGTGTTCAGCGCGCTGGTCAGGCGCCGCCGAGCAGCGTGACGATCTGCCCGATGACCGGGGCGAGCGTGTTGATGACCGGGGTGAGCGCCCGCAACGACGCCGTCAGGACCCCGGACAGCAGCTCGGCGACCGACCCGACGATCGGGGCGAGCGCTTGGATGATCGGGGCGAGGACCGCGCCGAGCGCGTCGGCGAGCGGGCCGATCGCCTCAGCCACCGACGTCAGCGCCTGCTCGATGACCGGCAGGACCGGTTGAAGTGCCCCGACGAGAACCTCGGCGATCGCGCCGATCGTCGGTGCCAGCGCGGAGAACGCCGCCCCGAGCACGTTCCCGACGACCGACGCGAGCTGCCCGAGGAGCACGAGCAGCGGTGAGAGGGCGGTGGCGAGCTCAGCGAACCCGACGACGAACGCGGTCACGCCGGGGGCCGCGGCGCGGAGCCCTTCGACGAGCGCCCCGACGACCTCGTTCAGGAGCGGGGCGATCGCCACCGCAATCCCCGACAGGACAGGCCCGATCACCCCGAGCGCCTGCACGACGCCGCCGATGAGCGGCATCAGCGCGCGGGCGGCGTCGATCGCGCCCTGGAAGAACGCCTGCAACGCGTCCTGCCCGGCGACGCTGTTGACGGCCTCGTCGAGGTGGGCGGTGAGTTCGACAAGTGTGGCGAGCAGCCCGCCGCCCGCGGCGTTGGCGGCGGAGAAGACACCGCCGATCGCGCCGGCGAGGTTCCCGACGATCTGCCCGAGCTGGGAGAACGCCGTGATGCCGGCTTCGATCCAGCGGGCCAGCTCACCCGAGGCCGCGGCGGCGCCGATGAACGCCTCGAACCGGGCGGCGACGTCGGCGATGGCCTGCCCGAGCCGCGGCATGAACGTGGCGCCGACCGTGAACAGGTCCGTGAACGCCCGGGTCAGAGGGGCGAACGCCCCGGCCGCGTTGGAGACGCCGAGCGCGATCTGGTCGAGCGCGACCCGCATCCGGCCGGCGGTCGAGTCGAGGTTGAAGAAGCCCAGCGCCTCCCGGCCGGCCCGATTGAACGCGTCCGCGACTGCGCCGAGCGCGCCACCCAAGATCGGGATGTAGGTGTTGCCGAGCTGCCGCAGCGGGCCGGCGATCCCCGTGAGCAGGCGTTCCTGGACGCCGAGCTGCATCCGGTCCCACGCGGTGCGGAGGTCGTGAGGACGAGCACGACCGCGCGGGCGGACGGGGACAGCCGGGACATGGCCTCGGCGACCTGGTCGATCCCGCCGGCCCCAGCCGAGGAGGCCCGGGCGGCGTCCCGGATCGCGCGCTCGACGTCGCGCTGTGCTTCGGCAACGCGGAGGGCTGCGTCGGCCTGCGCCCTTGCCGCGTTCTCCTGCGCGACGGTGAGGGCCTGCTGTGCGTCGGCGACCTGCCGGGCCCCATCACGCTGGGCGTCGGTGAGGGCCTGTTGGGCGTCCGCGATCCGTTCGGCGGACTCCTCGGCCTGCCGTGCCGCTTCCGTGCGGGCGTCGGCGACGCCCTGCTCGGCGCTCCGTACCTGCTCGGCCGCGTCGGCGATGCGCTGCTGGGCGGCGACGACCTGGTCGGCCCCGGAGATCCCCTGGGACGCCTGCTGGTCGGACTCCTGCCGCAGGTCCTGCAGCCGTTCCCGGGTCTCGTCGAGGCGGAGCGCGGCCGACCGGGCTTCGAGGTCGAGGCGCTGGAGCTCGCGGCCTTGGACGCCGACGTTCCTCGCCTGGGCGAGCCGCTCTTGCGCCTCGGCGAGCGCGAGGACCGCTTCTTCCTCGGACAGGGCTGCCCCGCGCAGGGAGAGCTGGAGGTCCTCTTGGGCTTCCTGGGCGTCCCGGACGGCGCGGGTGAGGTCCTGCTGCGCCTGACGGGCCGAGCGCTGGGCCCGCTCCAACGTCTGCTGGGCGTCCGAGATCCGGCGCAGACCCTGCAACTGGGAGTCCCTGGCGGACTGGATGGCCCGGGAGACGGCGCGCTCGGCGTCGGCGACTCGGCGGGCCGCGGACTCCTGCGCGTCGGCGAGCGCCTGCCGGGCCGACGCCACCGCACGGGCCCCGTCGATCTGTGCGCGATCGGCTGCGGTGACGGCCTGCTGGAGCGACAGCTGCGCCGAGCGGATGCGTTCCGCCGCGGCTTCCTGCGCGGCAGCGGCCGCACCAGCTGCCGCACCAGACCCGCGCTGTGCGGTGGAGAGAGCGTTGAGGGCGTCGCCGATCCCGCTGATCCCGAGCCGGAATGCCCCGACCCCGAGGGCGAGGCCGCCGAGCGCAGCCGGGACGCAGCGGCGATGCCAGCCAGAGAGCCGAGCGCGGCGCCGACGGCGCCGATGACGGCGATCCCGCCGCCGAGCGCCGCGTACGCCCCGGCAGCACTGACCGACAGGGCAGCGAGCCCCGCACCCGCCCGGACCGTCGCTGAGATCAGCCCGGAGAAGTTCGTCCCGGACCCAGCACCGCCGAGCCGTCGCAGCGACCCGGACGCGTTGTCCGCCCCCGACGAGAGCCGGCCGAAGTCGACCCGGCTGACGGCGGCCGACAGCGAGTCGAGGTTGATCCCCGACAGCGCGGCACGGATCCGGTCGCGGACCGAGCGCCCTCGTCGCCCATCCGCCGAAACCGCTGCGACAGCGACTCCGACGCCGCACCCGAGCGGGCCATCGCGGACGCGAGCTGGTCCTGCGCGGCGCGGTGCCGCGCGATGGACGATTCGACGGCCGAGTTCGCGGAGGCGAGCCGTGCCTGCGCGTCGGCGGCGCGGGTGGTGGCGCGCTCGACCGCGGTGTTGGCCTGCTCGGCGCCGCGGCGGGCGGCGTTGACGCGTTCCTCGGCTGCGACGAGCTGGTCGGCGGTGCCCCGGCCGCTGTCGCGGAGGGTCTGGAGCCGCTGCTCGGCGACGTTGACCCGGCCGGCGGCGTTCTCCGCGCGGGTGCGGGCGGCGGCGAGCCGGTCCTCGGCCGCCTCGACCTGCTGCGCGGCCCGGGACTCAGCGGTCCGCGCCTGCGCGATCCGCTGAGCTGCTTGCTCGACGTCGCGGGTGAGGCCGTCGGCGATGTTGGTGCGGGAGGTCGCCCGGTCCGCTTCTCGGGCGAACCGCACGCCGAACCGGCGGCCGGCGGTGGCTGCGTCGCGTTCCGCGTCCCGGCTGTCGGCGACGATGCGGACGGTGGCCTCGTCGACGATGGCTATCGCACGGTGCACCTCGCAGCCGGGATCGAAACGGTCAGTAGCTGCGAGAACGTTCGCCCGCGGCCACGGCTGACCGCAGCAACCGCGAGTACGCGACTAGGACGCCCTGCGGGCCGCCGCTCGGCTGAACGAGTGAACCCGTGCTGCGGCGGGGACCAGTTCCGTCAAACGACCACGGGAACGGGTGGTCTGTTCCTAATCTCCCTGCCGATCACACATTCACGGCCGAATCGACCGCGTCTCCTCGGAGCTCGTCGAAACGGTCTCTTTGTGCTGCCTGGAAACAGGGGGATTCCATGCGCTCGACACGACTCGCATTCAGATCCATCGCCGTCATCGCGATCGGGGTGGCGCTCGCGTTCACTCCCCTGGCTGCTGCTTCGCCCCAGGTACAGCCGACCGCGGCACAGCAAGCGGACTGCTCGCCCAGCGGGCGGTCGTGGCAGTCCCGGTTCGCGCAGTGCCAGGCGTGGACTCAGGCGTGGGTGGCAGGGCCGAGCATTGGCGCGGTGGCGAGGATCTCGGTGCTGGCCGACGTGAACTCCCGGGACCGCTCCTGGAACCTCCGCTACACCGTCGCGGTCGAGGGATCGGCCCGGGCGCAGCAGCGCGCGGTGTCACCGCGACGGTGCTGGCCGAGTGCCGCGGCGGCTGCGCCGCACCAAACCAGCCGCCCGCGAACGTGCCCGTCGGCAACGAGACCGTGCTCCGGGGCGAGATCCCGATCGAGTCTCGCGGCGGGAACGTGTCGACGAGCACGCAGATCGTGCGGGTCATCCTCGCCTCGGGCGCCGACTCCTCCGGCGCACGCCCGGACTCGCGCCGGCCGCTGGGCCCGGTCCGCTGCGATGCCGGCGGCCGGGCCTTCGGCTTTTCCGGTCGGCAGCTCGCCGGCTGCGTCTACCCCGACGCCGTGCCGACGCTGACGCTCAACGCGAGCTCCGCGCCGCAGCACACCGCCTTCGTCGGGTGGCGGTCAGCTCGGTGCATTCATCGCGAATTCTCGCGTGCACGATGGTGACGCTTTCTACATCAACCCGGGCTGAGAGGACTCGCTGCTATGGTCACGACCATGCGCGCGACTGCGGTCTTCGAGGTCACGCACGGCCAGTACATGGTCCAGGACGACGGCGTGCCACTGCCGGCGGCGATCGAGGGCGACGGCATCGTCTTCCCCGGTGAGGAGCCGGCGCTGGGGGCCGTGATCCTCACCGGCACCTTCTACGGGCCCGTCGAGGTCACCGTCGACGTCCTCGACACCCCACCGCCGCCAGCAGAGCCGGATGGGTGGGAGCGCGTCGAGGAAACCACCCTCACCGCTGCCGGTGACCTGATCGGCGTGTACCCGCTCATGGACGAGGCACCGGAGGGCCTGCCCGAGCTCGCGGTGAAGCCGGGCGACAGCTACTCGGTCCGCGTCTCGATCCGCGGGTTCCAGGCCGGGGCCGAGCGCGAGCAGTACCCGACCGGCGAACCACCGGTCGAGGAGCACCTCGTGCAGCTGTGGCCGACATGACCCGAGGAGAGACGCCTGTGTCGGTTCCGCTACCGCTGTCCGCCGTCGAGATCGCCGCCCATCTGGCCAGTCGTGACGGCTGGACGGGCGACACGACCGAGATCACGAAGACGTACGTGATCGGCTATCACGCCGGGGTCAGGTTGATCGTGGAGGTGGCGGCGGAGTCGAAGCGGGTGGGGCACCACGCCGACGTCGACCTGCGGTGGGGCACGGTGCGGTTCGGCATCACCACCCACGACGCCGGGAACACGGTCACCGCCCTGGACTTCGATCTCGCGGACCGCATCGACCGGATCGCCGCCGAACACGGCGCCACCACTGGCTGACACGACCCCTCCGCGGCCGGGAAGTGGCCCAAAGTGGCCCCTTGACGGATCTCAGCCCACCTATCCCGTACCGCCCAGCCGGTGCCTTGTTGGCCCGACCGGCGGTAGGGAGATGGCGATCACCTCGGCCACGACGACTAGGCCAGGAGCGCCCGCAGCTCGGCTTTCACCTTCTCCAGGATGTCGGCCGACACCGATCCCAGGGGGGCACCGGTGAAGTCGCGCGCCTCTGCTGTCCAGACACGCCGGCACCGAGCTACCGACGGCTTTGGTAGGCCAAACTGCTGCCAGTCCACGAGCGGGATGTCGCCAGAATGCGGCCGAGCGAAGCGCTGCGGATTGCTCGTGATCATGGTGACCAGCACGACCTCGTCCGGGGCAGTTCCGTGCGCGGCCAAGACGAGGACAGGTCTCTTCTTGTACGGCTCAGCTTCGTTCCGGCTGAACGGGAACCAGACGAGCCGCACCTCACCGGGTGCGATCACTACAGGTTGTCGTAGACCGAGTCCTCGTCGCAGTCCCAGTCCTTAGCCCAGAGACGCGACACGTATGCACGCTCGTCCTGATCCGCTTCATCATCCGTCACGGGATGGGGCAGCGGTGGTGTCGGCACTGTCCGCGGCCACCTTCTTGTGGACTGAAACCCGAAACCCGTAAGGAACGTCACGACGGGATCGGTGCTGGACAGCGCGGGGTGAGGCGTCACCCGTGGCGGCGCCTCAACGGGCGCGAGCGTCAGCGACTCAACGACGTGAGTTGCCGTCCCACCAGATCCGGAGTCGCTCATGCCGGCTGCTCCCCACTCGACGCTTGTTCATCGTACTG
This sequence comes from Pseudonocardia sp. CNS-139, assembly GCA_001942415.1. Classification (GTDB taxonomy): domain Bacteria; phylum Actinomycetota; class Actinomycetes; order Mycobacteriales; family Pseudonocardiaceae; genus Pseudonocardia. Next base: position 29,194 of record MKJX01000207.1, read on the forward strand.
CTCTGCGAGCAGGTCGAGCACCCTTCGGAGCTCGTCTAGGCGCGCCCGTGACATGTGGTAGCGGCCGTGGACGTGCACCTGGAGCCGGCCGCCGTACCGTTCGATCTGCGCTTGGGCCTTCTCCGGGACGTTCGAGACCACCAAGGGTGGAGCGACCTGGCCGACGATCAGGTACACGCCGTCGGGGGCTCCGGCGACCGTCGGTCCGAGCTGGACGACGAACTGGTTGGCCGCCTTCGGCTCGACCGAGTCCCCTGCACTCCAGTCCAACTCAAGATCGATCTTCTGTGCATCGCCCAGCGCCACGCCGGTCAGTCTGCCCTACGCCCGGGCCAGCCGCGAGATGCCGCAGGTTGCCGAGCAGCCACGGGCCGGTCCAGGCTCTACTGAACAGGCAACGGCCAGAGGGCCCCGGCAGCTGGGTTCGGCATCATGCGCAGAAGCGGCCACCCGGGCGGCAGCATCCATGCCGGGTAGAACTCGGGAAACACACCGTTCGACGGATCATCGGCTAGTGATCCGTCTGGCTGGAGCAGCCCACCGGTCGGCACATCGATGAGACGCCACGGGAGCCAGTCGGCTCGTCCGACCAGGACTCCGATGAGGCCGCTGGCCGGGGTGGGCGCCAGCCTTCGCGGGGAAGCCTCCACTCCTGCTCGTGCACCCAGTCGGATCGAGCCCCCCATGTCGTGTCGAACGGGACGACCCACTCGCTGAGGCCCGCCTGGCTGGCGGCGGCGGCCTGCTCTCGACGCGCGTACCAGACCGGCCCTCCGCCGGCGTTGTAGATCGTCTGCCGGTCGAAGATCAGGCCCCACGGCGGGAACCCTCGGCTGTAGATGAGCCAGTGGAGGTGCGCACCCGACACCTCCGAGAAGCTGACCGCGTTCGGACCGGAGCGGAACGCGGCCGTGCCCCAGATGGCCTGCTCCCAGAGGATGTTCGTGAGGCGCTCCTCGGGGGACATCTGCGCGATCGCGGGAGCCAGTTCGGGGTTGGTCGACGTGCCCGGTGGCCGACCGCAGAAGTGGACGAGCATCGACTTGGCCCGGGCCCGGAGTGTTCAACGGTCCGATCGGGAGTGGGGCCTGGGAGGCTGAGGGATCGGCGGCGGCATGGTCACCAGGTCATCTTGCCGATGGCCGAGGGGCAGGCTCGTTCGCGAGGTCGGGTGTGGGCCGGTCGGCGCAGCGCGGTTCGGACACGATCGAACCGGAGTCCTGAAAACGCCCGTTTGCGGGATGGCTCGGACGGGCTGGTCATCGAGGCGATGACCAGGGCGGCACCTGTCCCAGAAACCGTGTCGGAAATCAACGTGTCACGACGCGTCCAGCGCACCGTTTATGAGACGATTCGGGGTGTGGCGCTCATCGGGTACGCCCGTACCTCGACCCAAGACCAGAACCTCGACGCCCAGCTCGACGCGCTGACGGCCGCCGGCTGCGAGCGGGTGTTCACCGACCAGATCTCCGGCAAGCTCGCCCACCGTCCCCAGCTCGACGCCGCGCTCGACTACCTCCGCCCCGGCGACATGCTCGTGTGCACGAAGCTCGACAGGCTCGGCCGATCCGTGCGCAACCTGATCACGCTGACAGCAACCCTCGCTGAGCGCGGGATCGACCTGCGGGTTCTGCACCAGGGCATCGACACCTCGACCCCTGCGGGCAAGCTGACCTTCCATGTGCTGGCCGCGATCGCCGAGTTCGAGCGCGACCTGATCTCCGAGCGCACCCGCGACGGCCTGGCGGCTGCGCGGGCCCGCGGCCGGAAGGGTGGGCGGCCATCGAAGCTCACCCCGGCGAAGCTCGCCACGGCGCGGCAGCTGTACGACGCGAAGGAGCGAACCGTCGCCGACATCGCCGACATCGTCGGTGTCGGACGGTCCACGCTCTACCGGGCACTCGGCGCACGAGTCGACGAGGCATCCCGATGACCACGCTTTGGCGAGCAGCACCGCGAGAGGCGCCCCACTTCGGCAAGGGAAGCTACTGGACGGGATCGACGTGGTTCGTTCGCCAGTTCCGGACCTGGCGCGAGACGACATTCCACAAGCCGCATGTGATCTACCGTGCTGAGGTCGACATGACCGGGCTGCTGGAGATCCCGTTCGGAACCTGGGTGCCGTCACCCCGGATCACTGCGCTCGTCGACGACTTCGCCGAGCGGGGGTACCGCTGGGTCTCCTTCTACGAAGGCGTCTGGATGGGACAGGTCACGGTGCAGTATGTGTACCTCGGGGAGGCCTCGATCTCGGCCGAGCCGGCTGAACCTCGGCCGTCAATTCCAACGCGGTAGCGGCTCCCTCGATTCGGCGTCGGGTCGCCGTCGAGCAGGTCAGCTCCGAGCCGGGGTCGTCCAGCTCGGCGAGCACAGCCCGCAGGTTGTCTGCGGCCTCGGCGAGCACGGATGCGTCCATGCAGGGGACGGTAGGTGTCCGGAGCGGCGACGTCTGGTTGAGTCGCGGTCGCCGAGATCGCGCAGGTCGTTGGCGCGTCCCGAGCGACGATCTATCGGGCCTCGCTCGGAGCGACACATGACCCGGTCCGCATCCCCCCGTGATCAGCTACACCAGGGGGAGCTCGATCTCGACGCGCGCCCACGAGGAGTCCCGGCCGACGACCCGCCCGATGCCAGGAGGACCAGCCCATGCCGTCCGGAACCCGTACGCGGCTCGCCATCGCGGCCACGGCGGTGATCCTGTTGACCGCCTGCACGCCCATCTCGTTCACCTCGCCGGCGCTCACCTCTCCAGGTCAGCAGGCGCCGTACGACCGCGACGAGTTCGGCGACGGCTGGTCCGACGTCGACGGCGACTGCCAGGACACCCGGCAGGAGATCCTCATCCGGGCCTGATCGACGTCACGCTGACCAGGGACGGCTGCGATGTCGCGGCCGGGCAGCTGGTCGACCTGTACACCGGGACAAGGATCGCGTTCCAGCGCGGGCAAGACACCAGCGACGACGTGCAGATCGACCACGTCATCCCGCTGGCGTACGCGTGGCGGGCTGGGGCCTGGCAGTGGACCGCCGGGCGGCGGGAAGCGTTCGCCAACGACCCGGCCGAGCTGCGGGCGGTCGACGGGCCGACGAACAACGCCAAGAGCGACCGGGGCCCGTCCCGCTGGCTTCCGCCGAACCCTGCTGCGCACTGCGAGTACGCGGCGAGCTGGAGGGACCTGGCCGGCATCTACTCGCTCGAACTCGACCCAGCCGACGCTGAGACGATCACCGCGGTACTCGCCGGGTGCTGATCTTCGTACGGAGAATCTCCATACGAAGGCGGATGGACGTCCGCATGCCCGGTCAGAACCGCCGCGATAGACCGAGGCAGGGCATAACACCTCACGAGGTCAATCCGAGACAGACCTCACATCACGCAGGAATTCGTCCGGCAAGATCGGGGGACGACCATGGGGATCCTCGATGCACTCGCGAACATCGTCAGCGGAAGCGGGAAGCAGACCATTCAGATCCAGTTCGAGGAAGGCGAGGTCGAGCGGGCGCGGGTCACAGCGTCCTGGAACCCAGGGACTCTCAAGTCGGTCGGCGGCGATCTCGTACTCACCAACCGTCGGCTCATCTTCACCCCGCTCGACGTCCGGGATGTCGTCGAGGTCTTGACCTGGGGCCTGGGCAAGGCCGGTGCACCAGAGGCGGTCACGGGCCTTCCGAGCAAGATCGGCGGCGTGGTGTCTCAGCATGTCATTGCGGGCAGCACGTCGATCGTCTCCGGCCGGGACGCCGCCCTGAACAGGCCTCCGACCGTCTTCATCCGCAGCACCGACGGCGCGCAGGTCGAGATCGGCATCCTTGCGGAGCGCACCAGCATGAACATCTCGCCCAAGAACCCTCCGGTCCGCGAGGCGTTTATCGCAGCTGTGAGGGCCGAACTCGGCTGAGAAGGCCGTGGGCTCCGCACCCAGATCCAGCTTGCGCAAGCGATCTGTCACCGGCAGTAACGCGGACACTCCGGGCGCGAGTACACCCGCGTGGCGCCTTGGGAGTACGCGCTACGGGGCGCGTTGGCGGATCGCCGTCGCGCTCGCGACCTTGGGTCTCGTCCGAACGGATCTGTCGACCCATTGATCCTCCGCGCTAGCGTCCACTCCCCCTGCTCGGTCTGACGAACGGAGTGAACGTGGGTCTTCTCGACGGCATCATGGGGAACGCCTCCCGGCTCGACCCGGCCAACGCCGCTCGCGAGTACGGGCGGCTCCTCGGGCGCGGCGAGCAAGTGCAGGCCGCCTACCAACTCGTGCGCGACGCGTTCATCTTCACCGACCGCCGGCTGATCATGGTGGACAAGCAGGGTATGACCGGGCGGAAAGTCGAGTACCACACCGTGCCGTACCGGGCGATCACGCACTTCAGTGTGGAGACGGCGGGCACGTTCGACCTCGACGCCGAGTTGAAGATCTGGCTGTCGGGCAGCGCGTCGCCGATCTGCAAGCAGTTCGGGAAGGGCGTCGACGTGTACGAGGTGCAGGCCGTTCTCACCCACTACGTGGCGAAGTAGGGGCAGGCTCCCCTCAGCGCGAGCCTCGGCCAGTGCCTCCTCGAACTGCTCGTCCGAGATCCCATCCGTCATTGCGTAGGTCTCGACCGTCTGCTTCGCAGAGACCAGGAAGTCCTTCGGCGACACCTTGTTCTCCTGGGGAACCAGGTGTGAACTGCGCCGCTCCCGATACTCGAACCGGCCACCGTTCTCCGACTGCCGACGGATCACGCCAGCCTCCTGGCCGTTGCGGATCGCGACGCCGATGCCGCGCTCATGACGCTTCCCGACAGCGGGGACCCTTCTTCCCGGCGCCGGGAAGAAGCCCCGGTCAGGGGGCGTGACCGGACGAGTCGAGGCCACACTCTGCCCTGTCGCGGACTTCATGGTGCGACTTGCACCCTGATCTCGCTGCTACACGGCGTCGGCGATAACGATCTTGGTGCGCGCAATCTGCGTACGAACGCTTCCCGGCAAAGGAGACCGTCCCCTCCGCCTAGCAGGTGTTCGGCAGCAGAATCCGTTGTTGGACCCCGTCCTTCACCAGCACCTGGTGCTCAAGATGGAGGGCTAAGGAGATCCGCGACCGCTTTGCCGACGTCGATGCCGCGCAGCTCGGCCACCTGCTCCAGTGCCTCCGCGCACAGGTCGGCCAGCACGCCGAGCACCTCCGCGACCTCCCTGGGGTCGAGCCGGGCCGCCGCGCGCTCCGCGAGCAGCCACGCGGTGGCAGGCCGCTCGACCGCGGCGACCAGCAACTCCTCAGCCAGCCGCTCCGGCGACATCAGCCGGCCGTCCGGGGCCCGAACCGCCGATCCATCCGCAGCCGAGGCTGCTCCCCCTGCGGGACACCGTGCTCGGCGCGGCACAACACGATGTCCACGGCCGTGACCTCCTCCAACGGGATGCCGAGCAGCGTCGCCACCATCGTCCGCCGCTCCAACTCCCACCGCGCCAACTCCGCGCGGTGAACTGCGCGGGCACGCTCGAACCCGCGGCGGATCTGCGCCTCAGCCCACCTGCGGCGCGCAGCCTCCCTCACCTGCGCGCCCGCCCGCCATGCGCGACACACACCGACCCGCCGACGATCGCGAACGCCCGGCACAGCTCCCCCGTCCTCGACCGGCGGGCGCTACACCGGCGAGCCGGCCGAACCCGCGCCACCTCACACCACCATCGCCGGAAGGGACACGGCGAAGGGTCCAAGCCTGCGAGACGAGGCCATGGTCAACGGGTCTCCCGTACCCACTCCCGAACCGCCTCGTCCAGTTCGAAGGGGCCGGCGCCCTGCAGCCGGCAGAACGACTCGATGGCCTCAGCCCGACCCATCGCCAGACAGCAGGCGAGGCCGACGAGCGAGTCGACCCCCTGCCCGGCGAGGACCCTGCGGATCACCACCTCGACAGCGGCCAGGTCGAAGGAAGGCGCGGCGGGTGGCGTCAGCGCGGCGAGCGTGGCGTCGTCAGCGGCGTCGACAACCTGGTCGGTGAACCACGGCGGGCCCGTCGCGATCATGGGAGCCCCTTCGTCTGCTTCTGGATGAGGGCGGTGCGTTCGGTGCTGTCCATCTCGTCGATCAGCTGGGCGAGCTCGGCGACGGCGGCGTCGATGTCCGCGGTGGCGTGGGTGACCCTCGCGGCGGCCTTCACTGGCGCGTCGAGCCCCAGCAACCGGGCCCGCCGCTCCTGGATTCGGAGCAGCCGGTCGACCGCCGCCAGCACCGGCATGTCGTCCCGCAGCGGTAGCCCGTCAGGGCCGAGCACGAGCCGGCCCGCCGACGCGACGAGGTGTTCGCGGTCGAGGACGGCGTGCGCCTGCCGGGCGAGCGCGTCGAGCCGGTCCAGCTCCAGCTGGATCAGTTCCTGCGCGGGTTCCTGCACGACCTCGGCGAGGGCCCGCTGCACGGCGCGGCGGGCGTTCGACGCGTCGGTGTAGCCGATCTGCGCCGCGATCTGGGCGTACGTGTACCCGGAACTCCGGAGGCGGCAGGCTTCGGCGTCCCGCTCGGCGGTGTCGACCTCCCGGACGAAGCGGCCGTTCCCGGCCCGGGATTGGCCACGGCCTGGTGTGGTCATGGCTACATCCATCCCTCGGGGACGATGACGCGCGGCGGCTGATGGCCAGCGCGGCGGAACGCGGCGGCCGAGTTCTCCCACGCGAGCCGGTTCTGTTCACGGCTTCGCTGCCGTGCCTCGGCTTGGCGGGCGGAGGCGGTGAGCGACTCGCGCTCGGCTTCGGTGACGACGAGCATGCCGGCGAGTTCGGCGATGGTCTCGATCGCGGAGGCTGCTGCTGCGGCGGCACGGTGGGGTCCGAGCCTCGCGGCAGCGGCGGTGATGCCGGCGTGGTCGAGGCCGCCGGCGAGGGCTGCGGCGAGGAGTTCCGCGGCGTCGTCACCGCCGGATTCCTGGAGCTGGGCGGCGTAACGCTGTTCGAGCGGGTTCATGCGGGGGCCTTCCTCGGCGGGTGTTCGTGGACGATGGCGATGACGTCGGCTTCGGTGAGCCGGCCGCGGGTTTGGAGCGCAGCTGCGGTGACGGCGATGGCGGCGGCGTGGCGGGTAACCAGCCGGTCGGCTGCCCGCCACATGTCGATGGCCGCGTCTGGGTTGAGGCCGTCGGCGACGTGGTGGGCGATGTCGAGGTCCCGGGCGCCGCACGAGCCGGCGAGGATCTCGACGTCGACCCCGAGGACGCGGGACTCGGCGAGCATCCCTGCGAGCAGCGCGGCCACGTACGGGAGCCGGCGTCGGAGTGCCTGCGCGGTGTCGCCACGGACCTGGCCTTGTACGGCGCCGACGTGCCCGGTGGGGTCGCGCATCTCGGCTTGGTGGCCGACGAGGACGTCGGTGAACCGGATGCCGGCGGCGGCGAGTCCGACGGCGTGCGCGGCCTCGTGGGTGGCGACGCCGGTGCGGAGGATCTCGTCGAGGTCGGCGGCGGTCATCGGCGTCCGGATCCGTCGCGGGGGACGTCGCCGTCGCGGCGGCGTTGCCACGCCTGCCCGACGGCCGGCAGGAGCTCGAAGTCCCTGGACGCTCCGGCCGCATGATGCACCGTGATCAGGTCCGCCGAGCTGAGACTGTCGAGCATCTCGCGCCAGCGGGACGCTCGGCTGTGGCGATCCGCTTGTATTGGAACTTGATCTTGTCTGAGAAGCCGCTGAGGCCGACGCCGTTCTTCCGCCTCCAGGGCAACGAGTTGCGTTGCGCCATCGTGGGCTGCTGCTGCCCGGTCATGCTGCCTCCTCCGAGTAGTGCAGGCCGTGGCCAAGGCCGTGCGGGAGCGGGCCGTCGAGCTCGGGCCGCGGGACCGTGACCCCCGCGCGGTCGGCGAAGGCGGAGAGGTAACCGTCGCGGGCGCGGTACCAGCGCCGGATCTCGGCGCGGACGTACCGGGAGGCGTCGGGGATGTCCTCGGGGAGTTCGCGGGCAAGCGCACCGATCGCTGTCCACCACTTGCGGAGGTCGTTCGGGCGCCCGGAGCCGGCGGTGGTGTTGGTCGGGAAGGTGCCGTGGTCGGCGACGTACTGGAGCGCGACCTTCGGCTCCGCGACGGCGGCGACGTACTGCCGGACCACGGCGGCGAGGTGCGGGTCATCGAGCAGCTCGCCGTACTCGGCCCGCTCGCGGGCCTGGCGCTCGAGCTGCAGGCGTCGGTCTCGGCGGCGTTCGTCGCGGCCGGCCCAGGCGTCGAGGTCAGCGGCGAGTGCGGCGGGGTCGCCAGCGGCCTCGGCGTCCAGGGCGGCGATCTGGGCCCGGAGGTCGGCAAGGACCGGGTCGTCGCGGTCGAGTTCGGGTGGTGCGGTCATGCGGTTCTCCTCGGAAGGGCTGGGTTGATCGTTGAGGGCAGGGTCGTTGGGCGGTACGGACTCGCGTGCCCGTCGCCACCAGCGGGCCATCACGACGGCCCCCGTGCAGATCTCGCACACCGCGCCGATCAAGGCGGCCGGCGGGACGGAGGCGATGGCGCCGTCGGCGGTGCGGGCGGTGATCGGTGCCCCGGCCGCGATGACGGGCACCAGCCCGGCCACGGCACCGCACACGAGGCATGCCGGGTTCGGGGTCGCGGGTGCCGGAGCAAGGCGACGGTGCAGCTGGCGCAGCGCAGCATTCGCGGACTGCTGATCAGCCACCACGACGGAGCGGGTGCCTCTGCTCGTAGGTGCGGGCAGCCGTCGATGCCGCGGTGAACGAGTTCGTCCCAGTAGCGCGCGAGGACGACGGAGCCAGCGGACATCCCTGCGACCGCGTCGAAGCCGCAGTGCAGGGTCACGGCCGTGATCTGGCGGCGAAGGTCCTCGTGGGCGGCCAGGAGCTGGTCCCGGCGGGCGGTGAGGGCAGGTGCGGTCATGCGTCCCCCCAAAGGAGGTCGCCGAGGGTACGGCCATCCGCGGTGGGGAGGTCATCGACGAAGCGCAGCGCCTCCCGCATCCGCGGCCGGGCCTGCTCCTGGTTGGCGAGGGCGTGGAGTTCCTCGTCGACGGTGGCGTCCGCCGGGGCGTAGTAGCCATGCCGGCGGATCGCGGGCAGCACCTCACGGCAGAGGTGGTCGAGCTTCACCCGGCACGCGAGCACGTGTTCTTCCAGCCGTCGGCCGGTGGGTCGGCGTCGAGGGGCTCGGTGCAGAACATCTCGCAACGCGGCGGGTTGCTGGCGCCGGGGGTCACTCGGTGCTCCAGTCGGCGCAGGAGGCCAACGCGCAGTTCGTCCACAGCGTGCTGTCGACGCCGGCGGCCCGGACGCGCGCGAGGAGCAGTTCGGCGAGGAAGAGCACGACGTCCTCGATGTCGATGCCGTCCTCGGCGGCATCCGGACAGCGAGTGCGGCGTCGGTGCGGTTGCCGCGATCGAGGTGGGCGACCGCGGCGAGCGCGAGCCGCCGGGCGGCGATGGTTGCCGGGTCGGGCTGGTTCTGAGGGGCGAGAGTCATCGGGTCTCCTGCGGTTGGGAGTGAGGTCCGGAAGGGCTTCGGAGGGAAGAGCCCCGGGTAGATGTGCAAGCGGGCTGCCGCCGTCGGGCGTCACCGCTGCTCGTCCTCCTCGGGGCTGTCGCCATCGGGGTAGGCGCACGACGGGCAGTAGCCGGGTTCGATGAGTCGCTCTGCGGGATGTCGGCAGCGGAGGCAGTGGGGGTTGAGTGAGGCGCCTGCCGGTGTCAGCACTGCCGCCCGCCCCACCGTGTCGCCGTGTCCGTGTCGCCGTCACCGTGTCGCCGTATAAGGGCGGCGACACGGGTGACACGGGCGCCTCGCCGTGTCGCGCTGACGTGTCGCTGACACGGGGCGACACGGCGTCGTCGGAGGCCGCAAGCACCCACACCTTGGCCGAGAACCGGGTCCCGTTGTTGATCTCGGAACTGCTGACGAGCCCACGGCGAGCAAGCTCGTTGAGCTGCGTGCTCATGGTCTGCCGCTTCAACCCGGTGCCGAACTTGTCCGCGATCCAGTCGCCCAACTCCTTGGTCGTGCAGGGCCGCTCGGCGGCCTGGAGCGCTTCGAGGAGCTTCACCGCTGCCGGTGCAAGGTCGCGCCTCGTCGAGCTGTCCTGGGCGCCGGTAGAGGTGTCGTCGTCCGTGTCGCTGACGATCGTGACGAGGTGCAGGGGCGAGTCGAGATCGTCGGGGTCGTCGGCCCAGATGCGCCGCCGGACGCGGAAGCACTGATCGGGGACCTCACCGCCGATGACGTCAATCTCGGTGACGACGTCGCTCCCACCGGTCTCCTCGTCGCGGCGACGGGACTTGACATCTGCCGAGAGCAGCACGCGTCCCCACTCGGCGGGGCCTGCACCGCTCATGCGGCCGGCGCCGCTGCCCTGCTTGCGGTTGTGGTGGTGAGCGACCCACAGGCTGGCGCCGTACCGCTGGCAGATCAGCTGCGGCCGCTCCAGCAGCGCACCCATGCCGTAGAGGTCGGCGAGGTTCGCGCCGCCCGCCGCGAGGTAGAGCGGATCCAGCGTGACGAGGACGGGCTGAATCCGCTCGACGGCCTCGGCTACGAGCGCCATGTGCACGTTCGACGCGAGGTGCGGCGCCCGGGCGCAGACCACGATCGGGAGTTCTTCGGCGTCGATGCCCCGTGCTTCGCCGAGGGCGTTGAGGCGGCGCAGCGTGTTCGCCTCACCACCCTCGCCGACGAACATCACGACCGGCCCCGGGGTGTCGATCGGGAACCGGCCAAGCCAGTCGGTGCCCGAGGCGACGGACACGGCGAGGTCGCAAGTGGTCCACGTCTTCTGCGCCTTCTGCTCGGCGCCGTGAACCCCGTAGTCGCCGGCTGGCCACACGCCGCGGATCAGCCACCGGCGGGGTCCACGGGCTCGGACCCGAGCCGCCAGTTCCGCGACGGTGAAGAACTCAAGGACGGGACCGGCGGGGCCGCTCGTGACGTCGGGCGCGTCGTCATCGTGGTTCGATGGTTCGGGCAATGCGGCCCGATGTCCGTTGACCGGGATGTTGCTAGTGGCGGCCCTGAGGTCGTACGGGCTCACGGCCCCGGCCCACCCCACAGCCGGGATCGGGACGGGTAGCGGTTCTGGATCACGCCGCCTCCTGGCTGGCGCGGGAGCGTGCGGCGGCGAATGCAGCCTCCAGCGCCGGGTCCGGCGGCAGCGTCGGCGGGCTCCAAGTGGGGTCGCCGTGCTCGATCCAGTCGGCCCGCCGGCCGGTCGGCCCCCACCGCCGCCGGTCGAGCTCAGTGACCGCGAGGAGCGTGTTGACTCGACGCCACGCGGACGGCACGTAGTCGACGAGCCGGCCGGCGGCGTCGAGATCACCGCCATCAAGCGGCCTGCCGACGCGGCGCGGGTCTTCGAGAACCCATGGCAGTCCGCACACCAGCAGACCGGCACGGCGCACACCGACCGGCGCGTCGACCCAGGCGCGGGTCCGAACCGGCGGGATCGCGGCTCCGTCGAGCAGCTGGGTGGCGAACCTGACCGGCTCGATGGTGGCCTCGTACGCCGAGGCGTAGACCTCTGCCAACGACGGCGTGGCCACCCGGTTCTCGGCGAGAAGAGGGTGGTGGCTCACCGGGCCACCTCGTCCGCCACGACCTCGAAGCCCGCGGCGTCGAGCGCATCAAGAACGGCCGCAACGCGCGACCCGAGGACGACGACCTCGTGCGGTCGGTCGCCGTCCTCGTAGCCGTTGCGACCAGCAGCGCGACGGATGACCCGCTGGGCACGCTTCGGGGCGATGAGCCGGTCGGAGAAGTTTCCGATCTTGCGGAGGACGGTGGTGTCCGTCATGCCGCCCACCCCCGACCCGTGAACGGTCGTTCGCGGACCAGGCGGTCCCAAGCGTCGAAGCTGGTCGGGTACCGCTCGGCAGCGTCGCTCTTGCGGACACCCTTACGCTGGTGCCGATCGGCTTCCTGGCGGGGGCTGATCATTGCGGAGGTGGGGATCGGCGCCGGTGGCACGGCGCCGCCCCTGTCCGCGTTGTGCGGTGGACTCATCGGATCTCCAGGTTGTTGGGTTCTCGGGCTGGTCTTCGTCGGTCAGGTGACCGGGGTCGACCTGAGGCGTGCGACTTCTTCGGCTGGGATGCGGATCTGGCTCCGATGCGGTACGCCTTGATCACTCCGGCCCGCGCGAGGCGCTTGACCGTGCTGATCGAGATGCCGGTCAACGCCGCGACGTCGGTCGGGCTGAGGTCAGGCTCGCTCGCTGCCGTGCTGCACGTCCTGGTCGACATGACCGAGACGATGCAGGCTGCGCGGCGCTGCTATCGCCTAGTCGCGTGTCGGCGTCACGCCGCCGCCCGTGGTCACGTCGCGTCGCTTGCCGCCGTCGTCCGGGGTGATGCCGAGCAGCGCCCACAGGTCAGCCGTGACGACCCGGTACTGCCCGCCCAGCCGCAGCACACGCGCGGGGAACTCGCCTGCTCGCGCCATCTGGTGCGCCTTCGTCTTGCCGATACCAAGCGCGCGGCCAGCGGTAACGAGGTCGACGGACGCGGGTAGCGCGAGCAGGTCGGCACGGGACATGCCTGAGGCTCGCCGCGCCACCCGCCCTCCGAGTTTTGCTGTCACAGCTACATCTCCTGGGTGTGTCAGTTGAATCAGCGACACCCGGATGGTGCCACACGGAGTTGTGCTGACGCGAGCAGTCCGACTATCTTGCTGTGGTGACGAGACGCTCGTGGTCCATCGAGGTGGCACGAAGGTTCGCTGCTGAGATGCGACGCCGGCGCCAGGAGAGGGAGTGGAGCGTGCGACAGCTCGCCGACGAGATCGCAGAACTCGACCCTGAACGTGGCGTGAAAATTGATCAGACGGTGTTGGCGAATCTGGAGCTTGGGCGACGCGCCAGCATCGGCGTACCCGAGTGGCTCCTCATCGCGGCAGCGCTCGACGTCCCGCCTGCCGATCTGCTTGCCCCGCTCGACAAGGCGGAACTCGTCGAGGTGCTC
>MKJX01000208.1 GCA_001942415.1 Pseudonocardia sp. CNS-139
GCCCGCCCGCCCCCGCCGCCCGCACCGCAGCGGCGCACGTGGCGCCAGCGCCTCCGCACGGCGCTCGTCGTGGCGTCGGTGCTGGTCATGGCGCTGACGGGCACGGCGTGGGGGCTCTACCGTGATGTCACGGCCGGGATCACCACCACCGACGTGATCGCCGGCGGGCGCACCGGCGGCGCGCAGAACATCCTGCTCGTGGGCGTCGACAGCCGCACCGACGCGCAGGGCAACCCGCTGCCCGCCGAGGTGCAGCGGATGCTGAGCAGCGGCCCGGACACCGGCGTGCTCAACTCCGACACGATCATCCTGCTGCACGTGCCGGAGGGCGGCGGCGCGGCCGTGGCGTTCTCGATCCCGCGCGACAGCTACGTCAACATCCCCGGCTACCGGCGCGACAAGATCAACGCTGCGTACCCCGCGACGAAGGCGCTCGCCGCGCAGCGGCTCGTCGACGACGGTGTGCGCGACCCCCGCCAGGTCGAGACGGAGTCGGCCCAGGAGGGCCGCAGCACGCTGATCCGCACCGTCGAGAACCTCACCGGCCAGCAGGTCGACCACTACGCCGAGATCAACCTGCTCGGCTTCTACAACCTGACCGCGGCGATCGGCGGTGTCGACGTCTGCCTGCGCGACCCCGTCGACGACGTGCTCTCCGGCGCGCACTTCCCGGCCGGCCCGCAGACGATCTCCGGGGCCGCGGCGCTCGCGTTCGTCCGGCAGCGGCACGGCCTGCCCGACGGCGACATCTCCCGCATCCGCCGCCAGCAGGTGTTCCTCGCGGCCGTGGCGGACAAGGTGCTGGCCGCGGGCACGCTCACCGACCCCGGCACGCTCGCCGCGCTGGTGGGCGTCGCGCAGCAGTCGCTCGTGATCGACTCCGGCTGGGACCTGCTGTCGTTCGCGCAGCAGGCCGCCGACCTGGCCGCCGGCAACCTGGAGTTCGTCACGATCCCGACGGCCGGGCGCGACTCCACGCCCGCGGCGACGTCGTGCTCGTCGACTCGCGCGACGTCAGCGCGTTCGTCGCGCAGCGGATCGAGCAGCAGGCGGCCGCCGCCGAAGCCGCCCGCAACGCGCCCCCGCCGCCCCCTCCCCCGCCGCAGCCGCCGCCGACCGTCGACGTGATCGCGCCGCGCTACGTCGTGGACGTGCGCAACGGCTCCGAGCTGTCGGGCATGGCCGCCAGTGTCTCGACGCGGATGCGCGACCTCGGATTCGCCCGCGGCACCGTCGACAACACCGACCCGACCGAGACGTCGGTCGTCCGCTACACCGACCCGGACGCCGACGCCGCGTACGCCGTGGCCGAGCAGCTCGGCGACATCGACGTCGAGCACGACGGCGGCGTCACCCGCGGGCACCTCATGGTCGTGCTCGGCGCCGACTTCAACCCGGCCGTGCTCCCCGCCGCCGCGGCCGACTCCCCGGCGACCCCCGACCCGCCGGCCGACCCGTCCCCGGAGGAACCGATCACCGCGGCGGGCGTGCCCTGCGTGGACTGACATACGGTGGTTCGCCGTGACGCTCACCGACGCCCTGCTCCGCCCGCTGCGCACCGGCGGCGGTCCGCTGGTCACGTTCTACGACGACGCCACCGGCGAGCGCATCGAGCTGAGCGGCGTCACCACGGCGAACTGGGCGGCCAAGGCCGCCAACCTGCTGCGCGACGAGTGCGACGTCGAGCCGGGCACGCCGGTCGCCGTCCTGCTGCCCGCGCACTCGGCAGACCGCCGCGGTGGCTGCTCGCCGCGTGGTGGTGCGGCGCCGAGGTCGTCACCGACCCGGCCGCGGCCGACTGGGTGCTCTGCGACGCCCCCCGCCTCGACGCCGCCCGCGCCGCGGACCCCGCCGGCGGCGTGGTGGCGCTCTCCCTGGACGCGTTCGGCAAGGGCGTCCCCGGTCTCCCCGGCGGCGTGGTCGACTTCGCGACCGAGGTCCGCTCCCACGGCGACGACTTCGTGCCGTGGGCACCCGTCCCCGACACCGCCCCCGCACTGGCCGGCGCGTCGGTCGCGGACGTGCTGGCCACAGCCCGCTCCCGCGCCACCGACCTGGGCCTGACCAGGGCGACCGCGTCCTCTCGACGCTGGAGTGGGACACGCCGGACACCCTCACCGACGGGCTGTTGGCCGTCCTGGCGGCGGAGGCGTCGCTGGTGCAGGTCCGGAACGCGGACGCGGGCGGGCTGGACCGCAAGGCGACAACGGAACGCACGACGAAGCGCCTGGGCTGAGCGCCTCCCCCGGTTGCAGCAAAGCCACCCTCATGCAGCCTCACGGCGTGAGGGTGGCTTTGCTGCAATCACAGGGGGGTCAGCGCAGCAGCGCCCGCGCCATCACGACGCGCTGGATCTGGTTCGTCCCCTCGTAGATCTGGGTGATCTTCGCGTCCCGCATCATCCGCTCCACGGGGAAGTCCTTCGTGTACCCCGCCCCGCCCAGCAGCTGGACGCGTCGGTGGTGACGGCCATCGCCGTGTCGGACGCGAAGCACTTCGCCGCGCTGGAGATGAACCCGAGGTTCGGTTCGCCGCGTTCGGCGCGGGAGGCCGCGACGTAGACGAGCTGGCGGGCGGCCTCCACCTTCATCGCCATGTCGGCGAGCATGAACTGCAGGCCCTGGAAGTCGGCGAGGTGGCGGCCGAACTGCTTGCGCTCCTTGACGTACGCCGTGGCGACGTCGAGCGCGCCCTGCGCGATGCCGACGGCCTGGGCGCCGATGGTGGGGCGGGTGTGGTCGAGGGTGGCGAGCGCGGTCTTGAAGCCGGTGCCCTCGGCGCCGATGATCCGGTCGGCGGGGATCGTGCAGTCCTGGAAGTAGATCTCCCTGGTCGGGGAGCCGTTGATGCCGAGCTTGCGCTCCTTCGCGCCGACCTCGAAGCCGGGGTCGTCGCGGTGCACGACGAACGCGGAGATGCCGTTGGCCTTCTTCTCCGGGTCGGTCACGGCCATCACGGTGTACCAGGTGCTCTCGCCGGCGTTGGTGATCCAGCACTTGGTGCCGTTGAGCACCCACGAGTCGCCGTCGCGGCGGGCCCGGGTGCGCATGGCCGCGGCGTCGGAGCCGGCCTCGCGCTCGGACAGCGCGTAGCTGATCATCGCCTCGCCGGCCGCGATCGACGGGAAGACCTGCGCCTTCAGCTCGTCGGACGCGGACAGCAGGATCGGCGTGGAGCCCAGCCCGTTGACGGCCGGGATCAGCGAGGACGACGCGCAGACCCGCGCGACCTCCTCGATCACGATGCAGCCGGCCAGCTCGTCGGCGCCCTGGCCGCCGTACTCCTCGGGGATGGTGACGGCCTGGAACCCCGCCTTGACGAGCGCGTCGCGCGCCTCGTGCGGGAAGCGGCCCTGCTCGTCGACGTCGGCGGCGTGCGGCGCGATCTCCTTCTCGGCGAGGGCGCGCACGGCGTCGCGCAGCGCCTCGTGCTCGGCGCTGAGCCGGTAGGAGTCGAAGTCCCCGTTCATGCGGCCAGCGTAACGGCACTGCGTGCCATCCATCAAGGCTCTTGCTACCCTCCGTGCCATGACTGGCGCCACCCGCCGCGGACGCTCGCCTGAGGGGCGCGCGGAGGTCCGGCGCGAGCTGGTGGCCGCGGCCGTCGCGCTGTTCCGCACGCGCGGCTACGAGGACACGACCGTCGACGACATCGCGGCCGCGGCCGGCGTCGGGCGCCGCACGTTCTTCCGGTACTTCCGCGGCAAGGAGGACGCGGTCTCGCCCGACCACGAGGCCGGGCTCGCCCGGCTCGCCGCGATCTTCGAGGACGCGCACCCGAGCGAACCGACGGCGTCGCTCGTGCTGCGGGCCGGCGAGACGTCTTCGACCTGTACGCCGACGACCCCGACCTGTCGGTCGCCCGGTTCCGGCTGACGCACGAGGTCACGGCCCTGCGCGACCGCGAGTCGGCGAGCGTCGACCGCTACCGGCGGCTCTTCACCCGGCACCTGCGGCGCCGGTTCGCCGGCGATCCGGACGGCGACCTGCGCGCAGCCGTGACGGGTGCCGCGGTGGTCGCCGCGCACAACCTCGCCCTGCGCACGTGGCTCGCCGAGGGGGCCGAGCCCGGCGGGCTGGACGCCGCGAAGGAGCGCTTCCGCAAGGTCGCCGGGATGCTGCCGGGCGAGCCCGCCGACGACGAGCCGCTGCACGCCGTCACCCGGCGGCTGGAGGAGGCGGTCGTCCGGCTGGAGCGCGGCGCGCCCTCGTGACCCGTCCCGGGCCGTTGCCCATTCGTGACTGTCCGCCACCGATCCGCTCTGTCCGGTGAACGCCGGCCGTGCCACGATCTTCCCGGCGTCGGGGGTCGCCGGTGGAAGGACCATGGTGGACACGGACCCGGGATACGCGCTCGCCGCAGCCGTGCTGCGCGAGCTGGACGCCGACGAGCTGCCGGTCCTCCCGGGCGTGTGGGCGGCGTACTGGCAGCGGCCGGTGCCGCCGCGCGAGCTGCCCGGCCCCGACCAGGTCATCGGCGGCGGGGTGGGCGAGCAGCTCCTCGCGTGGGCGCCGCTGGTCGTCGCGTACCTCGGCAGCGAGGTGCTGCTCGGCGCGGCCGCGACGAGGCCAAGGACAACGTCCGGTCCGGCGTCCGCAACATCGTCGGACGGCTGCGGGGACGCACGCCCCCGCAGGCGCTCCCGGCGACGACCGTGCCGGAGCTGACGGCGGACCAGATCAGCGCGGTCGCCCGCAAGGCGGAGGAGACCGCGCTCGCGCTCGGCGAGCCTCCGGAGCGGGCCAAGGTCTTCGCCGACGCGATGGCGGGCGGGCTCGCCCGGCACGCCGAGCCGCCCGCCGCAGGTGACTGACGGGCCGACCGAGGCGACGCGCGCGGTCTTCCGGCTGCCGCCGCCCTCGACGTCCCGGCTGGTCCTGCTGGGCACGAGCCTCGGCGCGTTCGCGCTGTTCACGGCCTCATGGGCGACCCTGGGGACGACACAGCCCGACAGCTCGTGCCTCGACGCCGCGGGTGCCGCGGCCGTGCTCGACTGCACCGGCGGGCCGATCGCCGCGCGCGGCGCACTGCTCCTGGCGGCGCCGGTGCTGCTGGCCGTGCTCGCCGTCGCCGGTGCCGGGCTGGTGCCCTTCGTCCTGACCCGGTTCGGCCGGATCGTGCCGGTGCCCGCGGACGCCGCGGCGCGGCCCGCGCTCGACCGGCTGGCGGCCGGGCTGCCGCGCGCACCGGAGTGGTACCAGCCGGACACCGTCCGGACCGGCGCCTGGACGTTCGGCTACGGCCGGCGGCACTGCGTGGTCGTCGACGTGGGCGCACAGGCCGCGCTCGTCTCGGGCAAGGGCGCCTCGGTGCCGGGCTGGTCGCGCACGAGCTGGCCCACCTGCGCAACCGGGACGTCGACCCGACCTACACGCTCTTCGCCGGGGCCGCGGTGGCGACGGCGGCGGCCGGCTGGCTGCTCGCCGACGCCGTGCTGCGGTCCGGCCCGGTCGGCGCCGCGCTCGCCGCCCGTACGCTGGGACTCGCCGTTCTCGTCGGTCTGACGATGCTGGCCGTGCTGCGCACCCGCGAACACGACGCCGACCTCTGCGCCGCGCTCACCGAGCCGGCCGGGATACGGGCCCTGCTGGCCCGCGCCCGCCGGCGCGGGAGCGGCTGCCGTGGTGGCTGGACCACCACCCGCTGCCGCGGCGCCGGCGCGACCTGCTCGCCGACCCGGCCCGGCACCTGCGGCTCTCGCCCGTCGAGTGCCTGACGACCGGGCTCGCGGCCGGGCTGACGATCACCGAGCTGGGGCCGGTCGCCGACCGGTTGCTCGCCGGGGTCCCGCTCGGGACGGTCCCGGTGTACGTCGTGCTCGGCGTGCTGGTCGGGCTGCCGGTGACGGCCGTGGTCGGCGCGGCGTGCGCCCGGGCGCACCTGCTGGGCCGGCCGGCGGCGGGCCGGCTCGCCGCAGCGGGTGCCGCGCTCGGGCTGGGGCTGGTGGGCGGCGCCGAGCTGTCGCCGCGCTCGGCCGCGGCGTTCGCGCTGCTCTTCCCCGCCGCGGACACCCGGGAGGCGAGCCCGAGCCTCTTCGCCGCCGATCCGGTGGTGGCCGGGTGGCTCATCGCGCTGGCCGTGGCCGGCGGGATCGCGTTCACGAGCTGGGCGTCCGCCGCCGGACGGCTGTGGGTGCGCGGCGACGCCCGGCCGCTGCCAGCCCTCCTCGTGACGACGGCGGTGCTCGCGCTCCCGCTCGGCGGCTGGTTCGTCGCGGCCCGGGTGGCGGCGGCCGGCTGGCCGCTGCCCCTGACCAGCGACGTGCTCACGCAGACCGGCGCGCTCGTGGCGGTGGCCGGGCCGGCGCTCGCCGCGTGGGCGGTGCTCGCCGTGCTGCACCGGCGGGCCG
Source organism: Pseudonocardia sp. CNS-139 (assembly GCA_001942415.1). GTDB lineage: Bacteria > Actinomycetota > Actinomycetes > Mycobacteriales > Pseudonocardiaceae > Pseudonocardia. The sequence continues at coordinate 6,350 of MKJX01000208.1, forward strand.
GGGAGCGCGGCCCGGGGTGGGCCGGGCCGGCCGGCGCCGCGGCCGCGCTCGTCGTGGCCCTCGCCGTGGCGCTCCCGGCCGCGGCGGTCGCGCCGCCCGCACCGGACGGCCCGGCGATCCCGACCACGCGGCAGGCCGGGCTCGCGTGCGTCTGGCTGATGCGCGAGGAGGTGCTCGCCCAGGTGCGCAGCGCCGGCTACGTCGCGAGGTCGGCCGCTACCTCGCCGGGACCGACGAGCCCGCGCTGGGCGCGCTGGGCCGCGAGCTGGCAACGGCAGCCGACGACGGGACCGACCTCCAACGGGTCACGACCGCGGTGCACCGCTGGTGCACCGACCAGCTTCGAGGAGGACCCCGATGACCGTTCGCTGGCGCACCCTTCTCGCCGGTGCGCTCCTGGTGCTCGCCACCGGCTGCGCCGGGCCGGCCGCCGACCCGGACCTGTCGGCCGCACTCCTGCAGCCCGCCGACCTGCCCGCCGGCTACGGCCCGATCCCGCCGGAGCCGTCCGACGGCGCGGTCTCCTCGACGGACCCGGACTGCGCCGCGACGCTGGACGGGATCGAGGTCGACCCGCCCGCCGACCCGACGGTGCAGGAGGTGCGGGCGCTCTTCGGGGACGCGACGTTCGGCCGCATCCAGCACGTCGTGCGCGCCTACCCCGCGGGTCAGGCGGCCGCCGAGGTCGAACGGGTGCGGGCGGTGCTGGCGGGGTGCAGCACGTTCGAGAACACCTACGCCGACAGCAGCACGGTCACCCTCACCGTCACACCCCGGACCGCACCGGCCGTCGGCGAGGCGGCGTGGGCCGGCGAGATCCGCGCGGAGACGGACGCGTTCGCGCTGGTCAACCAGCTCGTGCTGGTGCAGGCCGGGGACCGGACGGCGGCGCTGTCGGTGCTGACCCCCGACGGCCCCGACATCGCCACGGTGGACGACCTGGCCGAGCGGGCCGCCGCCCGCCTTTGAGCCGCGCGGGTCAGGCGGGCGGGAACGTCTCCAGGTCGTGCACGGCGCCGAGCGCGGCCTTCTTCGCCTCCAGCACGTGCAGCCGGGCCAGCTCCGCGCCCCGCTCGGCGTCGCGCCGCTGGATGGCCGCGAGCATGTCGTCGATCTCCTTGCGGCTCTTCACCCGCCGCCCGGCGGCGCGCAGCGAGACCCGCCGCAGCGCGTGGATGCGCGCGTCCACGGAGCCGAACATCTGCTGCAGGATCGGGTTGGCCGTGCCCTGCAGGAGCAGCTGGTAGAACACGCGCGTGGCCTGCAGCTCCTCCTCCGGGCCGGTGTCGTCGTCGAACCGCCGCGCCTCGGTCAGCGCGGCGAGCTGCTCGGCCGAGGCGTTGCGGACGAACAGTTCGACGGCGGCCGGTTCGAGCGCGGCCCGCACGTCGTAGAGGTGGCCGACCACCTCGGGCGTGAGCACGGCGACCCGCAGCCCGCGGCCCTCGCTGCTCTCGACCAGCCCCTCGGCCTGCAGGTGCCGCAGCGCCTCGCGCAACGACGTGCGGCTCACGCCCGTCAGCTCGCCGAGCTCGCGCTCGGTGAGCCGGCGACCCGGCGCGAGGCTGCCGCGCAGGATCGCCTCACGCACGACGTCGACGACCCGCTCCCGCAGCAGCTGCTCGGGACGCTCGATCCGCAGGCCTAGGTCCGGCGCGGGCACGCTGCTCCCTCCGACCCCCGCATGCTACCCAGCGGCCCCGGCCCGCCGATCAGGACGCGGCCGGCGCGGCCTCGGGGGCGCCTGCCCGCCGGCCCGGCGCCGGCACCCGGGCGTCCTTCGGCAGCAGCGACCGGATCTGCTCCAGGTCCTCCGCGCTGAACTGCGCCCGCCGGTTGGCACCCGTCTCGCGGTGGTCGACGAACCGCAGGCAGACGTCGTCGAAGCCGAGCTCGGCGACGCGGTGCAGCCGCTCGGCGGCCTCCTCGGGCCCGCAGATCAGGGTGAACGGGCCGTCCTCGGCAAGCGCGGCGTTCGGCGCGCGCAGGTCGACGCGGCACGTGGTGGTCATCGCGCGCTGCCGCCCAGGTCGCGGTAGCGCTTGATGCCCTCGCCCATCACCTTGATGTTGGTCAGGCCCGACGAGCTCATCCAGCCGTCGTAGTCGCGGGCGGCCCGCTTGAGCGAGAGCGGGCTGCTCCACGCCCCGAGCACGAACCGCGGCCCGCCCGCCGCGCCCGGGAACGGCGGGATGAGCGCGTCGTCGACCTCCTCGCCGGCCAGCAGCTTCCAGACCTTGTCCATGTGCGCGTGGAAGACGGCGAACCGCTCGTCGTAGGGCACGTGCACGGCCTGGAACGCGCCGCGGAACGTCGACCCGGCGCCGCGCCCGCGGTGAACCGCCCGCCGGTGAGCGCGTGGATCGTCATCAGGCGCTGGGCGAGGTCGACGGGCTCGCGCAGCGGCACCTGCAGGACGGTCAGCCCGACCTCGACGTGCTCCGTGGCCGCGGCGCACAGCAGCGACCACTGGAGCGGGTCGGCCTCGGTGTACTGCCCGCGGAAGAAGGAGGCGTCGCCGTGCCAGATGCCGTCGAGGCCGGCGTCCTCGATCATCCGGGCGCGGCGCATCACCTCCTTCGCGTCGAGCAGCCGGCCCTGGGAGTCGTTCGGCGGGACGTCGATTCCGATGCGCACTCAGATGTCCTTCCGGATAGAGACGGGTCGCTCAGCTCTTCACCGCGCCGGTGAGAACGCCCTTGGCGAAGTGCTTCTGCAGGAACGGGTAGACGATCAGGATCGGGACGATGGAGATCACGAGGATCGCCATCTGGATCGACTCCGTGGGCGGTGGCGCCGTGGTCTGCAGCGGGTCGCTGAGCGTCGCGTTCTGGATCACGTACGTGCGCACGACCAGCTGCAACGGCCACATCGTCGCGTCGTTGAGGTAGAGCAGGGCGTGGAAGAACGCGTTCCAGTAGCTCACCGCGTAGAACAGCCCGATCACCGCGAACACCGCTTTCGAGAGCGGCACGACGACCATGCGGAGAATCGCGATCTCACCCGCCCCGTCGATGCGGGCGGCCTCCATCAGCTCTCTGGGCAGCTCCATGAAGAACGCCCGCATGACGATCACGTTGAACCCGTTGACGGCCACCGGGAGGATCAGCGACCAGTACGAGTCGAGCATCCCGAGCTGCTGCACCACCAGGTACATCGGATGATGCCCGGCGCGAACAGCAGCGTGGCCAGCACCGTCAGCAGCATGGGCCGGTGCCCGAAGCTGTCGGGCCGGCTCAGCGCGTAGGCGAGCGTGCCCGTGCAGACCAGGCTCACCAACGTGCCGACGACGGTGATCAGCAGGCTCACCACCACGCCCGCGTCACCACCCCGCCCTGGAAGATCGACTCGTACGCCCGGAGGCTCGGGTTCTCCGGGAACAGCACGAACCCGCCCGCCTGGCTCACCTGTGCCTGGTCGGCGAGGCTCGTCGAGACCACGGAGACGAACGGCACGACGACCAGCGCGCACAGGAGCGTCAGCACCACCGCCTTCACCACCCGCGACAGGATCGACGGCGGCGGCATGCCCCCGACCAGCACCCGGTGCGGGCGCTGCCGCCGAGGCCGCGAGGGCGGAGCGGGGGTCGGGTCGGGACGGACCATCGTCGTGCTCATCGGGCGCTCCTCGACGACTCGTAGAGGCCGGGTTCACCGAACAGGTGGGCGACCTTGTTGGCGCCCAGCACGAGAATCACGCCGACGATGCCCTTCAACAGGCCGACCGCGGCCGCCGCTCCCCAGTTCCCGCCGATGATCCCGTTGTTGTAGACGTAGGTGTCGAGCACCTCGCTGGCCGCGATCCCGACGGCCGGCTGCTGGAGCAGGATCTGCTCGAACCCGACGTTGAGCGCCTCGCCCAGCCGCAGGATCAGGAGCAGGATGATGATCGAGCGCAGCCCCGGCAGCGTGATGTGCCAGAGCTGGCGCCACCGGCCGGCGCCGTCCACGCTCGCGGCCTCGTAGAGCCCGACGTCGATCCGGGAGAGGGCGGCGAGGAACAGGATCGTCGCCCACCCGGTGTCCTTCCAGATCACCTGCGTGGTGATCAGCGTGAAGAACCAGTCCTGGCTGCCGATGACGTCCCACGTGGGCAGCTCGGCCGACCGCAGCGCGTTGTTCACGATCCCCGTGCCGCCGAGCAGCTGCTGGGTGATCGCGACGACCATCACCCAGGACAGGAAGTGCGGCATGTAGAGGACCGACTGGACGACACGTTTGACGCGTTCGCTCAGCAGGCTGTTGAGCAGCAGCGCCACCACGATCGGCGCAGGGAACACCAGCACCACCTGGATGAGCGTGATGACCACGGTGTTGCCGAGCGCGTTGAGGAACGCCGGGTCGGACAGGATCGCGAAGTTGTCCCAGCCGACCCACGAGCTGTCGAAGATGCCCAGGAACGGCTGGAAGTCCTGGAACGCGATGACGTTCCCGAGCAGCGGGACGTAGCGGAACAGCAGGATCAGCAGGATCCCGGGAACGGCGAGCACGAGCAGGATCCGGTCCCGGCGGATCCGGTGCAGCGCCCGTTCCACGAATGCCGAGCGGCGCCGTTGCGGCGCCCGGGCAGCAGGTGCGACGACCACGTCGAACTCCCTCGTGTGCAGCGGACGCTCACCGGGAGGCGGCGTAGGACTCCTCGAGCTCCCTGGCGATCTGGTCGCCGCCCTGGCTGCGCCACCGCGCCACCGCGTCGTCCCACGTGGAGATCGGCTGGTTGCCCTTCATGATCTCGGCGGCGGCGTCGCCCATCGTGCGTTCGAGCTGCGCCCACCTGCGGCCGTCGGTCTCGGAGTAGAGCCCGAGCGCGGCGTTGCCGACCGAGGTCTCCATCATCGACGCCTCGATCTCGTGCTGGCGGCGCACGGCGTCGGCGATCCCGGGCGTGTAGAGCACCCGCGGCGGGCACGCGATGTAGGGCAGGCCGAAGCCGGTGATCTCGGACTTGCCGACCGGCGTGACGACCGGGTCGCCGCTGCCGTCGGCGTTCCAGTGCACGCCCTCGCTGCCGAAGTTGACGAACCGGTACTCCTCGGACCCGAACGGCGCCGCGAGGTGGTTCGCCACCCGCAGCAGCATCCGCGTCCGCTCCGGGTCGCCCTTCTTGATCCCGGTGATGCTGAACGCGGGCTGGCGCTGCCAGCCCCGCGCGTCGCTGTCCGCCTCGTAGGGCACGGGCTTCGACCCGCCGATGCGCATCTCCGGGGAGATGCTCAGGTTGAAGAACCGCGGCAGCGACGTGAGGCCGCCGGGAATGCCCATCACGGCCCGCCCGATCGCCATGTTCGTGACGAAGTCGACGGTCGCGCCGCTGAACGCCTCCGGGTGCACGAGGCCGTCCTTCACCAGCTGCGCGCACACGGCGATCGCGTCCTTGGTCCGCGGGTCGACGTGGTAGCTGGAGAACCTCCCGTCGGTCTGCGTCCAGACGTTCGGCACGCCCATGCACTGCAGGACGAACCCGAACGCGCCGGCGGGGGCCCGGTTCGTCGGCTCGATGACGTGGGTGATCGCCCACTGGCTGTTGCGCGGGTCGTTGACGGCCCGGGCCAGTTCGAGGAACTCGTCGAAGTTCGTGAACGACGGGGTGAGCCCGCGCTTCTCCACGATGTCGTCGCGGATGAAGAGGTAGTTCACCATCTTGTAGGCCGCGATCGGGATCCCGTAGATGCCGCCGTTGTACATCACGGACGTCTCCCAGAAGTACTCCGGGATGTTCGCGAGGAACGGGTACTCGCGCACGGCGTCACCGGCCAGGAACGGCGCGAGGTCCTCGAACTTCGCCCGCAGCAGGTCCGGGAACGACGGCGGCAGGTTCTGGAACTGCACGAAGTCGGGGATGTCGTCGCTCGCCATCACCGTCGCGAGCTTCGAGCTGTAGTCGGCGGCCGGGACCTGCTGCATCCGCAGGTTCACACCGAGGCGCCGGTTGACCTCCTGCCAGTACCGGTTGCCGTCGACGCCCGGCACGATCGGGTCGTACGTCAGGGTCATCGCCGTGACGTCGCTGCCGTCGCCCGGGATCCCGCTGGTCAGCTTCTGCGGGTTCGCCGGGTACCGGAGGTAGGCGTCGGCCAGGCCGAAGTCGTTGCCGGGCAGGTCGGCGGGCGGGCGTCCCGGGAAGGGGACGTAGGTCGGGGTCGCGGCGCGGCCGCCGGCGGCCGCCGCGCCGGTGGCCGTCCCCGAGCCGCAGGCGGCGAGCAGCCCGCCGGCGCCGAGCAGCGCGGCTCCGGCGAGGCCCGCCCGGAGGAACGAACGTCGGTCCACAACGTTGTGCACGGACATCTCGCTTTCCCTTTCGAAAGGCCCGGCGATCAGCTCGCCCGGGTGGTGGCCCCGCGTGGGTCGGCGCCCACGACGGTGGCGTTGTGCTCGCCGAGCAGCGGGGCCCGGCCGGGATCCGGTGGCCGGTACCGCTGCATGACGAACGGGAACCCCTTGCGCCGCTCGGGGTCGTCGAGGAACACGCGGCGGCGGGCGAAGTGCGGGTGGCGGGCCCGCTCGTCGGCCGCGAGCACCGGGGCGCACGGCACCCCCGCGGCCGCGAGGTCGCGCACGGCCTGCTCCCGCGGCCGGGTGGCCGTCCACGCCGCCACCGCGGCGTCGAGGTCGGCCGGGTCGCCACCGACGAGCGCGGCCAGCGCCGCCCGCTGCCCGTCGGTGAAACACGCGACCGCCACCCAGGTGTCGGGCTCCGCGCACGGATAGACGTCGTGCGGCGCGGCCCCCGGACGGCGGTTCCCGGTGGCCGTCGCGACCCCGCCGCCGGTGCCGTGGTCGCGGATCCGGTCGGCGAGCGTCCACGAGACGCACTCGCGCTGGGCGACGTCCACGTGGGTGCCCACGCCGCGCGTCCAGCAGTACGCGACGACCGCCGCGCCCAGCAGCGAGACGACCTGGTCGGGGTAGTTGACGTCCACCGACGACCACATCGGGACCGACCCGTCGTAACCGGTGACCGACGACAGCCCGGAGAGCATGTCGAGCGTCGACCCGTACGACCGGTAGGCGGCCTCCGGCCCGTCCTGGCCCTGGCTGGAGAGCGAGAGGTAGACGAGGTCGGGGTTGACCTCCCGCAACGCGGCGTCGTCGATGCCGAGCCGGCGCGTGACGCCCACCCGGAAGTTCTCCAGCACGACGTCCGCGGCCGCGACGAGGCGCAGGAACTCCGCCCGGCCCGCCGCGGACTTCAGGTCGAGCGCGATCCCGAGCTTGCCCGCGTTGTTCGACTCGAACACCGGGGAGACCCCGCCCGGATCCCCGTCGGGCACGGCCCACCAGCGGAACGAGTCCGGCCGGTCCGGGGCCTCGACCTTGATCACGGTGGCGCCGTAGTCGGCGAGCAGCCGCCCGGTCGCCGCGCCCGCCGTGATCGTGCCCAGGTCGAGCACGACCATCCCGGCCAGCGGCGCGTCGCCGCGCCGGTCGGTCCGGGCCGGCGCCGTCCGGGGGACGGCCGGCCCGTGCTCGTCCAGTGCGGGGGCCTCGCCGTCGGTCCAGCCGAGCCCGTCGGCCCGGAACAGGGCCCCGACCTGCGGCGTCCCGCCCGGCCCCGGCCGCACGAAACCGCGGGCCCGGTACTGCGCGGACCTCGCCAGGTCGGCGACGTCCATGCTCATCCCGAACGCCAGCCCGAGCCGCTGGGCCTGCTCGAAGACGTCGCGGCGGGTGCGCGCCCGGACCCACGCCTCGACGACCGGCCACCACCGCGCGGCCCGCTCGTCCCGCACCGGCTCCTCGGCCATGGCCGGGTCGGCGAGCAGCGGGTGCCCGACCAGCTCGACCATCGCCGCCCACTGCTCGGGCTGGTAGATCACGCCGACCCAGCCGTCGGACGCGCGCACCATCCGCCAGCGGCCGCCCTTCACGCCGCTGCGGCGCGGGACGACCCCGGTGGTCGCGTAGGCGACGTCGCTCTTCCAGTCGACGTACGCGGCGACGTCCGCCAGCGACACGTCCACCACGTCGCCCCCGAGGCCCCGGCGGACCCGTTCGAGGGCGAGCGTCGCGCCGAGGAACCCGACGATCCCGGCGGCGTGCGCGGTCTGCTCGCCGCCGAGCGCGAGCGGCCGCTCGTCCGGCTCGCCGATCATCACGGCGAGCCCGCCGAACGCCTCGGCCAGCAGGCTGTCCGGGCGCGCGTACGGAAGCCGGGCGTCGAGGCCGAACGCCGTGAGCGACACGGTGACCAGGTCGGGCCGGGCGTCGCCCAGGAGCCCGAGCCGCTCGGCCTCGGCCGGGGGAAGGTCGGTGACGACGACGTCCGCGCCGTCGACGAGCCCGCGGACGACGGCCAGCCCGTCGGGGGTGCCCGGGTCGGCGACGACGCTCTGCTTGCCCGCGTTGACGGCGGCGAACCCGTGCGCCATCAGCCGCGCGGCGTCGCCCCGCTCGCCGTGTCCGCGCAGGTAGTCGCCGTCCGGGGGCTCGCACTTGACGACGTCGTGGCCGAGCGCGGCGAACAGCCGCCCGCACACCGGCCCGGCGAACCCCTGGGCGATCTCGACCACCCGCAGCCGGTGCTCGTTCACGTCCCCTGCCCGGGGTTGCGCCGCCCGTCGGCGAACGCGTCGAGACCCCGGGAGACCACGTCGGACGCGGCGCGGATCTGGGTGCCGACGCCCTCGCCGTACTCCAGCGCGGCCGTCCAGTCCGTGATCTGCATCGGCACCTGCCAGAGGGCCTTCTTGCACCACGTGAGCGTGACGGCGTCGTAGCGCGCGATGCCGGTCGCGACGGCGAGCGCGGCCTCCTGCAGCTGCTCGCGCGGCACGGCCTTGTTGACCAGGCCCCACTCCTCGGCGGTGCGCCCGGTGATCCGCTCGCCGGTCAGCACCATCCAGGCCGCGCGCTTGGGGCCGAGCCGCAGCTGCGTCGACGGGCCGGCCAGCCCCGGGTAGAGCCCGAAGCCGACCTCGGGCATCCCGATCTCGGCGTCCTCGGCGGCGACGGCGAGGTCGCTGGAGTTGATCAGGGTGAGGCCGCCGCCGAGCGCGAACCCGTTGACGGCCGCGACCACGATCGCCGGGTGCCGCCGGATGGTCTCCTGCACGGAGATCCACGGGTGCTCGCCGTCGAGCGTGCTCTGCCCCGGCGCGCTCTGCCGCACCTCCTTGAGGTCCACGCCCGAGCAGAACGCGGGCCCGTTGCCGGTGAGCACGACGACCCTGGCCGTCCCGCGGCACGTGTCGAGCGCGGCGATCAGCGCGCCCCGGGCGGCGCGGTTCATGGCGTTGCGCTTGGCCGGGCGGTTGAGCACGATCCGCGCGACGCCCTCGGCCGGCCACTCCAGCAGGACCAGCGGCTCCTCGCCGCCGGCCGATCCGTTGGCGCTCACCGCGCGGGCCGGAAGCAGGGCACGAGGTGGTCGCCGATCTCGCGGAACTCCAGCTCCAGCGGGAGGTCCACGCGCAGCGCGGCCGGGTCGGCGACCACCGTGCTCACCATGAACGGGCCCTCCGCCAGCCGGACGAACGCGACCAGGTAGGGCCGCTCGTCGGCGAAGGCGTCGAAGTACCTCTGGTGCATGACGATCCAGGACCAGAGGGTGGCCCGGCCGCTCATCGCGGTCCACGCGGAGTCGGGCGAGAGGCACCCCGGGCACACGGGGCTCGCCGGGAAGCGGACGGCACCGTCGTGCGCGCACTTCTGCAGCCGCAGCTCGCGGGCGGCCAGCCCGTCCCAGTAGCCGCGGTTGACGTCGGTGACCTCGGGGAGCAGGCGCTCGAACGCGTCGATGTCCATCGGGGGCTCCTCAGCCGGCCGTGAAGACGTGGGAGGTGGTGATCGGCGCCGCGCAGATGTACTGCACGACGTCGCAGTCGGCGACCTGCCGCTCGCCGGCCTCGCGCCGGATCTGCCGGACGGCCTCGACGTGCATCGCCCAGCCCTGCATGTAGCTCTCGGCCGTGTGGCTGCCGGAGGTGTTCATCGGCCGGTCGCCGTCGAACCCGATGCCGTGGTCGCGCACCCACTGCCACGCCTCGCCGCGCGGCGCGTGCCCGAAGCCCTCCAGCGAGAACAGGATCGTCGGCAGGAAGTTGTCGTAGATCTGCAGCGCGTCCATGTCCTCGGGGCCGTAGCCGGAGTCCCGGTAGACGCGCGCGGCGACGTCGGCGCAGGCCCCGTGGAAGAAGTCCGTGCTGGTGTAGAAGTTCGTCAGCTCGGCGGCGCCGGCCGTCGCCGCGACCCGCACGGGCGCTTGCGCAGGTCCCGGGCCCGCTCCATCGACGTCACGATGAACGCGAGCTCCGCCGTCGTTGATCAGGCAGTAGTCGAACAGGCGCAGCGTCTCGGCGATCTGAACCGGGAGCTCATGTACTGGTCGTGCGTGATCTCCTCCTGGAACACCGCGAGCGGGTTGCGGGTGGCGTTGCGCCGGTTGTTGAGCGCGAGCGGCGCCAGCGCGTCCTCGGGCGCCCCGTAGAGGTGCCGGTAGCGCTGGTACATGAGCCCGACGTACGCGCCCGGCGAGGTCATGCCGTACATCGCGTCGTAGCCGACGGTCTCGCCGCCGTCCTCGCCGCCGTACTTCATCTGCACCGAGCGGCCGTTGTTGCCGTAGACGCAGGCGACGACGTCCGCCATGCCGGTCGCGACCAGCGCCACCGCGTTCTGCAGCGCGACGCCGCTCATCCGCCCGGAGCCCTCCAGCTCCTGGACGAACCGCGGCCGGTGCAGGCCCAGCACGTCGGCGACCCGGTTGTAGCCGACCCGCGACGCGAAGAGCCCGTCGACCTCGCTCTTGTCCAGCCCGGCGTCGTCCAGGGCCAGCCGCAGCGCCTCGGCGGCGAGCGCGTTCGCGTCGCGTCGGACCCCGCGTTCCTCGTAGAGCTTGCGGTAGTCGGTCTGCCCGACCCCCACGACCGCCACGTCCGGCGTGATCACCTGGACATTCCTCCTGTCGCCCCGACGCGCCGGAAGTTTGTATGACGTAGCACGTCGTACGTAGACGGAGAGGCTAGGAGCGGTGCTCCGGCGGTGTCAAGAAGCCCGTGGAAAGCAGAGGCGCGGCCTCCGTTCCCACGGAGACCGCGCCTGGACATGCATGATCCCCGGGCCGCAGCGGACGCTGCGCAAGCCGAGCTGGACGGGCTCGGGCCCGGGGATCACGGGTGACTGCCTGGGATTCGCCGGCACCACAACCGGCTTCCACTGCGGCCGTCAGACGTATCCAGTGGTGCTAGCGGACAGCCACCTCACGACGAGTCCTGTAGCTATTCAACGCTGGACCACCTCCTTTCCCGTGTACGGCCACCGTACGTGGGAGGTGATCGCTCGCGCCACGTGATTTAGCGGTCAGTCGTGACGCCGGCCCGGAGGGCGGCGTCCTTCGCGAGCACGGAGTCGGCCAGGTCGGCCTGGAACCGGACCATCCGGTCGAGCAGCGCGGGATCGCCGGTGGCGAGCATCCGCACCGCGAGCAGCCCGGCGTTGCGCGCGCCGCCGACGGCCACCGTCGCGACCGGCACGCCCGCCGGCATCTGCACGATCGAGAGCAGCGAGTCGAGCCCGTCGAGGCGGGCCAGCGGCACCGGCACCCCGATCACCGGCAGCGGGGTGGCCGCGGCGACCATGCCCGGCAGGTGCGCGGCCCCGCCGGCCCCCGCGATCACCACCCGCAGCCCGCGCCCGGCCGCGGTGGTGGCGTAGTCGAGCATCCGCTGCGGGGTGCGGTGCGCGGAGTAGACGCCCACCTCGAACGGCACGTCGAACTCGGCGAGCGCGGCGGCGGCGGCCTCCATCACCGGCCAGTCCGAGTCGCTGCCCATGATCACGCCGACGAGCGGCGCGTCCGTCGCCTCAGACATGCTGGGCCTCCCGTTCCGGCGCACCCGTGTGCTCGGACCAGCCGTCCGGCCACTCCGCCGTGGAGAGCCACGCGGCGGCGAGCGCGGCGCGCCGCCGGACGTCCGCCATGTCGGCGCCGAGCGCCGTGACGTGCCCGACCTTGCGCGCCGGCCGTTCCGCCTTGCCGTAGACGTGCACCTTCACGTCCGGGAAGCGGGCGAAGAGGTGGTGCAGCCGCTCGTCCACGCTCATCGCGGGCGGCTCGGCGGCGCCGAGCACGTTGGCCATCACCACCGCGGGCGCCGTGGTCGTGGTGGCGCCGAGCGGGTAGTCGAGCACCGCGCGCAGGTGCTGCTCGAACTGCGACGTGCGGGCGCCCTCGATCGTCCAGTGCCCGGAGTTGTGCGGGCGCATCGCCAGCTCGTTGACGACGAGCACCCCGTCGGTGCGCTCGAACAGCTCCACCGCGAGCAGCCCGGTGACGCCCAGCTCGGCGGCCAGCCGCAGGGCGAGCTGCTGCGCGCCGGCGGCCACGTCCTCGTCGAGGCCGGGCGCGGGCACGAGCACCTGCACGCACTGCCCGTCCTCCTGCACGGTCTCGACCACCGGCCAGGCCGCCGCCTGCCCGTACGGGGAGCGCGCCACCTGCGCCGCCAGCTCGCGGCGCATCGGCACCGCGGCCTCCACCATGAGCGGGGTGCCGGCCGCGAGCAGCTCCTCCACCAGCTCCGGCGCCGGCCCGTCCAGCAGCCAGACGCCGCGCCCGTCGTAGCCGCCGCGGACCGCCTTGAGCACCACCCGCGGACCGTGCCCGGCGGCGAACCGCTCGACGTCGGCCGGCGCGCCGACCTCGGCGAACGCCGGGACCGGCACGCCCATCGCGGCGAGCCGGCGGCGCATCACGAGCTTGTCCTGCGCGTGCAGCAGCGCGTCCGGGCCGGGGTGCACCCGGACGCCCTCCGCGACGAGCGCGCGCAGGTTCTCCTGCGGCACCTGCTCGTGGTCGAACGTGACGGCCGACGTGCCGCGGGCGAACGCGCGCAGGGCGTCGAGGTCAGTGGGCCGGCCCGGCCGGACGTCCGGCGTGACGAGGGCGGCGGGGTCGCCGGGGTCGGCCGCCAGCACCCGCAGCGACTGGCCGAGCGCGATGGCGGCCTGGTGGGTCATGCGGGCCAGCTGCCCCGCACCGACCATGCCGACGACGGGGAGCGGGCGGGAATCGGACGCGTCCACGGTGGTGAGAGCCTACCTGGCCGACCAGCACCGATGCCGCCACCGGGGCACCGGCCCGGCTCTGGCACGATCGGAAGGGTGTCTGTGGTCGAGTCGGCGCTGGCGATGATCCCCCAGCCCTACCGCGACGTCGCGATCAAGCATCGCGAGCTCGTGAAGTTCGCCCTCGTGGGCGGCAGCACGTGGGTGATCGACACCGCCGTCTTCCTGTTCCTCAAGGCCACGGTGCTCGTCGACAAGCCACTGACCTCGAAGATCATCGCGGTGCTGGTCGCCACGATCGTCTCCTACGTGCTCAACCGCGAGTGGTCCTTCCGCACCCGCGGCGGGCGCGAGCGCCACCACGAGGCGGCGCTGTTCTTCCTCGTCAGCGGCATCGGCGTGGCCGTCTACACGGCGCCGCTGGCGATCTCGCGCTATGTGTTCCACCTGCAGGAACCCGAGGTGAGCCTGCTCACCCAGGAGATCGCCGACTTCGTCAGCGGCCAGATCCTCGGCGTGCTGGCCGGCATGGCGTTCCGGTGGTGGGGCTTCCGGCGCTTCGTCTTCCCCGACGAGAACGTGCGCCGCCGCATCCCCGTCGGCTGACGCCTAGCGGGGGCTGGTGGCGGGGCGCGGCGCCGCCACCACGTCGTCGGCGCGGGCGGCCGGCAGGAAGATCGTGAACACCGGCGGCCGGGCGCGCGACAGCTCCAGCCGGCCGCCGTCGGCCTCGACCAGCGCGCGGGCCAGCGCGAGCCCGAGCCCCGTGGACGAGCCCACCGACACGCCCCGGTCGAACACGTGCGGCACCAGCTCCTCCGGCACCCCGGACCCGGCGTCGGCCACCTCGATGAGCAGGCTGGTCTCCGCGGCCCGCGCGCTGAGCGTCACCGTGCCGGAGCCGTGCTGGATCGCGTTGTCGACCAGCGCGCCGACCGCCTCCCGCAGCCGGGCCGGCGTCACGCGGGCCAGCAGCCCGTCGGGGACGCGCATCTGGAGCCGGCGGTTCGCCGCGCGCAGCGCCGGGCGCCACTCGTCGGCCACGGCCGAGAGCCCGGCCTTGAGGTCCTGCGGCTCGGCGCCGGCGGCCCGGGCCGCGCGCGCCGCCTCCAGCAGCTCGTCGAGCACGCCGGACAGCCGCTCGGTCTGCTCCAGCGCGGCGAGCGCCTCCTCGCGGGCCGTCGGGTCGGGATGCGACGCCAGCACGTCCAGCCGCAGCTGGAGGGCCGTCAGCCGGCTGCGGAGCTGGTGGGAGACGTCGCCGACCAGCTCGCGCTCCCGCTGCACCAGCTCGGCCAGCGCCACCGCCGAGCCGTCCAGCACGTCGGAGACGCGGTCCAGTTCGGAGATGCCGTGCCGTTCGGTCACCACCCGGAAGTCGCCCGCGCCCAGCCGCGCGGCCCGGTCGGCCACCCCCCGCAGCGGCTCGGCGAGCCGGCGTGCGGTGACCGTCGCGACCACCGCGCCCGTCGCGACGGAGAGCACCACCAGCAGCAGCACGACGAGCGTCACCTGCACCTGCTCGGTGAGCATCGCCGAGCGCGGCTCCTCCAGCGTCAGCCGCCCGCCCGGCCCGAACGGCAGCCACTCGACCACGGCGTCCGGGCCCAGGTCGGCGCCGATCACGACGGTCGGCATCCCGGCCTGCTCGACCTCCAGCCGCCCGCCCGGCGGCACGGCCAGCTCGATGGACTCGGTGTCGATGGCGGCCGGGTCCAGCCGGCCCTGGTCGCCCGCGGTGTCGAGGCGGCCGGCGATCTGTTCGAGCCGGCTGGTCAGGTCGGCCCGGTGCAGGTCGTCCACGAGCTGCCACGTCGTGATGGCGAGCGGGCCACCCAGCACCAGGGCCGTGATCGCCACCACCAGGAGCGTGGACTGCAGGATGCGGCGGCGCATCGGCGGCTAGCTGTGGTTGAAGCGGAACCCGACGCCGCGCACCGTCGCGATCCGCCGTTCCCCGCCGATCTTGCGGCGCAGCCACGACATGTGCATGTCGAGGGTCTTGGACGTCTTCATGTCCGGGTCGTTCCAGACCTCACGCAGGATCTCCTCGCGCGTGACGACCTGCCCGGCCCGCAGCAGCAGCACCTTCAGCAGCTCGAACTCCTTGTTGGCCAGCCCGACCTCGGCGCCGTCGACCAGCACGCGGCGGCCGGACAGCTCCATCCGCACGCCGCCGACCTCGACGGCCTCGGGCGTCAGCGGCGCAGCAGCGCCCGCACCCGGGCCAGCAGCTCCGCGAGCCGGAACGGCTTGCCGACGTAGTCGTCCGCGCCGGCGTCGAGGCCGACCACGAAGTCGACCTCGTCGGTGCGCGCGGTGAGCATCAGCACCGGTAGGTCGGGGGCGTCCAGCCGCACGCGGCGGCAGACCTCGAGGCCGTCCATGCTGGGCAGGCCCAGATCCAGGACGAGCAGGTCGACGTGCCCCTGCCGGACGCGTTCCAGGGCCGTGAGGCCGTCGGTGGCGACCTCGACCTCGTACCCTTCGCGCTGCAGTGCGCGGGAGAGCGGCTCCGCGATCGCGGCGTCGTCCTCGGCGAGCAGGACGGTGGTCATGTGCTCAGCGTAGGCCCATCCACGCTGGTCGGGCGCCGACCGCCCCTGCGATGATCGCGACGTGAGCACCGACGACCGGACGCGTGCCCCGTTGGTCGCCGACGCAGTACGCGCGACACAACGGGCACGCGGACCTGCTGCGGGAGCGCATCGACGGAGCCACGGGTGAATGAGGCAGGCTCTGTGTCCGTGGAGACCGACCTGGAGCTCGCCCTGCGGCTCGCCGACGCCGCCGACGCGATCACGCTCGACCGGTTCCGCGCCGCCGACCTCAAGGTCACCCGCAAGCCGGACCGCACGCCCGTCACCGACGCGGACACCGCCGTCGAGGACGAGCTGCGGCGGCTGGTCGCGGCCGGGGCGCCCGGCGACGCGGTGCTCGGCGAGGAGCGCGGCGGCGCCCTGCCCGGCTCGGGCCGCGGCTGGGTGCTTGACCCCATCGACGGCACCAAGAACTTCTCCCGCGGCATGCCCGCGTGGGCCAGCCTCATCGCGCTGACGGTGCACGGCGAGCCCGTGGTCGGCGTGGCGAGCGCCCCCGCGCTCGGGCGGCGCTGGTGGGCGGCCCGCGGCGCGGGCGCGTGGACGACCGACGCACGCGGCGGCGAGCCGCGGCGCATCACGGTGTCGGGCGTCGCGGACCTCGCCGATGCCTACCTGTCCACCACGGACTTCCGGGTCTTCGGCGGCCGGCGCGAGCAGTACCTGCGGCTGGCGGACGCGTGCTGGGAGACGCGCGCGTTCGGCGACTTCTGGCAGCACTGCCTCGTCGCCGAGGGCGTGCTGGACCTCGCCGTCGAACCGGCCGCGAACACCTGGGACCTCGCCGCGCTCGTGCCGATCCTCGCCGAGGCCGGCGGCACCCTCACCGACCTCGGCGGCGTCGCCGCGTTCGACGGCGGCGACGGCATCTCCTCCAACGGGCTCGTGCACGAGGCCGCACTCAAGATCGTGGGACGTGACGATGGAACCCGAGATCGCGTACGAGGACCTCACCCCGGGCCGGGTCTTCGACCTCGGCACGATCGTGGTGGACGGCGACGAGATGGTCGCGTTCGCCCGCCGCTTCGACCCCCAGCCGTTCCACGTGGACGAGCAGGCCGGCAAGGAGTCGATCTTCGGGGCGCTGGCCGCGTCCGGGTGGTTCACCGCGTCGCTGTGGATGCGCAGCTACGCCGACGGCGTGCTGACCCGGGCCACCGGTCTCGGCTCGCCCGGCGGCGAGGAGATCGCCTGGCCCGCGCCGGTGTTCGCGGGCGACGAGCTGCGCTCGACCCTGGAGATCGTGGAGGCCCGCCGCTCCCGCAGCCGCCCGGGCCTCGGGCTCGTGAAGCTGCGCGGGCTCCTGCGCCGCGGCGACGAGGTGGTGTTCCGCAGCACGTTCACCGGGATGTTCGGGACGCGTGCCTAACCCAGCGCGCCAAGGTCGATGCGCAGGGGGAACGGTTCCTCGACGACGAGTTCGCCGGTGACCACTCGTCGACGGCCGGCCTCGATCACCGTGATCGACGGCACCGGTGGGTCGAGGTCGACCACCCAGTAGTGCGGGATGCCGGCTTCGGCGTACTCGAACGGCTTGAGGTGCAGGTCGACGTTGCGGGAGCCGGGCGAGATGACCTCCACCGCGAGCACGACGTCCGCCGCGTGGAATCGGGCCACCGAGTGGCCAGCTCGGGTCACGACGACGTCGGGCGCCCGAACGGTTGCGGGCGTCCCTGCCTGGACGACGACCTCGACGCTCGGGATCACATCCCACTGCTTCGGGCGCTGCTCCCGGAGCAGAGCCGCCAGATGGAAGAGAGCCAACTGGTGCTGCGGCCCCCGCTTCGGGGCCACGAGCAGCACACCTTCCTGCAGCTCGTAGTGCGCCGTGTTGTCCTCGGGCAACGCCTCCCACTCCGCGAGAGTCATGAGATCACGGGGTGTGGTCACCGGCGGCGGCTACTAGTGGGGATCGGCGAGCGCGGCGACGTCGATGCGCAACGGGAAGGGCTCCTCGACGACCAGCTCGCCCGTGACCGCGCGCTGGCTCTCCACGTAGCCGTCGCCGGGAGCGCCCAGGCCGAACACCGTGATCGAGGGCGCGGGCGGGTCGGGGTCGACGACCCAGTAGTGCGGGATGCCGGCTTCGCCGTACTCGAACGGCTTGAGGTGCAGGTCGACCTTGCGCGAGCCGGGAGAGATGATCTCCACAGCCAATACCACCGCGTCTGCCGGAACGCGGGCTTCCGGGCCGTCGGCGTGCGTCACCAGGATGTCCGGGATGCGGATGGTCGGAAACGGATCACCGTCGACGACCACCTCGAACTCCAGCAGTGTCTGCCAACCTGGCGGGCACTGCGGGCGGATCTGCATCCCCAATGCCAGCAGCGCGTTCGAATGCCATCTGGCCGGCCTCGGCGACACGACGAGCACGCCCTCCTGCAACTCGTAGTGCGCCGAGTTGTCCTCCGGCAGGGCGTCCCAGTCCTCGAGGGTCAGCAGCCCCCGGGGAAACGGCATCGCCATGGCGCGCACCTCCTTGCTCCGTTCGCGCTCAGTGTGCCGCACCGCACCGACAGTCTCCCCGAACCGGGCCGTCACCCGCGCTCGGCCAGCTCCTTCTGGTACTTCTCCGTCATGTGCGCCACGGCGGCGAGCTGCTGCTCCGCGTGCCCGGCGCGGGTGCCGGTGGCGCGGGCCTTCGCGTCGAGCGTGGGCTGCGCCTGCCCCTGGAACCGCGGCATCACGTGCTGCGCGACCAGCTCGTACGAACGGCGGGTGGCCGCCGGGTTCGCCCACTCGTGGGCCAGCAGCAGCATCGCCCCGAACCCGCCGGACTGGTCGACCAGCCGCTGCACCTGCGCCGCCGCGTCGTCCGGGGTGCCGATGGCGCCGATGCCGGCCGCGTTGACGAAGTCGATCATCTCCCGCACGTCGCCGCCCGCCACGGCCATCTGCGGGAACGCGGCGACCTTCTGGAAATAGCGGAACCACTGCTCGATGCCGTGCTCCACGTCCTTGTACGCCTGCTCGCGGGTCTCGGCGACGTGCATGAGCCCGACCAGCCGCCACTGCGAACGGTCGACGGTGGTGCCGTGCGTCGCGGCCCGCTCCTCCATCACGTTCCAGTGGTGGGCGAGCGCGTCGAAGCCCTCCGCGGAAAGCGTCGCGCCGATCGAGAGCAGCCCGACGCCGTACCGCCCGGCCAGCCGCGGCCCGGTCGGCGACGCGACGGCGGCCACCGCCACGTCGAAGAGCGGGTCGGAGTAGGGCCGCAGGTGCAGCCGCGCGTCGACGAGGCGGTGGGTGCGGGTGGTCGCGGTGACCGGCTCGTCGCCGCGCAGCAGCCGCATGACGATGTCGAGGTTCTCGTCGAGCAGCTCGCGGGTGTCGGTGGGGTCGAGCCCGATCATCGCGGAGTCGGTGGGCAGCGAGCCGGGGCCGACGCCGAGCATGACGCGCCCTCGCGTGAGGTGGTCGAGCAGCACGATGCGCTCGGCCACCCACAGCGGGTTGTGGTAGCTCAGCGAGATCACGCCGGTGCCGAGCCGGATCCGCTTCGTCCGTTCGGCCGCGGCGGCGATGAAGATCTCCGGCGAGGCGATGATCTCGGAGCCGGCCGAGTGGTGCTCGCCGATCCAGGCCTCCGCGAAATCGAGGTCGTCGAGGTGCTCGATCAGGCGCAGGTCGCGCCGCAGGGCCGTGGTCGGGTTCTCGCCTGCGGGGTGGAACGGGGCGAGGAAGATGCCGAAGCGCAGTCGGGTCACGGCGGTGCTCCAGTCGTCGCTGACAGGCTGCCCCGACCGTACGCAGGCGGAGTGGCGCCGGTCACCCCTCCATGGGGTCAGCCCGCGAGCGCGCGCACCACCCGTGACGGCGACGGGCGGCCGAGCCGCCCGGCCATCCAGACGCTGGTGGCGACCAGCGCGTCGAGGTCCACGCCGTGCGCGATGCCCAGCCCGTCGAGCATCCAGACGAGGTCCTCGGTGGCGAGGTTGCCGGTGGCCGACTCGGCGTACGGGCAGCCGCCGAGCCCGCCCGCGCTCGCGTCCACCGTGGTGACGCCCTTGCGCAGCGCGGCGAGCGTGTTGGCGAGGGCCTGCCCGTAGGTGTCGTGGAAGTGCACCGCGAGCAGCCGCAGCGGGACACCCGCCGCGGCGCACGCGTCGAGCACGGCGTCGACGTGGCCGGGGGTGCCGGTACCGATCGTGTCGCCGAGCGAGATCTGGTGGCAGCCCATCTCGGCGAGCCGCCGCGTCACGGCGGCCACCTGCCCGAGCGGGACCGCGCCCTCCCACGGGTCGCCGAAGCACATCGAGACGTAGCCGCGCACGCGCAGCCCCTCGGCCAGCGCCCGGCGCACGACCGGCTCGAACATCGCGAACTGGTCGTCGAGCGTGCGGTTGAGGTTGCGCTTGGCGAACGTCTCGGTGGCGCTGGCGAAGATCGCGACGTGCCGCACGCCGGCGTCGAGCGCGCGGTCGAGCCCGCGCTCGTTCGGCACGAGGACGGGGTAGTCGACGCCCTCGCTGCGCACCAGCCGGCGCAGCAGCAGGTCGGACGCGTCGGCGAGCTGCGGCACCCACTTCGGGTGCACGAAGCTGGTGGCCTCCAGCACCCGCAGCCCGGCGCCCGCGAGCCGGTGCAGGAACTCGGCCTTGACCTCGGTGGGCAGCACCGTGGACTCGTTCTGGAGCCCGTCGCGGCGCCCACCTCGTAGATCGTGACCTGCTCCGGCAGCCCGCCGGCGAGCACGGTCATGGGCAGGGCCCTAGGGGACGTCATCGGCCACCTCGCTGTACAGCACCGCGTGCACGCGCTCCACACCGGGAACGTCGGCGAACTCCAGCGGCTCGTCGGACGCGGACTCGATGACGAGGGTGCCCGACCCGAGCAGCCGTTCCAAGAGCGTGTGACGGAACTGGACGCTGTTGATGCGGCTCATCGGGATGTCGATGCCGTGCCGCGAGAACACGCCCTGCCGCACGAGCACGCGCCGCGTGGTGACGACGAAGTGCGTGGTGCGCCACCGGACGACCGGGACCACCGTGAACCGTACGACCAGCCCGAGCCCGATCACGGCGATCGCGAGCCACGCCCACGGGGCCCACGGCTGGGCGCTCACCAGCGCCGCGAGGAAGCTGCCCGCCGCGACGACGAGCAGCAGCACGAAGACCGGCAGGACCAGCATCTTCCAATGCGGGTGCTTGTGGACGACCACCTGCTCGCCCTCGACGAGAACCTCGTCCGGGTAGGCCACGTGGCCAGCCTAATGCGATCAGGCCGGTGCGATCAGCCGCCGGGCCGCAGGTGCACCACGTCGCCCGCCGCGACGGCCCGGCGGTGCCCGGCCGGGTCGAGCAGCAGCAGCCGCCCGTCGCTGTCGACGTCCTCGGCGATGCCGTGGATCGCGGCCCCGCCCGGCAGCTCCACGCGCACCTCGGCGCCGAGCGTGGCGCAGGCGGCGCGGTAGTCGGCGCGCAGCCGGGTGCGTCCGCGTCGCCGCGGCCGTCGCGCCAGCGCCGCTCGCGGTCCGCGAGCCGGGTGAGCAGCACCGTCAGGACGTCGGTGCGGTCGGCCGGCAGGCCCTCCCCGGCCAGCGACGTCGCGCCCGGCTGGTCCGGCGGCGACGCCGTGACGTTGAGCCCGATCCCCAGGACGACCGCGGGGCGCGCGGCGTCGGCGACCTCGGCCAGGATCCCGGCCGCCTTGCGCGGCGGGGCGCCGAGCAGCAGGTCGTTGGGCCACTTCAGGACGGCCGGCACGGGCCCCATCTCGCGCACGGTGTCGAGCACCGCGAGCCCGGCGAGCAGCGGCAGCCACGCGAACCGGGACGCGGGCACGCCGAGCGGGCGCAGCAGCACGCTGACGGTCAGCCCGGAGCCGGGCGGCGCCACCCACGTGCGGGTCAGCCGGCCGCGACCGGCCTCCTGGTGTTCGGCGACCAGCACCGTGCGGTCGGGCGCCCCGGCCGCGGCGGCGGCGAGCAGGTCGGCGTTGGTGGAGCCGGTGCGCTCGACCACGTCGAGCTGGGCCCACGGCCCCACGAGCGCGCCGCGCAGCCGGTCGACGTCCAGCGGCGGCACGGTCCGGTTCATACGGGCGGACGCTACCGGCGGCCGGCGACCGCGCAGGGCGGTGCCGGGGTGGCCGCGACGGACGGCCCTCCAGCATCGGCCAGCGTGCCCGGACGCACGCTCTGTGTCACCGGACGACTGTCCGCACCGTGACGCTCGTCTCCCCCGCTGACCAGCCCGGACACCCTTACGCCGTTAGGCTGCCCTGCCATGAGCGCAGCGACGGAGCCGTCCGGCGGCGCCGGGGAGCCGGACATCCACACCACCGCGGGAAAGCTCGCCGACCTGCACCGGCGGATCGACGAGGCTGTGCACGCGGGGTCGGCCGCGGCCGTCGAGAAGCAGCACGCGAAGGGCCGCCGGACCGCCCGCGAGCGCATCGACCAGCTGCTCGATCCGGGCTCGTTCGTCGAGCTGGACGCGCTCACCCGGCACCGCTCCACGAACTTCGGGATGCAGGACAAGCGCCCGTTCGGCGACGGGGTGGTGACCGGCACCGGCACCGTCGACGGCCGCCAGGTCGCCGTGTTCAGCCAGGACGCCACGGTGTTCGGCGGCGCGCTCGGCGAGGTCTACGGCGAGAAGATCGTCAAGGTCATGGACCTGGCCACCAAGATCGGCTGCCCGGTCGTCGGGATCAACGACGGCGGCGGCGCGCGCATCCAGGAGGGTGTGGTCGCGCTCGGCCTCTACGGCGAGATCTTCGTGCGCAACGTCCGCGCGTCGGGTGTGGTGCCGCAGATCTCGCTGGTCATGGGCCCGTGCGCGGGCGGGGCGGTGTACTCGCCGGCGATCACCGACTTCACGGTGATGGTCGACGGCACCAGCCACATGTTCATCACCGGCCCGGACGTCATCAGGACGGTCACCGGCGAGGAGGTCGACTTCGAGGACCTCGGCGGCGGCCGCACGCACAACACCAGGTCCGGGGTGGCGCACTACCTCGCCGACGACGAGGCCGACGCCTTCTCGTACGTGAAGGAGCTGCTCTCCTTCCTGCCCTCGAACAACCTCTCCGAGCCGCCCACCTTCCCGGCGCCGGAGCCGGCGGGCTCGATCGCCGACGGGCTGACCGGCACCGACCTGGAGCTGGACACGCTCGTCCCGGACTCGCCGAACCAGCCCTACGACGTGCGCGAGGTCGTCTCCCGGGTGCTCGACGACGGCGAGTTCCTGGAGGTCCAGGAGCTGTTCGCGCCGAACATCGTGGTCGGGTTCGGCCGGGTGGACGGGCGGTCGGTCGGGATCGTCGCCAACCAGCCGACCCAGTTCGCCGGCTGCCTCGACATCGACGCCTCCGAGAAGGCGGCGCGGTTCGTCCGCACCTGCGACGCGTTCAACGTGCCGGTGGTGACGTTCGTGGACGTCCCCGGCTTCCTGCCGGGCACCGAGCAGGAGTGGAACGGGATCATCCGGCGCGGCGCGAAGCTGATCTACGCCTACGCCGAGGCGACCGTCCCGAAGATCACGGTGATCACGCGGAAGGCGTACGGCGGCGCGTACGACGTGATGGGGTCCAAGCACCTCGGCGCGGACCTGAACCTGGCGTGGCCGACCGCCCAGATCGCGGTGACGGGCGCGGCCGGCGCGGTGAGCATCCTCTACCGCCGCGAGCTGGCCGGGCTGGCCGGCGACGAGCTGGCGGCGCGGCGCGCGCAGTTGCAGCAGGAGTACGAGGACACGCTCGCGAACCCGTACGTCGCGGCCGACCGCGGGTACGTCGACGCGGTCATCCCGCCGTCGCACACGCGCGGCCACGTGGCGCGGGCGCTGCGGATGCTCGCGACCAAACGCGAGGCCGGGCCGGCGCGCAAGCACGGGAACATCCCGCTGTGAGCGCCGGCGAGCCGACGCCCGAGGAGCGGCGGGCGCTGTTCCGGGTGGTCCGGGGCGGCCCGACGGACGACGAGGTCGCCGCGCTGGCGGTTGTGCTGGCCGCGCGTGCGGCGGCCCGGCCGGCCGCGCCCGCCGCACCCGACCGCTGGTCGGACCCGGCCACCCGGCTGCGCGTTCCGCTGCGCCCGGGCCCGGGGGCCTGGCGGGCGTCCGCACTGCCGCGCTGAGGCCCGCGTCCTCCCCGGAACGGGCTGCTCAAGGCTTCATCAAGTCGCTCGCGAAGGCCGGTGGGCGGCGCCACACTCGGGTGACCGGCAAGCGGTCGCCAGTCCAGGGGGGACGGTTCGGCCCCGCTGCCGGGGAGGGGAGGCAGCGACATGAACCTGGACACGATCGTCCGCGTCGGCCTCGTTGCGCTGGTGCTCATCTCGGTGGTGATCGCCATGCTCAGCACGGCCCGCTACCGGAGCCGGAGCAAGGCCACCCGCCGGGCGGCCACCAGCCGGCGCCGCACCGCCGTCACGTCCGACACCACGGCCTCGCAGGCCGGGTTCTGGGCGTGGAGCGACCCCGGCGGCGGACATCACGGCGGGCACCACGGCGGCTGGGGCGGCGACGCCGGCAGCGGCGGTTCCGGCGGCGGTGACGGGGCGGCGGGGGCTGCTGAGCCGTCCGGGGTCCACCCGCGGGTGACCCCGGATCTCCACCCCCGTTCGACCGCCGGGCCGACGATCCGGGGCCGCACGCGGCGCAGTGTCGTCGGCATGGACGTGACCTCGTATCTCATCGCCGGACTCGCGCTGGTCTGGGTGATCGGCCGCCAGCTGCAGGGCCGGTTCGTCACCGCCCGTACGACGGGGATCGGCGTGTTGCCGCTGGTCCTGATCGCGCTCGGGCTCGTGCAGGCCGTCTCGGGCCGGCCGGGTGGGACACCGCCACGGCCGCGCGGTCGGCGTCGAGCTGCTCGTGACCGCCGCGCTGGGCGTCGCGCGCGGCGCGGCCGTCCGGCTCTCGGAGCGGGACGGCTACCTCTACCAGCGCGGCGGCTGGCCGCTGGTCGCGCTGTGGATCGTCTCGATCGGGATCCGGGTGGCGCCGGTCGTGCTGCTGGGCGGCGCGGCCGCCGCGGCGACCACCGCGACGCTGACGCTCTCGCTCGGGGTCAGCCTGGCGGTGCAGTCGCTGGTGCTCGCGGCGCGCGTGCGGGCCGACGGGCGCCCGCTCCGCCCGGGTGGTGCGGATCGACGCGCCGTGTCGGCCGGGTCCAGACTCGGCCGGTGACCATCCGGCAGGGCCCGGTGCGGGCGGCCGCCACCCTCGTGTGGCTGCCGCTCGTGCTGCTCGGCACGTACTCCGGGCAGCCGGGCCCGCCGGGCGCGCTCGGCATCGCCGCCGGGGTGCTGGCCGCGGCCGGCTGGGTGCTGCTTGGAGTGCCGCGGGAGGCCGCGCGGCGCTGGACGCCGGCCGGCGTGCTGGCCACCGGGCTCGGCGGGGTCGCGCTGCTGGCCACCGTGGAGTCGCCCACCTCGTTCGCGTGCTGCGTCTACGCCGTGCTGGTCGCGGGGGTGCGGCTGCCCGCGCCGGTCGCGGTCGGGACGCTCGTGGTCGTGTCGGCCGGGGTTGTCGCGGCCCGGGTCGGGGCCGGGCCGGCGGTGCTGGCCGTGCTCGTCCTCGTGCTCGTCGCGGTGCTGCTGCTGGGGATGGGACGGCGGGAGAGCGCCCGCCGCGCCGAGGAGCGGGAGCTGGCGCTGGCCGCGGACGCGCGGGCGAGCGAGGAGCACGCCCGGGCCGCGGCGCTCGCCGAGCGCGCCCGGATCGCCCGCGATGTGCACGACGTGCTCGCGCACTCGCTGTCGGCGCTGGCCGTGCAGCTGCAGGGGACGCGGCTGATGCTCCAGCGCGACGGCGCCCCGCCCGACACGGTCGCGCAGGTGGAGCGGGCGCAGCGGCTCGCCGCCGAAGGGCTCGCCGAGGCGCGGCGGGCGGTCGAGGCCCTGCGCAGCGAGCCCGTCGACGTCGTGGCCGGCCTGCAGGCGCTCGTCGCCGAGACGCCGCGGGCGACGCTGGAGGTCGACGGCGCGCCGGACGCGCTCCCCGTCACGGCGCGGGAGACGGTGCTGCGCACCGCGCAGGAGGCGCTCACCAACGTCCGCAAGCACGCGCCGGGCGCGTCCGTGCAGGTCCGGCTTGCACAGCGGGACGGCGGCACGGAGCTGGTCGTCCACGACCACGCCGGCCCGCCTGCCCCGCGCACGCCCGGCGGCAACGGGCTGGTGGGGATGGCCGAGCGGGCCGCGCTCGCTGGCGCCGAGCTGGAGGCCGGGCCGGTGGCGGACGGTTGGCGAGTACGGCTGCGGCTCCCCGCGGAGCGCCCGGCGTGAACGGGGCCGAGCTGCGGGTCGTGCTCGCCGACGACCAGACGATCGTGCGCGACGGGCTCGTCACGCTGCTGGACCTGCTCCCCGGCATCCGTGTGGTCGGCGCGGCGTCCGACGGGGAGCAGGCCGTCGCGCTCGTGGCCGAGCACGCCCCGGACGTGCTGCTCACCGACCTGCGCATGCCGGGCCACGACGGGGTGGAGGCGACCCGGCGGGTCCGCGCGGAGCACCCGGGCACGGCGGTGGTCGTGCTCACCACCTACGCCGACGACGACGCCGTGGTCGAGGCACTGCGCGCGGGGGCGCTGGGCTGGCTCTCGAAGGACGCCGACGCCGAGGCGATCGGGCGCGCGCTGCGGTCCGCCGCGGCGGGCCAGTCCACGATCGACGCGGGCGCGCTGGCCCGGATCGTCGCCGCCGGGCCGGCGGCGCCCGGCCCGGTGCCCGACGGGCTCACCGCGCGTGAGGTGGAGGTGCTCGGCCTGATCGCCGCCGGGCTCACCAACACCCAGATCGCACGCCGGCTGGTGGTGAGCGAGGCGACGGTCAAGACGCACGTCAACCACCTGTTCGCGAAGGCCGGGCTGCGCGACCGGGCCCAGGCCGTCCGCTACGCGTACCGCCACGACCTCGTCGGGGAGTGACCCGTAGGTCCGGCCGGTGCGTGTTGTGCTCGCCTCCGCCTCGCCCGCCCGCCTCGCCGTCCTGCGCGCGGCCGGGATCGACCCGGTCGTGGAGGTCGCGGACGTCGACGAGGAGGCGCTGCTCGCGGCCGTGCCGGACGCGCCGGCCGCGGAGAAGGTGGCCCACCTCGCGGGCGCGAAGGCCACCACCGTCGCCCGGCGGATCGCCGCGGCGCACCCGGACGCGCTGGTCGTCGGCTGCGACTCCATGCTGCTCGTCGACGGCGAGCTCGTCGGCAAGCCCGGCACCGCCGACGTCGCCCGCAAGCGCTGGCGGGTCATGGCCGGGCGCAGCGGCGAGCTGCTCACCGGGCACGCCGTGCTGCGGCTGGCCGACGGGGAGATCGACCGGGTCGCGGAAGGCACGGCGTCGACGACCGTCCGGTTCGCCGACCCGTCCGACGCCGAGCTGGAGGCCTACCTCGCCACCGGCGAGCCGCTGCGCGTCGCCGGCGCGTTCACCCTCGACGGGCGCGGCGGCTGGTTCGTCGAGGGCATCGACGGCGACCCGTCCAACGTGATCGGCATCAGCCTCCCCCTGGTCCGCAAGCTCTTCGCCGCGGTCGGCACCCAGGTCCCCGACCTCTGGACCTGACCCCGACTCGCGCACCCCCAGAGCGCGACTCGCGCGCACTTTCGCAGCGACTCGCGGGCCGGGCCGCTCCGCGGCCCGGCGAGTCGCGGCCTGGCTGCACGCGAGTCGCGGCCTGAATGCACGCGAGTCGCTGGATTAGCGCACGCGAGTCGCTGGAAAAGCGTGCGCGAGTCGTGGTCCGGGGTCGGTCGGGCGGCGGGGGCAGGCTACGGGCGTGGAGATCCTGCTGCTCGCCGTCGGGCTGATGCTCGCGGCCGTGCTGCTGGTCGGGCTGGGCGACCGGCTGCGGCTGCCGTGGCCCGCGCCGTCGCGTTCGTGCCGGGGCTGCCGGACCGGTTCGACCTCGACCCCGGCCTGATCCTCCCGCTGTTCCTCCCGCCCCTGCTCTTCGCGACGGCGCAGCGGACGTCGTGGGCGCAGTTCCGGGGTCGCCGGCACGGCGTACGCGCTGGTCCCGGGCATCACGGTGACGGCGGCGATCGCGCTGGGCGCGATGGTCGCCCCGCCCGACCCGGTGGCCGTCGAGGCCGTCGCCGGGCCGGTGCGGATGCCGCGGCAGCTGCTGGCGGTGCTGCAGAGCGAGGGCCTGTTCAACGGCGCCACCGCGCTCGTCGTCTTCCAGACGGCGGTGCTGGAGGCGGCCGCTGGCGCTGGCCCTCGCGCTGCCGGTCGCGACCGTCGACGGGCCTTTCCCGGCCCGCGAGGAGCTGGTGCTGATCGCGTGCTCGGTGCTGGTCGTGACGCTGATCCTGCCGGGACTGACGCTTCCGGTGCTGGTCAGGGCGCTGGGCGTGCAGGCCGACACCGACACTGACCCGGTCGCTGCCCGACGTTGCAGGAAAGCCACCCCGACGCAACCTGACGGCAGCAAAGCCACCCTGCTGCGACCGCGCGCCCCCGGGACTAGCCTCGCGACCATGGCCATCGAGAACGACACCGACCCGAAGCTCGCCGCGTACGCGCATCCCGAGCGGCTGGTCACCACCGCGTGGCTGGCCGAGCACCTCGGCGCCGACGGCCTGGTGGTCGTCGAGTCCGACGAGGACGTCCTGCTGTACGACACCGGGCACATCCCGGGCGCGGTGAAGGTCGACTGGCACACCGAGCTGAACGACCCCGTCACCCGCGACTACGTCGACGGCGAGCGGTTCGCGCAGATCTGCGCAGAGCGCGGGATCTCCCGCGACACCACGGTGGTCTTCTACGGCGACCGCAACAACTGGTGGGCCACCTACGCGCTGTGGGTGTTCGCCCTGTTCGGGCACGCGGACCTGCGCATCCTCGACGGCGGCCGCGCAAAGTGGGTGGCCGAGGGCCGCGAGCTGACCACCGAGCAGCCCAAGCCGACGCCCGCCGAGTACCCGGTGGTCGAGCGCGACGACGCGACGATCCGCGCGTTCAAGGACGACGTGCTGGCGCACCTCGGTCAGCCCTTGGTGGACGTGCGGTCGCCGGGCGAGTACTCCGGCGAGCTGCTGCACATGCCCGACTACCCGCAGGAGGGCGCCGTCCGCGGCGGGCACATCCCGGGCGCAGCGAGCGTGCCGTGGGCGCGGGCCGCCGCCGAGGACGCGACGTTCAAGCCGCGCGCCGACCTGGAGGCCATCTACCTGCAGGAACAGGGCCTCTCTGCGGACGACGACGTGATCGCGTACTGCCGCATCGGCGAGCGCTCCGCCACACGTGGTTCGTGCTGACGCACCTGCTCGGCTTCGGCCGCGTCCGCAACTACGACGCAGCTGGACGGAGTGGGGCAACTCCGTGCGGGTGCCGATCGTGCAGGGCTCCGAGCGCGGGGCGGCATGAGTGCGGCGGTGAGCCTGCCGCCGGCGCTGGCGGAGCTGGTCGACGACTTCGCGGGCGTCGGTCCGAAGGACCGGCTGCAGCTGCTGCTGGAGCTCTCCCAGGAGCTGCCGGACCTCCCGGAGCGCTACACCGACGCGGCCGCGACGATGGAGCAGGTGCCGGAGTGCCAGTCGCCGCTCTTCCTCGCGGTGGAGGTGGACGCCGACGCCGAGCGGCACGTTCACCTGTACTTCTCCGCGCCGCCCGAGGCCCCGACCACGCGCGGTTTCGCGTCGATCATGCACGCCGGGCTCGACGGTCAGCCGGCCGCCGCAGTGCTCGCCGTACCGGACGACTTCTACACCGCGCTCGGGCTGGCGCAGGCCGTCAGCCCGCTGCGGCTGCGCGGGATGGCGGCGATGCTGGCGCGGATCAAACGCCAGGTCCGCGAGGCGTGACAAAGGCGCCGTGCGGCCGTTCGGAGTAGCCGCGCGCGCTGTCCGCAGCAGGGCTGCACGATAACCTCAAGTCCTTGTGAAGAACATTCCCTGAGCCATGGGGCGTCGCAACACTGTGACTCGTCTCATGAAGACGGCTCAGGAGGTGTTCGATGGCCCTCGCAGCAGCTACCGCTGAAACGTGGGGCCTGAGCGGACCGGAGTTCCTGACCGCCTACCTCGTGACCGCGGTCGCGGTTCTCGCGGTGGGCACGCGCGCTCGGAGGGTGCTCGCCGATCCCGTGGCCACGAGCCCGGTCGGCGACCTCTCCGAGCGCCCTCATGACGTGGCCTACCTCAACGGAGGCGCGGAGCTCGCCGTCTACTCCGCTCTCGGCGCGATGCACCTGCGCGGCACGATCACCAGCTCCGGCGGCACGGTGCGCGCCGCCGGACGGCTCGGCGCCGACGCCGACCCGCTGGAGAAGGCCGTCCACTTCACCGCCGGCACGCCGGTGCCCCGACGCCGGCTGGCGTTCCACCGGCCGGTGCCACCGCACTGGCCGGCGTCGAGGCCCGGCTCGTGGAGGCGGGCCTCCTGCTCTCCGACGACCGGCGCCGGCGGATCCGCGCGTCGGCTTCTGGATGCTCGCGGTGGCCGGGCTCGGGCTCGTCCGGCTGCTCGCCGGGATCGCCGACGCCCGGCCCGTCGGCTACCTGGTCGCGGCGCTCGCCGCCGTGACGCTCGTCGCGGCCTTCCAGCTGGCCAGGGCGCCGCGCCGGAGCCGGCTGGGCGATCGCGCGCTGGCGGACCTGCGCACCGAGCACCACGGGCTGGCGCCGGCGCTGCGCCCGGACTGGCAGGTGTACGGCCCCGCGGGAGCCGCGCTCTCGATCGGGGTCTTCGGAACGAGTGCGCTGTGGGCGTCAGACCCCGCCTTCGCGCACGACATCGCGGCACAGCACGTCACCGCAGGCGGCTCCGGCTCCGTTGGGGGGTCCGACGGAGGCGGGGACGGCGGTGGGGGCGGGGGGTGCGGTGGCGGCGGCTGCGGGGGGTGAGCCGCCGCCACCGCTGCCGGCCGGCACAGGAGTCGGCTGGCGTCCCGAGATAGCCGGTTGGGTCGCCGGAGCACGACCAGCGTTCTGTGAGGTCATCGCCGAGAACCTCGCTCCCGCAGTTCCGTCTCGAGGGGTGGCGGAGCTGCGGGAGCGCGGGGTGCCGGTGGTGCCGCACGGCGTGCGGCTCTCGCTCGGCGGCGCCGAGCCAGTGGAGCCGGCGCGGGTCGCGCACCTGGCGGCCTGTGCGGACGCGCTGGGGTCGCCGCTGGTCAGCGAGCACATCGCGTTCACCCGGGCGGGCGGCCTCGACGCCGGGCACCTGCTGCCCGTGCCGCGCACACGCGAGGCGCTCGACGCGCTGACCGCCAACGTCCGGCGCACGCAGGCCGAGCTGCCCGTCCCGCTCGCGCTGGAGCCGATCGCCGCGCTCTTCGACTGGCCGGACGACGAGTACACCGAGCCCGACTTCCTGCGGGCGCTGCTGGACCGCACCGGCGCGCTGCTGCTGCTCGACGTCGCGAACGTGCGCGCCAACGCGGTCAACCGCGGCCAGGACGCGGCGGCCGCCCTCGACCGGATGCCGCTCGACCGTGTCGCGTACGTGCACGTCGCGGGCGGCGCGGAGCACCCGGGCGACCCCGGGCTCTACCACGACACGCACACCGACCCCGTCCCCGACGGGGTGCTGCACCTGCTCGCCCGCCTGGCCGAGCGGTTGCCCGGCATGGCCGTGATGCTGGAGCGCGACGGCCGCTACCCGCCCGCCACCGAGCTGGACGCGGAGCTGAGCGCGATCGCCGCCGCGGCGGGCGTCGCCCGTTGAGCGAGGGGCTCGCGCGGCGCCAGGCGGAGCTGGTCGAGGCCCTGGTCGCCGGCGGCCCGCTGCCCCCTGGTTTCGACGCCGGCCGCGTCGCCGCGGCGCGCCGGGCGCTGCTGCGCAAGCGGGCCGCCGCGGCCGCCCGGGCCTGGCCGCTGCTCGCCGCGGGCGTTCGGGCCGAAGTGGCCGGCCGTGTTCGCCGCGGAGCGGGACGGGCACCCGCCGGCCGGCGCCCTGCGCGACGGCTGGGACGTCGCCCGCGCGCTGCGGGAGCGGGGCGAGCTGCCCGCCGCAGCGGCCGCCGAGCTGGGCGAACGCGAGCGGCGGATGCGCTACGACGGCCGCGGCGAGCCGCGGCGGCGGGCGCTGTCCGGGGTG
The DNA here is from genome assembly GCA_001942415.1 of Pseudonocardia sp. CNS-139. GTDB lineage: Bacteria > Actinomycetota > Actinomycetes > Mycobacteriales > Pseudonocardiaceae > Pseudonocardia. The sequence continues at coordinate 37,942 of MKJX01000208.1, forward strand.
CTGCGCCGGCGCCGGACGTAGCGCGAGACGCACCTCCATGGATCGAAGGAGGGCGTCGCTATGCCACATTGGAAGGGGCCGGACGCGCCTTGCGGGCCTCTAAACTCCGCGGTAACCCACCTGCGCCATGCCCCCGGAGCCGCGCCCCGGGACGTCAACGACAGGAGACCACGTGCCGCGCCTGAGCAAGGTTCTCGTCGCCAACCGCGGTGAGATCGCCGTCCGCGTCATCCGCGCGTGCCGGGACGCCGGCCTGGCCAGCGTGGCCGTCTACGCCGAGCCGGACCGCGACGCCCCGTTCGTCCGGCTGGCCGACGAGGCGTTCGCGCTGGGCGGCGCCACGGCCGCCGAGTCGTACCTGGACATCGCGAAGGTCGTGGACGCGGCGCGCCGCGCGGGTGCCGACGGCATCCACCCCGGCTACGGTTTCCTGAGCGAGAACGCCGAGTTCGCGCAGGCGGTGATCGACGCCGGGATCACGTGGATCGGCCCGTCCCCGCAGGCCATCCGCGACCTGGGCGACAAGGTCACGGCCCGGCACATCGCGATGCGCGCGGGCGCGCCGCTGGTGCCCGGCACCCCGGACCCGGTCACCGGGCCGGCCGAGGTCGAGGCGTTCGCCGACGAGCACGGGCTGCCGATCGCGATCAAGGCGGCGTTCGGCGGCGGCGGGCGCGGCATGAAGGTCGCCCGGGAACGCGGCGAGATCGCCGAGCTGTACGAGTCGGCGGTGCGCGAGGCGACGGCGGCGTTCGGGCGCGGCGAGTGCTTCGTCGAGCGGTACCTGGACAAGCCGCGCCACGTCGAGGCGCAGGTGCTGGCCGACACACACGGCAACGTGGTCGTCGTCGCACCCGGGACTGCTCACTGCAACGGCGCTTCCAGAAGCTCGTGGAGGAGGCACCGGCGCGTTCCTGTCCGACGCGCAGCGCAAGACGATCCACGACGCGTCCAAGGCGATCTGCAAGGAGGCGGGCTACCACGCGCCGGCACCGTGGAGTTCCTCGTCGGCCAGGACGGGCTCATCTCGTTCCTGGAGGTCAACACCCGGCTGCAGGTGGAGCACCCGGTGTCGGAGGAGACCTCGGGGCTGGACCTGGTGCGCGAGCAGTTCCGGATCGCCGAGGGCGAGCCGCTGCCGCTGACCGACGACCCGGCGCCGCGCGGGCACTCGATCGAGTTCCGGATCAACGGCGAGGACGCCGGCCGCAACTTCCTGCCGGCCCCCGGCACGATCACCGCGCTCACGCTGCCCGCCGGGCCCGGGGTCCGGGTGGACGCGGGCGTGGAGACCGGGTCGGTGATCGGCGGGCAGTTCGACTCGCTGCTGGCCAAGCTGATCGTCACCGGCGCCGACCGCGCGCAGGCCCTGGAGCGGGCCCGCCGGGCGCTGGCCGAGTTCCAGGTCGAGGGCATGGCCACCGTGCTGCCGTTCCACCGGCTCGTCGTGACGGACCCGGCGTTCACCGCCGACGACGGGTTCACCGTGCACACCCGGTGGATCGAGACGGAGTGGGACAACACCGTCGCGCCGTTCGAGGACGGCGCCGCCGCGGAGGCCGACGAGAGCCCGCGCCAGACCGTCGTCGTCGAGGTCGGCGGCCGGCGGCTGGAGGTGTCGCTGCCCGGCGACCTCGCGATCGGCGGCGGCGCCCCGGCCGCGCCGAAGTCGGCGCCCCGCAAGCGGGCCGGTGGCAAGGGCGCGGCGAAGGTGTCCGGCGACGCCGTCGCCGCCCCGATGCAGGGCACGATCATCAAGGTCGCGGTGGCCGACGGCGACGCGGTGAAGACCGGTGACCTGGTCGTGGTGCTGGAGGCCATGAAGATGGAGAACCCGGTCACCGCCCACAAGGACGGCACCGTCACCGGGCTCGCGGCCGCCGCGGGCGTCTCCGTCTCGCAGGGCACCGTGATCTGCGAGATCAAGGACTGAGCCCGGCCGGGTGGAACCCGTCGAGATCAACGCAGGCACCTGGTACCTGCGCCCGCTGCGGGCCGACGCGCGGATGGACGACCGGCCCGCGATCCTCGCGTCGTGCGTCGACCAGGAGATCCTGCGCTGGCGCCGGCGCCCGCCTGCGGTGCCGGCCGAGGCCGACGCGTACGTCCGGCATCGGGCGCAGGACTGGGCGCGCGACCAGCGCTGCACGTGGGCGGTCTGCGAGCCGACCACCGGCGAGATGCGCGGCGAGGTCGAGCTCGCCGCGCTCGACCTGCACCACGGCGTGGCCGACGCGGCCTGCTGGGCGCTCCCCGCCGCCCGCGGGCACGGCATGATCACGACCGCCGTGTCGGCGATGCTGCGCTTCGCGTTCGACGGGATCGGGCTGCAGCGCGTCTCGTACCTGTGGGCCGAGGGGAACTACGCGTCCGGCCGGGTGGCGGCCAAGTGCGGCTTCCGGCTGGAGGGCACGCAGCGCTCGGCGTGGGTGGTGGACGGGAAGCGCGTGGACGTGCACGTGTCGGGCCGGTTGGCGACCGATCGTTGACGATCACCGTTGGTGCGCCCTACCGTCGTCTGGCCAGGCGAATCCACAGCGATCCGCACCGTGCTGCACAAGTGCATAGCGGAAGAGCAGTGACGTTACCCGTGTGACCACCCGACCACGGGGCCCGGTTCCTTTCGTTCGCCACGCCGGCCCAGCCGCGCCGCGAACACGCCCCCGTCCTCACGGCGACCAGGACCCGACATGCCCCCCGACATTCACGTCACTACCCACATCCACACAGACGGCCCGATCCCGGGCCCGCACTCCCTGCTCACCCTCACCTCGGCCGCGTACCTGAACGGCCGGGGTCCGATCACCGAGTTCACCACGAACGTGCGTGAGCTGCCCGGCGCCACCCTCCATCCGGTCGCCCTCCAGCTGTGGAGGCGGCGGGCGGAGGACTGGCTCTCGACCCGCCGGGCGAGCCGTCCACCCGCCATCGCGATGACCGCCTACGCCCGCTGGATCGACGCACTTCCCGGGCGTCCGGTGTTCGTCGCCGACACTGCAGAGCCGGACTACGTGTTCCTGTACTGGTACCTGCAGCGCTTCACCGGGCTCTGGCCCTTCGCCAGAACCCTGACCGACGCGGGCCTCCGGGCCCGCATCGACTGCTCGACCCTCTGCCCGCTCACCGGGTGCCGCACGCCGGACGCGTCGCTGGCCCGCACGAGCTGACGAGGACCGACCCGCGACGGCCGGTGCGGACTGCAGCCGCACCGGCGTCGCAGTTCCGCGGGCCTTCCCGATCGCCCGGTTTCCGTCGCCCCCTCCCCGTAGGGTGGATCTCGGGGGGCCTTCCCCACGGAGCTCGTTCGGGCCCGTACCGTCCGCGGCCGAACGTTCGCCGCTGATCGTTTGCGATCGCACAGGAGTTCCCCGGATCGCCCCGCGCCGTCCCGGGTGGCGACCTAGCGTGGCCCCGGCCACCGCGCCCGGGGAGGAACGCCGTGGCCGAACGGGCCTTCGATCTCGATCATCACCTCGATCACCGACGCGTTGAGCCGCCGCCGGACGCCCCGGCGCGTC
>MKJX01000209.1 GCA_001942415.1 Pseudonocardia sp. CNS-139
TCGGTCCCGGCGTGGGTGCGCTCGCGGTCCTGCGCGGCCCGGTGGTCGTCGAGGACGGGGCGGGCAGCTCGGTTGGGCACGATGCCCTGGTTGGGGCGGCTCGTCTCGACGGTGTACTCGTCGTCGGGCGACGGGCTCGGGGTGGGCTGGGACTGGGACGCGACGGCGGCGCGGCGCGGCCACGGCCACGGCGGGGGTCGCGAGGCCGAGGGCCAGGAAGGCCGCCAGCCCGGCTGCCGGGACCGCGGCCCGGTGGGTGCTACGCACGTGTCTCTCCTCGACGTTCTCGGACGATCTCGCCGACCGGCTCGGGACTGGGCCGACAGAGGGCCCGGCCGGATTGTCGAGTGGGTCCCGCGGTCCGTGCAGCCCACACTCGTTGGCCCGATCGGGCAGGCCGTAGCGTGCGCACCGCGTGTGACGTGCGGTTCGGGCAGGCGGACGGGGGACATGGCCGGACGGAGCGGGAGCCGGGCCGCGCGGTGGGCGCTGCTGGCCGGGCTGGGCGCGGTGGTGTTCCTGGTGATCGTGCTGGTCCCGATGTGGCTGACCGCGGGCGACCTCACCCGGGTGCCGGCCGCGGCCGCGCTCGGCGACACGGCCGAGATCGCCGCCCTCGAACGGGCCGGCTACACGCTGGAGGAGCAGAACGGCCACGACCCCGACGGCGGCCACTTCACCGAGTACTCCTACGCGAGCTGGAGCCTGCCCGAGCAGGTCGAGTCGGTCTCCGTCAGCTTCCGGCTCGACCGGGGCCCGGCCGGCAACCGGCGCGAGTCGTTCCGCAGCGGCTCCGGCAACGTCGCAGGCGACCTCGCGGCCCTGCGCCGGGACGCCGACGCGAAGGGTCACCCGACGGCCACGACGTCCGGGATCGGCGACGAGGGGTTCGAGCGGGTGAGCGTGCCGCAGGTCGCGCACGACCCGAGCCGCGAGGTGATGCAGGCCGTGCGCGTGCAGAACGTCGCGATCCTCGTGACCTACCTCGACCAGGACGGCGGCGACGTCGAGGCGATGCGCCGGACCGTCCGCGGCCTGGCGTCCGCGGCGGTCGAGCGGCTCCGGGCCGCCGACACGTGACGCGCGCGGGCAGGGAAAGGTGGGCGCGTGGCTCCCATCGACGACGAGCGGACGCACGTGGCCGCGACCTGCCGGCGGCTCGCCGCGGACGGGCTGGTGATCGGCACGGCCGGCAACGTCAGCGTCCGCGTGGGCGACCGGGTGGTCGTCACCGCGACCGGTGCCCGCTTCGAGACGATCACCCCGGAGCACGTCACCGTCGTCGACCTGGACGGGCGGGTCACCGACGGCGGACCGGCACCGACGTCGGAGATCGGCCTGCACCTGGGCGTCCTGCGGCGGTTCGGGTCGTCGGCGGTGGTGCACACGCACGCGCCGGTCGCCACGGCCGTCGGGCTGGTCGTGGACGAGCTGCCGTGCGTCCACTACCAGATGCTGGCGCTCGGCGGGCCGGTCCGGGTCGCGCCGTACCGGCTCTTCGGCACGCCCGAGCTGGCCGACGCCGTGCTCACCGCGCTCGAGGGGCGGGCGGCGGCGCTGATGGCCAACCACGGCGCCGTCACGCACGCCGGCGACCTGGACACGGCCGTGGAGAACGCGCTGCTGCTGGAGTGGGCGTGCGAGCTCTACCGGCTGGCCGCGTCGATGGGCACGCCCCGCACGCTCGACGCGGCGGCGCAGCAGGAGTTCGTGGCGGCGGTGGCCGCCCGCGGCTACGGCCGCATGCGGCCGGCGGACGAGGAGGGCCGATGACGGACATGACGGTGGTGGTGCTCGGCGCGCACGTGCTGGACACGCTGGTGCGCCCGGTGGAGGCCATCCCGGACGGGCAGGGCGGGCAGCTCGTCGAGCAGATCCGGGTGTCCGCGGCGGGCCCGGCCGGCGGCACCGGCCTGGTGCTGAGTCGGCTGGGCGCCACCGTGCACAGCGCGGGCGCGGTCGGCACGACGCGCTCGGGGACCAGCTCCTCGCCCTGCTCGCCCGCGACGGCGTCGACACCACGCACCTCGTGCGCCGCGACGGCGTGCAGACCTCGGCCAGCGTGCTGCCGATCCGGCCGGACGGCTCCCGCCCCGCGTTCCACGTGATCGGCACGAACATGGCCTACGGGCCCGACGACGCCCCGTGGGACACGATCGCCGGCGCGACCCACCTGCACCTGGGCGGGCCGGAGTTCATGGGCGGCGAGGCCGCGGCCCGGATACTGGCGTTCGCCCGCGAGCACGGCGTCACCACGTCGGCCGACTGCCTCGCCCCCGGCGACCCCGGCGTGCTGGAGTGGATCGCCGCGGCGCTCCCGCACCTCGACCACCTGCTGCCCAACGACGAGCAGGCGCTCGGCTGGACGGGCGCGGCCGACCTCGCCGAGGCGGGCAGTCGGCTGCGCGGGCGGGGCGTCGGCACGGTCGCGGCCACCGCGGGCGCCGACGGGGCCGTGGTCGTTGGCGCGGACGGCGCGACGCACGTCCCGGCGTTCGCGATCGAGCCCGTGGACACCACCGGGTGCGGCGACGCGTTCTCGGCCGGCTACCTGCGCGGGCTCGCGCTCGGCCGCTCCCCGGCGGACGCGGCCGTGCTCGGCTGCGCCACGGCCGCGCTGGTCGCGGGCGGGCTCGGCACCGACCACGGCAGCTACGACCTGGCCGCCGCCGAGGCGTTCGCGGCCGCCACCCCGACCCGGCCGTGACCGACGTCGTCGTGGTCGGGGCCGGGCTCGCCGGCCTGACCGCCGCCCGCGCGCTCGCCGCGGCCGGCCGGGACGTCGTCGTGCTGGAGGCGCGCGACCGGGTCGGCGGGCGCACGCTCAACCACGACCTCGGCGACGGGCACGTGGTGGAGGCGGGCGGCCAGTTCGCCGGCCCCACGCAGCACCGGGTGCTGGCGCTCGCGGCCGCGCTCGGCGTCCCGACCTACCCGACGTACGACGACGGGGCGCGGGTCTACGTGCACGGCGGGCGGGCGCGGCGGTTCACCGGCGACCTCATGCCCGACCCCGCGGCACTGCCCGGCCTCGCCGTCGCGATGCTGCGGATCGACCGGCTCGCCCGGCAGGTCCCGCTCGCCGCCCCGTGGACGGCCCGGCACGCGGCCCGCTGGGACGCGGTCACGTTCGAGAGCTGGATCCGCGGCACCACCGCCGGGCGCGGCGCACTCGACCTCGTCGACGTGTTCCTCGCGAGCGGCTTCGGCGCGCCCGCCGGCGAGGTCTCGCTGCTCTACGCGCTCTGGTACGTCGCGGGCATGGGCGACGAGCGGACGCCGGGCAGCATCACGCGGGGCATCGCCACCGCGGGCGGCGCGCAGGAGCAGCGGTTCGCCGGTGGCTCGCAGGCGCTCTCGCTGGCGATGGCCGCGGCGCTCGGCGACCGGGTGACGCTCTCGGCGCCGGTGCGCGCGATCGAGCAGGACGCCCGGTCCGTCACCGTGCACGCCGACGGCCGCAGCGTCACCGCCCGGCACGCGATCGTCGCCGTCCCGCCGGCGCTCGCCGCGCGGATCCGCTGGTCGCCGCTGCTGCCCGCACAGCAGGACGCGCTCTTCCAGCGCATGGCGTTCGGCACGCTCATGAAGTGCGAGGCCGTCTACGACGAGCCGTTCTGGCGGGCCGAGGGCCTGTCCGGGCAGGGCGTGTTCCGCACGGGCTCGCCGCTCTGCTCGACGTTCGACAACTCCCCACCCGGCGGCCCCGGCGTGCTGATGGGGTTCCTCGGCGGGCGGCAGTGGCGGGCGTGGGCCGGGCGCCCCGAACGCGAGCGCCGCGGCGCGGTGCTGCGCGGCTTCGCCGAGGTCGCCGGCCGTGCCGCGCTGCGTCCGCAGGCCTACTTCGAGCAGGACTGGACCGCCGAGGAGTGGACGCGCGGCGGCCCCACCTCGGCCGTCGCCCCCGGCGTGCTGACGACACTCGGCCCGTGGCGGGACCGGCCGTTCGGCCGCGTCCGGTGGGCCGGCGCCGAGCACGCCGACCACTGGAACGGCTACATGGACGGCGCGGTGCGCTCGGGCGAGGACACGGCCCGCACCCTGCTGGAACAGGAGGCATAGCCGAACTCCCCGACCGCACACACCTCCGGTACTCCGCACACATGTCCGGACGTGTGTGCGGAGTGCGGGAGGTGTGTGCGGTCAGCCCTCGGCCGGGATCGGCTCCGCCGACGCCGCGCCCGCGCGCACCGGGCCGATCACCAGCCCCGCGACCGCCGCCGCGACCCCGCCCGCGGCCATCACCAGCCAGGCCAGGTGGAACGCGCCTGCGCTGGACCCGGCGGCGGCGAGCCCGGAGAGCAGCAGCGCGATCCCGAGCACCGCGCCGATCTGGCGGGCGCAGGTGCCGACGGCGCTGCCGGTCGCGTAGCGGTGCGCGGGCAGCTGCGCCACCTGGGCCGCGCCGAGCCCGGAGAACACCAGCCCGACCCCGGCGCCGGTGAGGAGCGTGGCCGGCAGGAACGTCGTGACGTACGCCGGGGCGTCCGCGGTCCGGGCGGCGAGCAGGGCGCACCCGACGGCGAACAGCACCCCGCCCGTGACGATCGGGGCGAGCGCGCCGAAGCGGTCGGCGAACCGCCCGCCGACGGTCGAGCCGAGCGCGGCCATGAGCGGGCCGGGGGTGACGGCGAGCCCGGCGACGAGCACGTCGTAGCGCCAGACCCCGGTCAGGAAGAGCACGTTGGCCAGCAGCAGCGCGTAGAACGCCGCCGAGAAGAGCAGGTAGCCCGCGGTGGCCCCGGCGAACGCGCGCACGCGGAAGAGGCCCAGCTCCACCAGCGGGTTGGGCACCCGCCGCCCGCGCAGCACGAACGCGGCGAGCAGCACCAGCCCGGCGCCGATCGGGGCGAGCGCGCCGGCCGAGACCCACCCGTTCTCCCCGTTGACGACCCCGAGCGCGAGCAGCGCGACGCCGGCGCCGAGCAGCACGGTGCTCGCCGCGTCGGGCATCGTCGCCCGGTCGTCGCGCGACTCGGCGAGCACCCGCCACCCGGCGGCGAGCGCGAGCAGCGCCAGCGGCACGTTGACGAGGAACACTGCACGCCAGCCCAGCGCGTCGACGAGCACGCCGCCGATCGCGGGCCCGGCCGCCGCGGCGATCCCGCCCATCGCGCCCCAGGTCCCGACGGCCACCCCGCGCCGCTGCGGCGGGAACGCGGGCAGCAGCAGCGCCAGCGACGACGGCGTGATCAGCGCGGCCGCGACGGCCTGCAGCACCCGGGCCGCGACCAGCGCGGACACCGTCGGCGCGAGCGCGCACGCCGCGGACGCCACCGCGAAGAGCACGAGGCCCCACCGGAACACCCGCCGCCGCCCGCGCATGTCCGCGAGCCGCCCGGCCGGGACGAGCAGCGCGGCGAACGCGACGTTGTAGGCCGTGACCACCCACGACAGCCCGCCGAGCGACGACTCCGGGAACGCCGCCGTGATGGCCGGGAAGGCGATGTTGACGATCGTGACGTCCAGGAACGCCAGGAACACCGCCAGGGACGAGACCGCCAGAACCAGTCCCGGTCGCGTGTGTGCTGTCACGAGCAGGAGACGCTAGACCTGCTGAGTTGCACAAGACAACTCAGGCGACGGCCGCACCCGGCCCGGGCAGCACCTCGATGTCCCCCGCATGCATCGGCCGGCCGCACTCCGAGCACACCGGCTCGGCGTGCGCGATGCGCCCGCACGCCTTGTGCCGGTGCAGCACCGGCGGCCCGGCCGCGCCCGCCAGCCAGCGGTCGCCCCAGGCCGTCATCGCCATCAGCACGTCGCAGAGCCCCACGCCCTTCTCCGTGAGCGCGTACTCGTGGCGCGGCGGGCGGTCGGAGTACTGCCGGCGCTCCAGTACGCCTGCCTCGACCAGGAACGCGAGCCGCTGGGTGAGGACCTTCGTCGAGATGCCCAGGTCGGCCCGGATCTGCTCGAACCGGCTGATCCCGACCCAGACGTCGCGCAGGATCAGGGGCGTCCACGGCTCGCCGAAGACGTCCAGGGTGCGGGCGATCGAGCAGGCCATCTCGCCGAACTGCGTGCGCTGCATGGGACGAGTCTAGGTCGATGACTTCCCTCAGGGAAGTGAGCCTGCTACGGTTCCCGCAAGTCAGTTTCTTGAAGGAAGCAACTGGAGGACGCGATGGCCGAGCGAACCCCGCGCAGCGCCGTGAACTGCACCGACCAGTGGGACGACAACACGCGGCAGCCGGCCGACCCCTCGGCCGTGATCCCCTGGGAGCAGGCGGTGGAACGCCTGGCCGCGGCCGACGTGTACTGGGTCGCCACCGTGCGGCCGGACGGGGCGCCGCACGTCCGTCCCGTCTTCGCGGTGTGGGTCGACGGCCGGCTGTACTCCACGACCAACGGCGCCCGGGCCAAGGCCCGCAACATCGCGGCCGACCCGCGGGTCACGTTCACCACGCGCACCCGCGACGTCGACCTCGTCGTGGAGGGCACCGCCGCGCCGGTGACGGACGAGGCGGAGATGGAGCGCGTCGCCGAGGCGTACCGCGCCAAGTACGGCTGGCCGCTCACCCTCCGCGACGGCGAGCTGCACGCCCCCTTCGGCGCCCCGGCGGCCGGCCCGCCGCCCTACCGGCCCTACGCCGTGACCCCCGAGGTCGTCTACGGGATGGGCATCGACGACGCACTCGCGCCGCGTTCGACGCGCTACCGCTTCTGACCACCCGACCCCTGAGGAGCCCCGCCATGCTCGACGACGACGTCCGCCGGACCCTCGACGGCACCCCGATCGCGCACCTCGCCACGCTGCTGCCCGACGGCAGCCCGCACAGCGTCCCGATGTGGATCGCACCCACGGCGACCGGATCGCCGTGCTCACCGGCCCCGGCACCCGCAAGGCCCGCAACCTGCGCGCCGACCCGCGGCTCGCGATCTCGCTGACCCCGCCGGACGACCCGTGGTCCACGGTGGTCATCCGCGGCCGGGTGGCCGAGTGGCTGGAGGGTGAGGACGCCTGGCCGGTGATCGACGCGCTGGCCGCGAAGTACATCGGCGGGCCCTACCCGCGCGACGAGGTCCGTGTCGTCGCGCTCGTCGAGCCCGAGCACGTCGTCACGACCTCGGTCGGCTGACCCGATCCGCGGACGTCACCGCAGCGAGCTCGACCGGCGCGGCGAGCACCGCCGGGCGCCACCCGCGCAGCGCGTTGACCAGCGCGATCCCGTCCGCACGGCGCAGATCGGCCGGACGCAGCACCCGCTCGGTGAGCGCCCCTTCCGCGACCAGCCGGGCCCGTTCCACGCCGGGCAGGCAGCCGTCGCCGAGCGGCGGCGTCCACCACCGCCCGTCCAGCCGGACGGCGACGTTGGCGGTGGTCGCCTCGGTGACCTCGCCGCGCTCGTTGACCAGCACCACCTCGTCGGCGTCCGGGTGCCGCTCGCGCCGCTCGGTGTAGGGGTGGCGGCGGCTGGTCTTGTGGTGCGGCCAGCACTCCCGCGAGTCCACCGGCTCGTCGTCGACGGCCAGCCGCAGCGGCCCGTCCGGCGGGGCGGGCAGCGGCCCGGTCTCCACCGCGAGCCCGCCGTCGCGGAAGCACAGCAGCCGCACCCGCGCGTCGCCCTCGGCGGCGAGCCGCTCGGCCAGCAGCCGGCGCACCGCCCGCGCGTCGAACGGGAAGCCGAAGTAGGCCGCGGAGCCGGCCATCCGGGCGAGGTGCCGGTCCAGCATGCGCACGCCGCGCCCGGCGTCGTGCCGCATCGTCTCGATCAGGTGGAAGTCCTCGGGACGGGCGTCGAGCACCCGCGCCTTGGCGAGCAACTCGGCGTACTCGGCCGCGGGGTCGGAGTCCCAGGTGATGCCGCCGCCGGAGCCGTAGGTCGCGGCGCCGGTGTCGCGGTCGACGAGCACCGTGCGGATCGCGACCGAGAACCGCGCCCGGAACGGCGCACCGGGCGGGGCGACCATCCCGATCGCCCCGCAGTAGACGCCGCGCGGCCCGTCCTCCAGCTCGCGGATCAGCTCCATCGTGCGCGGCTTGGGCGCACCCGTGACCGAGCCGCACGGGAAGAGCGCACCGAAGAGCTCCGCCAGCCCGGCGTCCGGCCGGCGCCGCGCGGTGACGTCGGACGTGAGCTGGTGCACGGTCTCGTACCGCTCGGCCCGGAAGAGCGCCGGCACCCGCACCCGGGTCGCCGCCACCCGCGCGAGGTCGTTGCGCACGAGGTCGACGATCATGACGTTCTCGGCGCGCTCCTTGGGGCTGGCCCGCAGCGCCCGCACGGCCTCGGTGTCCTCGGCCACCGTGCGCCCGCGCGCCGCGGTGCCCTTCATCGGCCGCATGAGCACGTCGTCCCCGCCGACCTCGAAGAACAGCTCCGGGCTGGCGCTCGCGACGACGAACCGGCCCAGGTCGAGATAGGCGTTGTACGCGCCGCGCTGGCCGAGCGCGAGGTCGGCGTACAGGCGCGTCAGGTCGCCGCGGACCGGCGCGGTGAGCCGGGTCGTGAGGTTGCACTGGTAGGTCTCGCCCTCGGCGATCCGGGCCCGGACCGCCGCCACCCGGTCCCGGTGCCGCTCCGCCGTCCACGCGGGCGTCCACGGCCCGGCCGCGAACCCCGCGCCGCCGCGCGGCTCGACGACCGGCACCTCGTCGGGGTGGTCGACGATCCCGAACCAGGCCAGCGGCAGCCCCGCGACCGGCTCGTGCACGGCGAGCGCCGGGTCGAACGCGGGCGCCGCCTCGTACGCCACGAACCCGAACGCCCAGCGGCCCTCGGCGGTCAGCCGGTCGACCTCCGCCAGCACGGCGGGCACCTCGGCGCGGCCGGTGGCCACGAGCGTCCGCCCGACGTCGGCGAACGCCAACGCGGACCCGGCGCGCAGATCGTCGAACCGGGCCCACGGCGTCGAGGGTCTCGGCATGTGCCAGGCCTTTCACGGGGTCGGCCAGTGAGGATCCGACGCGCGGCCCGGCCGCGTCAACCGTGACTCTTCCCACCCCGCGCGGCCGCCGGCACCGGCGGGCGACCGGCCCGGCGCAGGTCATCCCTCACCCCTACGTCGGTTGACGTACGCGGCCCGCGACCCGTTCGGCGGACAGGTCCGGTCATCCGCGCCATCCGGCGCCCCACCTGCCGTTCCTACCGTTTCCGCAGGCCAGGTCCGAGGAGGCGCAACGCAGATGACGTCCGAGAGTCTCGCCGCGGCCATCGCCCGCGCCGGGAGCCCCGTCGAGCTGTTGCGGAACTCCGCGACGAGCGCGCACGTCTTCCCGGTCGCCCCGGAGTTCACGAACTGGCGCTCCGAGCAGCGGGCATGGGCGCAGACGTGCGCCCTGCTCGACCAGTCGCACCACATGACCGACCTGTTCCTGCGCGGCCCCGACGCGCTGCGGCTGCTCTCCGACCTCGGCGTCAACACGTTCGCGGGCTTCGGCGTGAACCGCGCCAAGCAGTTCGTCGCCGTCGCCCCCGACGGCCACATGATCGGCGACGCCATCCTCTTCCACCTGGAGGAGGACCTGTTCGACCTGGTCGGGCACCCGATGGTGGCCGACTGGGTGCAGTTCCACCTCGCCACCGGCGACTACGACGCCACGGCCGAGCGCGACGACAACTCCGCCGTCCGGTCCGGCCCGCCGGTGCTCTACCGGTACGAGCTGCAGGGCCCGACCGCCGCCGCGGTGATCGAGCAGGCCACCGGCGCCGCGCTGCCCGACACGAGGTTCTTCCACATGGCCGGGTTCACGATCGCCGGCCACCGCGTGCGCGGCTGCGCCACGGGATGGCCGGGCAGCCCGGCTTCGAGCTGTTCGGGCCGTGGGCCGAGGGCGCCGACGTGCTCGACGCGCTGCTCGCGGCCGGCGCGGACCACGGGCTCGTCCGGGCCGGGGCCAAGGCGTACTCCACGGCCAACCTGGAGTCCGGCTGGGTGCCCGCGCCGCTCCCGGCGATCTTCTCCGACCACCCGACGCTCGCCGCGTACCGCGAGTGGCTGCCCGCAGGCGCCGTCGGCTCGCTCGGCGGGAGCCTCTCCTCCCCCGACATCGCCGACCACTACCTCACCCCGTACGACCTCGGGTACGCGCGCAACGTCCGGTTCGACCACGACTTCGTCGGCCGGGAGGCGCTGGAGCGGATGGCGCAGAACCCGCCGCGCACGAAGGTCACGCTCGTCTGGGACGCCGAGGACGTCGCCGCGGCGATCGGGTCGCTGTTCGACAAGGGCCGGGCGCGAAGTTCCTCGACCTGCCGAAGGCCCGCTACGCGCTGCACCAGGAGGACGTCGTGCTGCGCCACGGCGCACCGGTCGGCGTCTCGCTGGACTGCGGATACATCGCGAACGAACGCGCGATGGTCTCCCTCGCGACGCTCGACGTCGCGCACGCCGAGCCGGGCACGGCGGTCACCGTCGTGTGGGGCGAGTCGCCCAACTCCGCGAAACCCCAGGTGGAGGAACACGTGCAACGCGAGATCCGGGCGACCGTCGCGCCCGTGCCGTACGTCCGGTTCGCCCGCGACGGCTACCGGGCCCGGTGACCGGATGCCGCCGAACCCGCGCGCCGCGCTCGCCGCGGCCCTGCGCAACGCGAGCTACGAGGTGCTGCCGTTCAGGAGCACCGAGGAGAAGGTCGTCGCGCACGTCCCGAAGGACGTCGCGCTGACCGTCACGACGACGGAGGCGAAGGGCCTCGAACCGACCGTCGCGATGGCCGCGAAGCTGGCCGGGCACGGCTACCGCGCCGCGCCGCACCTGGCCGCCCGGCTCGTCCGCGACAAGGCGCACCTGACCGACCTCGTCGCCCGGCTGGCGGAGGCCGGTGTCGACAGCGTCTTCGTGATCGGCGGGGACGCCGCGAAGCCCGCCGGGGACTTCGCCGACGCGCTCTCGCTGCTCCAGCAGCTGGACGGCGCAGGGCCACCCCTTCCGCGCGGTCGGGGTCGGCGGCTACCCGGAGGGCCACGGCCACATCCCCGACGACGTGATCGAGGAGGCGCTGAAGAGCAAGGCCCCCTACGCCACGCAGGTCATCACCCAGCTCTGCTTCGACGCGGCGACCACCGCGGGCTGGGCCCGCGGGCTCGCCGCACGGGGCGTCGACCTGCCGATCCGGGTCGGCATCCCCGGCGCCATCAACCGCCAGAAGCTGGTCCGCATCTCCGCGGGCCTGGGCCTCGGCCAGTCCGCCCGGTTCCTGAAGAAGCAGCAGAGCATGTTCTGGCGTTTCTTCCTGCCCGGCGGGTACAGCCCGAACCGGCTCGTCGAACGCCTCACCCCGGGTTTCGGGCAGCCGGACAACCACCTGGCCGGGTTCCACGTCTTCACCTTCAACGAGCTTGCGAACACGGAGGCGTGGCGGCAGGGCTGGCTGGCCCGGCTCTCCTGAGACACCACCACGCTGCCGACGTCGTCAGCGCCGCCCACTCGCGGTCCCCATGGGCCGGTAGCCGGATCGCACGCCATGGGTTCCCAACCGAGGAGTTGCGCATGACCCCCGACCGCTCCGGCCGGCCCGCCGTGCTCACGCTGAGCTGCCCGGACGGGCCCGGCATCGTCTACGCCGTCGCCGGGTTCCTCGTCGACGCGCGGTGCACGATCGTCGAGAGCCAGCAGTTCGAGGACCCGGACAGCGGCACGTTCTTCATGCGCGTGCGGTTCGCCCGGGTCGACCGCGGCCCGGTCGACGTCGAGCCGCTGCGGCACGCGTTCGTGGACGTCGCCGCGCGGTTCGGGATGACGTGGCGGCTGGTGGACGCCTCCGAGCGGCCGCGCGTGGTGATCATGGTCAGCCGGTTCGCGCACTGCCTCAACGATCTGCTGTTCCGCAACTCCGTGGGCGACCTGCACCTCGACGTCGCCGCCGTCGTGTCCAACCACCCCGACCTCGGCAAGCTGGCCGACGACTACGGCGTGCCGTTCCGGCACGTCCCGGTCACCGCGGACACGAAACCGCAGGCCGAGGCCCAGCTGCTGGAGCTGGTGCGGGAGGAGCGCGTGGACCTGGTGGTGCTCGCGCGCTACATGCAGATCCTCTCCGACGACCTGTGCAAGCAGCTCGAAGGGCGCGCGATCAACATCCACCACTCGATGCTGCCCAGCTTCAAGGGCGCCCGCCCGTACCACCAGGCGCACGCCCGCGGCGTCAAGTTCATCGGGGCCACCGCGCACTACGTCACGGCCGACCTGGACGAGGGCCCGATCATCGAGCAGGAGCTCATGCGGGTGGACCACGCGATGAGCGCCGACCAGTTCGCCGCCCACGGCCGGGAGGCCGAGTGCCGGGCGCTGGCCCGCGCGGTGCGCTGGCACACCGAGAACCGGGTGGTCCTCAACGGGCACAAGACCGTCGTGCTGCGGTAGCCGTCAGCGGGGCTCGGCCGGTCGAACGAGCCCCTCCCGGATCGCGACGAGCGCGGCCTGGGTGCGCGAGGAGAGCTGCAGCTTGCCCAGCAGGTTGCTGACGTGCGTGCGCGCCGTGCGCTCGCTGATCACCAGGTGCGCCGCGATCTGCTTGTTGGACCGGCCCTCGGCCACGAGCACGAGGATCTCCCGCTCGCGGGCGGTGAGCGCGCCGAGGCCGCTGCGGGGCGCCCGGATCTCCTGCGCGAGCCGCCGGGCCACCGCGGCGTCCAGGAACACCTCACCGCGCGACGCGGCCTGCAGCGCGGCCGCGACCTCGGCCGGGCCGGCGTCCTTGAGCAGGTAGCCGGCCGCGCCCTGCTGCAGCGCGGCGTGCACCCGCTCGTTCTCGCCGAAGCTGGTGAGGATCACCACCCGCACCGACGGGAACCGGCGGCCGATCTCGCCGGTCACCGCCACCCCGTCCATCCGGGGCATCTGCAGGTCCAGCAGCACCACGTCGGGCAGCTCGCCGTGGACGGCCAGCTCCGCGAGCTTCTCCAGCGCCGCCTTCCCGTCCGCGGCCTCGCCGGCGACCGCGACGCCGTCGAGCACCTCGAGGTAGGCGACGACGCCCCGCCGCACGACGGCGTGGTCGTCCACGACGAGCACGCGCGTCGGCCCCACGCCCGCCATCATGCGCCAGGAAGGGCCGGCACGTCAGACGGCCGCCGAACGCCAGCCCGCGTGGTAGCTCTCCCGCACGACCGTCGCGTACGGGGCCGGGCTCACGACCGCGCGCACGGCGAGCTGCTCGTGCGGCTGCACCGTGGTCTTGCCGCTCCCGCCGCCGGGCTCGCCCCAGATCACCCGCACCTCGGCGCCGATCGGCACGTCCGGGTTCACCGTCGCGAGCGAGAGCGCCTTGCGCTCGTTGGCGCTGTAGCCGGTGAAGAGCGAGAGCCCGACCACCGTGCCGTCGGCGTCGACCACCGAGTCGAAGTTGGACGACCCGAAGTTGGCGTTGGGCAGGTCGAAGAACTGGTACTCGGGCCCGTCCTCGGCGACCGGGTTGGCCAGCAGCGTCGCGACGTCCTCGGCGTTCCACGCGAGCGTCACCTTGCGGCGCTGGGCCTGCGGGTCGACCGCCTCCAGCGCCGAGCGCCGACGAAGTCGTGGTCGTACTTCACGAAGGAGCCGTAGCCCAGCTCCCACGGGTTGAGGTAGTAGTCCTCGATCCGGTCCGAGACGAAGCTGCCGGCCAGCGCGTTGGTGGCCTCGTAGCCCTCGGCGGGCAGCCACTCGCGGTACGCGCGCATCTCCTCGCCGGTGTAGACGGCCGGGAGCGGCGAGGGGATCCAGCCCGACTCCAGCGTGTTGCACGAGTACGCGCGGGCGCCCGCGGCCTCCAGGCCGAACTCCTGGCCCGCCTCCAGGATCGCCTCGCGGACCTTGTCGTAGGTCTCGTACGGGCCCCACAGCTCCAGGCCGGGCGCGCCCGCCATGCCGTGGCGCAGGGTGCGCACCTTCTCGCCGGCGACGTTCAGGTGGCCCATCCGGAAGAACCTGACCTGCTCGACCGGGCCGCCGTGCACCTTCTCGATCACCGGCCACGCGTTCGGGCCCTGGATCTGGAACCGCCACAGGTCGCGCGTGACCGGCTTGCCGTAGGGCCGCGACGGCGAGCGCTGGTCCAGCTTCAGCTCCACGTCGTAGCCCTGCGTCGCGCGGAACGTCAGCCAGTTCGCGACGGGCGCACGGCCCACGAACACGAGCTCCTCCTCGCCGAGCCGGAAGAGGATGCCGTCGCCGATCACGCCGCCCTCCGGCGACACCGGGACGAACTGCTTGGCGCTGTCGACCGGGAACTTCGCGACGCTGTTGATGCCCGTGTCGGAGAGCAGCCGCAGCGCGTCCGGGCCGGTGATGAACAGGTTCACCATGTGGTGGGTCTGGTCGAACAGCACCGCGGTCCGGCGCCAGGCGATGACCTCGCGGCGGAAGTTCGTGAACTCGGCCGGCACGACCGGGTAGATGTACGCGCCGAGCTGCGAGTTGCGCAGCAGGTCGACCGTGCTCCCCGCCTGGTCCAGCACGTCCTGGAGGTTCTTCGGGCTCATGTGTGCCACCTGTTCTCGCTCGCGGTCGTCGCCAAGCTATGCCCCGGCCGTGCCTCCTGACATGGGGCAATGGCGGGGCCGGCGCGACCGCTCGGGGCAGCAGGGATCACGTCATATGACGTACCCCCGTCCACTGGCGCGTAGCGTTCGGATGGGGTACGTCAACTGTCGCGGTGCTCCTCTGACGAGTGGCGGCGTGACGACCGTCATCCGAGTGATGGCCGGGCCTCCCCGGGCGTCTAGCGTCGGCTGGCGGAGCCGCTCGCCCGGATCGCCGCACCGCACACACCCGCGACCAGGGAGCACGACGATGAGCAGCGAGAGCGCGCTGGCCCCACCGAAGACCTACGTCTTCGACGGGGCAGCGAGCCGCCAGGGGTACCGCATGAACAAGCTGTTCATGACGCTGCGGGACCCGGCAGCGCGCGAGGAGTTCCTCGCCGACGAGGCCGCGTACTGCGAGCGGTTCGGCCTGTCCGAGGCGCAGACGAAGGCGGTGCTGGGCCGCGACTGGCAGGCGATGCTCGACCTCGGTGGCAGCATCTTCTACGTCTACAAGCTGGCGATGATGGACGGGCTGTCCATGCAGTACCTCGGTGGCGTGTTCACCGGGATGTCCGAGGCGGACTTCAAGGCCGCGATGCTCGCGGGAGGGCGTACCGATGTCTGAGGTGATCTGGGGGCTGGCCACGTCGCACGTCCCGTCGATCGGGGCGGCGATGGACCGCGGCATGACCCAGGAGCCGGTCTGGAAGCCGCTGTTCGACGGCTACCGGCCCGCCCGCGAGTGGCTCGCGCAGCACAAGCCCGACGTCGCCGTGCTCGTCTACAACGACCACGCCAACGGCATCGACCTCGACATCGTCCCGACGTTCGGGATCGGCACCGCCGACCGCTACTCGGTGGCCGACGAGGGCTTCGGCCGCCGCCCCGTCCCGGACGTGGTCGGCGACCCCGACCTGTCGCTGCACCTGCTGCAGAACCTGATGGACGAGGGCTTCGACCTCACCGTCTTCCAGGAGCTCAACGTCGACCACGGCTTCACCGTGCCGCTCTCGATCTGGACGCCGGAGCCGGGCGAGGCCTGGCCGTGCCCGGTGGTGCCGCTGCTGGTCAACGTGATCCAGTACCCGCAGCCCACGGCCGCCCGCTGCTACGCGCTCGGGCAGGCGCTCGGGCGCGCGCTGGCGAGCTACGAGGCGCCCGCACGGTCGGCATCCTGGGCACCGGCGGCATGTCCCACCAGCTCGCCGGGTCGCGCGCCGGGTTCATCAACCCGACGTTCGACCACATGTTCCTCGACGCGATCCAGAACGACCCGGAGAAGCTCGCCGCGCTCTCCCGCGAGGACTTCATCCGCGAGGCCGGCTCCGAGGGCATCGAGCTGATCATGTGGCTGGTCATGCGCGGGGCGATGAACGCGCAGATCAAGAAGGTGCACACCACCTACCACGTGCCGGCGTCCAACACCGCCGCCGCGCTCGCGCTGTTCGACAACCGGGTGCCCCAGCCGGTCTGAGGCGGCCCGGGTGAGTCACCCGCCGCCCGCTGCCGGCCGGACGGTGACCGGCAGCGGGACGGCGGCCCGCACCACCGTCCCCGGACGGCCGGGCCGCGGCCCGACCCGCACCGAGCCGCCCCAGCGCTGTGCCCGCTCCCGCATGCTCGTGAGGCCGTAGCCGCCGGGGCGGCCCGGCTCCCGCGTGGCCCGCAGGCCGACGCCGTCGTCCGCGACGCTCACCGCGAGCCGGTGGTCGCGCACCCCGATCCGCACGGTCACCGCGCTCGCCTCGGCGTGCTTCACCACGTTGTGGACGGCCTCGGCGACGATCCGGTAGACGTCCTCCGCCAGCTCGGGGCCGGCCCGGTCGAGCCCGTTGCCGACGCGCAGGTCCACGTGCAGGCCGGTGCGCCCGGCCGTGCTGTCGGCCAGCGCCCGCACCGCCTCGGCCAGCCCGAGCTGGGCCGCCGCGTCCGGGCGCAGCTCGTGCACCATGGCGCGCAGGTCCGCCAGCACGGTCCTGGCCAGTGCCCCGATCTCCCCCGCCACCCGCAGCACGCTCGCGGCCGGCACGTCGGTGCCGCGCCCGCCGACCACGCTCATCGTCTCGGCCTGCATGCCGATCGAGAACACCTGCTGGACGATCGAGTCGTGCAGGTCGCGGGCCAGCCGCTGGCGCTCCTCGCGCCGCACCAGCGCCCGCTCCTTCTGCAGCAGGTCCGCGTAGTCCAGCGCCACCGCGGCCTGCTCGGCCATCGCCGTCAGGAACTCGACCACCCGCGGCCCGACGTCCTGGCCGGGCGCGAAGAACGCGTTGAGCACCCCCGCCGCCCGGCCGCGGACGATCAGCGGGACGCTCGCGAACGAGTTCCACTCCAGCTCGCCGAGGTAGCCGCGGATCGGCTCCCAGGCCGGGTCGTCGCGGATCGCGTCCCACCGGTCCGGGATCACCACCGGCTCCTGCTTGTCGAGCGCCTCGGTCATCGCGAGCGTGCCGCCGCGGGCCCGGCACTCCATCAGCCGCTCGAAGAAGTCCGGTCGGCGCGGGAAGCCGGCCGAGCCCATGATCTGCAGGCCGCGCCCGTCCTCGTCGGTGGTGAGGATCTGCACCCCGGCGAGCGCGTCGGCCTGCAGCAGCTCCCGGGCCAGCGCGTCCAGGGTGGCGGTGATCGACCGCTGGGCGGCCAGCTCCGCCGCCGCCCGCGCGACCGCGGCGGCCCGGCGCTCCCGCGTGCGCTCGTCGGTGACGTCCCGGAACGCCACGACCGTGCGCCCGTCGCCGCCGGGCAGCGGGCGGGCCCGGTAGGCCAGCTCGCGGCGCACCCCGGGCGCCGGGCAGAAGGGGACCACCTGCTCCGCGGCCTGCTCGGCCCCCGGCGGGAACGGCGAGACGCAGCCTGCCAGCCCCGCCGGGGTGCCGCCGCAGAGCGCCGCGGCGGCCGCGTTGAGCTGCACGAACCGCCCGTCGTCATCCACCACGGCCAGCCCGTCCGGGGCGTGCTCGGCGACCTCGGACCACACGTCGGAGGCGGGGGGCGGCATCGGGCAAGCATGCCCAGCGGACCCGGGCGGCGTCGAGCGCACGGTCAGCCGTCGAGCGCGCGCAGCGCGGCCGCCAGCAGGTCGGCCCGGTCGGCGGCGGAGAGCGCGCCCCGCTCCGCCATGAGCGCCCGGCCCCCGTCCTTCGCGACGGCGAGCGCGGCGACGGCCGCGAGCGCCCCCGGGTCGCCACCCGCCAGCCGCGCGACGACCTGCTCGTCCTTCGCGCGCAGGCCGTGGACGTGGTCGCGGCCGGCGAGCGCGGCCGCGACCGACGGGTCGGCGCCGAACGTCGCGAGCACCGCGCCCGACCCGGCGACCATGTCGACCACGGCGCCGAGCACCTCCGCGGGCCCGTGCTCCGCGGACCCGGCCAGCTCGGCGACCCGGGCGTGGGCGGCGAGCACGCCGGCGAGCAGGGCGTCGAGGATCTCCTCCTTCGACGCGAAGTGGTAGTAGAGCGCGGACTTGCTGGTGCCGAGCCGGCCCGCGATGTCGGCGATCGAGGTGCCCGCGTAGCCGCGCGCCCGGAACAGCTCCCCGGCGATCTCCAGGATGCGTTCGCGGGTGCGGGCGGCGTTGCGGTCGGCCATGCCCCGAACGCTACTTGACGATCGTTCGGTAAGAGGCGCTACCGTGGAGCCCACTTAACGATCGTTCAGTAAGGAGTCGGGATGGAACGCTCCACGGCAGTGCTGGTCACCGGCTGCTCCAGCGGGATCGGGCGGGCCACCGCGCTCGCGTTCGCCCGGGCCGGGTTTCCCACCTGGGCGTCCGCGCGCCGCCCGGAGACGCTCGCCGAGCTGGCCGCGGCCGGCTGCCGGACGCTGCGGCTCGACGTCACCGACGAGGAGTCGCGCGCGGCGGCCGTGCGGGCGGTCGTGGCCGAACACGGCGCAGTCGGGGTGCTGGTCAACAACGCCGGGCACGGCGGCGGCGGGCCGGTCGAGGAGGTCCCGCTGCGCCTGGTGCGGGACATGTTCGAGACCAACGTGTTCGGGCTGGTCCGGATGTGCCAGCTGGTGCTCCCGGGCATGCGCGGGCAGCGCGGCGGGACGATCGTCAACCTGGGCTCCGGCGCCGGGCTCGCCACCCCGCCGACCGGCTGCCCGTACGCGATGACGAAGTACGCGCTGGAGTCGTTCAGCGACGCGCTCCGGCTGGAGGTGGCGCCGTTCGGCGTGCGGGTGGTGCTCGTCGAGCCGGGTGCGGTCGCGACCCGCTTCGGCGCCACGTCCGAGCGGCACAACCCGCAGGTCGAGGGCGGGCCCTACGAGACGTTCAAGCGCAACGTCGAGGCCATGACCGCCCGCGCCCACCGGGGGAACGCGCTCACCGCCGAGGACGTCGCCACCGTGATCACGCGGGCCGCGGCGGCCGGCGCCCGCGGGCCCGCTACAAGGTGGGCTCGCAGGCCCGGGTCGCGCCGCTCGCCCGGTTCCTGATGGGCGACCGGCTGTGGGACGCGATGCTGGGCCGCATGCTGAACCGGACGGTCCCGGCCGGCGTCGGACCGTGATCACGGCCTGCTCAGCGGCGCGGCCGGAGCAGCCCGACGATCACCGGGACGAGCACGGCGGACAGGCCCGCGAGTACCCACAGCACGCCCTGCAGCGACGCCGTGTGCACGGCCTGCAGCACCTCGGCGGGGGCGCCGCCGGCCGTCGCCGCCGCGGCCGCGAGGTCGCCCTGGGTGACCTGGTTGGCGGCGGTGCCGAGCGCCTCGGGCGCCACGCCGGGAAGCTCGCTGCCGAGCCCGGCCCGCGTGAGGCTGACCAGCAGCGACCCCATGCACGCGACGGCCACGGCCTCGCTGCCCAGCCGCACGGTGTTGAACAGCCCCGCGGCCATCCCCGAACGGGCCGGCGGCACCGTGCTCACCGCGGCGCCGTCGATGATCCCGAACGCGATGCCGACGCCGGAGCCGATCGCGAGCAGCGGCCCGGCGATCACGAGCACGCCGACCTCCGGGCCGATCACGGTGAGCCAGGCCGCGCCGGCGGCGATGAGCCCGGTGGCGACGCCCAGCAGCACCCCGATGGGGAGCCGGGCCGCGAGCCGGCCGGCCAGCAGCGGCAGCAGGATCACCGGCACCGTCATCAGCAGCATCATGAGGCCGGCCGCGCCGGGGCTGCGCCCCATCACGCCGATGAAGTACGACGGCAGGAACACCAGCAGGCAGACGAACCCGAACGCGAGCACCACCGGCACCGCGCACACCGCCACGAACCGGGCGTTGACCAGCAGCGACAGGTCCAGCATCGGGCGCGGCGAGCGCCGCTCGACCACCACGAACGCGGCCATCAGCAGCACCGACGCGACGAGCCCGCCGATCACGAGCGGGCTCGTCCAGCCGCTCTGCGGGCCCTCGACCACGGCGCTCATCAGCGCGAACAGGCTCGCGGTGAACGTCAGCGTGCCCGGCAGGTCGACGCGCGACGCGTCCGGGTCGCGGGACTCGGGCAGCGCGCGCACACCGGCCAGCACGAGCGCGGCGACGACCGCGTGCCCGACGAACACCGCGCGCCAGCCGAACGCGTCGACGAGCACTCCGGCGGACGAGGCCCGAGCGCGAGCCCGACGCCGAACGACGCGCCGAGCAGGCTGAACGCCCGGGCCCGGGCCGCGGCTCGCGGAAGACGTCGGCGAGCAGCGCGGACCCGGCCGTCATCACCGCGGCCGCGCCCACCCCGGCCAGGCCGCGCAGCAGGTCGAGCAGCAGCGCGTCGGACACCAGCCCGCTGAGCAGCGTCGCGCCGCCCTGCGTGACCAGCCCGGCGACGAAGAGCCGGCGGCGGCCGAACATGTCGGCGAGCGTGCCGCCCGCGAGCATGGCGCTGGCGAAGGTCAGGTTGTAGGCGTTCACCACCCACTGGAGCTCGACGAGCGACGCCCCGATGTCCGCGCCGATGCCGGGCAGCGCGACCGACGGGCCGGTGATGCCCGCCGGGATCAGCGCCGCGGCGGTGCAGACGAGCACCAGGACGAGCCCGGAGCCGGCCGTCGGCGGCGCCGGGCTCCGTGTGGTCTCGGACATCGCGAACGCTCCCCGTACGTCAGGGCCCATCGATCTATCAGGGCACGTATTCGACTACGTTCCCTTGTCACGTTGTCAGCGGAGCTTACGCAGGTCAACAGTGATGAAGCCGACCCACGTCCAGGTATTGCCCTTGAGTGAACTCGAAGCGCTAGCGTCCGCTCCGGCCCGTCCAGTGATCGTTAACGATCCTTCGATACGGAGGCAACGACGTCATGCTGTCGATGAAGAAGGCCGCGCTCGCGGCGGCCGGGGCGCTCGGGGTGGCGGCGTTCGCCGCGGCCACCGCGCTCGCGGCGCGGCCGCGGCCGCGCGCCACCGCCCCGGCGCCGGCCGGCGAGATCGTCCAGATCCCCGTCTCGTTCTCGGTGGAGAACGTCAACCGGTCGGTCGTGGACTGCAACACCGACGCGAGCGCTACGAGGTCGCCGGCACGCTCACGGCACCCGCCGGCGCGCTCGACGACGACGGCCGCGCCGTCACGCTCTACCAGCACGGCATCGCCGGCGGCGAGTGGTACTGGAACCTGCCCGTCGCGGGCTACAACCACGTGCTCGCGCTCGCCGAGCGCGGCCACGTCTCGGTGAGCATCGACCGGCTCGGCTACGACCGGTCCGGCAAGCCGCAGGGCACCGAGACCTGCATCGGCGCCCAGGCCGACGTCACCAACCAGATCGTCGAGCAGCTGCGCGCAGGCGACTACTCCGCAGAGGGCGGCGCGACGCCGGGGTTCGCCAAGGTCGTGCTCGCCGGGCAGTCCAACGGCGGGCTCATCGCCAACCTGACGGCGATCTCGTTCGGCAACGTCGACGGCCTGTCCATCCACGGGTGGGGCGACCTCGGCTTCACCGCCGAGGCCGACGAGCGGTTCGTCTCGGCCACCGGCCGGTGCCTGATGCAGCTGGCGCCGGGCGCGGAGCCGGGCGTCGGCGCCGGGGCGGCGACCGGCGCGCTCGCCGACATCCCCGTCGGCTACACCTACTACGACAACGGCACCGAGGAGTTCATCACGGGCAACTTCGCCGACGCCGAGCCGGCCGTGATCGACGCCGTGCGACCGCTGCAGAACGCGCACCCGTGCGGCGACATGACGACCATCGCGCTGGGCATCTACCAGGACCTGCAGCGCCTCGACGAGGTCGAGATCCCGGTGCACATCGTGTACGGCGCGGCCGACGCCCGCATCCAGGGCATCGACGTGCAGGAGTCGCTGTACGGCGGCGCGACCAGCGTCCGGACGCTCCTGGTGCCGGGCTCGGGGCACTACATGGGCGTCGAGCGCGGCGCGCCGCTCGTCTACGAGGACACGGCCGCCTGGCTGACCGAGAACGACCTGGTCTGACCGGTCCGGCCGGACCCGACAGTTGCTGCCCGGCCCGCCGCGTGCGGGCCGGGCAGCGCGGAAACCCCAGGTAGCATGCCCGACGTGAGAGGCGGCGGCAGCAGTGCGACGGAGCTGCCGATCGACCAGCGGATCGGCAACGTCGTCAAGCGCGCGGAGCAGGCGCTGATGGCGCGCAAGTCGCAGGCGCTGCGCACGGTCGGCCTGACGGTCCCCCAGTACACCGCGCTGATGGTGCTCGCCGACCATCCCGGGCTCTCGGGCGCGCAGCTGGCCCGCCGGTGCTTCGTGACGCCCCAGACGATGGCCGCGCTGCTGGCCAACCTCGAGGCGAAGGCGCTGGTCACCCGGCGGCCCTCGGCCGTGCACGCGCAGGTGATGCAGACCGCGCTCACCCGCCAGGGCCGGGCCCTGCTGCGCAAGGCCGACCGGCTGGCCGTCGCGATCGAGACGAACCTCGCCGAGGCGTTCCCCGAGCCCGAGCGGACCCGCCTGATGGAGATGCTGGAGCAGGTCACCCGCGTGCTGGAGGACGGCGACCGGCCGGACCCCGCGGATCCCTCTGCCTAAGCTCTGGGCGTGTCCGCCCGCGAGCCGCTCTACCGGGCCATCGCCAACCAGCTCCAGGACCGCATCAACGCCGGTGAGTGGGTGCCCGGCGAGCGGATGCCCACGGAGGCGGTGCTCGTCGCCGAGTTCGGCGTCAACCGGCTGACCGTGCGCCAGGCGCTCGCGCAGCTCCGGGCCGCCGGCGTGGTCGACATCCGGCAGGGCAGCGGCACGTTCGTCGCCAACCCGCCGCCGGTGCTGGAGATCACCGTCGACCCCGGCCGCCAGGTCGACGAGGGCAGCGTGCACGCCACGGTCCAGAGCGTGGTCAGCGACGTCACCGAGACGGTGCTCGGCGAGGAGCCCGACCCCTCCCCCGCGGCGGCGAAGCACCTCGCGATCGACCCGGCGGACGTCAAGCGGCTCGACACGCTCGTCGAGGCCGGCGGCGACCCGTTCGCCGTGAGCAGCTACTGGCTGGACCGCCGGCGCTTCCCCGATCTGGCCGCCCGCTGGGTCGGCGACGCGGCGCTGCACGGCGTGCTGCGCGAGGCGTACGGGATCACGCTCTTCTACTCGTGGCGGGCGTTCTCGGCGGCGGCGGCCGGGCCGGTGGAGGTCGAGCAGCTCGGCGGCCTCGCGGGCGCGCCGCTGATCGTGCGCGACGGCGTCAGCGTCGACTCGGACGGGCGGCCCGTCTACTACGTGCGCCGCCGCATCCGCGCCGAACGCGCCTCGTACGTGATGCATTACCGCACGTAGGCGGCGCGCCCGGAGGACCGGCGCCGTTCACGCAGCCTTCGTGTCCCGCGGCGCCCGAGATTCATCTAGATGAATCAGGCTCCCGGGCATGCCTTCGAGGTACCTCCAGATCGTCATGACGAGCCCCGTGCCGGGGCGCGAGGCCGAGTTCGACGACTGGTACGACACCGTCCACGTGCCCGAGGTGCTGCGGATGCCCGGCTTCCTGCGCGGGCAGCGCTTCCGGCTGGTCGACGCCGACCCGTCCGAGGGTCCCCGCCACCTCGCCGTCTACGAGATCGAGTCCGACGACGTCGAGGCGACGCTGGAGACGATCCGGCGGACGCGCCCGACCGCACCAAGTCCCCCGCGATCGACACGAGCGCGAGCGTCGTGCGCATGTACGAGCCGCTCGGCGAGCCGCAGACTGCCGAAGGAGCCCAGGAATGAGGAGAGGACTGCTGGCGGCGCTGCCGCTGCTCGCCGTGGCGGCGCTCGCCGGGTGCGCCGGCCCCGCGCCGCCACCGGCGACGCCGCCCCCGGCCCCGACCACCCCGTCACGATCGAGTTCTGGCACACGTTCAGCGGGCAGCTGGAGACGAGCCTGACCGGGCTCGTCGACGAGTTCGAGGCGTCCCACCCGGGCATCACCGTCACCCCGGTCTACCAGCCCTACGACGCGATGCTGCAGGCCATGCAGACGTCCGTCGCGGCCGGGCAGCCGCCGGCGCTGGCGCAGCTGGAGCTGACCCAGATGGCGCAGATGGCCTCGTTCGGGGCGCTCGCGTCGCTGCCGGACCTCGTCGGCGAGGACGAGGCCGCGACGCTGCGGGACGCGATGATCCCGAGCATCGCCGAGGCGAACTCCTACGACGGCACGCTCTACACGGTGCCGCTCGGCTACAACTCGAACGTCCTGTACTACAACCCGGGCCTCGTCGCGCAGGCCGGGCTCGCCCCGGCCGACCTGCCCACGACCTGGGAGCAGCTGAAGGCCGACGCCGTGCGGCTCACGCAGGACACCGACGGCGACGGCACCCCGGACGTGCGCGGCTACGCGTTCCCGGCGCAGGCGCCGTGGATCCTGGAGGTCCGGCTCTGGCAGTCCGGTGCGGAGCTCTTCAGCCCCGACACACACAGGCGCTCTTCGACTCGCCGCAGGCCGTCGGCGCGTTCGGGGCCTACCAGGACCTCGTCGCGACCGGCGGCGCCGAGATGGTGCAGACCGACTCGTCGCTCAACCAGCTCGTCGACCTGTTCGCGGCCGGCAAGGTCGCGATGTTCGAGCAGTCGTCCACCGCGATGGCGGGCATCACCGGCAAGGCCGGGTTCGACGTCGGCGTGGCCCGGTTCCCGACGATGGGCGACCAGGTCTACAGCCTGGGCGGCTACAACCTCGGCGTCTTCCGCGACGTGCCGGACGACCAGCGGGCCGCGGCCGCCGAGTTCCAGAAGTGGTGGGCCACCCCCGAGGTCGCGGCGCGCTGGACCAGCGTCTCGAACTACATGCCCGGCATCGCCGCCGCGCAGGACACCGACACGCTCCGGGCCTGGGTCGCGCAGGACCCGCGCCGCGCCGTCGCCGCCGAGCAGCTCCCGTACGCCCGGCCGCGGCCGAACCTGCCCGGCTACCCGCAGATCGCCACCGAGCTGGCCGACGCCTTCCAGGCGACGCTGTCGGGCCAGGGCGACGCGCAGGCCAACCTGTCCGGCGCGGTCGGCGAGGCCGACCGGATCATCGCCGCCGCCAACTGACGCCACGGGCCGGGCCGGCACCGCCGGCCCGGCCCCTTCCTGCAGAAAGACTCCCCGTGAAGATCGTTCCCTCGGCCGCCGCGTCGATCACGAACGTCGAGCAGGTCGTCTCCTCGTCGGCGTTCATCGGCGCCTTCGAGCTCTCCGTCGACTTCGCGATCGACGAGCCCGGCGACGCGCTGGTCGACCAACTCGCGCAGCTGCACGCCGGCGGCCTCACGTTCAGCGTCCACGCGCCGTTCCGGGACCTGAACATCGCCTCGCTCACGCGGGCGCGTACGAGGCCGCGCGGGCGGACATGCTGGCCGCGCTGCGCATCGCCGACCGGATCGGCGCGTCCGTGCTCAACGTGCACCCGGGCATCCACGGCTACTTCCCCGAGCGGTTCTGGCCCCGGATGAAGGCCGCCGAGCTGGCCGTCTTCCAGGAGCTCTCGGCGTTCGGGGAACCCCGCGGCATCCGGGTGGTCGCGGAGAACCTGATCCGCACGAACGTCCACTTCGAGGACACGTGGACGCTCGACGGCGTCGTCCGGCTGCACGACGACTGGCAGGCCGGCCTCAAGGGCCTGTGCCTCGACACCGGGCACGCCCACCAGGCCGGGCTGGACGTCGCCGCGGCCGTCCGCCGGCTCGGGCCGCGCCTCAAGCACCTGCACCTGCACGACAACCACGGCGGGCCCATCGACGAGCATCTCCCGATCGGCGACGGCACGATCGCGTGGGACGGCGTGTTCGGCGCGCTGGAGGACGTCGGGTTCGACGGGCTCGCGGTGTTCGAGTTCGGCCCGCCGGAACGCCAGCGCGAGGCCGCCGACCGGCTGCGGGCCCGGTTCGGCGCCTGACGCCGTGGTCTCCCGCCGCCTCACGCCCTACGTCTTCCTCGCCCCGGCCGACGCTGCTGCTGGGCTGCTTCGTGCTCTACCCGGTGGTCAGCGCGACCTGGACCAGCCTCACCGACTGGAACGGGATCTCCGACCACTACGACGTCGTCGGGCTGCAGAACTACCTCGACCTGGTTCGCGACCCGGACGTGCTGCGGGCCACCGCCAACACGTGCCTCTACGTCGTGCTGACGCTGCCGGCGAGCCTCGTGCTGGCGTTCGGGGCGGCACTGCTCGTCGAGCGGGCGAGCGTGGTGTCGACGGTGCTGCGGCTGGCGTTCGCGGTGCCGTTCGTGGTGAGCATCCCGGTGGTCTCGGTGGTGTGGGTGTGGCTCTTCGACCCCCACTTCGGCCTGGTCAACTACGGTCTCGACGTCGCCGGGCTCGGCCCGCAGAACTGGCTCGGCGAGCCGTCGACGGCGATGGCCGCGGTGGCGGTGCCGTCGATCTGGCGGCAGTTCGGCTACTTCATGCTGATCCTGCTGGCCGGGATCAAGGGCATCGACCCGGCCTACCACGAGGCCGCGCGCATCGACGGCGCGTCCTACCGCCAGCGCGCGCTGCGGATCACGCTGCCGCTGCTGGGTCCGCAGCTGTTCTTCTGCCTGGTGCTGGGCGTGGTCGACGCGTTCCAGGTGTTCGCCCAGGTCGACCTCATGACCCAGGGCGGGCCGCTCGGCAGCACCGACGTCGTGGTCTACGAGCTGTACCAGCAGGCGTTCACGTACTTCCACATCGGCTACGCGTGCGCGATGGCCGTCGCGCTGATGCTCGTGCTCGGGCTCGCGACGTACGCGCAGCAGCGGTGGATCGGCGACCGGCTGGCGTACCGATGAGCGAGCTTGCGAGCGAGTCATCGACGCAGCGGCCTGCGCGAAGCGCCGGCCGAGCGCAGCGAGGCCGAGCGGTGAGGGCGCGGGTGCTGCGCGCCGTCGCGATCGCGCTCAAGCTGTTCGTCGCGCTCGTGGTGCTCTTCCCCATCCTGTGGATGGTGCTGACGGCGCTGAAGCCGCAGCCGGAGGCCGTGACCTGGCCGCCCTCGATCCTGCCCGTGCAGTGGCGGTGGGAGAACGTCGCGCAGGTCGCGCAGGCCGGCCCGTTCCTGCGCTGGTACGCCAACAGCCTGCTGGTCGCGGCCGTGACGGTCCTGGGCAACCTCGTGGTCGGGGTGCCGGCCGCCTACGCGTTCGCACGCATGACGTTCCGGGGCCGCAACCTGGTGTTCCTGCTGGTGCTGGCCACGCTCATGATCCCCGGCGAGGTGCTGCTCATCCCGCTGTTCGTGCTGCTCAGCGGGTGGGGGTGGATCGACACCTATCTCGCGCTGACCGTCCCGTTCCTCGCGAACGCCTACGTGGTCTTCCTGCTGCGGCAGTTCTTCGAGACGCTCCCGCGCGAGCTGGAGGACGCCGCCGTCGTGGACGGGTGCGGGCCGCTGCGGATCCTGCGGCACGTCGTGGTGCCGCTGTCGTGGCCGGCGCTCGCGGTGGCCGCGTTCTTCACGTTCATCGCGTCCTGGAACAGCTACCTCTACCCGCTGATCGTCACGCGGTCGGAGTCGATGCGGACGGTCACCGTCGGCCTCTCGCTCTTCCGCGCCGAGACGGGTACGAACTGGCCGCTGCTCATGTCCGCCGCCACGCTCATCGCCGTGCCCGCGGTCGTCGCGTTCCTGCTCATCGAGCGGCACCTCAAGGACACGATGGTGATGAGCGGGATCCGGGGGTAGGCGCAGGTCAGGACGGCGCCAGCCAGGCCGGCGGGCGGCCCCGCGACCAGCAGCGGCCGACCGCCTCGACGTGCAGCGCCGGCCCGTCGAACACCGCCACGCCGATGATGCTGTGGCCGGAGGCCCGGCGGTCACCGAACGTCGGGACGGCCGGCGCGACGCCGACCCCCTCCGCCGACACCCACGCCACCGCCCGGCCGGCCGCCGCGTCGCCGAGGCGGTGCAGGAAGCGCAGGCGGCCCTCCGGCGGGAGGCCCGAGAGCACCCACGTCGTGGTGACGACGGGTACCGCGTCCGCGGGCACCCGGGCGACGGCCTCGGGCAGCACCTCGACGACGTCGCCGTCCAGCAGGAGCGGAGGGGCCGACGCGGCCAGCGCGATCTCCGCGTCGCGCCGGGCGGCCCGTTCGGGCTGGTCCGGCGGCAGGCAGGCCCGCAGCCAGCGCGCCTCCTCGCGTCGGTGACGTCGACCGGGGCGGGTCGACGCCGACCCGGGCGACGACCTCGGGCATCGCGCGCGCCGGGACGGGCCGGTGTCCCACGACCGCGCACGTCGTCTGCACGGGCGAGCCGGGTCGCCCGGCGACTGCCCGTTGTCGTAGATGATGCCGACGCGGTCGACGGTGAGGTTGAGCCCGGCCGAGCACCCGACGTCGACCAGCCCGACCGCGCCCGCCCCCATCCGGTGGGCCGCCTCGGCGACCGCCGGGTACAGGACGGCGCCGCGTCCGGTCTCGCCGGTCCGCACCGGGCGGCGCACGGCGATCTCCACGACCGCGTCGGTCATGTCCCGCAGCGTGTCGATCGCCGCCCCGGCAGCGTGCTCCTGGGCGGCGGCGAGCGCCGGGGCGCGGCCGGCGAGGACCAGGGCGTGCAGCGCGGCGAGGACCACCGCGGGCTGTCGCCGGCGCGCAGGCGCCGTCTCGATGGCGCGCAGCGCCTCCCCGGACGCGCTCAGGCCGAGCGCGACATGCCGGTACAGCGGCGACGACGCGGCGCCGTCGCCCTCGGCGAAGCGCCGGTACACCTCGGCGAGGTCGCGGGCCGCGGCCACGGCGGGGCGGCTGTCGGGGTCAGCTGTCGGCGGTGTGCAGCCGCAGCGACGGCGGCAGCTCGCCCGAGGCGTGCGCGACCTCCATGCCGATGATGAAGTCGCGCAGGTCCAGGGGCAGGCCGCGGGTGATGTCCTCGACGCGGCGGCGGATCGCGCTCCGGTCGCCGTCCTGGTCGATCACCTTGGCCGCGCCGATCGCGCCCAGCAGCGCGGCCACCACCTGCGACGGGAGGTCCGGCTCGGTCGGCGAGCGCAGGGCGTGGTCCAGCCGCAGGCGCGGCCCGGCCGCCGCCAGCAGGTCGTGCGCCGGGAACCGGTCGGTCCCCCGGCCCAGCAGCCGCGACCCGGGGATCCGGCGGACGATCCCGTCCGTGACCAGCAGCGTCGCGAGCAGGTCGAAGAGCCGGTCGGCGAGCGTGGCCACCCAGACCGGCACGGTGTGCGCGTCGGGCTGGCTGCGGATCGTCTCCAGGAGGAACGCCGAGAGGTGGTCGGCGCCGCGCCGGCCCTCGTCGGCGATCACGACCCGGTCGTTCTCCATGCCGATGCGGCGGGACTGGATCAGGTCGGCGAGCTCGGCACCGATGATCCCGCGCTTGATCGCGCTCGGCCGCACGAGCGGCTTGCCGGTGAACGAGTCGTGCAGGATCAGGAAGATCTTCGCGGCCGACTTCTCCAGCAGCGGGCTGCGGCCGCCGTTCCAGCTCGTGATCAGGACGGTCATCGGATGCGGGCCTCCTGCGCGCGGACGTCGGAACGGGTGGCCAGGAGCGTCGCGCCGAACGCGACGATCAGCGCGACCAGGACGCCGAGGTTGGCGTAGGCCCACGGGCCCTCGCGGCCGCCGAGCTGGAACACGTCGAGCAGGTAGCCCTGCCACGTCAGCCAGCCGGCGCTGGTGTTCGTCACCAGGCCCCAGCCGAGCAGCGTGCAGGCCGCGACGATCGCGATCGGGATCCGCCGGACGTCGCCGTAGCGCCCGGAGGGCCGGTAGAGGTCTGCCTCGTCGTAGTCGCGGCGGCGCAGCGCGATGTCGGCGAGGATCACGCCGCACCACGCCGCCACCGGCACGCCCAGCGTGATCAGGAAGCCGTTGAACTGGGCGAGGAACTCGCCGCTGATGAAGACCACGTACACCGTGCCGAGCACCATGATCGCGCCGTCGATCAGCGCGGCGGCGTAGCGCGGCACCCGCACCCCGGTCGCCAGCAGCGCCAGGCCCGACGAGTAGATGTCCAGCACCGCGCCGCCGACCAGACCCAGCACCGCGACCAGCGCGAACGGGATGAGGAACCAGACCGGCAGGGCCGCGGCCAGCGCGCCGATCGGGTCGCCCGCGATGGCCTCGCTCAGGTCCGCCGACGACGCGGCCAGCAGCAGCCCGAACACCAGCAGCACCACCGGGGCGAGCGCCCCTCCGACCGTCGTCCAGCCGATCACGCCGGCGCTCGACGCGCTGCGCGGCAGGTAGCGCGAGTAGTCGGCGGCGACGTTGACCCAGCCCAGCCCGAACCCCGTCATGAGGAAGACGACCGCGCCGACGATCTCCTGCGCCGACCCGGCCGGCACCGCCGCGACGGCCGTCCAGTCGATCGTGGGCGCGACCAGCACCATGTAGACGACGGTCAGCGCAGCCGTCAGGATCGTGATCACGGTCTGCATGCGCATGATCACGTCGAAGCCGAGCACGCCGGCGCCCATGATCAGGACCGCCACCACGGCCAGCGCGATCACCTGCGTCCCGACGCCGCCGCCCCAGCCGAGCCGGCCGAGCACGGTGGCCGTCGCGAGCGTCGCGAGGATCGTCAGCACGGTCTCCCAGCCGACCGTGAGCAGCCAGGAGATGACGGCGGGGAGCCGGTTGCCGCGCACGCCGAACGCGGCGCGGCTGAGCACCATCGTGGGCGCGGAGCCGCGCTTGCCGGCCAGCGCGACGAAGCCGCAGAGCAGGAACGAGAACACCACGCCGAAGAGCCCCGCGACGAGCGCCTGGGGCACCGAGATGCCGAAACCGAGCGCGAACGCGCCGTAGCTCAGGCCGAGCACGGAGACGTTCGCGCCGAACCACGGCCAGAACAGCTGGCGCGGGTAGCCCTTGCGCTCCGCGTCGCCGATGACGTTGATGCCGTTGGTCTCGACCCGCAGGCCCCGGTTGTGCACGTTGAGCTTGCCGACGGTGGTGTGACGCGCTCTGACAGCCATGGGGCCTCCCCGGCCGGGCAGGGCTGCCTGGCTGATACACGCGACGACCGAAACCATCCTGCTGGTGCACCAAGCTGCGACAGAGTGGTGACGCAAGGTGAGAAAGCCGGCGCGTTACTGCTCCATCCGAGTCTCAGTGCCCGGCCGGATGATGTCATATGCGCAGCCAGATCACCCTAGGAACCGACGGACATCACGTCTCGCTGTGGCTCACCGGGGTACGCCGGGTGGCGGGACACCGCTCGCCCGGACGGCCGTCGCGCCCGGCTACCGCGCCGAGCCGGACGCCCGGCGCTCCGGCAGCCCGAACACCCCGACGAGCCCCGGATCGGCGAACACGACGATGCGTGCGACGTGCGTCGCGGTTGTGGCGAGCACAACAGTCCCGTCGGGCCGCCGGACGCCCGCCGCGCCGCGCAGGTAGGCGACCGCAGCAGGCCGCCCGTTCACCGACGTCGGGGCCATCGCCCGCCCGACGAGCCGGGTCAGAGGTCCGAGAACGGCTTCGCGTAGCGGAAGCGGCCGGTCAGGCCGGGCCGGTAGGCCGTGAGCCGCCGGGCCTGGAAATGCGCCGCCCACTCCGGCACCTCGGGCTCGATGCCGAGCCCGGCGGCCGGCTCGAACCCGAAGCGCCGGTAGTAGTCGCGGTGGCCGAGCAGCACCGCCAGCGGCTCGTCGAGCGCGTCGGCGGCGCCGAGCACCGCGTGCATCAGCGCCGCGCCGGCGCCGCGGCGCTGGTGGGCGGTCCGCACGCCGAGCGGGCCGAGGCCGAGCACGCGGTGCCCGGCGGGCAGGAGGGTCGCGCGGGTGCAGCAGACGTGGCCGACCAGGCTCCCGTCCACCTCGGCGACGAACGACAGCGCGGCGACCCAGCCCTCGTCGGCCCGCAGCGCGTCGACGAGCTGCGGCTCGGGCGGGTGCCCATCCGGGTAGGCCGGCGCGAACGCGTCGGCGTGCACGTCGTGGATGGCCCTCTCGTCCCCGGCGACCTCGCGGCGGATCAGCACGGTTGCCGACCGAACCGCAGCACCGTCCGCCGGGCAACCGGTATTCGCGCGCTGCTGGCGGGCTTCGCACCGGCGGCCGGCGTCAACACGATCGTCCGGTCGGCGCGCAGCCCGCGGCGTGCCGGGGCGAGCGCGGCTAGTGGCGGCGGTGCTGTTCGCCGCGGCGATCCGCCCGGCTACGGCCGCGGTTGCGGCGACTCCCGCGCGGCCGTGATCACCCCGGTGAGGGCGGCGTGCAAATCCTCCAGCGCGTCCAGCGGCATCCCGAGCCGCGCGACGATGGCCGGCGGCACGGCCTCGGCCATCTCCCGCAGGGCCCGGCCCTCGTCGTGAGCGTGACGGCGAGGTTGCGCTCGTCGGCGCGGTCGCGGCCGCGTTCGACGAGCCCGGCCGCCTCCAACCGCTTGAGCAGCGGCGAGAGCGTGCCGGGGTCGAGCGCGAGCGCGGTGCTGAGGTCCTTGACCGAGCGCGGCGAGCGCTCCCACAGCGCGAGCATCACCAGGTACTGCGGGTGCGTGAGGCCCATGGGCTCCAGCACCGGGCGGTAGAGCGCGATCACGCTGCGCGCGGCGACGGCGAGCGCGAAGCACACCTGCCGGTCGAGGCGGAGGAGGTCGCCTGCGTCACCTGGGGTCGTTCCGGACACGCCGTCAGCGTACTCTTTGTGCCGTGATGATTGGTGCACAAAGCATTAGGGTGCATGAGATGACCGGCGTCCGCGCCGCCCCGGCCCGGTGCGGTGGGTGCTGTACGCCTTCGGCCGACCGCTGCCGCCCGCCTACCGGGAGTGGGTGCTGGACGACGTCACGTCGCGAACGTGGGTGCTGCGCCACTTCGCCCGCACCACCGTGCAGCTCCTGGTGCCGGCCGTCCTGCTGTACGTGCTGATCCCGGGCCCGGCGTGGGTGCGCGGCTGCTCCGTGCTCGCCGGGCTGCTGCTCGGCTGCTTCTACTCGGCCGCGTACATGTACGAGACCACCGAGCACCGCGCGATGCGCGCCGGCTACCCGCGCGGCACCGCCGCGGCGAGGCGCGGCCGGGCCGGCGAGGCCGAACGCGCCGAGCAGGCCCGCCGGTACGAGCAGCGCTGGCGCACGCCGCCCGACCCAGCGAGACGCATTGTGGAGCCATAACGCACTCTGGGCACGCCCCGAACCGCGTTATGGCTCCACAATGCAGTCTGGGGCCGCCTAAAAGTGCAGTTTGGCTCCACAATGCGGTTGGGGCGGGGGCTAGCGGTCCAGCCACGCCGTGGCGAAGAAGATGTCTCTTCCGATCGTCCGGTCGATTCCCCTCACGTCCGGCTTGGTGATCGTCGACAGGTAGCTGCGGCTCAGGAACAGCAGCGCGATGTCGTCGTTCACCAGCCGCTCGACCTCCTGGTACGCCCGCTGCTTCGCGCTCTCGTCGAGCGTGGTCGCCGCCTGCGCGAGGAGCCGGTCGACCTCCGGGTTGGAGTACTTCCCGAAGTTGATCGCGCCGGTCGAGCTCAGCAGGCGCGCCGCGGCCGGGAACGGGTAGTCGAACGGGGCGAGGTTGCTGATCAGCTCGAAGTCCCCGCCCTGCAGCACCCGCGAGGTGAACTCCGCGAGGTCGTAGTACCGCACCTCGACGTCCATCCCGACCGCCGCGAGCTGGGCCTGCACGAACTCG
The DNA here is from genome assembly GCA_001942415.1 of Pseudonocardia sp. CNS-139. Taxonomy (GTDB): domain Bacteria; phylum Actinomycetota; class Actinomycetes; order Mycobacteriales; family Pseudonocardiaceae; genus Pseudonocardia. Next base: position 33,401 of record MKJX01000209.1, read on the forward strand.
CCGAGCGTCACCTCGCTGCGGCTGGTGGAGAACGAGAAGCGCGGGCTGCCGCCGTCCGCGACGTACTCCTGCACCAGCTGCCGGGCCCGCTCCGGGTCGTACTCCGGCCACGAGTCGGACGCGCCTGCGTGTGGTACGGGCTGTCGGTCGCGAAGAGGCTGTCCGAGCCGACGAGCTGGTTGCCGTACTGGCTCGCGGCGAGCGCCCGCAGGTCGATCGCCCGCACCGCCGCCTCCCGCATCCGGCGGTCGTCGAACGGGGCGCGCGCGAAGTTGAACGTGAAGAAGAACCCGCCGCTGCCCGGCCCGTAGTACGTCGTGAAGTCGGGGTTGGTGTAGGCCCGCACGAGCTCGGTGTTGTAGCCGCCGTAGATCATGTCGACGTCCCCGCTGACCATCGACGCGTAGCGCGTCTCGGTGTCGGAGAGCGGCCGGAACTCCAGCGCGTCCAGCCGCGGCAGGCCCGGCTGCCAGTAGTTCTCGTTGCGGGTGAGCACCATCCGGTTGTCCCGCTGCCAGCTCTCCAGCTCGAACGGGCCCGCGCCGACCGGGTTGCTGCCGATCTGGTCGCCGTACTGCTGCAGCGCGGCCGGCGAGATGATCATCCCCAGCGTGCCGGCGAAGATCGACCCGGTGAACACGACCGGGAAGTCGCCCAGCGGCGCGGCCAGCACGAACTCGACGGTGAGCGGGTCGAGTGCCCGCATCGACGTGATCTGCTTGGCGTAGACGGCCGCCGGCGAGGCGGGCGCGTCGATGTGCCGCTGCGTGTTGATGATGACGGCGTTCGCGTCGAGCGGGGTGCCGTCGGAGAACAGCACGCCGTCGCGCAGGCCCATCACCCAGGTGCGGCCGTCGTCGGTGGTCTCCATCGACTCGGCCAGGTACGGCTCCGCGCCGCCACCGCCCGGCTTGAGCCGCATCAGGAGGTCGTAGACGGCCATCGCGACCGCGTTGCCGTTCTGCACGGTCGGGTCGAAGCTGACGATCTCCCGGTCGTTGCCGATCAGGAGCGTGCCGCCGGTCCGCGGCTGCCCTCGGCCGCCGGGTCGCCGCCGTAGGGCCGCATGGCCTGCAGCGGCGGATCCGACTCCGCGCCGCCCTGGTTTCCGCCGACCGCCCCACAGGCCGCCAGCACGATCGCGGCCAGCAAGGCCGTGACCCCGGTGGACGCCCTCCCCGCACGGGAGCTCCAGCGCATCGGTTCCTCCTCGTCGAGTCCGCTGCCTATCCGTCCCGAGCGTCCGGTACGAACCGCCGTTGCCCCGAACGGCTGCGTGCACGCGTTCCTGTTGCTGCGTGCACGCAGCGCCGGGGCTGGGACAACCCGCCGGGGACTACCTGTCCAGCCACACCGTGGCGAAGAAGACGTCCCGCGTCAGGTAGCGGACGATGCCCTTGACCTCGGGCTTCGCGACGTTCGACAGGTACCCGCGGCTGTAGTACGCGAGCGCGAGGTCCTGGTTCGTGATCAGCCCGACCTGCTGGTACAGCCGGGTCCGTTCGGCCGGGTCGACGCTGGCCGCGGCCTGGTCGAGCAGCGCGTCCACCTGGGGGTTCGAGTAGCGGCCGTAGTTCTGGCTGCCGCCCGTGCGGAACACGTTGGACGAGCCGGGGTAGGCCCCGTCGACCGGGCCGCCGACGTTGCCCGCGACCTCGAAGTCGCCGCTCTGCACGACCTGCGACGAGTACTGCGCGAGGTCGTAGAACTGCGGCTCCAGGGTGATCCCGACGGCCGCCATCTGGGCCTGCAGGAACTCCGCGAACTGCACGCGGTTGGGCGCGTTGGTCGTCTTGTAGACGACGGTGGCGCTGCCGCCCCCGGCCACGTACTCCTGCACCAGCTGGCGGGCCCGCTCCGGGTCGTACGCCGGCCAGGCCGCCTCGGCCTCCGCGGTGTTGTACTCGCTGTCGGTGCCGAAGTAGCCGTTCGCGGCCTCCATCTGGCCGCGGTACTGGGTGGCCGCCATCGCGTTGCGGTCGATCGCGCGGATGAACGCCTCACGCATGCGCCGGTCGTTGAACGGCGGCCGCTCGAAGTTGAAGTGGCTCCACTCCGCGCCGTTCCCGGACCCGTAGTAGACGTGCAGGTTCGGGTCCTCCGCCCCGCGCAGCAGCTCGGTGTGGTAGCGCCGAAGATCATGTCGACGTCGCCGTTCTCCAGCGACGCGTACCGGGTCTCGGTGTCGGGCAGCGGCCGGAACTCCAGCCCGTCCAGGCGCGGCAGGCCCTGGTCGGCCTGCCAGTAGTTCGGGTTCTTCGTCAGCACCATCCGCGAGTCGCGGACCCACTCCGTCAGCACGAACGGGCCGGCGCCGACCGGGTTGGCGACGTACTGGTCGCCGAAGCGCTGGACGGCGGCCGGCGAGGCGATCATGCCGAGCGCGCCGCCGGTGAAGTTGGCGCCGAACGCCACCGGGAACGACCCGAAGGGCCGCTTCAGGTTGAACTCGACCGTGTACGGGTCGGCCGCGCGCATCGACGCGATGGGCTCGGTGAACCGGTGCCCCGGCGAGGACTTCTTGTCGATGTGCCGCTGCACGTTGAAGATCACGGCGTCGGCGTCCAGCGGGGTGCCGTCGGAGAACTGCACGCCCTCCCGCAGGCCCATCAGCCAGGTGGTGCCACCGTCGGTGGTCTCCATCGACTCGGCCAGGTACGGCTCCGGCACGCCGCCGGGGCCGAGCTTGAGCAGCGAGTCGTACACCGCGGTCGCGGCCTGGTTGGTGTTCTGCGCCGTCGGGTCGAAGCCGGCGGCCTCGCGGTCGGTGCCCATGATCAGTACCCCGCCGGACCGCGGGGTGCCCTCGGTGGCCGGGTCGCCGCCGTACGGGTCGACGGTCCGGATGAGGCTCTCGCCGCCTGCTGCTCCTCCGGAGGCGCCGCCGATGCCCGGAGCAGCGCCGCAGGAGGCGACCAGCAGGGCGGTGAGCCCGGCCGTCGCGGCGGCGAGCAGCCGCCGTCGGCGGGTCGGGGTACCGATCATGTCCGCACCAACTTCCTCGTCAGCGGTGGGTGTGCGTCAGGTCGTTCTGGCAGGAACCCCGTCCGGGCCGGTCTCGGCGGCCCGCTCCTGCGGATGGGTCGACAGCGGCTCGACGGTGAGGTCGAGCCACGGGTACATCGGCAGCGTCGTGAGGGCGTCGTGCAGCACCGTCGGGTCGTCGGCGGTGAAGAGCCCGATCCAGTCCGTGCGGCCGGGCACCCGCCACAGCCGCTGGAGCATTCCCTCCTGGCGCCACCGCGCCGCGATCGCGCGTTCGCCCGTGCGCATCTCGGCACGCCTCTCGGGCGGGAAGTCCGCGGGGAGCCTGTTCGAGGCCCGGACCAGGAATTCCATCGGCATGTCAGCTCCTACTCGCCAGCGGGTGGGGGCGACCAGCAGACGCTAGGACGGGGGAGGGGGCCCGCGAACCACGCGGATGACCCCACTCCCCCGCCCCTGCGACGCACGTCACGTACGCCGGATGTCTCGGAACCCCGGACGTCCGTGACGTGCGCCGATCACTGCTGGGTGCGCCAGACCTCGTCCCAGTGCACCGCCGCGTTCACCACGATCGGCGGGATCCGGGTCGTGAGGCCCGGACCGTACACGCCCTGCACGACGACGTTCGCCGGCGCGAACGCCAGCCCGAACGGCGCGTACGCGTGCTCGCTGATGTACTCCCCGGCCTCGCCGTAGAGCCGCTCGCGCTCGCCGTCGTCCACCGTCGCGGCGGCGTCGTCGAGCATCTGGTCGAGCGCCGGGTCGGTCACCCCGCTGAACGGCGACGTCGAGGAGAACCGGAAGCCGACGCCCACGCCGCCCGCCGGATCCCACGCCCCGGCCGTCTGGAGCATCGACTGCCACTGGCCGGTGTTGAACTCCTGGACCAGCGTGGAGAGCTGGTAGCTCTCGGTGTTGACGGTGATGCCGGCGGCCTGCCACTGCGTCTGGAGCGCGGTCATCACCTGCTCCGCGACGTAGCCGCTGAGCGTGCCCAGGTTGACGGTGAGCCCACCCAGCTCGGCCACCAGCTGCCGGGCCCGTTCGACGTCGAAGGCCGGGTAGCCGGCCACGGCCTCGCGGTGGAAGAGCCCGCCCGGGCCGGTGAACGTCTGGCTGACCGGGTAGAGGCCGCGGAACAGGCCCCGCGAGATGGCCTCGAAGTCGGTCGCGCGGTAGATCGCCTCACGCGCCCGCTGGTCGTCGAACGGCGCGATGCGCGTGTTCAGCTGGACGACGTACGGCGACGTCGCGGGCTGCACGGTGACGCGCACCTGCGGGTTCTGCTGCGCCTGCTCCAGCAGCGGCGTGGTGTTGAGCCCCTCGTACGCGTCCGCCTGGCCGGCGAGGAGCGCCTGGTAGGCGGGCTGGTCGCCGCCGATCGACTGGAACGTGAGCCGGTCGAGGTAGGGCCGGTCGGGCTTGAAGTAGTCCGGGTTGCGCTCCAGCACGAGCTCCGAGCTGAGCTGGTTGGACACCACCACGAACGGGCCGGCGCCCACCGGGGTGATCCGGAACTGGTCCTCGCCCAGCTGCTGCAGGGCCGTCGGCGAGGCGATCCAGTTGACGTTCGACGCCGGGAACGCGTTGATCACGGCCGCGTACGGGCGGGTGAACCGCAGCACCACGGTCAGCGGCCCGTCGGCGCTGATGCCGTTCTCGACCAGGTCGTCCAGGAAGACCGGCCGGCAGCTGCACGTGGAGCTCACCGCCGCGCTGCATGTTGAACACGACCGCCTCGGCGTCGAGCGGCGTGCCGTCGCTGAACCGGATCCCGGGCCGCAGCGTGATCCGCACCGTGCGGCCCTCGTCGACCAGCTCGTAGCTCTCGGCCTGGTGCGGCTCGATCCGCGCGTTCGTGCCGTCGTCGTCGGCGACGAGCCGGAAGAGCCCGCCGTAGATCGAGCTCATCTGCGGGAGGTTCGCGCCGCCCGTCGTGTTGGTCGCCGGGTCGAGCCCGGAGGGCCAGCTGCCGGTGAACGCCGCGCCCTCCAGGACCGTCAGTTCGCCGCCCCGTTGCGGCGGCCCGGCCGGCTGCGCCGGACCGCCCCCCGATCCCCCACCGCCCCCGCCGCAGGCGGTGACCAGCAGGAGCGTCCCCATCAGGAGCGACAGGAGCTGCATCTTCGGCCTCACGAGGACCTCCAGCGGGGATGGTTCGCCGGGCGGAGTGACCGGGCTCACTACATCCGCCACAGCGTCGGCGACCGCCGTCGGCGGCGGGCAGGCGGCTTCCATCCCGCGAAAGACGAGTTGGGAAGGCCGCAGGTGGCCCGCGAACGGGCCCAGGAGTCGGGCGAGCGCGGCTACGTCATCCGTCTCGGCAGGGGTCTCCGTTTCGCGCCGGAGCCTTGTGACGCTCAGCTCCGCTGACGAGACTGGGCGCGCTGGGCCGGGACGGACGTGGCTCCGGATGGCCGGGCGGACGGACGGCGAGCGCCTCGACGAAGGAGTCGGCGTGATGCAGCAGGCAGTCGCGGGTGGAGCAGCGCGCGGGCTGAAGCCCGCGTGTTGCGCGCTGTGCGGCGCCCCCACCGGCCCGTCCGACGGCCGGCGCGGACAGCGGCGGCTCGCGGCCATCGCCCGCGCGGCGTCCAGCGTGGCCGACGCCGGGTCGCTCAGCGTCACGCTCGACGTGGTGGCGCACGAGGTCGTGCAGGCCGAGCACATCGCGGCCGTGCAGATCCTGCGCGTCGAGGGCGGCGCGATGCGGGTGGTCGGCAAGGCCGGCTTCACCGACGCCGAGGACTTCGCCGACCGGCTGGAGGAGTGCCGCCGGCTGGGCGCGCGGATGTTCTTCGTCGAGGCGTTCCGGACGTGCCAGCGGATCGTGGTGCCGCACCGCAAGGCGGCCGTGCTCGCCGATCCCGCCTGGGCCCCGCTGTGGGGGATCATGGGCGGGCCGAGCTGGGACTGCTTCGTCGCCGTCCCGCTGGTCGTGCGCGGGCGGGCCGTCGGCGTCCTCAACGCCTACTACGAGCCCGGCGAGGTGCCGGACGCGGCGACGCTGGAGTTCCTCGACGCGATGGCCGACCAGGCCGCGATGGCCGTCGACTCCGCCGACCTGCTCGCCCGCTCCCGCCACGCGCCCAGGTGGCCGAGCGCGCCCGGCTGGCCCGCGAGCTGCACGACTCGGTCGTCCAGCAGGTCTTCTCGATGCGGATGCAGGCCAAGCGCTGCGCGCGCAGGTGGCGGCCGGCAAGGCCCAGAGTCCCGAGCGCGTGCAGGCCGTCGCGGACGAGCTGCTGACGCTGGCCCAGAACGCGCTGGGCGACCTGCGCAGCCTCGTGATGCAGATGCACCCGGTCGAGCTCGTCGAGCGCGGGCTGACGGCCGCCATCCGGTCGCACGCCGCGTCCGTCGAGTCGGCATCCGGGCTGCACGTCGACGTCGACGCGGACGACGACGTGGCCGAGCCGGCCGGCGTGCTGCCTGCGGAGCTGCAGGAGGACCTGTACCGGATCGTCCAGGAGGCGCTGCACAACGTGGTGAAGCACGCGCGGGCCGGCTCGGCGACCGTCCGGCTGCGCCGCTGCGGCGACGCGGGCGCCGAGCTGCTGCTCGTGCAGATCACCGACGACGGCACCGGGCTCAGCGGCGAGCCCACCCGGGCCGGGGCGCTGGGCCTGGTGTCGATGAAGGAGCGGGCGCGCGGGTGGGGAGGGCGAATGGAGATCCGCGACACGGGCGCGGGCTGCCTGGTCGAGGTGACGATCCCGCTGATCAAAGTGGATCCGCGGTGATGGCGACACCCGTCACCGAATCCGACGTCATCGGGGTGCTGATCGTCGACG
>MKJX01000210.1 GCA_001942415.1 Pseudonocardia sp. CNS-139
AGATCGCCAGCGGCAACGGCGACGGCGACTCGATCCAGATGCCGGACGTCACCGGGCTCCAACCGGCCGACGCCCAGGACCGTCTCGACGACCTCGGCTTCACCAACGTGCGGCTGCAGGGCCGTCGGGTCAACGACGAGGACGACGACAACCGGGTGATCGAGCAGTCGGTCGACGAGGGCGAGTCGATCTCCCCCGACCAGCAGATCACGCTGACCGTCGGCCAGTTCCCCGGCGGGGTGTTCGGTTAACCCCGGGACGGTCGGCGCCGCCGGCGGGCACACTGGCCCCATGCGCGTCCTCGTCGTCGACAACTACGACAGCTTCGTCTACAACCTGGTCCAGTACCTCGCCCAGCTCGGCGCCGACGTCACGGTCCGGCGCAACGACGAGGTGGACCTCGACGAGCTCGCTGCCGTCGACGGCGTGCTGGTCAGCCCCGGTCCGGGCACCCCGGAGCGCGCGGGCGCCAGCATCGACGTGATCCGGCGCAGCGCCGACCGCGGGCTCCCGCTGCTCGGCGTGTGCCTCGGCCACCAGGCCATCGGCGTGGCCTGGGGCGGGGTCGTCGAGCGGGCGCCCGAGCTGCTGCACGGCAAGACGTCGCTCGTCCACCACGACGGCAGGGGTGTGCTGGCCGGGCTGCCCGACCCGTTCGTCGCCACCCGGTACCACTCGCTGTCCATCCGGCCGGACACGCTCCCTGCCGAGCTGGAGGTCACCGGCCGCACCGATAGCGGTGTCATCATGGCGGTGCGCCACCGCGAGCTGCCGGTTGTCGGTGTGCAGTTCCACCCCGAGTCGGTGCTCACCCAGGGCGGCCACCGGATGCTCGCCAACTGGATGGCGAGCGCCGGCAACCCGGTGCCGGAGAGCCTCGTGGAGGCCCTCACCGCCGAGACGGCTGCGGTGGCGGCGAGCGCGTAAGCGCGTCGCGCTACCGTGGGGGCCACGAAACCGACGCCACACGAGGTCAGCACACATGCCCAAGTCGAAGGTCCGGAAGAAGGCGGTCTACACGCCGCCTGCAGCGAGCGCCCCGGCACCACGCCGGTCAAGGTGGCCGGCCCCACCCACCCGATCTACATCGCGGTGATGCTGATCATCATGCTCGTCGGCCTCGCCTGGCTGGTGGTCAACTACCTCGCCGGTGAGTCGATCCCCTTCATGGCCGCCATCGGTGGCTGGAACTTCGCGATCGGGTTCTCACTGATCGTCATCGGCCTGCTGATGACGATGCGGTGGCGCTGAACAGCGTAAACAACACCGGTGTGAGCAGTCCCCAATGTGGACGCCCCCGTGTGGACAATTCACGTTGAGTGATCAGCTCGGTACAGGCCGTGAGTGGAGCCCGGCGATCGGACTGGTGGTCCTCGCCTGGCTCCTCACCGTCGGTGCGGCCGCCTGGTTCGCCGCCCTCTGGCTCACCGGGTCCGATCCCGCCGGGCGGCTGATCGCCGGCGCCGCGGTGGTCGTCGCCGGCGTCGCCGCGCTGTTCGGCACCCGCGCCCGCCCGCGGCTGCGCGCCGACGCGACGGCCTGACCGTCGGCGGGATGCTGCGCACCCGGCACTACCCGTGGCCGTTCGTCAAGGACGTGCGGCTGCTGCGCATCCGGCGGATCGGCCGCACCAGCGTGCTGCTGGAGATGGACATCGTCGACGTGGACGGCGCCGAGCAGCTCCTCGTCTTCGGGCGGCTCGACCTCGACGCCGACCCGGAGGACGTGTTCCAGGAGCTGCAGCTGCTGCGGCCCTGACCCGCGCCGCCGGCAGCGGATCAGACGAGGGCGATGACCACGAGCAGCAGCGCCGTCAGCCCGGCGACCGCGGTGGTCTGCACGGTGGTGCGGTTGGCCGCCGGCGCATAGACCATCGCGGCGGTGAGGGCGGCGCCCACGACGAGCCCGCCGATGTGCCCGGCGATCGAGATGCCGGGGATGATGAAGCTGATCACGAGGTTCACGACGATCAGCCCGATGGCCTGGCCGGGCGACATGCGCATCTTGCGCAGCACCACGGCGATCCCGCCCATCAGCCCGAACACCGCTCCCGACGCACCCGCGACCGGCACGAGCGCCGGTGAGAACAGCATCACGGCGGCCGCTCCGCCGAGCATCGACACCAGGTAGACGGCGAGGAACCGGACCCGGCCCAGCACCATCTCCATGTCCCGGCCGAGCACCCACAGCGCCCACATGTTGAAGACCAGGTGGATCAGGCCGATGTGCAGGAACCCGGACGTGACGATCCGCCACCACTCGCCGCCCTGCACGTAGGTGGGGACCAGCGCCCACTCGGCGAAGAGGTCCGAGGCGGCGTTGCCGTTGATGCTCCCGGCCTGCACCACCGTCCACACGTAGATGGCGAGGTTGAGCCCGATCAGCGCCGGCACGACCACCGGACGGCGGCCCGGTTCCGCACCGGCGACGGTGGTGCCGCGCCGGACGCCGCGGCGGCCCTCGTTGACGCAGTCGACGCACTGGTAGCCGACGGCGGCCTCGCGCAGGCACTGGGGGCACGCCGGGCGGCCGCAGCGTGTGCAGCTCAGCCCGGTCGGGCGGTCCCGGTGCCGCACGCACACCGCGGGCGGGCCGGAGGGCCCACCCGGGTGCGGCGGCGGCGTCGGCGGGCCGGCCGGGTACGTCACGTGTTCTCCTCGCCGGTGCACCGGGTGACGATCGGGACGGTCAGCTCGCGATCTCGACGTGCTCGATCACGACGTCGTTGACCGGGCGGTCGCCCCGGTCGGTGGGGGTGTTGGCGATGGCGTCCACAACCGCGCGCGACTCGGCGTCGGCAACCTCGCCGAAGATCGTGTGGCGGCGGTTGAGGTGCGGGGTGGGGCCGACGGTGATGAAGAACTGCGAGCCGTTGGTGCCGGGGCCGGCGTTCGCCATCGCGAGCAGGTACGGCCGGTCGAAGCGCAGGTCCGGGTGGAACTCGTCGGCGAACTGGTAGCCGGGACCGCCGCGGCCGGTGCCCGTCGGGTCACCGCCCTGGATCATGAACCCGCTGATCACGCGGTGGAAGACGGACCCGTCGTAGAACGGCCCGGAGGCACCCCCGCCGGCATTCGGCTGGGAGTAGCTCTTCTCACCGGTCGCGAGGCCGGCGAAGTTCGCCACCGTCTTCGGCGCGTGGTCCGGGAACAGGACGATCCGGATGTCGCCCTGGTTGGTCCGCAACGTCGCGGTCTGCTTGGAGTTGACTGGTTCCGTCACAGCTCCCATCGTGCCAGCCCGGACGGTGGCGTGCCTCAGGGACGCGCGCCGGCCAGCACGTCGGCCAGGAACCCGGTGACCGCCTGCTCGTAGGCGGCCGGGTCGGCGTTCCACGACGCCGTGTGCTCGGCGTCCGGCACCTCCATGTAGCGCATCGGCCAGCCGAGCCGTGGCGCCGCCGCGACGAGCGCCCGGCTGGCCGCCACCGGTACCGCCGTGTCGCCCGTGCTGTGCACGACGAGCGTCGGCGGGCGTCTCGCCGGCGGGTTGCGCCGCAGGTCGAAGCGGTCGAAGTCGATGCCGATCCGCCGGCTCGTCACGGCCGTCGCGAGCGGGGAGAGCCCCGGCGGCAGCCGGCGGTTGCGGGCCTGCTGGCGCAGCGTCGCCCGCCAGTCCACCAGCGGCGCGTCCCAGACGACCGCGGAGACGGCGGCCGCCTCCGGCGCCCGGTCGAGCAGCGCTCCCGTGACCGCACCGCCCATCGACCACCCCAAGAGCACGACCTGCCGGGCCCCGCGTTCCGTCGCGTAGCGGACAGCGGCCGCGACGTCGGCCCACTCCGTGTCGCCGAGGTGGTAGAAGCCGTCCGGGCTCGCCGGCGCGCCGACGTCGTTGCGGTAGGTCACGACCAGCTGGTGGAAGCCCAGCTCGTGCAGCGCGGGGAGGATGCGCAGCGCCTCCCGGCGCGCGCCGCCGCGCCCGTGCACCAGCACCACCCACGTGTCACCGCCGGCGGGCACGTACCAGGCCGGGTAGCCGCCCAGCGGCCCCGGCACGTCGACGTGCTCGAACGCCAGGCCGCGCGCGCCCGGGTCGGGGTCGTACGGGCCGGCGTCGAGCACCGCGGCGGTGCCCGCGGCCGGCACCGGCCCGGCCAGCAGCGGCCGCACGATCTCCCCGCGCCGTTGCGCGGTGACGGGCCCGATCACGGCCAGCGCGCCGCCGGTTAGCCCCGGATCCGCCCACCGCAGGCCCCACGTCCCCGGCTGCGCGGTCAGCCGCGACGCCGCGAGCGTGACGCTCCCCTCGTCGGACGCGAGCACCCGCTCCGGGAAGACCGGCCGCAGCGTCGTGTCCAGCAGCACCGACGAGTAGAACCACCCGATCCCCGCCGCGCTCGCGGCACCGGCGCCGAGCCCGACGCCCAGCCCGATTCCGATGCCGGCGCCGACCCGCCGCAGGAGAGCCATTCCGCGATCATCCCCGGAACCCCGGGAAAGGACACGGGCACCCCCTCCGTCAAGCACCGAATCGTCATCCGTCCCGGTGAGACGGGGTGACCTGCAGATACGTCGCCACCGTTCCGGGTGAACCACCGTGATCAGGTCGTTAACCGCACAACCGGTGATCTCCGGATTCGTTGACCGCCATAGACACATCATCCGTCGGAAACGACGCCCCTAGGAAGGGATCCACCTCAATGGCCAGCTTCGCTCGACGCAGCCTTCGCACCACCGCTGCGGCAGCGGGTATCGCCGCCGCGGGAGTCGGGTTCGCCGGTCACGCTCTCGCCGCGCCGTCGCTGCCGGCGCTCCCCGGCACCGACGCGTCCCGAACCTGCCGGCCGCCCCGGACGCCGCTGCCGTTCCCAACCTGGTCGGCGATCTCCCGGTCGCGCCGCCGACGACGTTCGGCGACCTGCCGATGCTGTTCACGTTCGAGGGCCCGACGGTCTACACGGCCGCCGAGGAGCCGGCGCTTCCCACCGACCACGTGCCGGGCATGCCCTCAGTGACGGACGTCCCCGGTGCCGGCGCGGTGCCGTCGGCCAGCGACCTCCCCTCGGCCGCCGAGACCGGGATCCCCGCGCTCGCGACGGCCGGCGTCCCCGAGCTGCCGGGCACCGGCGGCCTGCCGCCGCTCCCCGAGCTGGGCGCGACCGACCTCAGCGCCATCCAGGGCCTGGGCGAGGGCAACAACATCGGGTTCTGACCCAGATCCTCAGCGCACGCGGGCGCTCACCCAGCGGCCCGCGCCGCCTGCGACTCCCCCATCGCAGCCGCGCGGGCCGCTTTCCGTTCAGAGGTGAGCACGTCCTCGCGTGGCGACGCCCCCGGCTCGTCCGCTACCTGCGGAAACGAGCCGGGGCGACGTATGTGTTCCACGTGGAACGGATCTTGTTACCGGGGGCTGATCTCGCCCATCTTCGTCCAGCCGTCACCGGGTACCTCGGAGAGGCTGATGATGTCCGGCGTGGTGGCCACGTAGTCCGGGGCCCACTCGACGAACTCCTTGAAGTGGGCCGAGTTGACGTGGTCGCCGGCCGCACCGTCCTGGAACGCCTCGACCACCACGTAGGTGTTCGGCTGCTCCACGCTGCGGTTCCACTCGAAGAAGATGTTGCCCGGCTCGGCGCGGGTGGCCTGGGTGAAGTCGTCGACCCGCGTCAGCCACTCGTCACTGAGCTCCGGGCGGATCGTGAACTTGACGACGATGAAGATCATGCTTCCCTGTTCCTCCGGGGTCGGCGTCGATCACGGTGCGCGGGTGCCCCGAGGTTACCGGCTGGCCCCGCCGGACGGACCGGACCAGAAGGATGGGCGTGGCGTTCATCTCTGTCATCGATCTGCTCTGACTCAGAGGCATACCCTCGGCGTGTGGCTGATTCCCCGGCCGTGACGGCCGACGGCGTCTCACAGCACCTGATGCCCGCCATCGGCGCCGTGCGCCGGCTCGTGCTGCGGCTCGCCGGACCGGCGTTCCCGGACGAGCCCGTCCCGACGTCCCAGCGCGAGGTGATCATCGCCGTCGGGCGGCGTCCGGGCAGCGCGGTCGCCGAGATCGCGAAGGAGCTCGGGCTGGCGCCCAACAGCGTCTCGACGATCGTGACGCAGCTGGTCGCGGCGAACCTGCTCGTCCGCGAGACCGACCCGGACGACCGCCGCATCGGCCGGCTCGACCTCACCGAACGCGCGCGCGAGCAGGTCGGCGCGGCGCGGGCCCGCCGGCGCGGCGTGCTGTACGAGGCGCTCGCCCGCCTCACACCGGAGCAGCTCACGGCGCTCGACGCCGGCATCGACGCCCTCGGCGCGCTCGCCGAGGAGCTGCGGGACATCGAACGAGAACGGGAGGTGATGCGCCGATGAGCCAACCCGACATCGCCGTGGAGTGCACCGCTGGTGCACCGGTTCGGCGAGACGGTCGCCGTCGACCATCTCGACCTGCAGATCGGGGCGGGCGAGGTGTTCGGGCTGCTCGGTCCCAACGGGGCCGGCAAGACCACCACGATCCGGGTGCTCAACACCCTGCTCCCCGTGCAGGAGGGCACGGTCCGGGTGTTCGGGCTGGACGTCTCGCGGTACGCGACGGACGTCCGCCGGCACCTCGGCTACGTGCCGCAGCAGCTCTCCATCGAGGCCGCGCTCACCGGCCGGCAGAACGTCACCTGGTTCGCCCGGCTGTTCGACGTGCCGCGGCGCGAGCGCGCGGCCCGCGTCGACGAGGCGCTGGCGACGATGGACCTCCTGGGCGTCGCGGACCGGCTGGCCGGCACCTACTCCGGCGGCATGATCCGCCGCCTGGAGCTGGCCCAGGCGCTGGTCAACCGGCCGGCGCTGCTCGTGCTCGACGAGCCGACCGTCGGACTCGACCCGATCGCGCGGGAGAGCGTCTGGGACCGGGTGCGCCAGATGCGCGACGACTACGGCATGACCGTCCTGCTCACCACGCACTACATGGACGAGGCCGACGAGCTGTGCAACACGGTCGCGCTGATGCACCGCGGCCGGCTGCAGGTCGTCGGCTCGCCGGGGCGCCTGCGCGCGGGCATCGGCGCGGACGCGACGCTCGAGGACGTCTTCCGGCACTACGCGGGCGCCGACCTCGGCGGGGACGAGGAACAGAAGGGGGTCCGCGATGTCCGTCGCAGTCGTCAGACCGCGCGCAAGCTGGGCTGAGGGGATCAGGCTGCTGGTCGTGCGGACCGGCGCGCTCTCCCTGGTCGAGCTGCAGAAGCTGCGGCACGACAACACCGAGCTCGTCACCCGGGTGATCCAGCCGGTGCTCTGGCTGCTCGTGTTCGGGCAGATCTTCAGCCAGATCCGCGCGATCCCGACCGGCGACCTCTCCTACCTCGCGTACCTCACGCCGGGCATCCTCGCCCAGTCCGCGCTCTTCGTCTCGATCTTCGTCGGGATCCAGATCATCTGGGACCGGGACGCCGGAATCCTCACGAAGGTCATGGTGACGCCGACGCCGCGCTCGGCGATCGTGCTGGCCAAGGCGTTCGCCGCCGGCATTCGTGGGCTCGCGCCGGTGGTCGTCCTCGTCCCGGTGGCGCTCCTGCTGGGCGTCTCGATCACCGTCAACCCCGTCAACATCATCGGGGCGGCCATCGCGCTGATGCTCGGCGCGGGTTTCTTCGCCTGTCTCTCGATGGCGATCGCCGGCGTGGCGCAGGCCCGGGACCGGCTGATGGGCATCGGCCAGCTCATGACGATGCCGCTCTTCTTCGCGTCGAACGCGCTCTACCCGATCGACATCATGCCGCCGTGGCTGCAGGTCATCAGCCAGATCAACCCGCTGACGTACCTGGTCAACGCGCTGCGCGGGCTGCTCGTCGGCGCACCGGCGACCTCTGGGCGGACTTCGGCGTGCTGATCGGCGCCGCCGCGATCGGGGTTGCCGGGGCGGCGAAGCTGATGGGCAAGCTGGTCCGCTGAGCCCGTCGGGCTCGTCGGGCCCGTCAGAGCTCGGCGAGCCCGACGGCGAGCGCCCCCAGCGCGAGCACGAGGAACGCGCCGGGCGCCGGGACGTGCGAGAACCAGCGGGCGCGCACGACGGTGCCGAGTGCGGCGACGAAGTACAGGGCCAGCCCCGTGGCCGCGGCGATCCCGAGCGGCGGGACGGCGAGCCCGGCGAGCAACCCGACGCCGCCGGCCGTCTTGACCGCGCCCAGCCCGAACAGCCACGAGTGCGGCACACCGTATTTTGTCATGTTGTCGAGAACCCACTGGGCGCGGGCGAAGTCGATGATCCCCGCGGCGATGTTCACGGCCGCGGCCAGCCCGGTGACGAGCACAAACGCGAACGACATGGTGGAACCGGTCTCCTGACGGGCGGTGGCTCAGCGGGTCAGCGCAGGCGACCGCCCGGCCCGCGCCAGCTTCTCGGGGTCGCGGACCAGGTAGAGCGTGCCCACCAGACCGCCGGCCGGCTCGATCACGAGGAGGCTGTCGGGCCGCCCGGCCGAGCCGAACAGCAGCGCCGGCAGGCCGTTGAACCGCCCGATCTCCACGCTCATGTCCGGGAGGCCGCGGCGGGCGGCGCCGGCGACGAACCGCGCCACCCGTTCACGGCCGACGAGCGGCGAGCGGGGCACCGGGGCGCGGCCGCCGCCGTCGGCGAGCACGACGACGTCGGGCGCCATCAGGTCCATGAGCGACTGGATGTCGCCGGTCGTCGCCGCGGCCAGGAAGCGGTCGGCGATCTGCTGCGCGGCCTGCGGTCGCGGGTCGAACCGCTTCCGCCGGGCCTGCACGTGCGACCGGGCCCGGTGCGCGATCTGCCGGACGGACTCCTCGGTCCGGCCG
This sequence comes from Pseudonocardia sp. CNS-139, assembly GCA_001942415.1. Lineage (GTDB taxonomy): Bacteria > Actinomycetota > Actinomycetes > Mycobacteriales > Pseudonocardiaceae > Pseudonocardia. Next base: position 8,754 of record MKJX01000210.1, read on the forward strand.
ACGGCCTCCCCGATCTCGCGGTGGGCGAAGCCGAACACCTCGCGCAGCACGAAGACCGCGCGCTCGTCCGGCGTGAGCGTCTCCAGCAGGAGCAGCATCGCGATCGAGATCGACTCGGCCAGCACCGCGTCCTCGGCCGCGTCGGGCCCGGTGCGGATCGGTTCAGGCAGCCAGGCCCCGACGCAGTCCTCCCGCCGGCGCGCCCGGGCACGCAGCTGGTTCAGCGCCTGCCGGGTGACCACCTGCACGAGGTACGCCCGCGGGTGCTCCACACCGACGGGATCGGCCGCGACCCAGCGCAGGTAGCTGTCCTGCAGCACGTCCTCGGCGTCGGCCGCGCTGCCGAGGATCTCGTACGCAACCGTGAACAGGAGCGCCCGATGCTCCGCGAACACCTCGTCGACCTGCACTGCTGCCCCCTGCCCGACTGACGTCAGGCATAGGACACCGACCACCCCACCAAGCGTGACAACCGCGTAGGGAGGCGCAGGTCACACTGCACGAGCAACTCGGAAGCCGAGACGCCGAGGAGCGGGAACCCGACAAACCAGAAGCCGAGCGAAGCACAGAGCAAGAAACGATGCTCGCAGATCAGCGCGCCCGTCGGCGGGGGGTCCGGGGGGGCGAAGCCCTCCGGGCGGGGCCCGGGGGTTGCACCCCCGGAAGACACATCGGAACGAGCGAGGCGAGCGCGTTCCGCGAGCAAACCTCGCTACTCGTGGACCCGGCGTGGCATCACAAGAACCGCCAGCCACCCAACCCGACCACCACCGATCGGGGTCCCGGGGCCGGCCCCGGCCGGGGTCTGGGGGTCGGACCCCCAGAAGACACGCGACGCCGGGAAGAGGTGAGCGCACCCCGCGAACGCGAGGCACCGATCCCGTGGACCCGACGTGGCATCGCAAGGACCGTCAGCCACCCAACCCGACCACCATCGATCGGGGTCCGGGGGCCGGCCCCCGGCCGGGGTCTGGGGGTCGGACCCCCAGAAGACAGACGACGCCGGGAAGAGGTGAGCGCACTCCGCGAACGCGGTTCGCCGATCCGGTGGAGACGAGGGGAATCGAACCCCTAACCCCCGCCTTGCAAAGGCGGTGCTCTGCCAATTGAGCTACGTCCCCGTGCGAGCGGGGACGTTACCCGCTCGTGGCGGGCTGTGCCCGGCTCAGTTCTTGGTGGCCTCGTGCCACAGGTCGTTCTCGGTGCGCGAGGCGCGGACCTTGGCGAAGACCAGCGCACCCGCAGCCAGCGCGACGACGACGGCGATGAGCTTCTTCATGCGGATCACGTCCTACCTATCGGGAGTGACGGGGAGTGGGCCCAGCTGGATTTGAACCAGCGACCTCGTCGTTATCAGCGACGCGCTCTAACCAACTGAGCTATGGGCCCCCGCGGTGAGGACGAGGCTACCCCAGCGCCCTCGACCGCCTTCAACCGGATACCCCGGCCCTCAGTCCCGCTCGGACAGCGTGACCTCGATGCCGCCGACCAGGTCGGCCGACACGTTGTAGACGAACGCACCGACCGTGACGGCCACGGCGAACAGCAGGCTGTTGATCGCGCCGATCACCGCGGCGAAGCCGAAGACCCGGCCGGCGCTGATCAGCGGGCTGCCGCCGGCGCCTCGCCCGACACGAGGTCGGCGTAGGTGCCGTTGAGCCGGTCCCAGACGCCCATGCCGTCGAGCACGCCGTACAGGACGCCGACCGCGACCAGCCAGATGAAGAACAGCACCACGGCCAGCACCAGACCGAGCTTGAGCATCGACCACGGGTCCAGCCGCTTGAGCTGCAGCGCGGCCTGGCGCGGCGGCCGGTTGCGCACAGCGCGCACCCAGGGCCGCCCTCGGAGCCCTTGCCGGACGGCGCCTGGCCGCCGGCACGCGGGTCCTCACCGGGCCGGGCCGGCGGTTCGAGGAACGCGGTGGGGCCCTCCTCGAGCAGACCCCCGATCCCGGGCTCGGGTGCGGGCGGGCGCAGCGGTGGGGCCGCCTCCGGACCGGGCATCCGGTGCCACGGCGGCGGGACGGCTGCCTCCGGGCCGGGGCCGGGCACCGGGCCGGGCGCCGGCTCGGGAGCCCGCGGGGCCGGGGACGGGCGCGCCGGCCACTGCTGCTCGGCCGGCGGCGCGGGCGGGTGCGGGCCCGCGCCGTTGCTGCCGGGCACTTGGCGACGGGCTCGTGGGCCTGGCCGACCGTCGGCAGCCGCAGCTCGGCGGTGGGTGCGTCGGCACCGGCCGGCACCGCCGGGGTCGACGGCGGCGGCACGGGCTGCGCCGCGGGCTCCGGCGTGCCGTTCGCCGACCCGTTCGCGACACCGTTGGCAGTGCCGTTGCCCACGGTGCCGGTGCCGGGCGCGGCCGGCTCCTCCGGGACGGCGGCCGGGGCCGGAGCCGCGGCCTGCCCGCCGGTGGCCACCGGTACGCGGCCGTCGGGCTCGTCCGGTGTGCTCGTCGTGTCGTTCACGCGGTGAACGTCTCCTCAGGACCTGGTGGCGTGACCGCTGCGCCGATCGGAGGACCGATCAGTGCACCGTCGGGTCGTCCGAGTCGTCCTCGGCGTTACGCGCGACCGCCAGCAGCGTGGCGCTGTCGCCGAGGTTCATCAGCCGGACTCCCTTCGTCTGGCGGCCCGCCTTCCGCACCTCGCGGGCCGACGTACGGATCACCCCGCCGGTCGAGGTGATCGCGTACAGCTCGTCGTCGATCCCGACGATGAGCGCGCCGACCAGAGTGCCACGCGACGGTCGTACTGGATGGTCAGAACACCCTTGCCACCCCGGCCCTGCACCGGATAGTCCTCGATCGGTGTGCGCTTGGCGTACCCGCCGGCCGTCGCGACAAGCACGAACGTCTCGGGCAGCACGACGCCGAGCGAGAGCAGCCGGTCGCCCGCGTGAACCGCATCCCCAGCACGCCGGACGTGGCGCGGCCCATGGGGCGCAGCACCTCGTCGCTGGCGGTGAAGCGGATCGACTGGCCCTCGGCCGACACGAGCAGCAGGTCGTCCTCGGCCGAGCACAGCACGGCGCCGACCAGCTCGTCGTCCTCGCGCAGGTTGATGCCGATCAGACCGCCCGTGCGGTTGGAGTCGAAGTCGGTGAGCCGCGACTTCTTCACCAGACCGCTTCTCGTCGCGAGGACGAGATACGGCGCGGCCTGGTAGTCCTTGATCTGCATGACCTGGGCGATGTGCTCGTCCGGCTGGAACGCGAGCAGGTTCGCGACGTGCTGGCCGCGGGCGCTGCGGTTGCCTCCGGCAGCTCGTACGCCTTCAGCCGGTAGACCCGCCCCTTGTTGGTGAAGAAGAGCATCCAGTCGTGGGTGGAGCACACGAAGAAGTGGGCGACGATGTCGTCCTGCTTCAGCTGCGCGCCCTGCACACCCTTGCCGCCGCGCTTCTGCGCCCGGTAGAGGTCGGTCTTGGTGCGCTTCGCGTAGCCGGTCTGCGTGATCGTGACGACCACGTCCTCGACCGCGATGAGGTCCTCGTTGGTGACGTCGCCGTCGTCGGCCACGATCCGCGTGCGGCGGTCGTCGCCGTGCTTCTCGACGATCTCGGTGAGCTCGTCGCGCACGATCGTGCGCTGCCGCTCCGGCCGGGCGAGGATGTCCTCGAGGTCGGCGATGATCTGCTCGATCTCGGCCAGCTCGTCGACGATCTTCTGGCGCTCCAGCGCGGCGAGCCGGCGCAGCTGCATGTCGAGGATGGCCTGGGCCTGGATCTCGTCGACGTCGAGCAGCTCCATCAGGCCCGACCGCGCGACCTCGACCGTCTCGGCGCCCGGATCAGCGCGATGACCTCGTCGAGCGCGTCGAGCGCCTTGACGTAGCCGCGCAGGATGTGGGCCCGCTCCTCGGCCTTGCGCAGCCGGTAGCGGGTGCGCCGGACGATGACGTCGATCTGGTGGCGGATGTAGTGCCGGACCACCTGGTCGAGCCGCAGGGTGCGCGGCACCCCGTCGACCAGCGCCAGCATGTTGACGCCGAACCCGTACTGCAGCTGGGTGTGCTTGTACAGGTTGTTCAGCACGACCTTGGCGACCGCGTCCCGCTTGAGCGTGAACACGATCCGCATGCCGATGCGGTCGGACGACTCGTCGTTGATCTCGGAGATGCCGTTGAGCTTGCCGTCGCGGACATCGAGGCGATGGACTCGATCAGGTTGTCCGGGTTGACCTGGTAGGGCAGCTCGGAGACGACGAGGATCGTGCGGCCCTTCGCGTCCTCCTCGACCTCGACCACGGCACGCATCCGCACCGAGCCGCGGCCGGTGCGGTAGGCCTGCTCGATCCCGTCGCGGCCGACGATGAGGCCGTGGGTCGGGAAGTCCGGGCCCTTGATCCGCTCCATGAGCGCGGCCAGGAGCTCCTCGTCGGACACCTCCGGGTTCTCCAGCGCCCAGACGATCCCGGCGCCGACCTCGCGCAGGTTGTGCGGGGGGATGTTGGTGGCCATCCCGACCGCGATGCCGACGCTGCCGTTGATCAGCAGGTTCGCACCCGCGACGGCAGGACCTCCGGCTCCTGCGTGCGGCCGTCGTAGTTGTCGAGGAAGTCGACGGTGTCCTCGTCGATGTCCTGCAGCATCGCCATCGCGAGCGGCGAGAGGCGGCACTCCGTGTACCGCATGGCCGCCGCCGGGTCGTTGCCGCGGGACCCGAAGTTGCCCTGCCCGTCGATCAGCGGGTAGCGCATCGCCCACGGCTGCGCGAGCCGGACGAGCGCGTCGTAGATCGGGCTGTCGCCGTGCGGGTGGTAGTTGCCCATCACCTCGCCGACGACGCGGGCGCACTTGACGTAGGAGCGGTCCGGCCGGAAGCCGTTCTCCCCCATCGAGTAGAGGATGCGCCGGTGCACCGGCTTGAGCCCGTCCTCGACCAGGGGCAGTGCCCGGCCGACGATCACGCTCATCGCGTAGTCGATGTAGGAGCGCTGCATCTCCTGCTGGATGTCGACCGGTTCGGTGCGGTCGCCTCCACCGCCGGTCGGCGGGATCGCAGGGTCCAGGGTGTCGGTCACGGAAGTCCTTCTTCAGCTCGTGCGGATCGGGGGTTCGGACGGCTCACACGTCCAGGAACCGCACGTCCTTGGCGTTGCGCGTGATGAACGACCGGCGGGACTCGACGTCCTCGCCCATCAGGATCGAGAACAGCTCGTCGGCGGTGGCGGCGTCGTCGAGCGTGACCTGCAGCAGGAGCCGGTGGGCCGGGTCCATCGTGGTCTCCCAGAGCTCCTTGGCGTTCATCTCGCCGAGGCCCTTGTAGCGCTGGACGCCCTCCTCCTTCGGGAGCTTCTTGCCCGCCGCCCGGCCGGCCTCGATGAGACCGTCGCGCTCGCGGTCGGTGTAGGCGAACTCCGGCTCGGCGCCGCGGCCACCCCACTTGATCTTGTAGAGCGGCGGCTGCGCGAGGAACACGTGCCCCGCCTCGACCAGCGGCCGCATGAAGCGGAACAGCAGCGTGAGCAGCAGCGTGCGGATGTGCTGGCCGTCGACGTCGGCGTCGGCCATCAGCACGATCTTGTGGTAGCGCAGCTTGGCGATGTCGAACTCGTCGTGGATGCCGGTGCCCAGCGCCGTGATGATGGCCTGGACCTCGGTGTTCTTGAGCACGCGGTCGATGCGCGCCTTCTCGACGTTGATGATCTTGCCGCGGATCGGCAGGATCGCCTGGTACATCGAGTCGCGACCGGACTTGGCCGAGCCCCCCGCCGAGTCGCCCTCCACGATGTAGACCTCGGACTTCGACGGGTCGGTCGACCGGCAGTCGGCCAGCTTGCCGGGCAGCCCGCCGATGTCGCCCGCGCTCTTGCGGCGGACCAGCTCACGCGCTTGCGCGCGGCGATCCGGGCCTGCGCGGACTGCACCGCCTTGTTGACGATCGTGCGCGCCTCGGTGGGGTTGCGCTCGAACCAGTCGGCCAGCCACTCGTTGCTCACCCGCTGCACGAACGACTTGACCTCGGTGTTGCCCAGCTTGGTCTTGGTCTGGCCCTCGAACTGGGGCTCCTTCACCTTGACCGAGATGATCGCGGCGAGCCCCTCGCGGATGTCGTCGCCGGACAGCGCCGGCTCCTTCTCCTTGAGCAGCTTCTTGTCGCGCGCGTAGCGGTTGACGGTGGTGGTCAGCGCCGCGCGGAAGCCTTCCTCGTGGGTGCCGCCCTCGTGCGTGTTGATCGTGTTGGCGAACGTGTAGACGGACTCCGTGTAGCCGGAGTTCCACTGCATCGCCACCTCGACGGCATGACCCTCGCCCTCGGCCGTGTACGCGACGAGCTTCTTGTGGATCGGGTCCTTGCTCTTGTTGAGGTGCGCGACGAAGTCCTCGAGCCCGTTCGGGTAGCAGAACGTGTGCTCGCGGACCTTGGCGACGTAGCCCTCGGCGTCGGGCTCCTCGCTTCGCCGTTGTCGCCGTTGCGCTCGTCGCGCAGGACGATCGTGAGCCCCTTGTTGAGGAACGCCATCTCCTGCAGGCGCCGGCGGATCGTCTCGATGTTGTAGACGGTGGTCTCGAAGATGTCCGGGTCGGCCCAGAACGTCACCGTGGTGCCGGTGCGCTTCGTGTCCTCGCCCTTGCGCAGCGGGCCCGGCACCGAGCGCGTGTAGTGCTGGCGCCACACCTTGCCCTCGGTGTGGATCTCGACGTCGAGCGCGTGGGAGAGCGCGTTGACCACCGAGACGCCGACGCCGTGCAGGCCGCCGGACACCGCGTAGGAGTTGCTGTCGAACTTGCCGCCCGCATGCAGCACCGTCATCACGACCTCGACGGCCGGCTTCTTCTCCACGGGGTGCATGCCCACCGGGATGCCGCGGCCGTCGTCCACCACGCGCACACCGCCGTCGTCCTGGAGCACGACCTCGACGCGCGTGGCGTAGCCGGCCATCGCCTCGTCGACCGCGTTGTCCACGACCTCCCAGACCAGGTGGTGCAGACCCCGCTCACCGGTCGACCCGATGTACATGCCGGGGCGCTTGCGAACCGCCTCCAGGCCCTCCAGAACGGTGATGGACGATGCGCTGTAGGCGTTCTTCTTCTCCGGCACGGGCTGCCTGTCTCCTCGCCACGACGGCCCGCCGCGGACGCGCACACGCGCCCCCCGCTTCGGAGCCTCTCGACCGGGCGATCGGGGTGCGCCCGGAACACACCCTCCATCATACCGGGGAGGTCGGGCAGAAACGCGTCTAGGACACCCCTGGAGTGGCCTCAGAACGCCGATTCGTGATGCGGACGAGTCGGATCGGCTCCCCCGGGGGTGCGAACGGCCTCCGGGGCCGTCACAGCGCTCTGATTCGCCGCCAGCCGTGCCGTTACCACCCTGACGGGTGGTATCAGCCGTATGTGTCGCGCGGACCGCGCCCGCGCACGTGCCGCGGACCGTGCCGCCAGCTCGGCCCCGACGGCCCGACGACCCGGATCCGGCGCACGACGTCCTTCCCGACGGCGCCGGCGAGCCGGCCGAGCAGCTGGCGCTGCAACGTGCGCAGCTGGGTGGCCCACGCCGTGGACTCGGCCTGCAGCACGAGCTCGCCGTCGCGCAGCGAGATGGGCGTGCAGTGGTCGGCGATCTCCGGCCCGACGAGGTGCGGCCAGCGGCCGAGCACGGTCGCGTCGGTCAGGCGCGGCGACCACCCGCGGTCGAGCGCCACCCGCGAGACGAGCCGGCCGAACGGCTGCGGGTCGCGGTCGTCCGGGCCCGGTCCGGACCAGCGGCGGCGGCGACCTCGGGGGTTGCTCGGCTTGCGGCCCTGCATCTCCGCGGTGCGCCGCGACGCGCGTTCCGCGGACGCCTCGCGGGCCGCCCGCAGCGCCTCGCGGGCGAGATCCGAACCCCGGCTGCGCCCGGCGGTCAAGCCCTCGTCATCCCCAGGGTTGGGGACAGACTCACCCGATCGAGCTGCGGCGGACGGTTCTCGAGGGACGGCGGGCGGTCGTTTTGGCTCGTCATCACCAGCAGGACCGAAGTTATCCACAGTATCCACAGTGTTGTCCCCAGGTGTCCGGTATCACAGGGAGCGCCCTGACGTGGCCTGTTCCGGGAGCCGCTCGACGAGGCCGCCGCCCACCGCGAACCGGGCGCCGTCGAGGCCGTCCGGCACGTCCTCGGCCACCGCGGCGGTGATCAGGACCTGCTCGGCGCGCTCGGCGACCGCAGCCAGCGCCGTGCGGCGGCGGGAGTCCAGCTCGGCGAACACGTCGTCGAGCACGAGCACCGGCTCGACGTCGTCGGCGCACAGCAGCCGGTACGACGCGAGCCGCAGCGCGAGCGCGAGCGCCCACGACTCGCCGTGGCTCGCGTAGCCCTTCGCCGGCCCCTCGCCGAGCCGCAGCTCCAGGTCGTCGCGGTGTGGCCCGACCAGGCAGACGCCGCGCTCCACCTCCTGGCGGCGCACCCGCGACAGCTCGTCGAGCAGCAGCGCCTCCAGCTCCGCGGCCGTACCGGGCAGCTCGCCCTCGACGCTCGACCGGTAACCCAGCGAGACGGGGTCCGACGTCGGCGCGACCTCGCCGAACGCCTCGGCCCCGAGCGGCGCGATCGCCGCCACCAGCTCCAGCCGGCCGGCCAGCAGCGCGCTCCCGTGCCGCGCCAGGTGCCCGTCCCAGACGTCGAGGGTGCTCAGGTCGCCACCGCGGGCGCCGGCGCGCGCCGTCTTGAGCAGCGCCGAACGCTGCCGCAGCACCCGCTCGTAGTCCGAGCGCACGGCCGCGTACCGCGGGAACCGCGACACGAGCAGGTCGTCGAGGAACCTGCGGCGCTCGCCGGGGTCGCCGCGCACGAGCGCGAGGTCCTCCGGCGCGAACAGCACGGTCCGCAGGATGCCCAGCACGTCACGCGGCCTGCTCACCGGCGCGCGGTTGACCCGCGCCCGGTTGGCCCGGCCCGGCGTGATCTCCACCTCCACCGCGAGCTCCCGCCCGCGGTGCGCCACCAGCCCGCGCACGACCGCCCGCTCGGCGCCGCGCCGGACCAGCGGGGCGTCCGTCGCGACGCGGTGCGAGCCGAGCGTCGCCAGGTACCCGGCCGCCTCGACGAGGTTGGTCTTCCCGACCCCGTTCGGGCCGACGAGCACGGTGACGCCCGGCTCCAGCTCCAGCTCGGCGCTCTCCCACGAGCGGAAGTCGCTGACGGCGAGCCGCCGCAGGTGCACCGCTCAGCCTGAGGTGGAACCGGTGCCCGAGCTCGGCCCCGCGTGCTCGCCGGCGTGCCCGGACGGCCCCACCGCCGACTTCACGGCGTGCCCGCCGAACTGGTGGCGCAGCGCGGCGACGGCCTTGAGCGCGGGCGAGGACTCCTGCCGGGACGAGAAGCGCGCGAACAGCGCGGCCGAGATCACCGGGAGCGGCACGGCGTGCCGGATGGCCTCCTCGATGGTCCAGCGGCCCTCGCCGGAGTCCTCGACGTAGTCGTCGAGGGACGCGAGCTGCGGGTCCTGCTTCCAGCGCGTCGACCAGCAGGTCGAGCAGCCACGACCGCACGACGGTGCCGCGCGACCACGCCTCCAGCACACCCGGCACGTTCTCGATCAGCTCGGCCGCCGACAGCAGCTCGTAGCCCTCGGCGTAAGCTGCATCAGGCCGTACTCGATGCCGTTGTGGACCATCTTCGAGAAGTGGCCTGCGCCGACCGGGCCCGCGTGGACGAAACCCTCCTCGCGCGGCCCCTCCGGGCGCAGCGCGTCGAAGATCGGCATCGCGCGCTCGACGTCCGCCGCCGTGCCGCCGGCCATCAGGCCGTAGCCGTTGGCCTTGCCCCAGATCCCGCCGGACACGCCGACGTCGAGGTAGCCGATCCCCTTCCCGGCGAGCAGCTCGGCGTTGGGGCCGTCGTCGGTGTAGCGCGAGTTGCCGCCGTCGATCACCAGATCGCCCGGTTCGAGGATCTCGGACAGCTCCCGCACGGTGCCGCGGGTCGGCTCACCGGACGGAACCATCACCCAGACCACCCGCGGCGTGCCGAGGGCCTTCGCCAGCGCGGGGAGCGACTCGACGTCGGTGACCTCCGGACGGGGGTCGTACCCGACCACCTCGTGACCGGCCGCGCGCAGCCGGTCGCGCATGTTGCCCCCCATGCGGCCGAGGCCGATGAGTCCGAGTTGCACGGTGCACTCCTGATCTCGTGTCGGTGGAAGGAGGCCGCGCGTCCGGCGGGCGTCAGCCGGGCAGGCGGACGGGCATCAGCAGGTGCAGGTACCCGGGCACCGGCTCGGCGGCGGTCTCCTCGCCGTCATTCTCCCCCGCGGACTGCGCGGGCACCGGACGCACCAGCGCGGGCCGGTTCGGCGTGGTGAACGTGAGCTGGGCGCGGTCGGTGTGCAGCGCACCCAGCGCGTCGAGGAGGTACCCCGGGTTGAACGCGATGGTCAGCGACTCGCCGACCAGCTCGCACGGCAGCTCCTCCTCGGCGCTGCCGACGTCGTCGCCACCCGCGGCGAGCCGCAGCCCGTCGCTGCCGAACTCCAGCCGGACCTGCGCGACCCGGTCGGTGACCAGCGCGACGCGCTTGATCGCCTCGACCAGCGGGGCCACCTCGACGATCACCGCGCTCGTGTGGTCGGCCGGGATCAGCTGGCGGAAGCGCGGGAACTCCGCGTCGAGCAGCCGGGTGGTCGCGCGGCGGCCGCCGCCCGTGATGCCGAGCATCCCGTCGCCGGCCGACAGCGCGATCTCGACGGTGCCCGCGCCGCCCAGCGTCTTCGCGACCTCGGCGAGCGTGCGCGCCGGGATCAGCACCGCGCTGGACTGGTCGCCGTCCTCGGGCGTCCAGTCGAGCTCGCGGACCGCGAGCCGGAACCGGTCGGTTGCCGCGAGCGTGAGCCGCGGGCCCTCGATCTCCAGCCGGATGCCGGTGAGCATCGGCAGCGTGTCGTCGCGGCCGGCCGCGACGGCGACCTGGCCGACCGCCTCGGCGAGTTCGCCCGCCGCGACGGACCCGGCGAGCTGCGGCATGGCCGGCAGCTGCGGGTAGTCCTCGACCGGCATCGTCGGGAGGCTGAACCGGCTGCTGCCGCAGTTGATCGTGGCACGGGCGCCGTCGACGACGAGGTCGACCGGCTTGGACGGCAGCGCCCGGGTGATGTCCGCGAGCAGCCGGCCGGACACGAGCACCCGGCCCGGGTCGCCGATCGTCGCGTCGAGCTCGACCCGCGCCGAGGTCTCGTAGTCGAAGCCGGACACGGTCAGCCGGTCGCCGTCGGACCCGGACGCGCCTCGACGAGCACACCGCCGAGCACCGGCACGGGCGGCCGTGCCGGGAGGCTGCGCGCCACCCACGCGGCGGCGTCGGCCAGGACGTCGCGTTCGACCCGGAACTTCATGGCGGGGACCTCTCGCGCTGACGGTCTGTCGGGAACGGGCTTCGGACGGGGACCGGGCGTGGGCCCGGGGCGGCCCGGCGGATCCGGCACTCACGCACCGCCACGGGAACCGCCCGGGACGAGCCGGGCCGGACGCTCACCGTAGAGCCTCCGGACGGCGGGTGTCATCCCGGCCTTGGGTGACCCGATCCGGCGGAGTCGGGCCGCTCGATCCACCCACCTCTTTCTCTTCTTGTTCTTCCAAGAGAGGACTCCAACAGTAGAGATAGGGCCTGTGCAAAGTGTGGATGGACGGCGTTTGCGCTGGTCGGACGGTGCGGCTCGATGTGGACGGGCCCGTGGGGGCGGCGGTGGGTGACCGGTTGTCCCCGTGGATGAACGCGCTGTGGGCCGACCTGTCCCCGAGCTGAACACCGGTTGTCCACCATCTGCCCGGCGTTCGTCCACCGGCGCCTCGACGGCCATCCACAGAGTTGTCCCCAGATGTGGGTGAAGAGTGGTCGGGCGTGGACGGAGCGCGACCGATTTCCCGCGCCGAACGGTGCTCCCCCGCGGCCGTGAACCGCCCAGATGTCCCTCACAGCGCACATCCGGGGACGCTCCGTGATCATCGACGGCCTTCGGGTGCCGGACAGGTACGGACATGCAGCGGTGGACGTGGCCGTCGAGGCGATGAACGGGGTGCCCCGGACGTGCGAGCGGACGAGCGGTCCGCCCGGCCGGAGCAACGCCCGTTCGCGGTACGGAAGCGGGGCGGCCGCGAGCCCCACCCGCCCGGCCGCTGTCCGTATCTATAGGGACACGGAGCGGCGAGGCGGAGAGTAAGGACGGCGACGCGCCGGCGGGGACCCGCCGGCAGCGGTCACTGGCGGGCGCGCTGCTTGATCCGCGCCGTCAGCTCCTGCACCTGTTCGAACGTCTTGCGGCGCTGGGCGATCTCGTTGCGGATCTTCTTGTCGGCGTGCATGACCGTGGTGTGGTCGCGGCCGCCGAACGTCTGCCCGATGCGGGGCAGCGAGAGGTCGGTCAGCTCCCGGCACAGGTACATGGCGATCTGGCGGGACTGCGCGAGCGCCTTCGTCTTCCCCGGCCCGCACAGCTCGTCCATCGTCACGCCGAAGAACTCGGCCGTGACCGCCATGATCGTCGGCGCGGTGATCTCGGACGCGGCCGAGTCGGGGATGAGGTCGCGCAGCACGATCTCGGCCAGCTGCGTGTCGACCGGCTGCCGGTTCAGGGACGCGAACGCCGTGACGCGGATGAGCGCGCCCTCGAGCTCGCGGATGTTGCGCTCGATGCGCTCGGCGATGAACTCCAGCACGTCGCCGGGCACCGCCAGGCGGTCCTGCGCGCCTTCTTCCGCAGGATCGCGATGCGCGTCTCCAGCTCGGGCGGCTGGATGTCGGTGATGAGGCCCCACTCGAACCGCGTGCGCATCCGGTCCTCGAGGGTCTCCAGGCGCTTCGGCGGCCGGTCGGACGACACGACGATCTGCTTGTTGGCGTTGTGGAGCGTGTTGAAGGTGTGGAAGAACTCCTCCTGGGTGCCTTCCTTGCCCTCCAGGAACTGGATGTCGTCCACCAGCAGCACGTCGATGTCGCGGTAGCGGCGCTGGAACGCCACCTTGCGGTCGTCGCGCAGCGAGTTGATGAAGTCGTTCGTGAACTCCTCGGTGGACACGTACCGCACGCGCATACCCGGGAACAGGCGCTGGGTGTAGTGCCCGACGGCGTGCAGCAGGTGGGTCTTGCCCAGCCCGGAGTCGCCCCAGATGAACAGTGGGTTGTACGCGCGCGCCGGCGCCTCGGCGACTGCGACGGCCGCGGCGTGGCTGAACCGGTTGGACGCCCCGATGACGAACGTGTCGAACGTGTACTTCTCGTTCAGCCGGGTCTGCGAGCGCGGAGTGGCCTGGTCGCGGCCGGCGGGCCGGAGTAGGTGGGCCAGACCTCGGCGGGACGCGGCTCGGGGCCGCCGTTGCCGGTCGGCTCGGCGTCCACCGCGGGCAGCGGGCCGGTGCTGGGCAGCCGGGCGCCGTCGGTGCCGGGCGTCGGCGCGGGCTCACCCGCGGGCTGGTGCGCGCCGCCCGGTCCGGAGACCTGTGCGGAGACGGGGCGCTCCGCGCCCGGGCCGGCGTCGGACTCGGCGCCGACCCCGGCCGGGACGGGTGCCGCGGCGCGGGCCGGGACACCCGGTGGGTCGGGCACCTCGGTGCCGCCCGACGCCGCGGAGGCGTCGACGACGACGGCGAGGTTGACGGTGACGCCGAGATGGCGGCCGAGCGCGTCGCTGATCGGCCGGCGGAGGATGCGCTCGATCGCGTCCTTCGCGAACTCGCTCGGCGCCGCGAGCAGCGCGGTGCCGTCGATCAGGCCGAGCGGGCGGGTCAGCCGGAGGAAGGCGCGCTGCTGCGGGGACAGCGTCTGGGCCCCCGAGCCGCCCCCCGACAGGTCGGCGATGACCCGGTTCCAGACTTGGCCCAGGTCTCCTGGCTGGTCGGCCACCGGTCGTCACTCCCCTCCGGTCGTCGCCCCGGACGATCACCGCACCCGGAGGGGTCGATCATCCCCAGACTTGTCCACACCTGTGCGCAAGACGGTACGCGGCCCCGCGGCGCCGAACGCGCTCGGGCCCGTGTGCCGGACTTGATGGAGCGATCCCCCCGGATCGAACTGTGGAGGGGGACGCTAACAATGACCGCGGTTTGCCACAAGGCGGCTGTGTCGCGCAATCGGGCAACGGGATGATACCGATCGGGCTGGTTTGACCCTCCGTCGGACCGCTGCGTACCCTGAAAACAACCGTGCCCGCGCGTGAGGGCGGTGTCGCCGTCCCCGTGGGGCGGCGCACAGCTTACGCGGGCGCCGAAGCACCACCCGTCCCGACCATGAACGATCATCGACTGCTCCTGCACACAACGGCGGAGCGTCGACAGGAGAGCCGACCGTGAGCAAGGGCAAGCGCACCTTCCAGCCCAACAACCGCCGCCGGGCCCGCACGCACGGCTTCCGGCTGCGCATGCGTACCCGCGCCGGGCGCGCCATCGTCTCCGCCCGGCGGGCCAAGGGCCGCCAGCGGCTCTCCGCCTGACCCGGTCGTCCCGGTGCTGCCGGCCCGGTCCCGGCTCACTCGCCGGGACGAGTTCGCCTCCGTCATCCGACGGGGTCGGCGTGGTGGCCGGTCCCGGCTCGTCGTGCACGTGCACCGGGTCCCCGGCGGGTCCGGCCCCCGAGCCGGTCTCGTCGTCAGCAAGGCCGTGGGTGGCTCGGTCGTCCGGCACCGGGTTGCGCGCCGGCTCCGTCATCTCGTCGCGCCCCGGCTCGACGCCCTGCCGTCCGACGCGCTGCTCGTCGTGAGGGCGCTGCCGCCAGCGGCCGACGCGTCGTCCGCCGAGCTCGCCGAGGACCTCGACGGCGGGCTGCGCAGCGCGTTGCGCAAGCTGAGCGGGAGCGTGCGATGAGCACCGTCCGGACCTACGCCGTGCGGGCCATGGTCGGGCTGCTCCGCTTCTACCAGCACTGGATCTCCCCGGCGTTCCCGCCGACCTGCCGCTTCTACCCCACCTGCAGTGCTTACGCGATCGAGGCGCTGCAGGTGCACGGGCCGTTGAAGGGTTCCTGGCTCACCGTGCTGCGGCTGCTCCGCTGCGCGCCGTGGCACCCTGGCGGCATCGACCCGGTGCCACCGCGCCGCCCCCGCTCGGCCCGGAACCACCTCGAGGAGCAAGCTCCGTGCTGAACTTCATCTACTACCCGGTCTCGTTCATCCTCTGGGTCTGGCACGAGGTCTTCGGGTTCCTCCTCGGCCCGGACAACGGCATCGCCTGGGCGCTGTCGGTGATGTTCCTGGTCTTCACGCTTCGGGCGCTGCTCTACAAGCCGTTCGTGAGCCAGGTGCGCTCCATGCGGAAGATGCAGGAGTTCCAGCCGGAGATCGCGAAGATCCGCAAGAAGTACGGCAACGACCGGCAGAAGCAGGCCGAGGAGATGCAGCGGCTCCAGAAGGAGCACGGCGTCAACCCGCTCGGCGGCTGCCTCCCGGTGCTCGTCCAGGTGCCGGTGTTCATCGGCCTCTTCCACGTGCTGCGCGAGTTCGGCCCGACCAACGGCGACGGCTCGCCGCGCACCGAGAACTACTTCTTCGGCCTGGAGGACGTGCAGTCCTTCAACCGGGCCGACCTCTTCGGCGCCAAGCTCGGCAGCTGGGTCACCCAGGGCGAGGCCGTGCTCAACGCCGCGGGCACGTCGATCGCCCAGATGCTGATCGTGATGATCCCGCTGATGATCGCGGCCGCGTCTTCACGCACATCACCGCGCGGCACTCGGTCGCCCGCCAGACGGCGGCGCAGGCCGACAACCCGCAGACGGCGATCATGAACCGGCTGATGCTCTACGTGTTCCCGATCGGCGTGGTGGTCGGTGCCCCGTTCCTGCCGCTGGCCATCCTCCTCTACTGGGTCTCGAACAACCTCTGGACGCTCGGCCAGCAGTACGTGGTGTATCGGCGGATCGACGCCGAGGAGGCCGCGAAGAAGGAGGAGACCACCGCCAACCGGCAGGCCCTCGCCCCGCGGCCGGGCCAGAAGCCGGTGCGTCCGGAGACCCCGCCCCAGCAGCCGAACGCGAAGCGGCCCGGCGCCAAGCCGATCACCCGCAAGCCCGCGGACGCGCAGAACGGGAACAACGGGAACGCGAAGGACGAGCCGTCCTCGGCCACGGCTGCGAGCAACGGGTCCGGCGCCGCGGTGGAACCGTCGGCCGCCGAGCCGGAGAGCACGTCCGAGCCGGCCCCGAAGACGAACGATGTGTCGGGCGGTGCCCAGCGGAGCGCACGCAGCGGCGGCGGGACCTCCCGCCCGCCTGCGCGGCGCCCCCGCCGGCGCCGCTGACCCCACGAGCCATCCGCGGTCGCCGCTGCCGGCGGCCGCAGCGGCGCGTTCCGGGTGACCGGTGCGCATCGCACCTGTAGAGAGGAGACGCATCGTGCCGAAGACTGCGCAGGACGGGCCCACCTCCGCAGAGGACCAGCTGGTCCGCGAGGGCGACATCGCCGGCGACTACCTCGAGCGGCTGCTGGACGTGCTCGACTACGACGGCGACATCGACCTCGACGTCGAGGGCGGCCGCGCGGTGGTCAGCATCGACGGCGGCGAGGACCTGGACAAGCTGGTCGGCGAGCGGGGCGCCGTGCTGGAGGCGCTGCAGGAGCTCACCCGGCTCGCGGTGCAGCAGGCGTCCGGCAACCGCAGCCGGCTCATGCTCGACATCGCCGGCTGGCGGGCGGCCCGCCGCGACGAGCTCACCAAGCTGGGCAGCCGCACCGCCAAGGAAGTGCTCGACAGCGGCCAGTCGGTGCGGCTGCGGCCGATGACGCCGTTCGAGCGCAAGGTCGTGCACGACGCCGTCGCCCGTGTGAAGGGTGTTTCCAGCGAGAGCGAGGGCGAGGAGCCGCGGCGCCAGGTCGTCGTCTTCCGTGCCTGACGCGGCAGCCGGTCCGCTCGACGGCGGGTTCGCCGCGGCACCGGACCCCGGCCCCGGCGCCGCGACCGTGTTCGGCGACCGGCTCCCGCTCGCGCGCCGGTTCGCCGACCACCTCGTCACGTCCGGGGTCGAGCGCGGGTTGATCGGCCCGCGCGAGGCGCCGCGCGTCTGGGAACGGCATGTCCTCAACTGCGCCGTCGTCGCCGAACTCGTGCCGGTCGGCGCCCGTCTGGTGGATGTGGGTTCGGGAGCGGGCCTTCCCGGGATACCGTTGGCGTTGGCCCGGCCGGATCTCGGCGTTGTCCTTGTGGAACCCCTCGCTCGTCGTGTCGACTGGCTCCGTGAAGTGATCGCCGATCTCGGCGTGGCGGTCGAGGTGGAGCGTGGCCGGGCTGAGGAGAATGACGTGCGGCGGCGATGGGAGGGGGCCGACGTGGTGACCGCTCGTGCCGTCGCTCCGCTGGAGCGGCTCGCTCGTTGGTGCCTCCCGCTGCTGCGTCCGGGCGGGCTGATGCTCGCCGTCAAGGGCGTGAGCGCGGCCGAGGAGGTCGAGCGCGACACCGCCGCCGTGCGGCGGGCCGGCGGCTCCCTGCCTCGCGTCGAGCGGTGCGGAGCCGGAATCATCGATCCCCCGAGCACGGTGGTCGTCGTCGAGCGCGAGCGCGGTACCGGTCGCTCCGACCGCTCGGGGCGTAGGAGAGGGCAGGCGTGACGTTCAAGGTGTCCCAACACGAGTCGTCCCCGAACGAACTGGCCCGCCGTGTTTCACGTGAAACACCGGAGTGGACGCCGATCGCGGAGGAAGCCGCGCGGGCTGCCCGCGTGCTCCACCCCGACCGCTACGGGATGCCGCGTCCGAGCCACCGCCGGGTGCTGACCGTCGCCAACCAGAAGGGCGGCGTCGGTAAGACCACGAGCACCGTGAACCTCGCCGCCGCGCTCGCGATGCACGGCGTGCGTGTGCTGGTGATCGACCTTGACCCGCAGGGGAACGCCAGCACCGCGCTCGGCGTCGAGCACCGGGTCGGCACGCCGTCGATCTACGAGGTGCTGCTCGCCGAGATGCGGCTGGCCGAGGCCGCCGCCGTCAGCACGGCGTCGCCGAACCTGCTCTGCGTGCCGGCGACGATCGACCTCGCTGGCGTGGAGATCGAGCTCGTCAGCATGGTGGCCCGGGAGAACCGGCTACGGCAGGCGCTGACCGACCGTGCGCTCGCCGAGCTGAACGTCGACTACGTGTTCGTCGACTGCCCGCCCTCGCTCGGCCTGCTGACGGTCAACGCGCTCGTCGCGGCCAACGAGGTGCTGATCCCGATCCAGTGCGAGTACTACGCGCTGGAAGGGCTCGGCCAGCTGCTCAGCAACATCGACCTCGTGCGCGCGCACCTCAACACCTCGCTGCACGTCTCGACGATCCTGCTCACCATGTACGACGGGCGCACCAAGCTCGCCGATCAGGTGACGACCGAAGTGCGTGGTCACTTCGGCAACACCGCTCTGCGGACCGTGATCCCACGGAGCGTGAAGGTGTCGGAGGCGCCGGGGTTCAGCCAGACGGTGCTCGCCTACGATCCGGGGTCCCGGGGGGCGATGAGCTACATCGACGCCGCGCGGGAGATCGCTGAGCGCGGCGCGGTGATGGACCTGCCGCCGCGTCGAGACGGACGGTAGGAGCGATGGCGGAACGCGAGGCACCCGCGGAGCGGCCGGCGCCGCCTGCGCGCAAGGGCGGGCTCGGGCGCGGACTGGCCGCGCTGATCCCGACGGCCCCGGCCGTTTCGCCAGGAGCACCTGCCGGCGCGCCGTCCGCCGTGCGACCGGCGTCCCGTCGGTCACCGGCGCTGTGGCCCTCTCCCCCGACGTCGAGCCGGCGATCGTGGCCGGCGCGCAGTTCCGTGAGATCGACCCTGCCGCGGTGCAGCCCAACCCGCAGCAGCCGCGCACCGCGTTCGACGAGGAGGCGCTCGCCGAGCTGGAGCACTCGATCCGCGAGTTCGGGCTGCTGCAGCCGATCGTCGTGCGGGAGGTCTCCCCCGGCTCGTACCAGCTTGTGATGGGCGAGCGCCGCTGGCGCGCGGCGCAGCGGGCCGGGCTGGCGACGCTCCCCGCGATCGTCCGCAACACCGGCGACGACGCGATGCTGCGTGACGCGTTGCTGGAGAACATCCACCGCGTCCAGCTCAACCCGCTCGACGAGGCTGCGGCCTACGAGCAGTTGCTCGCGGAGTTCGGCGTCACGCAGACCGAGCTCGCCGACCGGCTCGGCCGCAGCCGTCCGGTGGTCACCAACACGATCCGGCTGCTCAAGCTGCCGGTCTCGGTGCAGCGCCGGGTAGCCGCCGGCGTGCTCTCGGCCGGGCACGCCCGCGCTCTCCTGGGCGCCGAGGACGCCGGCCGGCAGGAGGAGCTGGCTGCGCGCATCGTCGCCGAGGGGCTCTCCGTGCGCGCACCGAGGAAGCGGTGGTGCTCATGCGCGGCGAGAAGCAGTCGAACGCCAAGCAGGCTCGCCGAAAGCCGCTCCAGGCCCCTGGCCTGCAGGATCTGGCCGAGCGACTGTCCGATGCTTATGACACGCGTGTCAAAGTTGAGCTAGGTCAGAGGAAGGGCCGGATCGTCGTCGAATTCGGCTCCGTCGAGGACCTGGAGCGCATCGCGAAGCTCATGGAGCGTCAGGTCGAGGGCTGAGCTCTCCCCTGTTTCACGTGAACACGGCCGCGAGGGTGGCGCTCGTTTCACGTGAAACATCAGTCTCGCGCGACCGCCCGCTCGACGAGCGCGGTGTACAGCTCCCCCAGCTTCATCCCCGCCGCGCTGACGGCGAGCGGCAGCAGCGAGGTCTCGGTCAGCCCGGGCGAGACGTTCACCTCCAGGATCTGCACGCGCCCGTCGCCGTCCACCACCGCGTCCATCCGTGACACATCGCGCAGCCCGAGCAGCCGGTGCGCGGCGAGCGCGGTGTCCTCCAGGCGGGCGAGTGTCGTCGCGTCGAGCCGGGCCGGCGTGTGGAACACGGCGGCGCCGGGCGTGTAGCGGGCGGTGTAGTCGTAGATCCCGCCCTCGGCGTCCACCTCGACGGGCGGGAGCGCGCGCGGGCCGTCCTGGTCCTCGACGACGGAGACGGCGACCTCGGTGCCGGCGATGAACTGCTCGGCGAGCACGGTGTCGCCGTACGCGAGGCAGCTGACCATCGCAGCGGGCAGCTCGGCCCGCTCGCTCACGACCTGCGCGCCGAGCGCCGAGCCGCCCTGGTCCGGCTTGAGCATGAGCGGGAGACCGAGCCGGTCGACCATCGCGTCGAGCACCGTCTGCGCGCCGAGCGCGCGGAACGTGGTGTGCGGCAGCGCGACCCACTCGGGGGTGTCGAGGCCGGCGCGGGCGAACTCGGCCTTGGCCGTCGGCTTGTCCCAGGCCCGCCGGCACGCGTGCGCGGGCGTGCCGACGAACGGGACGCCGAGCAGCTCCAGCACGGCCTGGACGGAGCCGTTCTCCCCCTCGCCGCCGTGCAGCGCGATCGCGACGGCATCCGGCGGGTCGCTGCGCAGGCGCTCGACGAGCGCGGCGTCGACGTCCCACTCGCGGACGTCGGAACCGGCGGCGCGCAGGGCGGCGGCGAGCCGGCGGCCCGACCGCAGCGACACCTCGCGTTCGTGGGACAGCCCGCCGGCCAGCACAGCCACAGTTCGTTCGATCACCGCCGCATTCTCCGGCGGGCCGTCCCCGGAGGCGTCAGGGGGTGTGCGGGCTCGGGGCCTGCGGGCCGCCGCGCAGCGACTGCCGCGACGGCGAACCGAACGTCCGCATGACGTCGAGCTCGGCCTCCAGCACCCGCGCGAGCCGGCGGACGCCCTCGGTGATGCGCTCCGGCGTCGGGTAGCAGTACGACAGGCGCAGCTGCCGGCTGCCGAAGCCGTCGGCGTAGAAGCCGGTGCCGGACGCGTACGCAACTCGGGCGGTGACCGCACGCGGCAGCATCGCCTTGGTGTCGACGCCCTCGGGCACGGTGACCCACACGTAGAACCCGCCGTCGGGCACGTTCCACGTGCAACCTTCGGGGAGGTGGGTCTCCAGGGCGCGGAGCATCGCGTCGCGGCGGTCGCGGTACGCCTCGGTGAACGTCTTGATCTGGCTGCGCCAGTCGTGCCCGGCCAGGTAGCGCATGACGAGCATCTGCGTGAACGCCGGCGGGCAGAGCGTCGCCGACTCCGCAGCGAGCACGAGCCGGTCGCGCACGGCCGGCGGCACCAGCGCCCAGCCGACCCGCAGGCCAGACGCGAACGTCTTCGAGAACGAGCCGAGGTACACGACGTCGCGGTCCATCGAGCGCAGCGCCGGGTAGGTGCGGCCGCTGAACCCGAGCAGCCCGTACGGGTTGTCCTCCACGACGCCGACCCCGTAGGCCGCGCAGATGTCCAGGATCTCCGCACGCCGCTCGACGGCGAGCGTGACGCCGGCGGGGTTGTGGAAGTTCGGGATCGTGTACAGGAACTTCGGCGTGGTCCCCTCGGCGGCGAGCGTGCGCAGTGCGTCGCGCAGCAGGTCGGGGACGAGGCCGTGCTCGTCCATCGCGACGTGCACGACCCGCGCCTGGTAGGCGGCGAAGCTGCCCAGCGCGCCGACGTAGGACGGGCCCTCGGCGAGCACGACGTCGCCCGGGTCGCAGAAGATCCGGGTGACGAGGTCGAGCGCCATCTGCGAGCCGACGGTGACGACGACGTCGTCCGGGTCGGCGCGGATGCCTTCGAGCGCCATGACCTCGCAGATCTGCTCGCGCAGCGCGGGGACGCCCTGCGCCGACCCGTACTGCAGCGCGACCTGGCCGTCGCGGGCGACGAGATCGGCGACCTCCACGGCCAGCGCGTCGAGCGGGAGCGCGGCGAGGTTGGGCATGCCGCCGGCGAGCGAGACGACCTCCGGCCGGCTGGCCACGGCGAAGAGGGCCCGGATCTCCGACGCCGTCATGCCGGCCGTGCGGGCGGCGAACCGCTCGGTGGGCCGGGCCGCCGCCGGAGCACCCGCTGCTGCCGCGGCCGCCGGGGCCGTGGTGCGGAACGGTTCTGGCGGCGTGGCCGGCTGCGGCACGGTGGTCCTCCCGGTGCTGCTGGAGAGTGGGGGCGCGCTCCCTGGGGCTGGAGCGAGCCGGTCGAGTGTAACCGGGATGGAGGAACCTCCTGCCCTTCGTCGTGGGAGGGCGGCCGGTCGCAGCAGGCGGGATGCGTTCGGTGCTGGATCGATCTATCGTCGTAGGCGTCGGCGCGAGGGGCGGCGGCTTTCCATCAGAGCTCTGCCGCCGGAGGTTGGTCTTGTCCTGGCACGTGGCGGCTCTCACTCTGGACAATCTGGACGATCTGCCCAAGAGGTGTCGTCGCTGCGTCTTCTGGGAGCTGTCCGAGCACATGGGCAAGCAGGCCGCCGACTTCGGCTCCCCGGAGCTGGAGAAGGAGGCATGGGTCTCCGAGGTGCTCCTCGAGTGGGGCTCGTGCGGGCGTGTGGTCTACATGGGCGGGGCCCCGGCCGGCTACGTGATCTACGCTCCGCCGTCGGCGGTGCCGCGCGCCGCGGCGATGCCGACCGGTCCCGTGAGCGCCGACGCCGTGTTGCTCACCACGATGCAGGTGATGCCGGAGTTCTCCGGTGAGGGGCTCGGCCGGATGCTCGCCCAGGCCGTCGTGCGCGACCTCACGCGCCGCGGCGTCAAGGCCGTCGAGGTGTTCGGCGAGCAGCGTCCGGGCAGCGAGCCGGGCTGTCTCGTACCCGCCGACTTCCTGCGCGCCGTGGGGTTCAAGACGATCCGCCCGCACCCGCGCTACCCGCGTCTGCGCATGGAGCTGCGCTCCGCGATGACGTGGAAGGAGGACGTGGAGGCGGCGCTGGAGCAGCTCATCGGGACGATCACCATCCCGATGCAGGGCGCGGGCGTCACCACCGAGCCCTATCGCGCCGTACCGACCCGGTCCGGAACGGCCGTCAACGAGCGCCTCACGGCGCCCTGTACGGCTCGCTGAGGCCCGCGCAGGGGTTCTCCGGAGTCCCAGGGAGGGCCCCCGGGACTAGATGGCCTGGGCGCCGCCGCGCTCCAGCTCGCGGGCGAGCACATCGGAGAACGTGAAGGTGCCGGTCGGCTGGTCGTCCTGGCCGAGCAGGTAGAGCCGTTTGACCGCGACGAGGATCCCCTCGGCCACCACGTCCCGGAACGCCGGGTCGAGCAGCCGGCGGCGGTCGCCGAGGTGGGTGAGGTAGCCGATCTCGACACGCACGGTGGGCATACGGGTCAGCCGCAGCAGCTCCCACGTGCGGCCCTGGGTGCGGCAGTCGAACATCGCGGTGCGGATGAGCAGCTCGCGCTGGATGAACCCGGCGAGCGCCTCCCCCACGGTGGAGGTGGCGCCGGAGCCGTTGCCGAAGTGGAACGTCGCGAGGCCCTGCGCGTGCATGCTGTGGTTGGCGTCGGTGTGCAGCGAGAGCACGAGGTCGGCGCCCGCGGTGTTGGCGAACGCCGCGCGCTCCACCTCGGACGGGCAGGTGTCCTCCTGCCGGGAGAGCATCGCGTCCATCCCGGTGGCGGTCATGCGGCCGACGAGGCGGCGGGCGAGGTCCCACGTCAGGTCGGCCTCGGCCACCCCGGCGGCGACGACACCGCGGTCCGGGCCGCCGTGGCCGGGGTCGACGACGATCCGCTTGCCGCGCAGCCGCGGCCCGGCCTGGCGCAGCAGCTCCTGCTCGCGCAGCAGGTGCGGGCGGCCGCCGGTGACCTTGCGGCCGAGCTGGCGCAGCGAGCGCATGGTGGCCGGCCCGCACAGCCCGTCCGGGACGAGCCCGTACTCGCGCTGGAACTTCCGCAGCGCGGCCTCGGTCTGCTCGTCGAAGACGCCGCCCGGCCGGCCCGGGTTGTAGCCCAGCTCCAGCAGCCGCTCCTGCAGCGCGACGACGTCGTCGCCGGTCATCGGTGCGGAGATCATGAGCGCGAGCATCCGGTCGCCGAGCCGCCAGCCCGCGTCGCGCAGCGCGCGGTACGTGGCCGGTCCGACGATCCCGTCGGTGATGAGGCCGCGCTGTTGCTGGAACGCCCGCACGGCCTGCTCGACCTCGCCGTCGAAGACGTCCTCCAGGGCGTGCCCGGAGTCCTCGGGGAGGAGCCCGAACCGGCGGAGGCTCGACCGGATCTCGACGACGGCCGGACCGCTGTCACCTCGGCGCAGCAGCTGCATGCACCCCTCGCTCGCTGTCGTGATGCACCGCCGCGGCGGTGATGGGCCGGGAGTCATTCTGCCTTGCGTGGCGGGAACGCCGGACAGCGGTGCGTGTCCGGGGCTTTCCGTGTCGTGATAGGCCGATGCCCCGCACCCGGGGTCGGGGGCGGGGCATCGGCGGCCGTTCGGCAGGGCCGCGACGGTCGATCAGCCCAGGTAGGCGGCCAGGTCGTTGAGCAGAGCGGCCTTCGGCTTGGCGCCGACGATCTGCTTGACCGGCTTGCCGTCCTGGAAGACGATCATCGTCGGGATGGACATGACCTGGTAGTCGCGCGCCGTCGACGGGTTGGCGTCGATGTCGAGCTTCGCGACGGTGATCTTGTCCTTGTTCTCGCCGGCGATCTCGTCGAGCACCGGGGCGACCATCTTGCACGGCCCGCACCAGGTGGCCCAGAAGTCGACCACGACGGTCTTGTCGCTGTTGAGGACGTCGGCCTGGAAGGAGGCGTCGGTGACCTCGACGGTGTTGGCCATGGAAACTCCGTTCGGTGGAAGGTACTGCTGGAGACGTCAGCCGGTGACGGCGGCGACCTGCTCGGTGGCGGTGCCGTAGCCGCCGCCGGCGAGCTCGCTGGGGATCGGCGCGTCGGCGAGCCAGCGCTCGGCGTCGATCGCTGCGGAGCAGCCGGAACCGGCTGCCGTGATGGCCTGGCGGTAGGTGTGGTCGACGAGGTCGCCGCAGGCGAACACGCCGGGGACGCCGGTGTACGTGGACGGCGCGTCGACCTGCACGTAGCCGTTCTCGTCGGTGCGCACGACCTCCTCGACCAGCGCGCTGCGCGGGTCGTGCCCGATCGCGACGAACATGCCCGTGACGTCGAGCACCGACTCCTCGCCGGTCTCGGTGTCGCGCAGCCGCAGCGCCGAGACGCTGCCCTCGCCGAGCACCTCGACGACCTCGACGTTGGTGCGCCAGCGCATCTTCGGGTCGTCCTGCGCGCGCTTGAGCATGATGCGCGAGGCGCGGAACTCGTCGCGGCGGTGCACGATCGTGACGGAGCGGGCGAACCGCGTGAGGAACGTGGCCTCCTCCATCGCGGAGTCACCACCGCCGACGACGGCGATGTCCTGGTCGCGGAAGAAGAACCCGTCGCACGTGGCACACGCGCTGACGCCGCGGCCGAGCAGCTTCTGCTCACCGGGGACGTTCAGGTAACGCGCGGCGGCGCCCATCGCGAGGATCACGGCGCGCGCCCGGTAGGTGACGCCGTTGGCCTCGACGGTCTTGATCTCGCCCTCGAGCGACACCTTCTCGACGTCCTCGGAGCGCAGCTCCGCGCCGAAGCGCTGGGCCTGTGCCCGCATCTGCTCCATGAGCTGCGGGCCCATGATGCCGTCGGTGAACCCGGGGTAGTTCTCCACCTCGGTGGTGGTCATCAGGCGCCGCCGAACTGCGTGCCCTCGAAGACCAGCGGGTTCAGCTGAGCACGGGCCGCGTAGACCGCAGCCGTGTAGCCCGCGGGCCCCGATCCGATGATGATCAGCTGACGCACCTCGTCGGTGGACACCGGTCCCCGTCCTCCTCTGTCGATGTACGGCGTAGTAACACCATCCCAGCCGCGGACATTCCGGGGCGGTCCGGGCCGCGGATCCGGAAGTGACCGCTGTCACCGGCCGACGATCTCGGACCGCAGCAGCCGCGTGCAGCCCTCGTCGACGGCGACCACCCGGAACCGGGCCAGCTCGCCGGTGCCCAGCGCCATGAGCACGCCGGACGTGCCGTCGACCACGAGCCGGCGGCCGCCCAGCAGCGGGGCGTCCGGGGGGACGTCCGGGGCGACGGCGCGCAGGCAGGCGGCCCGGCGGGGCGGATCGGCGAACGGGCCGCGTCCGCGCTGCCCAGCGCCGCCCGCCCGGCCACGACCAGGTCCACCCGGTCGGGCGGGTCCGCCGGCCGGGTCGCGAGCACGAGCCCTGCAACCGCCGCGGCCGCCATTCCGGCGACGGCCGCGGCGAGCGGCCACCGGCGCCGCCCGCTCCCCCGCCGGGCCTCCGCGGCGAGCGCGGCGTCCCACCGGTCGGCGACGCCGGCCGGGACGGGCGGCTCGGGCAGCGCGGCGAGCTCGGCCCGGGTGCCGCCAGCGCCGCGAGCACGGTCGTGGCCTGCGGGTCCGCGGCGGCGGCCGCCCGCACCCGGGCCGCCTCCTCGCCGTCGAGCAGCCCGGCGTCGAGGTCCGCGAGCAGGCCGGGGTCGAGCGGCCGGTCCGGCTCGGTCATGCGTCCTCCTCCCGCAGGTGCCCGAGCAGGACGGCCAGCCGCGCCCGGCCCCGCGCGCAGCGGCTCTTCACGGTGCCGACGGGGACCTCCAGGATCCCGGCGCCTCCTCGACCGGCCAGCCCTGGACGTCGACGAGCACCACCGCGGCCCGCTGCGCGACCGGGAGCGCGGCCAGCGCGGCATGCACGGAGAGCCGGGTGACCAGGTCGACGGCGAGGTCGGGCCGGACGTCGGCCGGCTCGGCGTCGGCCAGCGGCACGGTCGGGCGCCGCACCGACGCACGCCGCCGGTCGACGCACAGGTTGACGAGGATGCGGTGCAGCCAGGTGCGCACGAGCGCGTCGCCGCGGTAGGTGTGCGCCCGCCGGTAGGCGGCCACGAGCGCCTCCTGCACCGCGTCGGCGGCGTCCTCGGGGTGGTCGAGGATCCGGACGGCCAGGCCCCACATCCGCGCCCGGTAGCGGCCGGCGAGCTCGCCGAACGCCCGCGGGTCGCCCGCGACGTGCGCGGCGAGCAGGTCGGCGTCCGAGGGCACCACGAGCCGGAGGCTAGGCCGAACAGGGCAGTTCCCGTGGGCGTTTCGGACTACTGGTGCCGATCAGGCGCCGGCGCGCTGGAACGTCAGCTCGCGGATCTCGCTGGAGTAGCCCGAGTCGGAGCCGCTCAGCTCGGTGATCCAGACGAGCAGGTGGGTGACCGGTTGGCTCTGCGCCATCGACACCCGGGTGTCGCCGCTGCGCAGCGTGACCTCGGTGACCGCGGTGGTCTCCTCCAGCGGGGCGTCCGCGGTGGGCGCCGACCGGATCTCGACCACGGTGCCCGCGCTCGGCGAGTTGATCGTCAGCTCGGAGAGCTGCACGGCCGACGCGAACGACACCATGACCCCGACGCCGGGCTTGAGCGCGGGGAACTGCTGCCGGTAGGAGGACGTGTTCCAGCCGCTGGTGACGTCGCCGTCGATCACGCGGGAGACGCGGTCGGAGTTGTCCCGGTCGCCGACGTTGTCGTAGACCTCGACGCCGGCCGCGGCGACGGCGAGACCGGGGTCGGCCGGGCCGGGCTGGACCTGCGCCGGCTGTGCGGGCACGCCGCCCTCGACCACGATCGCCGGCCCGTTCCCGCTGCCGGTGAACAGGACCCGACCTGCACGCCGACGTAGCCGAGCACCACGAGCACGGCTGCGCCGAGCACGGTGAGCGCGACGGTCAGCTTGCGCCGCCGCTGCGGGTCGGGCGGGGCGGCGGTGCGGTCGCGGTCCTGCCACACGTCGCCCGGCTCGGACGGCACCCCGTCGTGGACCGGCGGGAAGAGGGCCATCCGGTCCTCCTCGGCCACCACCTCGCCGAGCAGGCGCTGCATGGCCGCCGCGGTGTGGACGTGGCCGGGAGCGTCGTCGGGGCCGAGCGCGCCGCGGGTGAGCGTGTCGAGCTCCACCGGCACCCCGGGCCGCCGCTCGGACGGGGCGGGCAGCGCGCCGTCCGGCCCCAGCTCGGCGGCGGCCAGCCCGGCGCGGGCGGCGTCGGCGCCGGCCAGCGGCCACTCGGAGGTGAGGAACGTGTAGAGCACCGCGCGAGGCCGCGCACGTCGTCGGCCGGGGTGACGTCCGGGCGGGGCAGGGCGAAGCAGAGCTGGGCGCGCCGTCCGGGGTGATGCGCACCCGCTGTGGGTGGTCGCAGCCCAGCACGAGCCCGTGGCGGTGGGCGGCCTCGGCGGCCTCGGCCAGCGGGGTGACGGCGCGGGCGGCGGCGAGCGGCTTGATCAGCCCGTCGGAGACGACCTCGGCGAGGCTGCGCCCGGGCACCCACTCGGTGACGGCGGCGCCGAGCACGTCGTCCGGCACGGTGGAGCCGCCGGGGGTAAGCACGTCGAGGAGGCGGGCGCAGCCGGGGTGCTCGAAGCTCCCGGCACGCAGCGCGCGCACGACCATCTGCTCGGCGCGGGTGGCGTCGTCGAGCCCGTCGTCGATCTCGACGCCCGGCGCGAGCCGGCGGAGCACGGTGACGGCGACGTCGCGCCGGAGGATGGTGTCCTCGGCGCGCCAGAACTCGGCGCCCGCGGCGGGGTCGGTGCCCACCCGGTTGCGCAGGCGGTAGCGGCTGGCGAGCAGGCTGCCGGCGATGGTGCCGGAGGACGCCGGCGGGGTGGCCGGGGCGGTCGGAAGATCGGCGGCGGGTGTGTTCCGCACGGTGGGGGCCTCGTGCCGCGACTGCTCGGGGACCAGAGCGGTCGGTCCCGGGTCGGCGGCTGCTGAGTCGTGCGGCGAGGCCGCACCCGATGGTGGGCTCGCCAACTCACTCACAGTTCCGCCCTCCTCGGATACCCGCGAACCCACGATCCGGCCCCCTCGCAGCCTACGTCAGACGGATGAACCGCGCCGAGGATTCCTCCTGTCGACGAGCCGTTCGAGTCGGCGTGCCACGGCCTCCACCTCGCGTACCCGGAGCAGCCGCATCCCCACCACCGTGACCGGTCCGCCGACCACCACGGCGATCGCGATCTCCACCCACGCGCGGCCGAGCGGGGGCAGCCCGGCGAGCGGTCCGGCCAGCAGCACGACCACGCCCCAGGCCAGAGCCATCCCGGCCAGCGACGCCAGCAGGGCCCGCCCGACGGTCGACAGCACGGCCCCGGTGGGCACTGTGCCGAGGCGCCTGCGCAGCAGGATCTGGCCGAGCACCGCCCCGGCGATGAACGACGCGCTGTTGGCCGCGGCGAGCCCCAGCACGACGTCCTGCGGGGCGAGCAGGGCCGGGCAGGCGAGCATCAGCGGGATCTTCACGAGCACCGTGAAGAGCTGCACGAGGGTGGCGGTGCGGCTCGCCGTCAACGCGTAGAAGACGCGCAGCTGGAGCATCGTGATCGCGAACGGGAGCAGCCCGAACGCGGAGACGGCGAGGGTCGTGCCGAGCCGGACGGCGCCGTCCAGGTTGCCGGAGCGCACGCCGAAGAGCGCGATGCCGACGTCGGTGCCGAAGACCGTGAGCAGCACGGAGATCGGCACCAGCAGCACCGCGGAGAGCCGGCCGCCGAGCCCCAGGTCGGCGGCCACGTCGGAGAACCGGCCGTCGGCCGCGGCCCGGCTCATGCGCGGCATCAGCGCGGTCAGCAGCGAGACGCCCAGCACGCCGTAGGGCACCTGCAGCAGCAGCCAGGCGTTCGAGTAGATCGCGTACGCGCCGCCGTCGGATCCGGTCGCGACGCGGGTGGTGACGATCAGCCCGGCCTGTCCGATGAGGACATAGAGAACTGCCCAAACGGCCAGGCCACCGGCGTGCGTGAGGCGCGGGTCCCAGCCCCACAGCGGCCGGTAGTGGAAGCCCACCCGGCGCAGCGCCGGCAGCAGCACGAGCGTCTGCACGGCGATGCCGAGCGTGGTGCCGAGGCCGAGCACGAGCAGCCGAAGGTCGTCGGGGACGACCAGGTA
The DNA here is from genome assembly GCA_001942415.1 of Pseudonocardia sp. CNS-139. Lineage (GTDB taxonomy): Bacteria > Actinomycetota > Actinomycetes > Mycobacteriales > Pseudonocardiaceae > Pseudonocardia. The sequence goes on from MKJX01000210.1 coordinate 38,431, forward strand.
GGCCGCGACCACGCCGAGCACGACGACGTTGTTGAGCACCGGCGCCCACGCGAACGCCCCGAACGCCCCTCTGCTGTTGAGGATCGCGCCGAGGATCGCGCCGAGCCCGAAGAAGAAGATCTGCGGGAGCAGCAGGTAGGCGAGCGTGGTGGCCAGGTGCGGGTCGGCCGTCGCGGTGGGCTCGGCGCCCAGGTAGATCCGCGTCAGCAGCGGGGCGGCGAGCACCCCGCCCACCGTCGCGAGCAGCAGCGCGACCGAGGCGACCGTGACCAGCTTGCGGGTGTACGCCTCGCCGCCGTCCGGGTCCTCCTTCTGCACCCGGACCAGGAGCGGGATCATCACGCTGCTCAGCGCGCCACCCAGCAGCAGCTGGTACACGATGGTCGGCAGCGTGTTCGAGATCGTGTACGAGTCGTTGAGGATCGTGTCCCCGAGCACCGTGAACAGCGCCACCTGCCGCAGGAACCCGGTGATCCGGCTGACCAGGCTGGCGACCGCCATCAGGCTGCTCGACCGCCCGATGGACGGCTCCGGCGCGACGATCTGGAACCGTTCGGTCGGGTTGTCGTCCGGGGCGGGGCCGGGCAGCGGCGGAGGCAGGTTCAGCTGGCGGGGGACGCGGGGCGGGCCCTCGGGGTGGCGGGGGTGACCGGGCGGAGGCGGTCGGTGGCCGCGAGCGGGTCCGGGAACGGGTCGCCCGTACGGTGCGCCCCCTGGGGCGCCGCCGGCGGGCCCGGGGCGGCGCGCGGGCGGGGGACGGCGCCGGGCGGCCCGTCGCGTCCCGGCTCTCCGGGCGGGGGCCACTGCTCGTGTCCGGGCGGCCCCGGGCG
>MKJX01000211.1 GCA_001942415.1 Pseudonocardia sp. CNS-139
TGCTGCCCGCGCCGATCTCGGCGTTCTTGACCTCGACGAACGTGCCGATCTTGCCACGACGGCACCACCCCGCGTCACGTTCGACACCCCCGGACGTGCGGGCGGACTTCGCGCCGCACGGCCGTTTCGTGGACCCGTACACCGGTGAGGTCCGCGGGGTGGCTCGCGACGTTCGCGAGCTGGCTGCCGGTGCGCGCGTGGTTCGACGAGCTGCACCGCACGATGCTGCTCGGCGACGTCGGACGCGTCTACAGCGAGCTCGCCGCGAGCTGGCTCGGCGTGCTGGCCGTCAGCGGTCTCGCGCTGTGGCTGCTGCGCCGCCGGCGCCGCAACCGCATCCGGCGGGCCCTGCTCCCCGAAGGCGGCTCGCGGGGCCGCACCCGCCTGCTCTCGTGGCACGGGTCGGTGGGGCTGTGGGCGGTGCTCGGCATGCTGTTCCTGTCCGCCACCGGCCTGACCTGGTCGCAGTTCGCCGGGTCCCACGTGTCGGACCTGCGGGCGGGCCTCGACTGGAGCACGCCGTCGGTCGACACCGCCCTTCCGGCCGGCCCGCCGGCCGTCACCGGCCCGCCGGGACGCACCGCCGACCTGGTCCTGAACGCGGCGCGCTCGGCCGGGATGGGCGGTCCGGTGGAGATCGTCCCCGGGGCGGACGAGGCGTGGGTCGTCAGCCAGGTGCAGCGGTCCTGGCCGGAGCTGCACGACTCCATGGCCGTCGACCCCGCCACCGGCCGGGTGCTCGACGTGCTGCGGTTCGACGACTGGCCGCTCGCGGCCAAGCTCGCCACCTGGGGTATCGACGCGCACATGGGGCTGCTGTTCGGCGTGGTCAACCAGATCCTGCTCGCCGCGCTCGCGCTCGGGATCATCTGCCTGGTCGTCTGGGGTTACCGGATGTGGTGGCTGCGCCGCCCGACCCGCGACGGCGCCGGCAGCGGCGTCGCCGGGCCGCCCGGCGCGGCGCAGCGGCCGAGCGCGGGTGCCGTCATGGTGGTCGGGCTGGTGGCGATCGGGCTCGGCGTGTTCCTGCCCGTGCTGGGCGTGTCCCTGCTCGTGTTCCTGCTGGCCGACGCCGCCTGGCTGCACCTGCGGTCGCGCCGCACCGCAACGGCGCCGGCCGACTGAGCGGTCACGCCGCCGGGCGGCGTTCGGCCGTCGGGGCCAGCCCGTCGCCGCCGCCCGCGGACCGGGGCACCCACGGCGCGGGCGGCGCGTCCGCCGCACGGCGGCGCAGGCCGCGCCGGGCGGAGCGCCGCGCACCGGTGCCCCCGCCGGGATCGGCCCCGAGCAGGCGCAGCCCGGCCAGCAGCACCAGCCGGCCGCGGCCAGGCTGTGCCCCCGAGCAGGCGCAGCCCGGCCAGCAGCACCAGCCGGCCGCGGCCAGGCTGTGCCCGAGCAGCCGCCCGATCTCGACCTGGCCGGCGAGCAGGTCCAGCACCGACAGGACCGCCAGCACCCCGACGAACGACCCGACCACCGCGACCAGCCCCGCGACCCGGGAGAACCCGGTGGCCGCGAGCAGGAACGCCACGGCCAGCGCGAGGTTCCACGCGGAGCTCTCGTGGGCGAAGTGGGTCGCGCTGGCCCCGCCCAGCTGCACCTCGCCGTGCCCGTGCCCGGCGGCGCCGGCGATCCCGGCGACGGCCAGCGCCGCCTGCCCGAGCCCGAGCCCGCCCAGCGCCACCCGGACCGCGAACGCGGCCCGCGCCCGGCGGGCCGGCGGCGCCGGGGCCGCCAGCACGGCCGCGACGAGGTCCGGCGCCGGCTCGGCGAGCCCGGTCCGGGCCAGCCGGGTGATGCGGGCGGCCCGGTCGGCGTACGCCCGGCAGTCCGGGCAGCCGGCGAGATGGTCCTCGACCGAAGCGGCCTCCCCGGGGAGCCCCTCGCCGTCGAGCTGAGCCGAGATCGCCTCCCGGCAGTCCGCACACCGCATGTCCAGTCAGTCGCCCCATACCGCCCCACGGTTCCTGCCGGCAGCCTATTGGCCGATAGCCTCGACGCCATGCCCGAGCGCCCCGACGACGCCGACATCACGTCCTGGGCGCTCGCGGCGGGGCGCGGCGACCGGGACGCGCTGGTCGCGTTCGTCCGCGCCACCCAGCGCGACGTCCACCGGCTCCTGACCCACCTCGGCTCGTCCCGGGACGCGGAGGACCTCGCCCAGGAGACCTACCTGCGGGCGCTGCGCGCGCTGCCCTCGTTCGCCGCCCAGTCGTCCGCACGCACCTGGCTGCTGGCCATCGCACGGCACACCGCCGCCGACGCCGTCCGCACGGCCCGGCGCGCCCGCGCCCGGCGGACGTGCCCGACATGGAGGCCCTCACCGGCGACCGGCACGGGCTCGTCCACGGCGCCACCGACGACACCGTCCTCCTGCGCCGGCTCGTCACGGCCCTGGAACCCGACCGCCGCGACGCGTTCGTGCTCACCCAGATGCTCGGACTGAGCTACAACGAGGCGGCGCAGGTGTGCGGCTGCCCGGTCGGCACCATCCGGTCACGGGTGGCCCGGGCGCGCGAGGACCTCGTCGCCGCGCTGGAGGCCGACCCCGACGAGCGCCGGCACGCCGGAGCCTGACGGGGCCTGACGGGGCCGACCCGGTCAGCGGGCCGGTGCGCCCTGCAGGCCGCGCAACGCCTCGGCGCACCGCCGGGCGCTCGCCGAGTGCAGGCGGCAGTGCACATGGTGGTCGGCGTGCGCGCCGCAGGCCCGCGCGCTGGCCTCGCAGGCCCGCAGGCACGCCTCGACGACCGCGGCCACGATCCCGGGGTCGGTGGCCGGACCGCGGGACAGGATGCGTTCGGCCGCGTCGCACATGTCGGCGCAGTCGAGGGCCCGGCGCACCTCCGTGACCATGCCGCCGACCTCGACCATCGCCATCGCGCAGGAGTTCGAGACCTGCTCGCACTCCCGCAGGGCGTCGATGACCCGCGCCAGCTCCGCGTGCGCCGGGACCGGCCCGGCACCGGCGTTGTCGATCACCTGCAGGGTGTCGCTCATCGCTCCCGTCCTCCTCACCCGTCGGAAAGGGCCGCACGGCGCGACCGGATCCCGAGGTGCCCGCCACCCGGACCGACGAAACGCGCCGCAACACCGGGCAGGACCACACCGGGCAGGACCACACCGGGCACGGGCGGCACGCCGCGTACACCACGGCCGCCGCCCGGCTCCACGACGACGAGCGGCGCAGCCGGGCCGAACGGGCGGCCGGCACCGCGTCGTGGTCCACCTGTCCGCTCGCGATGTTCGTCACTCGGGCACCCCGCCGGCCGGATGCTACTTTCCGCACGTCGTGGTGCTCGGGAAGCCCGGTGCAGGACCGGCGCGGCCTTCGCCACTGTGATCGGGAAGAACCCATCCACGCCGGGAGCAGACGCCGGCAGCCACTGGACCGCACGACCGGGTCCGGGAAGGCGGGTGGCGCGGTGCCCACTCCCCAGGTGGGACACCGGCCCGTCAGCCAGGAGACCGGCCACGGCGCAGGCGCACATCCACGAAGTGCTGGAGGCGACGTCCCGTGATCCCTGGTTCCCGCATGCCCTCATCCCGGTCGCGGTGGCGGCTCGTCGCCGCTGTGGCCGTGGCGGCGATGCTCGGCGCCGGGTGCGCCACCACCGGTGGCCCGCAGCCGCCGCCGGCCGGTGCGCCCCCGACGCTGACGCTGGCCACCGGGTTCGCGATCGACGATCTCGACCCGCTGGAGAACGGGTTCTGGGGGCCGGAGTTCGGCTACGTGGAGCTGCTGATGCGGCCCGAGCGCGGCGCCGACCCGACCCCGTGGGTGCTGGAGGGGCTGGCGAACCCCGCGCCCACGACGTGGGAGCTGACGCTGCACGACGGGGTGCGGTTCCAGAACGGCGCCGCGCTGGACGGGCCCGCGCTCGCCGCGCTGCTGACCTTCCAGCTCGCCGAGAACCCCGACTTCGCCGCCGCCCTGCCCGGCGCCACCGCCGTCGCGGCCGGGCCGCGTGAGGTCACGCTGACGACGGCCCGGCCGGCCCCGAACGTGCCGTTCCTGCTCGCCGACGAGTCGATGGTCCCGGTCTTCGACGTGGCGGCCTACCAGCGGCACCGCGACTCCGGCGAGCCGGCGTCGGCGCTGGTCGGAGCGGGGATCTACACCGCGCCCTACGTCGTGGACGCCCTCGACGGCGAGTCCATGCAGCTGTCCCCGAACGCGGGCTACTGGGGCGGGCCGGTCGGGCTCCAGGACCTGACGGTCCGGTTCGTGCCCGAGGCGTCGGCCCGGATCCAGGCCGTGCAGTCCGGGGAGGTCGACATCGCGCTCTACCCGCCGACCGCGTCGGCGCCGACGCTGGCGGGGCGCAGCGACTCGTTCTACGTGACGGGCGATCCGACCGGGCCCACGTTCGTGCTGGAGTTCAACCAGCGCGAGGCGCCCTTCGACGACCCGCTGGTGCGGCGCGCCGTCTACGCCGGGATCGACTACGACGCGCTGGCGAACCAGGTGATGAACGGCCTCTACACGCCCGCGATCGGGCTCTACGCCGACTCGCGGCCGTGGGCGGAGAAGACCCAGACCACCGACACGGCGCTCGCCGGATCGCTCTTCGACCAGGCCGGGTGGACCCGTCAGGCGACGGCCCCCGCAGCCGGGACGGGCAGCCGTTGACGTTCACGATGCTCACCTACCCGCAGCAGCCCGACTCCGACGCCTCGCGCTCGCCGTGCAGTCCCAGCTCGCCCAGCTCGGGGTCACGGTGCAGATCCGGCAGGTGCCCGACATCCAGGACGCCGTGGAGCAGCCGACCGGGTGGCAGGCCTCGGTCCGCGGCAACGGGTTCATCTCCTTCGGCGGCGACTACATCACGCCGCTGGTCAACTACCTGCGCACGGGCGGGCCGTCCAACGTCACCGGCGTGTCCGACCCGGCGCTGGACGCGCTCGTCGACCAGGTCGCGGTCGAGCTGGACGCCGCCGCGCGCGACGACCTGCTCCGCCGCATCCAGCAACAGGTCGCCGACCACGGCTACCTCGCGTACCTGGGCATGCGCCGCCCCGCCGTCGTGGCCGGGCCGGGGTGGCGGGCCTACCCGGTGCCGATCTCGAACCTCTGGGTGGACGCCGGCACGGCGCCGGCGAGCTGACGGTGGGCGGCCCGGTCCGGGCTGTTCTCCGGCGGCTCGGCGAGGCGGCGGCCACCCTCGCCGGGGCGGGGCTCCTGATCTTCGGGATGCTCGCGCTGACCCCGGGTGACCCCGCCCGCCGGGTTCTGGAGGCCCGCGGGGTCAGCGAGCCCAGCCCGCCCGCGGTGGCCGCCGTCCGGGCCGAGCTCGGCCTGGACGACCCGCTGCCCGTCCGGTTCGCCCGCTGGGCCGCCGGAGCCGTCTCGGGCGACCTCGGCGTGTCGTGGCGCACCGGCCGGCCGGTCGTCGAGGACTTCGCGACCCGGCTGCCGGCCACGATCCGGCTCACCCTGGTCGCGCTCGTCCTCGCCGTCGCGCTGGCGATGCTGCTCGCGGCGCTCGCCGCGGCCGCGCCGAACCGCTGGCCGGACGTCACCGCCCGCGTCGCCGCGCTCGGGATGCTGGCCGTCCCGAGCTTCGTGCTCGGCGTGCTGGTGCTGGACGTGCTGGTGGTGCGCTGGGGCATGGGCCGGGTGATCGCCGACGGGACCTGGGCCACGGTGTTCCTCCCGGCGCTGACGCTGGCGCTCGGCTCGGCGGCCACCTGGTCGCGCGTGCTGCGCACGAGCCTGCTGGAGGCGCGCTCGGCGCCGCACCTGACCGTCGCGGCGTCCCGCGGGGCCGGGCCGTGGCGACGGCTCTGGGTCCACGAGCTGCCCAACGCCGCCCCGCCGTTCCTGACGATGGTCGGCCTGGGCACGGCCATGCTGCTGGGCGGCGCCCCGGTCGTGGAGAGCGTGTTCACCTGGCCGGGCATCGGCCGCTTCACCGTGGAGGCCATCAACGCCCGCGACATGCCCGTCGTGGTCGGGTTCACGCTCGTCGCCGTCGTCACCTACGTCGCGGCCAGCCTCGTGATCGACCTGGTCACCGCGGTGATCGACCCGCGCCTGCGCGCCGGGACCGGATCATGAGCACGCTCGGCATCGTCACCCGGCCCGGACGCAGCACCCTCGACGTCGCGCCCGCCGCACTGCCGCGCTCGGTGTGGCGGCTGCTGCTGCGCCGCCCCGCCGCCCGGGTCGGGTTCGTGCTCGCCGGCGTCCTCGTGGCCGTCGCGCTGGCCGGGCCGTGGCTGGTGCCCGACCCGAACCTGCCCGACTACACCGACCAGCTCGCCCCGCCGGGCCCGGCGCACTGGCTCGGCACCGACCAGGCCGGCCGTGACCTGCTCGCCCGCGCCGTCGCCGGCACCCGCACGTCGCTCGGGGCGGCGCTGCTGGTCAATGCGATCGCCGCGGCGATCGGGCTGCTGGTCGGCACGATCGCCGGCACCGTCGGCGGAGCGGCCGACACGGTCCTCACCCGCCTGACCGACGTGCTGCTCGGGCTTCCGGTGCTGGTGCTGACGCTGGCCGTCGTCGGGGTCCTCGGCCCGGGCTTCTGGAACCTCGTCCTCGCCATGGCGGCGACCAGCTGGGCCGTGCTGGCCCGGCTCGCGCGCAGCGTGGCCCGGGGCAGCGCGTCCCGGCCGGCGTCGTCGCGGCCCGGATGGCGGGCGTGGGTCCGGTCCGCGCCGCCGTCGCGCACGTCGTGCCGGGCGCGGCGCAACAGGTGCTCGTCGCCGCCACGCTCGGGCTCGGCGAGAGCGTCGTCGCGCTCAGCGGGCTGTCCTTCCTGGGGCTCGGCGCCCAGCCGCCCACGGCCGAGTGGGGGAGCATGCTGTCCGCGGGCCGCGAGACGTTCGCCTACGCGCCGTGGCAGCTGGTCGGCCCGGGGCTGGGCCTCCTGCTCGCGGTCACCGCAGCCACCCTGGTCAGCGACGCGCTGCGCGACGTCACCGACCCCGGCCGCCGGCCGTGACCGCGCCGCCGCTCGCCGTCGACGGCCTGACGGTCACCTACCCCGGCGGCCACCGCGCCCTCCACGACGTCACCCTGCGCATCGGGCCCGGCGAGCGGTGCGGCGTCGTCGGCCGCTCCGGCAGCGGCAAGACCACCCTCGCCCGCGCGGTGCTCGGCCTGCTGCCCGCCGGGACCCGGGTCGAGGGCAGCGTCCGGGTCGGCGGCCGCGAGCTGGTCGGTGCGCCCGGACCGGAGCTGCGGCGGCTGCGCGGTCCGGTCGTCGGGCACGTCCCCCAGGACCCGTTCGCCGCGTGCGACCCGCTGCGCACGGTGGCCCACCACGTCACGGAGGCGTGGGCCGCGCACCGCCGCCGCCCGCCGCCCGGCACGGTCGCCCGGTTGCTCGACGCCGTCGGCATCGGCGACGCGGACCACCGGATGCGCCAGCGCCCGCACCAGTGGTCGGGCGGGATGCTGCAGCGCGCGACCCTCGTCGCCGCCACCGCGCACGAGCCGCTGCTCACCCTCGCCGACGAGCCGACCAGCGCGTTGGACACCGAGCTCGCCGACGAGGTGCTCGCCCTGATCGCCCGCCGCTGCGGCGCGCTGCTGGTGATCAGCCACGACCTCGCGCTGCTGGCCCGGCACACCGACACCCTCGCCGTGCTCGAGGACGGCCGGATGGTCGAGCACGGCCGTCCGGCCGGCTGTTGCGCACCCCGGCCGAACCGGCCACGCAGGCTCTCCTCGCCGCCGCGACCGTCACCCCGCGCCCACCCCGTGCGCAACCCCGGTCCGGCCGCCCGGCCGCGGCCTCCCGCACACCGGTCGCCGTCGCACGGTCCGTCACCCGCACCTACCGGCACGGCGGCGGGCGGATCACCGCCGTCGACGCGGCGAGCGTCGCGTTGCACGCCGGCGAGGTCGTCGGCGTCATCGGGCGCTCGGGCTCGGGGAAGTCCACCCTCGCCCGGCTCCTGGCCGGCATCGAACGCCCCGACCACGGCGACGTCGAGCTCGACGGCCGGGCCGTGTGGGACGGCGGCCGGGACCACCGGCACCGGCTGCGGCCCGGGTACGTCATGCCGGTCTTCCAGGACCCGGTCTCGGGGCTCGACCGGCGATGGCCGCTGTGGCGCAGCCTGGCCGAGCCGTTGCGCGCCCGCGGCGAGCGCCACACCCGCGGCCGGCACCGGCGGCTCGCGGCCGAGCTGCTGGCGTCGGTGGGTCTCGGCGACGTCGACCCGGACCGGCTGCCCGGCACCCTGTCGGTGGGCCAGGCCCAGCGGGTGACGATCGCCCGCGCGCTCGCCGCCCGGCCCGCCCTGCTCGTCGCCGACGAGCCGACCGCCAGCCTCGACACCACCAGCGCCGCCACGATCACCGGTCTCCTGCGCGACGTCGCCGACGCCGGGGCCGCCGTGCTCGTGGTCAGCCACGATGCACCGCGGCTGCGCGGCTATGCCGACCGCGTGCTGTCCATGTCCGCCGGCCGGCTGACCGAGGACGACCAGGTGCCGGTGCACGAGCCACCTTGACACCCCCACCCGGCCACTCCGAGACTCGCCTGACCAGCTCTTCAGATGAGCACGGATTGTGAGGCCGGATGACGCCGCCAGGCCCGGCGCACGCGCAGGTGTCCGAGGCGCTCGCCCGGATCGGCGCGGCGTCCATCGGCGAGCTCGCCGCGACGACCGGGTTGACCGGCACCGACCTGTGGCACGCGCTGCGGCTCCTGCGGCGGCGGGGCGAGGTCCACGCCGAACGCCGGGACCTCGTCGTGCGGTACGTGCTCGCGCCGCTCCCCCGGCCCGGCGACCCGGCGGGAGACCGGCCGTGACGGCGCCGGCCGCGGGCCGGGTCGTCGTGCTCGTCCCCCGGCCCACGCCGTCGGGCGTCGACGAGCGGTCGGTCGCGCGGCTGGCCGGTGCCGTGGCCGACCGCGGCCCGTGGCCGGTCCGGATCGCCTACCTCGACCAGGGCGCGCCCTCGATCCACGACGTGCTCGACGAGGCGGCCGACGAGGGCGCGCGCGAGGTGCTCGTCGTGCCGCTGGCCGTGCCCGCGGACGGCTATCTCGCCTCGTGGGTCGCCCGCGCCGTCGCGCACTGGCGCGAGACCCGGCCGGCCGGTCCGGACGTCCTGACCAGCGGCGCGCTCACCGACACGGCGCTGCTCGCCGACGCCGTCGCGGAGCTGGCCGGCGAGCCGGGCACACCCGTCACCGCGAGCCCACGCAGCTTCCGCAGCCCGGCGTGGTCGACGCTGGAGGTTCCGGACCGGCACCTGCTGGTCTGCCGCGGCCCGCGCTGCACCGTCTACGGTGCCGGCGCGACGTACGGGGTGCTCGCCGACGCCGCCCGCGGGACCACGACCCAGGTCACCCCGATCGGGTGCATCGGCCCGTGCAACCTGGGTCCGCTGGTGATCGACCACCCCTCGGGGCAGTGGCACCAGAAGGTCGACGCGGTGGCCGCCGCCGACCTGCTCCGGGACCCCTAGCGTGGTGCCCGCCCCGCGACCCGGGCCGCCCCGGCGCGCCGCGTCCGGCCGCGACGAGGTGCGCGCGCTCGTCCGGCGGCACCTCGCCGATCCGGAGTCCGGGTGGAGCATGGGCGTGCCCGGCGCCGTCGCCGAGTTCCTGCGCAGCCCCGGCGAGCCCGCGACGGCGGACGCGTGCTCGGCCGTGACCGACCGCGGCGGGATCCGCATCGAGCCACCTGCGGGCTGCCGGCCGGTGGCCTACGAGACCCCGGCGGGTCCGCACGACCGCTGGAACCACGCGGTGGCGTTCTGCCTGCCGGCCGGCGAGGCGCGGTGCGCGGCCCGCACGGTGATCACCGAGCTGGGGCCCGACCCCGACCCGCTGCGGGGCCGGGACGGGGAGGGCGGGGCCGTCCTGTTCGACCTCGGTCTGGGCGCCCGCACCGTCGAGGTCTGCGTCCGCACCGCCGACCCCGCAGTGCTCGGCGTGCTGCGCGCCGCGTGCGGGCAGCCGCTGTTCGCGCCCGGCTCGGCCGTGGCCGCCACGCTCGTGGCGGCGGGCCCGCACCGGGTCTTCCGCACGGCCTGCGGTCGCACCGAGGTGTACGCGGCCATCCCGCCGCCCGGCGGCCGCTCCCCCGACGGGCCGCACACCCACCTGCTGCCCGCGATCCTGCGCGCCGGGCGCACGCACCCCGCCACCGTCCCGGTCCCGGCCGGCCACCTGCCGTGCGCCCACCTCTACCCGCCGCACCCGCTCACCGACCGGACCGGCGGCCCGCGCCGGTTCGACCCGGCGCGGGCGGCCGCGTTCGACGACCTGCTCGCCCGCTACGGCGACGCCGGCCAGGCCCGGGTGACGGCCGAGGTGACCCGCGCGGTCCGGGCCGGCACCGGGCCGGAGTCGGTCGCGGTGCCCGCCGACGCCGCCGGCCGCGCCGCCCGGGCGGTGGCGTTGCGCAAGCTCGCCCGGGCCGGGGCGCCGCGGCCGAGCTGGCCCGCTGGCGACGGGCGGCCGCAGCCGGCTCCGACCCGGTCGACCCGGTCGGCGACCGCAACGAGGGCTGACCGGCGGTCAGCGCGGTACCGGCCGGCGGGCGGTGCCGTCGTAGGCGGCGAGGGGACGGATGAGCGAGTTGGCGGCGAGCTGCTCGCTGATGTGCGCGGTCCACCCGGTGATCCGGGACATGACGAACAGCGGGGTGAAGGTGTCGGTGTCGAAACCCATCAGGTGGTAGAGCGGCCCGGCCGGGAAGTCGAGGTTCGGGCGCAGCCCCTTCTCCCGCAGCATCGCCGAGGCGAGCACGCGCAGGGTGGCCAGCAGCTCGATCTCGCCGCGCAGCGCGACGATCCGCTCCAGCTCGGCGTCCAGCGTCGGCACGCGGGAGTCGCCGCGCTTGTAGACCCGGTGCCCGAACCCCATCACCTTGCGCCGGGCGGCCAGCGCCTCGGCGAGCCAGCGCTCGGCGTCGTCCGGGCCGTCGATCTCGTCGAGCATGTGCATGACGGCCTCGTTGGCGCCGCCGTGCAGGGGGCCCTTGAGCGCGCCGATGCGGCGACGACGGCGCTGTAGAGGTCGGACAGGGTGGAGGTCACGACGCGGGCGGTGAACGTCGAGGCGTTGAAGCTGTGCTCGGCGTAGAGGATCATCGAGACCTCGAAGGCGCGGACGACCTCGGGCTCGGGCACGGCGCCGAAGCACATGTGGAAGACGTTGGCCGAGTAGTCGAGGTCGGCCCGCGGCGGCACCGGGTCCAGCCCGTGGCGGCGGCGCTGCTCCAGCGCGACCACCGTGGGCAGCGCGGCGAGCAGCCGCAGCGCCTTCTCCTGGTTGGCCTCGGGCGAGCCGTCGTCCTCCCGCGGGTCCTCGGCGCCGAGCCAGCTGACCGCGGTGCGCAGCACGTCCATCGGGTGGCAGGTCTCGGGCATGCGCTGCAGCAGCGAGATCAGGCTGCGGTCGATCGGGCGCAGCGCCCGTTCCCGCTCCTGCAGGCTGCGCAGCTGGTCGGGATCGGGCAGCTCGCCGGTCCAGAGCAGGTGGGCCACCTCCAGGAAGCTGCACCGCGCCGCGAGGTCCTGGACCGGGTAGCCGCGGTAGAGCAGCGAGTTGCTCTCCGCGTCGACCTTCGAGATCGCCGTGGTGTCCGCGACGACGCCGGCCAGCCCGCGGTGGACCTGCGGTGCGTCCTCGATGACGGTCATGGTTGCTCCTCCTGGTAGCCGGCGAGCCGCGCGTCGAAGGCCGCGTACTCGTCGTAGCCGAGCAGCTCGTAGAGCCGCTTGCGGGTCTGCATCCGCTCGACGACGCCGGCCTGGGTGCCGGCCCGGCGGATCTCGGCGAGCCCGGCCTCGGCCGCGCCCATCGCGAGCCGCAGCAGGGTGACCGGGTAGATGACGACGTCGACGCCGAGGTCCTGCAGCTGCGCCGCGGTGAGCAGCGGGCTGCGCCCGAACTCGGTCATGTTGGCCAGCAGCGGGACGTCGAGCGCGGCGCGGAAGGCGGCGTACTCGGCCTCGGACTCCAGCGCCTCGGCGAAGATCATGTCAGCGCCCGCGTCGACGTAGGCGCGGGCGCGGTCGAGCGCCGCGGGCAGGCCCTCGACGGCGCGGGCGTCGGTGCGGGCGCAGATCACGAAGTCCCGGTCGCGGCGCCCGCGCACCGCCGCGCCGATCCGCACGCACATGTCGCGGACCGGCACGAGCGCCTTGCCCGCCAGGTGCCCGCAGCGCTTGGGGTCGACCTGGTCCTCCAGGTGGCAGCCGGACAGGCCGGCGTCCTCGAAGGCCTGGACGGTGCGGGCCACGTTGACCGGGCCGCCGAAGCCGGTGTCCGCGTCGACCAGCACGGGCAGCGGGCTGACCCGGGCGATCGCGCCGGCCCGCGCGGCCACCTCCGTCGCGGTGGTCAGCCCGACGTCGGGCAGCCCCAGCTCCGCCGACAGGACGGCCCCGGAGACGTAGACCCCGTCGAAGCCCTGCTCGGCGACGAGCATCGCCGTCAGCGGGTTGAACGCCCCGGGGAACTGCAGCAGCCGGTCCCCGGCCAGCGCCGCGCGGAACGCCGCCCGCCGCTCGTGCGGTGTCACGGTCGTGCCCAGCACCGTCAGAACACCCCCCGTACGTCCAGCTCGGCCGGCGCGGCGGCGGGGGCCACCGTCAGCTCCCCCAGCTCGGCCGCGGTCAGCGCCGGCAGGCGCAGCGCGAGATCCAGGAACCGTTCCTGCTCGGGCTCGTCGAGCACACCGTCGGCGAGCGAGCGGAACTTGGCGACGTACTCCGGGCGCGCGAAGGGGCGGGCGCCGAGCGGGTGGGCGTCGGCGACGGCGATCTCGTCGGTGATGGCGGTGCCGTCGGCGAGGTCGACGACCACCCGCCCGCCGAACGCCTTCTCGGCCGGGTCGGCCGTGTGGTAGCGGCGGGTCCACCCGGGGTCCTCGACCGTGCTGATCGCGCGCCACAGCGTCACCAGCTCGTCGTCCACGGCCCGCAGCGGCGGGTAGGAGCGCTCGTGGTGGAACCCGCCGGCGCGGTCGGCGTCCAGCAGGGCGACGGCGAAGATGTAGGGGATCGAGTGGTCGAGGGTCTCCCGGCTCGCGGCCGGGTCGTACTTCTGCGGGTCCCCGGAGCCCGAGCCGATCACGAAGTGCGTGTGGTGGCTGGTGTGGATCACGATCCGGCGCACCCGGCCCGCGCCGCCCGCCGCGCGGATGCGCGGTCCGAGCCGGCGGGCCAGGTCGATCAGCGCCTGGCTCTGGTACTCCGCGGAGTGCTCCTTGGTGTAGGTCGAGAGGATCGCGGCCGGGGCCTGCCCGCGAGCCGGCAGCGGCACCGTGTACGCGGCGTCCGGGCCGTCGAGCAGCCAGGCGACCACCCCGTCCTCGCCCTCGTAGATCGGCGAGGGGGCGTCCTCGCCGAGCATGGCCCGGTCGACGGCCTCGACCGCGACCTTGCCGGCGAACGCCGGCGCGAACGCCTTCCAGCTGGAGATCTCGCCCTTGCGCGACTGCCGCGTCGCGGTGGTCGTGTGCAGCGCCTGCTGCACGGCCTGGTAGGTGACCTCGACGGGCAGCTCCAGCAGCGCGCCGAGCCCGGCGGCCACCGACGGCCCGAGGTGCGCGACGTGGTCGATCTTGTGCGCGTGCAGGCAGATCCCGGTGACCAGGCGACCTGCACCTCGTAGGCGACCGCGATCGCCCGGGTGAGCGCCGCCCCGTCGCGGCCGGTGTGCTGGGCCACCGCGAGCAGCGGCGGGATGTTGTCGCCGGGGTGGGAGTAGTCGGCGGCGAGGAACGTGTCGTGGTAGTCCAGCTCCCGGACCGCGACCCCGTTCGCCCACGCCGCCCACTCCGGGGAGACCCGGGTGGCCGGCCCGCGCCCGAACACCGTCGCCCCGGCGCGCCCGGCCGGGGCGGGGTGCCGCAGCGCCTGCGCCCGCGCCGCCCGCACCGGCCGCCGGCCCAGCGACGCCGTCGCGACCCCGGCGTTGTCGACCACCCGGTTGGCCACCATCTCGGCCACCTCGGACGGCGTCGCGACCGGGTCGGCCGCGACCTCGGCGATCTTCCAGGCGAGCTGCTCGGGCCGCGCGAGCCGCTCCTCGCTGCGATGGACCCGGACCTTGTGCTCGATCACCGGAACTCGTCCTCCTTCGCGGGGTAGGCGTGGAACCCACGGCCGGTCTTGCGGCCGTGCAGCCCGGCCTCGACCATCCGCCGCAGCAGCGGCGGCGGGGCGTAGAGCGGCTGCTTGTACTCGGCGTACATCGACTCGGCGATCGCCTGCGTCGTGTCCAGCCCGATCAGGTCGGCCAGGCGCAGCGGGCCCATCGGGTGCGCGCACCCCAGGACCATCGCCGAGTCCACGTCGGCGACCGACGCCGTGCCCGACTCGACCATCCGGATCGCCGCCAGCAGGTACGGCACCAGCAGCGCGTTCACCACGAACCCGGCCCGGTCCGCGGCGCGGATCGTCTTCTTCCCCAGCGTGCGGGTCACGAACACCTCGGCCCGCTCCCGGGTGGAGGGGCTCGTGGTGAGCGAGCTGACCACCTCGACCAGCGGGAGCACCGGCACCGGGTTGAAGAAGTGCATCCCGATGACGTGGCCCGGCCGGTCGGTGGCCGTGGCCAGCTTCATGATCGGGATCGAGCTGGTGTTCGAGGCGATGATCGCCGACCGGTCGACGAGGACCTTGTCGACCGTGGCGAACACCTCGGTCTTGACCTGCTCGTCCTCGACGACGGCCTCGACCACCAGCTCGCGGTCGGCGAGCTCGCCGAGGTCGGTGCCGTACCGCAGGCGCCACGCGGCCTGCTCGCGCTCGGCCGCGGTCAGCTTGCCGGCGCGGACCGCGCGTTCCAGGGAGCCGAGGATGCGCTCCCGGCCCGCGTCGAGCGCCTCCCGGTTCTGCTCGACGACGAGCACGTCGCAGCCCGCCCTGGCGCACACCTCCGCGATGCCCGCGCCCATCAGCCCGGCGCCGACGACGCCCACCAGGCTCACGCCCGCGGTCATCGGTGGAACTGCGCGGACTCGGTGGAGCCGGCCAGCGCCGTGGTCTCCGCGCCGGGGTTGACGGCGGTCGCGACGGCGTCGAACCAGCCGGTGCCGACCTCGCGCTGGTGGCGCACGGCCGTGTAGCCCGCCGCCTCGGCGGCGAACTCGCGCTCCTGCAGCCCGACGTAGGCGCTCATGCCGCCGGCGGCGTAGCCGCTGGCCAGCTCGAACATCGAGTGGTTGAGCGCGTGGAACCCGGCCAGGGTGATGAACTGGAAGGCGTACCCCATCGCCCCCAGCTCGCGCTGGAACCGGGCGACGGTCGCCTCGTCGAGGTGGCGGCGCCAGTTGAACGAGGGCGAGCAGTTGTAGGCGAGCATCTGGTCGGGGAACTCGGCCTTGATCGCCTCCGCGTACTTGCGCGCCACCTCCAGGTCCGGGGTGGAGGTCTCCATCCACAGCAGGTCGGCGTGCGGGGCGTAGGCCAGGCCGCGCACGATGCACGGCTCGATCCCGCCGCGCACCCGGTGGAAGCCCTCGGCGGTGCGCTCCCCGGCCAGGAAGGGCCGGTCGCGCTCGTCCACGTCGGTGGTCAGCAGGGTCGCCGACTCGGCGTCGGTCCGGGCCATGATCACCGTCGGCACGCCGGCGATGTCCGCGGCCAGCCGCGCCGCGGCGAGCGTCCGGATGTGCTGCCCGGTCGGGACCAGCACCTTGCCGCCCAGGTGCCCGCACTTCTTCTCCGACGCGAGCTGGTCCTCCCAGTGCACCCCGGCCGCTCCGGCCTCGATCATGGCCGTCATCAGCTCGAACGCGTTGAGCGGGCCGCCGAAGCCCGCCTCGCGTCGGCGACGACCGGCGCGAGCCAGTACGGCTCCCCGTCGCTCCCGGCGGTGCGGCCTCCAGCGTGGCGATCTGGTCGGCGCGCAGCAGGGCGTTGTTGATCCGGCGCACGACGGCGGGCACCGAGTTGGCCGGGTACAGGCTCTGGTCGGGATAGGTCCGGCCAGCCAGGTTCGCGTCCGCCGCGACCTGCCAGCCCGACAGGTAGATCGCCTCCAGCCCGGCCCGCACGCTCTGCACCGCCTGGTTGCCGGTCAGCGCGCCGAGCGCCGGCACGAAGTCCCGCTCGTGCAGCAGCCACCACAGCCGCTCCGCGCCCAGCCGCGCGAGCGTGTGCTCCTCCCGCACGCTGCCGCTCAGCCGCACCACGTCAGCGGCGGTGTGCACCCGCTCGGTCCCCGCCCAGCGGGGATCCGTGGCCCACCGCCGCTCCAGCTCCTCGATCCGCTCCTGCCGACCGGTCATGTCCTCTGCGCTCCTTGCGAAACGTTCCCGTGGGCTCCGAGCCGACATTCGCCGGGGTGACCGGCGGACCAGGACGGGTCACGGCTCGCTGGACGACAGCCTGGACCAGCGCGGACGGCCCGATCGACCACGGAACCCGGCCAACTTCTGCGAATCTTCCGGGCCGGTTCTGCGAAGGATGCGAACGACTTTCTTCGCTAGGGTCGGGTGCATGGAACGGATCCCGGGCACCCGGCTGCGTGCGCTGCGCGACACACGGCGGATGTCGCAGGCGGAGCTGGCCCGCACGCTCGGGATCTCCCCGAGCTACCTGAACCAGATCGAGCACGGATCGCGCCCGCTGACCGTGCCCGTGCTGCTCCGGCTCACCGAGCTGTTCGGCGTGGACGCCGCGTTCTTCGCCGCGCGCCGTCCCGAACGGCTCGTCGCGGAGCTGCACGAGGTGTTCACCGACGTCGCCGGGGCGGGGGTCCGGCCCGTGCCGGCCGGGGAGATCGAGAAGCTGGCGACCGACCTGCCCGCCGCGGCGGACGCCGTGCTGATGCTGTTCCGCCGCTACCGCCAGGCCGACGAGCTGCTCGCCGCGCAGGCCCGCGGCGGGGACGAGGAGGCACCGCCGGGCCGCGCGCCCCAGCCGCACGAGCAGGTGCGCGACTTCTTCTACCGGCGGCGCAACCACGTCGCCGAGCTCGACGACGCCGCCGAGACACTCGCCGCCGAGATCGGCATCCGCCCCGGCGAGGTGCGCCGCGCCCTCGCCGACCGGCTGCGCACCCACGGCGTGACGATCACCGGCCTCGACGGCGAGGACACCGACCTGCACCGCTACGACCCCGCCCGCCGGGTGCTGGCGCTGTCGACGCACCTGCGGCCCGGCCAGCAGGCCTTCCGCATGGCCACCCAGCTCGCGTTCCTCGAACAGGAGGCGCTCATCGGCGCCGTCGCGGCGTCCGCGGAGCACGACGACCCGACAACGCAGGCGTTGACCCGCATCGGGCTCGCCAACTACTTCGCCGCCGCGCTCGTGCTGCCCTACGGCGACTTCCGCGGCACCGCCGAGTCCTACCGCTACGACCTGGAACGGCTCGCGGACCACTACGGCGTCGGCTTCGAGACGGTCGCCCACCGGCTCTCGACACTGCAGCGCCCGTCCGCGCCGGGAGTGCCCTTCTCCTTCGTCCGCGTCGACCGCGCCGGGAACATGTCCAAGCGGCAGTCCGCCACCGGCTTCCACTTCTCCCGCGGCGGCGGAACCTGTCCGCTGTGGAACGTCTACGAGGCGTTCGCCTCCCCCGGCACCGTCCACGTCCAGGTCGCCGCGATGCCCGAGGGCGCCCGGTACCTGTGGGTCGCGCGCACCGTCACCCGCGGGCGGGGCCGCTGGGGCGCCCCGGGAAAGACGTTCGCGATCGCCCTCGGCTGCGAGGTCCGCCACGCCGGGCGGCTCGTCTACTCCGCCGGGCTCGACCTCGACGACCCCGCGGCGGCGACGCCGATCGGCGCCGGCTGCCGGGTCTGCCCCCGCCAGGAGTGCCCGCAGCGGGCGTTCCCGCGGTTCGGGGTCGACCTCGCCGTCCGGGAGACCCGCAGCACCTACGTCCCGTACCCCTCGGGCCCGCCTGAGGACACCGCGGGCTCGCCGGCCACCGGCCCGCGGCGGCCCCGCGGCCCACACCTCGCAGCACGGCCGACGCCGCGCCGGGTGGCGACACGCAGCGTTAACGACCTGCTTACCTGGTCTCCTAGTCACCTGGTGACCTGACAAGTACTGTCCTCTCGTCGGATCGGGTAGGGACGGGAGACGACGTGACGAAGCCGCTGCACCTGATGTGGTTCCTGGCCGGCTACCAGCCGCGGGGGTGGTTCGACCCGCGGTACGGGAGCGGCCACGACTTCCGCAGGCCGAAGCACTACCTGGAGGGCGCCCAGGCCCTCGAACGCGGCTGCTTCGACGGGATCCTCATCGCCGACCAGCCCTCGATCAACAACACCTACAACAGCTCGATCGACGCGCAGCTGCGCAGCGGCAACGAGAGCATCTGCGGCGACCCGCTGCCGCTGCTGACGATGATGGGGGCGGTCACCGAGCACCTGGGCCTGGTCGGCACGTACTCGACGACGTTCCACCCGCCGTACCTGCTCGCCCGTCAGCTCAACGCACTCGACCACCTCACCGAGGGCCGGGCCGGCTGGAACATCGTGACGTCCGGCCGCGTCACCGACGGCCTGAACTTCGGCTTCCCCACCCCGGAGCACGACCACCGCTACGACATGGGCGACGAGCACGTCGACCTGTGCAAGGCGCTGTGGGAGAGCTGGGAGCCCGACGCCGTGCTGCTCGACCGGGAGAAGGGCGTCTTCGCCGACCCGGCGAAGGTGCACCAGGTCGACTTCGAGGGGCGGTACCACCGCTCGCGCGGGCCGCTGTCGTTCCCGCGCTCGCCGCAGGGCGTGCCCGTGCTGGCCCAGGCCGGCGCGTCGCAGCGCGGCCGCGAGTTCGGCGCCCGCAACGCGGAGCTGATCATGGGCAACCAGAACTCGATCGCCGGGATGAAGGACTACGTGTCCGACGTCAAGAAGCGCGCGGCCGACCGGTACGACCGCGCGACCCGCATCATGTTCAACATCCAGCCGGTGATCGGCGAGACCCGCGAGGTCGCCGAGGAGCGGCTGCTCGCGCTCAAGCGGCTCGCCAAGCACCGCGTGTACGTCGACGCCGGGCTCGCGTTCGCCTCCGGCGGCATGAAGACCGACCTCGGGAAGCTCGACCTGGACATCCCGGTCATGAAGCAGATCGAGGCGATGGACGAGCAGGAGCGGCCGAAGCCGGGCTCGATCCTCTTCCAGTACGCGATGGAGAACCCGAACTTCACTCCCCGCGATCTCGCCGAGCGCGAAGGCCTCAAGATGACGCTGCCGATCGTCGGCACGGCCGAGGAGGTCGCCGACCGGATGTGCGAGATCGCCGAGGAGACCGGCGCGGACGGATTCATGTTCCGCGAGACGCTGCACCCGGGATACGTCGCCGACATCGTCGACGGGCTGGTGCCCGCTCTTCAGCGGCGCGGGGCGATGCGCACCGAGTACGCCGGGAAGACGTTCCGCGAGATTCTCAACGAGTACTGATCGCACCCCCGTTCCGGTCGGCTCGGTCCGCAGTTCGAGATTCGTTCGAGATACGAAAGCAGGTACCCCATGCCGTCGTCCGCTCCCCAGGTGCGACCGATGTCGAAGGTCCGCGAGGCCGGCGGGCTCGTGTTCGTCTCCGGGACCGTCGGGGCCCGTGACGGGCGCATCGTCGAGGGCGGGATCGAGGCCCAGCTCGCGCAGGTCGTGGCCAACATCGGGACGGCGCTGGCCGGCGCGGGGCGGACCTGCGCGACGTCGTCCGCTGCTTCTGCGTCCTCACCGACGCGAGCCTGCTCCCGGCGTTCAACGCCGCCTACGGGGAGCTGTTCGCCGACGTGGAGCCGAAGCCGACGCGCACGACGGTCATCGCGGGGCTGCCGAACCCCGACGCCTCGTGGAGATCGAGGCGGTGGCCTCGCCCGGCCCGGCCTGACGTGCGGGAACCCGCTCCGGCGGCGCCGCCCGCCGCCTCCTGGACGCCGGCGGTCGTCGCGTGCCTCGTGCAGTTCATGATCCTGGTGAACGTCACCGTCGTGAACGTGGCGCTCGTGGTCGTCGAGTCCGGGCTGGGACTGAACGTCTCCGCGCTGCAGTGGATCGCGGCCGGATATCCGCTGGCCTACGGCCTGGTCGTCATCCCGGCCGGGCGTCTCGGCGACGTCCTGGGCCGGCGGGTCATGGTCGCGCTCGGGCTGGCCGTGTTCGTCGCCGGCTGCGTGGTCGGCGGGCTCGCCTGGGACGGGTGGTCGATCGTCGCGGCCCGGCTGTTGCAGGGCACCGCGGCGGGGATCCTCAACCCGCAGGCGCTGAGCATGCTCGGCGACAACTACGTCGGCGAGCGCCGGACCAGCGCGTTCGCGATGTTCGGCGCGACCGTCGGGGTCGCGACGGCGCTCGGGCCGGCGCTCGGCGGGCTGCTGCTCGAGGCGGGCGGCACCAGTCCCGACGGCTGGCGGATCCTGTTCTGGTCCAACCTCCCGCTGGCCGCGGTGCTGCTCGTCGCGACGCGGCGGGTGCGGTTCGCGCCGCGCCCGCGCGGGTCGTTCGACCTGGATCCGGTGGGCCTCGTCCTGGTGGGCCTCGGGGTGGTCGGGCTGATCGCCCCGTTCGTCGGGATGACGCCCGGTCCGGAGTGGACGGCGCTCGCGGTCGCGGTCGCGGTGGCGGCGCTGCTGGCGCCTTCGGCTGGGAGCGGTGGTACGCGGCCCGCGGGCGGCGCCCGATCCTCGACCCGGCGCTGCTCGCCGGGGCCGGGTTCCGCAACGGGGTGCTGGTCGGCGGGGCGTACATGGCGGCGCTGTCGGCGTTCAGCCTCGTCTTCTCGCTGTACCTGCAGTTCGTGCTCGACCTGCGGCCGCTCGCGGTCGGCCTGATGATGATCCCGTTCGCGCTCGGCTCGGCCGTGTCCCCGGTGTTCGGACGGCGGCACGTCACCCGCAGCGGGCGGACCGTCGTGATCTGGGGCGCCGCGGTGGTGATCGCCGGCTGGGGCCTCGGCGGGGTCGTCGCCTGGTTCGCGACCGGGACGGCGTTCCTGGTGCTCATCGGGTGCACGCAGCTGGTCGCCGGACTCGGGGCCGGGCTCGTGCTGAGCCCGAACCAGAACCTGACCCTCGACGCGGTCGACCCCCGGACGATGGGCGCCGCCGGGGGCGTGCTGCAGGCCGTGCAGCGGCTCGGCTCGACGGTCGGGACCTCGGTGGGCACCGCCGCGTACTTCGCCGCGGCGGCCGGCCTCACGGGCGCCGCAGCGGCCGGCGGCGCCGGGGCGGGCCACGTGCTGGCGATCCCGACGGCCGTCGCCGTGGCGTTCGCGCTCGTCGTTCTCGCGCTGAGCTGGCGCGACGCCCGGCGGGCCCGGGAATCGCCGGAGAAATCGAACGCCGTCCCCGTGTGACATGCGGCACGGACGCCACGAAAGGGTGGATGAGTTACCCGGAGTTAAAGCCCGGAGAGTGGGCACGAAACAGCAGTCGAAGACGATTGACACAACGATGCGAAGCTGCGCTGCATCTGGTTGTCGGGGAGCATGCGGACCATCGTCGTAGCTGTACCGAACGGCCAGAGAATGGCCGGAACCACGCCCGGTGACGCCGGACGAATCGGTGTGCGCGACCAGAGGAGAAAAGGATGTTGCGTCGTTCACGACGCCCGTGGCTCGTACCGCTCGCCCTCGCTGCGCTCCTGACGCTCGCGGGGTGTGCCACCACCGGGGGCGGCGCGGCCGGCCCGGCGGAGCAGGACCTGCACGTCGCGCTCGGCGCGCTGCCGAGCTCCGGCGACCCCGACGTCGACAGCAGCCTGATGGCCTCGGCCGTCTACGACGGGATCTACGACCCGCTCGTCAAGCTCGTCGACGGCCAGCTCGTCCCCGCGCTCGCCACGGAGTGGACCGCGGTCGACGACCTGACCTGGGACATCACCCTGCGCGAGAACGTGAGGTTCAGCGACGGCAGCGACTGGACCGCCGAGGTCGCCGCCTGGAACCTCACCCGAACGCTCGACCCGGCGACCAAGTCGACCAGGGCCACCGGCGTCGCCGGCATCGCGTCGGTCGAGGCGGTGGGCCCGACGCTCCTGCGCATCCACACCAAGCGCCGAACGCCGGCCTGATGCGCCAGCTGCTCAACCAGTACATGAAGTCCGAGCAGTCCTTCACGAGCCTCGGCGCCGGGTTCGCCACGGCACCGGTCGGCACCGGCCCGTTCACGGTCTCGGAGTGGGCCAAGGACGAGCGCGTTGCGCTCGTGCGCAACGACGCCTACTGGGGCGCGTCCCGAAGCTCGCCTCGCTGACGTTCAGCCAGGTCCCGGACGCGAGCACGCGCATGGCCCAGCTGCAGACCGGGGAGGCCGACGTCGTCTACGAGATCCCGCCGGAGCAGGCCCCGACGCTGGCCGGCGACGACGTGGCCATCGTGAACGTCCCGCTCGCCCAGACCCTGGTGCTCTACCTGCGCAACAACCAGAACAGCCCGCTCGACGACCCGCGGGTCCGCCAGGCGATCGCCTACGGGCTCGACGTCGACGCCATCGCCAGGGCGACGCTCGGCGACTACGCCAAGCTGCCGGTCAGCGGCGGCATCGCGGTCGACGGGTCCTTCGGCTACAACCCGGACCTCGCGGCGTACCCGCACGACCCGGACAGGGCGAAGCAGCTGCTCGCCGAGGCCGGCTACCCGGACGGTTTCACCGTGCAGTTCGACGCGACGCAGGGCCGCTACGCCAAGGACCGCGACGCCGCGCAGATCGTCGCCAGCCAGCTCGCCGAGATCGGCATCACGGTCAACGTCAACTTCATGGAGTCGGGGCTCTACCTGTCGAAGCTGTTCAGCTCGGCGCTCTCGCCGATGTTCATGATGGGCCAGAACTCGGCGCCGACCTACGACAACGGCACGAGCTTCAGCTCGATCTGCACCGGCCCGATCCAGGCGTCGAACGCCGAGCCGTGGCTCTGCGACACCAGCAACCAGCTGCGCTCGGTCTTCGACGACGCCCAGCGCCGGCAGATGATCTTCGAGCTGGACCGGTTCCGGCACGACCAGGCCTACATCGTGCAGCTCTTCCAGCTGCCCGGGATCTACGGGATCAGCACCAAGGTGCAGGGGCTGCAGATGGAGCCGGACTACAGCTTCCGGGACTACCTCGCCGTCGAGCTGACGGGCTGACGGGGCCTGCGGGAAGGGACGCGTGATGCTCCGCTACGCGCTGGTCAGGGTGTTCCAGATCGTCGTCACGGTCTGGGGTGTCACGACCGTGCTGTTCTTCGTGATGCGGCTGGCCGGCGACCCGTCGGCGCTGTTCATGAACGAGCAGACCACGCCGGAGCAGGCGGTCCAGATCCGGCAGTCGCTGGGTCTGGACCGTCCACTGGCGGCGCAGTACCTGCAGTTCCTCGGCAACGCGGCCGTGGGCGACTTCGGGGTGAGCCTGCGGTCCGGCGAGCCGGCGATGGCGGCGGCCCTGGACCGGATCGGCGCGACGTTCGAGCTCGCCGTCGTGGGGCTGGCGCTGTCGGTGCTGGTGGGCGTGCCGCTGGGGATCCTCGCCGCCATGAACCGGGGCCGCCTGGTCGACCGCGCCGCGACGGCGGTCTCGGTCTTCGTCGAGGGCATCCCGACCTTCCTGCTCGCGATCGTGCTGATCGGGGTCTTCGCGGTCGGCCTGCGCCTGTTCCCGGTGGCGGGCGCGGGCACCGTCGCGCACCTCGTGCTGCCGGCGGTCGCGCTGGCCGGCTACAGCCTCGCCCGGTTCACCCGGATGACGCGTTCAGTGATGCTCGAGACCCTCGGCCAGGACTACGTCCGCACCGCGCGCGCCAAGGGCCAGCGCGAGCTGCTCGTCGTCGGGCGACACGCGCTCAAGAACGCCGCGATCCCGATCGTCACGACGATCGGCCTGACGTTCACCGGGTTCGTCTCCGGGCCGTCGTCATCGAGACGATCTTCGCGTGGCCGGGGATCGGGCGGTTGACGATCACCGCGGTCGGGCAGCGCGACTACCCGGTCGTCCAGGCCGCGGCCTTCCTCATCGCGCTGCTCACGGTCGCGTCCACGTTCCTCACCGACCTGACCTACGCAGCGCTCGACCCCCGCGTGCGAAAGGGGCAGAAGGCATGACGATCCGCACCGGAGAGGCCGCGCCGGCGGTCTCGGCCGCGGTGCCCGACCCGCCGGCCGCCGGCCCGCCGCCCGGCGACGCGGCGGCACCGCGCGCGGGGCCCGCCCGAGGCGCTGGTGGCGGCGCGGGTGGGCGGTCCCGGTGATCTGCGGCGCCGTCATCGCGGCCGCGGTGGTCGTGGCGCTCGCGGCTCCGCTGCTCGCGCCCTACGACCCGAACGCCTCGGTGCTGGAGGACAAGCTGCTGCCCCCGGCGTGGGAGGGCGGCGGGTCCGCCGCCCACCTGTTCGGCACCGACTCGGTCGCCGCGACATCCTCAGCCGGGTCATCCACGGCGCCCGGGTGAGCATGTTCGTCGGCGCGGCCGGCGTGCTGTTCTCCACCGTCGCCGGGGTGACCCTCGGGCTCGTCGCCGGCTACGCCCGGGGCTGGGTCGACCGGGTGTTCGTCACGGTCGCCGACATCCAGCTCGCCTTCCCGTTCCTCGTGCTGGCCGTCGTCATCGTCGCCGCGACCGGCACCAGCCTGGCCAACGTCCTGCTGGTGCTCACGCTCAGCGGCTGGGTGCTGTTCGGCCGGGTGGTGCGCGCCGAGGTGCTCAGCCTGCGCGAGTCGGAGTTCGTGCTGGCCGGTCGCGCGCTGGGGGCGAGCAGCGTCCGGCTGATGTTCGACACGATCCTGCCCAACGTCTGGTCCTCGGTGATCGTGATCGCGACGTTCACCTTCGCCCAGCTCGTGATGCTGGAGGCGTCGCTGTCGTTCCTCGGCGTCGGCCTGCCGCCGTCGGTCCCGACCTGGGGCGGGATGATCGAGAACGGCCGCGAGCTGATCGGCATCGCGTGGTGGGTGACCGCGGTGCCCGCCGTCGTGCTCGTGGTCGTCGTCCTCGCGGTGAACATCCTCGGCGACTGGCTGCGCGACCGGCTCGACCCCAGGTTGCAGCTGTGAGCACTCGATGCCGGACGGCTCCGGAGGAGGACCCCATGACCGCACCCGCGCTGCTCGACGTCGCGGGCCTGACGACGCAGTTCTCGACCAGGGCCGGGACGGTGACGGCGGTGGACGGGGTGTCGTTCCGGGTGGACGAGGGCGAGCTCGTCGCGCTCGTCGGCGAGAGCGGCTCCGGCAAGAGCGTCACGGCGCTCTCGCTGATGCAGCTGCTCGACGCCGGGCACGGGCGGGTCGTCGGCGGCCGCGTGCGGTTCGCCGGACGCGACCTGCTCGGCCTGTCGCGCGCGCAGCTGCGCGCGGTGCGCGGCAACGAGATCGCGATGGTGTTCCAGGACCCGATGACCACCCTGAACCCGGTGCTGCGCGTCGGCGCCCAGATCGCCGAGTCGCTCCTGCTGCACGGGCGCGCGACCTCCCGCAGGGCCGCTGCGGCCGCCGCCGTCGAGCTGCTGGAGCTGGTCGGGATCGCCTCGCCCGCCACCCGCGCGCGCGAGTACCCCTACCAGCTCTCCGGCGGGATGCGCCAGCGCGTCGTGATCGCGATGGCGCTGGCCTGCTCGCCGCGGCTGCTCATCGCCGACGAGCCGACCACCGCACTCGACGTCACGGTCCAGGCCGGGATCATCGACCTGATCCAGCGGCTGCGCCGCGAGCTGGGCATGGCCGTCCTGCTCATCACCCACGACCTGGGGGTGGTGGCCGGGGTCGCCGACCGGGTCAACGTCATGTACGCGGGCGGATCGTCGAGACCGGCACCGTACGCGAGGTGTTCACCGCTGCGCGGCACCCGTACACGCAGGGCCTGCTCGCGTCCGTGCCGCGCATGCTCGGCCCCACCGGCCCGCTGCGCCGATCCGCGGGATCCGCCCCGGCTCACCGGCGCTGCCGGCGGGCTGCCCCTTCGCCCCGCGCTGCGACCACGCCGTCGAACGGTGCGGCGTCGAACGGCCGGTGCTCGAACCGGAGACCGGCGGCCACCGCGCCGCGTGCTGGGTGCGCCCGGCCGGCGCGCCGGGACGGGCGGCGTGAGCGGCGGGCTGCTCCTCGACGTCCGGGACCTGGAGGTGAGCTTCCCCGGGCCCCGCGGGCGCCGCTCGGGACGGGTGCACGCGGTCGACGGCGTCTCGTTCACGATCGACGCGGGCGAGACCCTCGGGCTGGTCGGCGAGTCCGGCTGCGGGAAGTCGACCACCGGACGGGCCGTCGTCGGGCTGCAGGCGGCCACCGGCGGCACGGTCGACTACCGCGGCCGCGACGTCACCCGGGCCCGGGGCACCGAGCTGCGGGCGCTGCGCCGCGAGCTGCAGATCGTCTTCCAGGACCCGTACGCGACGCTCAACCCGCGGAAGACGGTCGGCCGGATCCTCGCCGAGCCGTTCGCCATCCACGGCCTGCTGCGCGGGCGCGACGAGCGCCGGGACCGCGTCGCGGAGCTGCTCGCCCTCGTCGGGCTCGGCACCGACGCGGTCGAGCGCTACCCGCACGAGTTCTCCGGCGGCCAGCGCCAGCGGATCGGCATCGCCCGGGCGCTCGCGCTCGAACCGCAACTGGTCATCTGCGACGAGCCCGTCTCGTCGCTGGACGTCTCGATCCAGGCGCAGATCGTCAACCTGTTCGGCGAGCTGAAGGCCCGGCTCGGCCTGGCCTACCTGTTCATCGCGCACGACCTCGCCGTGGTGCGCCACATCTCCGACCGGGTCGCGGTGATGTACCTCGGGCGGGTCGTGGAGCTCGCACCCACGGCCGAGCTGTTCGGCCGGCCCCTGCACCCGTACACGAAGGCGCTCATGTCGGCGGTGCCGGTGCCCGACCCCGACATCGAGGCCCGCCGCGAGCGGATCGTCCTCGACGGCGAGCTGCCCAGCCCGTCCGCGGTACCGCCCGGCTGCCGCTTCCACGGCCGCTGCCCGTGGGCCACGGACGTGTGCCGCACGGAGGACCCGGAGCCCGTCGACACCGGCGGCGGGCACCAGGTCGCGTGCCACCACTGGGCGCAGCTCGCCGACGAGGCCGCATGAGGGCCGCCGACCGGCGGACACGGCGTGATCCGCGTCCGGTGCCGGGTAGTGTGCGAGGTCCGCGCCGGAGGCCGGACGAGAGCTGCGAGAGAGTCGGACAGTGACGAACACGGGCGCCGGACGCGTGCTGCGGACCGGTGACGGGACGACGGGGCGGACGACCGTCAAGGCGTCGACGAGATCATCAACACGATCCGCTCCGAGATCTTCGCCGGCCGGCTCGCGCAGGGCGAGCGGCTGCCGAACGAGAAGGAGATCGCGCGGCAGTTCGCGGTGAGCCAGCCGACGGTGCGCGAGGCCATCCGGGTGCTGGAGGCCACCGGGTTCGTCCGGGTCGAGCACGGCCGCGGCACGTTCGTCCACGGCGGCGTGCAGCACTTCATCGCCCGGTCCCTGGAGACGCTGCTGGAGCTGGAGCACGTCGGCATCGTCGAGGTGCACGAGGTGCGCACCGCGCTGGCCCAGTTCTCCATCGCCCAGGCCGCGCAGCGCGCCTCGGCGGACGACCTCGCCGAGGTCGAGCGCCGGCACGAGGCCATCGTCGCGCTCAGCGGGGACGAGGACACGTACGTGATCGCCGACGCGATCATCGCGTTCCACGTCGCGGTCTCCCGGGCGGCCCACAACCCGCTGCTGCTCGCGCTGGAGACGTTCCTCATCCGCATCATCGTCGACTTCATGGTGAAGGCCGTGCTGGAGGGCTACACGGAGAACTGGATCGACACCGTCCGGATGCGGATCCCGCAGCGGGAGGCCATCCTCAACGCGCTCCGCTCGCGCGACGCCGACCGCTCCCTCGCCGTGACCAACTCCTACCTCGACAGCCAGCGCGCGGCGTTCCTGCGGAACAAGGGCATCAACTCGCTCCGGCTGGCGAACCCGGGCGCGCTGCGCCTGGTGTCCACGGCGGTCGTCCGGCAGTAGGCGGGAGGGCACCGCGCCCGGCCCGCGTTCCCTACTCGTGTCCGAGCACCGGATGCGGGACGTAGCCGGACTCCAGCTCGGCGATCTCGTCCTCGCGCAGCGCCAGCCCCACCGCGGCGACCGCGTCGTCGACGTGCCCGGGCCGGGTGGCCCCCACGATCGGCGCGGTCACCGCGTCCTTGGACAGCATCCAGGCCAGCGCGACCTGCGCCTGCGGCACGCCGCGGCGTTTGGCCACGTCGGTGACGGCGTCGATCACCGCGCCGTCGGAGTCGCGGCTGTAGTAGCGCTCGACGTAGTCCCCGTCGACCCGGGTGCGCGCGGTCCCGCCGGCCTGCCGCGGACGGGCCAGCAGCCCGCGGGCCAGCGGGCTCCACGGGATCACCCCCACGCCCTGGTCGAGGCAGAACGGGTGCACCTCCCGCTCCTCCTCGCGGTAGACCAGGTTGTAGTGGTCCTGCATCGAGACGAACCGCGTCCAGCCCGCGAGATCGGCCGTGTACTGCGCCTTCGCGAACTGCCACGCGAACATGCTGGAGGCGCCGATGTAACGGGCCTTGCCCGCCTTCACCACCTCGTGCAGCGCCTCCATCGTCTCCTCGATGGGCGTGTGCGGGTCCCACCGGTGGATCTGGTAGAGGTCGACGTGGTCGGTGCCCAGCCGGCGCAGCGAGTTGTCGATGCCGGCCAGGATGTGCTTGCGGGAGAGACCGCCGTCGTTCGGCCGGTCGCTCATCGGCAGGCACACCTTGGTGGCGAGCACGTAGTCCTCGCGGCGCGGGAAGAGCTCGCGCAGGAGGGTGCCGGTGATCTCCTCGCTCGCCCCGAGCGAGTACTGGTCGGCGGTGTCGAAGAACGTGATGCCGGCTTCCACGGCGCTGCGCACCAGCGGGCGCGAGGCGTCGAGGTCGAGCACCCACGGGCGCCACGCCGGGGAGCCGTAGCTGAGCATCCCGAGGCACACGCGGGACACGACCAGCCCGGTGCGTCCGAGTCGGCGGTACTCCATGTCAGAACTCCATCAGGTTCTCGCGGAACGTCCTGTACGGGTAGCCGGTGCGGATCAGGCCGCGCCGGCGCAGCGCGGGCGCGAGCCCGTCGCAGATCTCGGTGATGTTCTTCCGCGTCACCGGGTGGGCGACGAGGAACCCGTCGGCCCCCGACTCCTGGATCGCCTCGTCCATCTGCGCCGCCACGGTGTCGGGCGAGCCGACCAGGCGCACGGACGGCCGCGGCGCGAACGCCACCTCGCGCAGCGTCTTCCCCTTCCCGATCCGGGCGTACTCCTCGACGCTGCTCTGATGCCCGTTGGACCGCCCGCGCAGGTCGGGGAAGGGCTCGTCGAGGTCGAACTTCGAGAAGTCGAAGCCGCTGTGGTACGACATCGACGCCAGCTGGTCCTCGAACCGCGTCTGGGCCTCGGCCTTCACCCGCCGCTCCTTCTCCTCGGCGGCGGCGTCGGTGTCGTCGAGGATCGGGCGGCAGAGGAAGAGCAGCTTGACGTCCGCGGGCTTGCGGCCGTGCGCGACGAGCCGGGCCGACAGGTCGTCGCGGTAGTCCTTCATGGCCTCCACGCCGGTCTGGTTGGCCAGGACGGTGTCCGCGTGCTCGGCCGCCAGCTCCTTGCCGGCGGGTGAGCCGCCGGCCTGGCACACGACGGGGTACTGCTGGGGCGAGGGCACGGTGTTGAGCGGGCCGCGGGTCCGGTAGTACTCGCCCTCGAAGTTCGCGTAGTGCACCTTCGCCGGGTCGGCGAAGATCCCGGCCCGCTCGTCGAGGGTGAGCGCGTCGGGCTCCCACGTGTCCCACAGCGCCTTCACCGCGCGCATCCACTCCCCGGCCATCTCGTAGCGCTTGTCGTGCTCGAAGTGCTGGCCGTAGCCGTAGTTCTGGGCCGCGGCGTGCGGGCTGGCGGTGACCAGGTTGATGCCGACCCGGCCCTCGGTGAGGTGGTCGAGGGTGCGGAACAGCCGGGCCGCGAGGAACGGCGGGTAGAACGTGGTGGCCGCGGTGGAGATGATCCCGAGGTGCTTGGTCTGGGCGGCGAGCAGCGGGACCAGGGGCATCGGGTCGTGCCGCACGGTGGCGATCTTCAGCGCGTAGTCGAACGAGCTGCCGTAGACGTCGGGGAGGACGGACGAGTCCTCGATCATCATGTAGTCGAACCCCGCCCGTTCCAGCCCCTTGGCCATGTCGACGAACAGGTCCGGCCGCGCCACGTCCTTGGCGACGTTGCCCGACCACTGCCCGTCCCAGCCGTAGACCCCGAACCCGTAGGTCAGGAACCATCCCATGTGAAACATCTGATCTTCTCCTCTCGACTGGTCACCACCGGCGGTCACCACCGGCCGCGGTGGTCGGGCATCGCCACGATCAGCGGGAGCGTGGCGGCGAGCAGGGCGGCCGAGACCGCGAACGCGACCGCCTGCGCGAGGCCCGGGCGGCTGCTCAGCGACACGGCCGCGGTGGTCAGCGAGACGGCGACGATGCCGCCCGTCTGCCGGAACATCCCGCGCAGGCCCGCGACGGCCGCGATCTCCTGCTTCGCCAGGTGCATCGACGCGTTGTTGCCCGCCGGGGCGGCCATCCCGAGCCCGACGCCGGAGAGCGCGGCGGCGAACGAGAGCCACCCCGCGGCCGGGAGCCCCGGCGGGGGCGGGAGCGCGAGCAGGGCGAGGCCGGTGGCCATCAGCCCGTGCCCGGCGATCATGAGGCGGCGGCTGCGACGCGGCGCAGCAGCATCACCGACATCAGCGACGTGCCGATCATCAGCACGGCCCGGACCGCCAGCAGGCCGCCGGCGGCGAGCGGGACCAGCCCGTAGCGGGTCTCGGCGTAGAGCGGGACGAGCGCGGCGAACCCGAGCGCCGCGGCCCCGAACACCAGGTGGACGCCGTTCAGCGCGCCGAACCCGCGGCCGCGCAGCAGCCGCAGCGGCACCACCGCGTGCGGGGTGCGGCGGGCGTGGCGCAGCAGCCACCAGCCGGTGCCCGCGGCGACGAGCGCGGCCCCGCCCGCGACCGCGCCGCGCACCGCGGGCTCGCCGGTGCCGCTCAGCGCGGTCACGCTCGTCATCGCCGAGAGCAGCAGCGCGGCGAGCAGCACGATGCCACTGACGTCGACGGGGGCCGGGACCCGCCGGGCGCGGCCGTCGTCGACCAGCAGCCGGACCAGGAGCGCCAGCACCACCCCGAGCGGCACGCTGACCAGGAAGATCACCCGCCACGAGGTGTAGGTGACGAGCGCCCCGCCCACCACCGGGCCGATGATCGCGCCGATCGGGAAGATGCTGGTGAAGAGCCCGATGGCACGGTCGCGGTCGCGGCCGAACCGGTCGGCGACGATGCCGGTGGCGGCCGGCAGGATCGCGCCGGCCGCCATGCCCTGCAGGCGCGCACGGCGATGAGGAAGGCCATGTCGCGGGCCAGCCCGGCGCACAGCGCCGTGGCCGTGAAGACGACGATCGCGGCCAGCAGCACGGTGCGCGGCCCGAACTGGTCGCTCAGCCGCCCGGCGACCGGCATCGCGATGATCTGACCGACCGCGTAGACGGTGATCGTCCAGCTGCTCCAGGCCAGCGTGCCGGCCAGCTCGGCCTGGATCGCGGTGAGCGCGGTGGCGACCGACGTCTGGTCGACCGAGCCGAGCAGCAGCGCGGCCGCGACGACCGCGAAGACGAGCCGGCGGCCCGGCCGGGGCGCGTCGGAGCCGGACGGCGCGGGGCCCGCGGCACCGCCCGGGCCCGGCTGCGCCGGCCCGGTCAGGGCCGGCCGCCGGTCGCGCACGTCGGACCGTCGAATTCCATCGTCCGTTCCCTTCTGCCCGAGCTGGGTTCCCAGCCCACCCGACGTGTGTTTCGGGGGTGCCGACACCGCGTTCCGGATCCTTTGCGTCACCCGTTCCGATTTCCGTACCGGGGCTGAGCTGCGCGGATCGGACGGTCGCCGGGCAACGCGCCGGACGCGTCCCGTCAGGAGACCGCCGGCGGGGTGGTGCGGTACCCGTGTGGGTGACGCGATAGCGGCTCCTGCGCAGGTCAGCGGCCTGCTGATGGTGGCACGAGTGGCGCAAACCGCTGTTCACCGGACGGACGTTGACCAGAGACGGCCGCGTGGTGTCGTAGTCCTGCGCCTGTCACCGGCGCCCGGCGCGACGCGGTGTCCGCGCCCCTCCGACCACCACGTCCGCTGAATGAGATGAGGGACGATGTTCCATCTCGGATGGTTTCTGGGCAACGGTTTCGGCATTCAGCCGTGGACCGGCGACCCGTGGGCCGGTTCGAGCGGTCACGACTGGATGACGCCCGGGATCTACGTCGATCTCGCGACCGCGCTCGAACGCGCGGGCTTCGACTACATCCTCATCGAGGACACCGTCTCGATCGACGACACCTTCGGCGCCTCGATGGAGTCGACGCTGCGGCACGGGATGATGGCGCCCAAGAGCGACCCGGTGCCGCTCGTGCCGTTCATGTCGCAGGCGACCCGGCACATCGGCATCGCGGTGACGCTCTCGACGACCTTCTACCACCCCTACGCCGCGGCGCGGGCGATCACGACGCTCGACCACCTCACCGAGGGCCGCATCGGCCTGAACGTCGTGACGTCGGTGAACCACCGCGCCGCCCAGAACTTCGGGATGGACCGGCACTACGACCACGACACCCGCTACGAGATGGCCGACGAGTGGCTCGACGTGGTCGGGCGGCTCTGGGAGTCGTGGGAGCCGGACGCGATCCGGGTGGACCAGGCGGCGAACGTCTACGCCGACCACACGAAGGTGCACCCGATCGACTTCGCGGGCCGGTACTTCCGCTCGCGCGGGCCGCTCACACCCGCTGCCCGGCCCGCAGCGCCGGCCGGGTGGTCGTGCAGGCGGGCAGCGGTCGTCAGCCGGGGCGGCGGGCTGGGCCGCCGAAGTAACGCCGACCACCATGATCGGCCAGGCCCGACAGCGTCGAGGGCATGAAGGCGTTCCGGCAGGCATCCGCAGCCGGCTCGTCGCGGCCGGCCGCAAGCCCGACGACTGCAAGGTGCTCTTCCTGGCGACGCCGGTGCTCGGCCGCACCGACGAGGAGGCCCGCGAGCGCGAGCGCGGCATCGAGGCCGCGGCCGGCGAGCCGGTGCAGCTGGAGAAGGCGCTCTGGCACATGTCCTACGTCAGCGGCGGGGAGGTCGACTTCGCCGCGTACGACCTGGACGCGCCGATGCCCGAGGTGGTCGGCAACGGCGAGCAGAGCATCATGGCCCGCTACGTCGCGGCGGCGAAGGGCAGGACGCTGCGCGACGCCGCCCTCAGCCGCAGCCGCCGGAAGATGACGGGCGGTTACGACTTCGTCGGCGCGCCGGACACGGTCGCGGCGCAGATGGACGAGGTCATGCAGGAGGTCGGCGGCGACGGGTTCCTGCTCAGCCCGCCGATGACCCGCGTCGCGATCAACGAGATCGCCGACGGCCTGGCCCCCGCGCTGCGCCGCCGCGGCGCCATCCGGGCCGGCTACACGTTCGACACGTTCCGCGAGAACCTGACGGAGTTCTGAGTCCGATGTTTCACATGGGTTGGTTCCTCGGAAAAGGTTTCGGGGTTTACGGCTGGAACGGGCAGTGGTCCGGCAACGTGGCCAAGGACGTGGCCCGGCCGGACCTCTTCGTGGACATGGCGAAAGGGCTGGAACGGGCCGGGTTCGACTACCTCATGCTGGAGGACTCCTCGGTTCTCCCGGACGTCTACGGCAGCTCGTTCGACTACGCGCTGAAGGTCGCGACGGTGCGGCACGACCCGATGCCGCTGGTGCCGCTGCTGGCCGCCCAGACGCGACATCTGGGGATCGTCTCGACGGCGGCCACCACGTTCTACCCGCCGTTCCTCGCGGCCCGGCTCTTTCGGACCCTCGACCACCTCACCGAGGGCCGGGTCGGCATCAACCTGGTCACCGCGAGCCCGCACGCCGCCGCGCAGAACTACGGGCTCGCCCAGCACGTCGAGCACGACGCGCGGTACGCGATGGCCGCGGAGTGGACGCGCGCCGTCAAGGCGCTGTGGGACACCTGGGACGCGGACGCGCTGGTGCTCGACGAGCGGGCCGGGATCTTCGCGGACCCCTCGAAGGTGCACTACGCGAACTTCGAGGGCGAGCACTACCGGACCCGCGGCCCGCTCAACACCGTGCCCTCCCCGCAGCAGCACCCGGTGATCTGCCAGGCAGGCGGCTCGCCCGCCGGTCGCGAGCTCGCCGCCGAGCACGCGGACACGATCATCGCGATCGGCGCGGGCCTCGACGGCATGAAGGAGTACCGCGACGACATCTCGGCGCGCGTCCTGAAGTACGGGCGCAAACCGGCCGACGTCAAGGTGCTGTTCCTGGTCGACCCGGTGCTCGGGGACACCGACGAGGACGCGGCGGCCCGCCGGGACCGGCGCAACGCCGCCCAGGCGGCCGACCTGGAGGCGGTGCTCTCCGGAATGTCCTATCTGAGCGGTTTCGACTTCGCGAAGTTCGATCTCGACGCGCCGTTCCCGGACATCGAGGGAAAGTCGAACGGGCACCAGAGCATGGTCGACGCGATGGCCAGGGCCGGTCGCGGCCGGACCCTGCGCGAGGTGGCCTCGACCCGGCGCAACGCCGAGTCGGTGGAGCTGGTCGGCACGCCGGACACCGTGGCCGCGCAGATGGGCGAGGTCATGGAGCACGTCGGCGGTGACGGTTTCCTGATCAACGGGCTGGTCACCCGCAAGAACATCACGGAGATCTGCGACGGGCTCGCCCCGGCCTTGCGCAGGCGCGGCCTGATCCGTTCCGGATACCCCTTCGAAACATTCCGGGAGAACCTGCTGGAGTTCTGATCGTGAAATGATCTCGGCAGCGCCGCCGGGGTTAACCGGAACATTACGGTCGGGGCCACCACAGCGAAACAGAGGGACCAGGAGAATGGGTCGCGCGCGATGAGCACCCGCGTTCTCGGAATCGTCTCCGAGAAACCGGTGGATCTGCTGCCGAGAGGAGTCCGACCGTGACCACGGTGACCGCCGGGAACAAGGTGTCGACGCCTGCGCCGGCCGCGTCGACAGGTTCGGGGGACGGTCCGGGTCCGGCTACCCCGTTGCTGAGCGTGACGGACCTGCGGGTCCGGTTCTCGTCCCGGCGCGGGCAGGTGGACGCCGTCGACGGCGTGAGCTTCGACCTCGCGCCCGGCGAGCGCGTCGCCCTGATCGGCGAGTCCGGCTCGGGCAAGTCCGCCACCTGCCTGGCGATCGCCGGGTTCCTCACCCAGCCGACCGTCACCGTGTCGGCCGCCCGGCTCGACTTCGCCGGCGACGCGCTGCTCGGCCGCCGGCGCCCCCGGGTGCCGGTGCCGACGCCCGGGCTGACGATGGTGTTCCAGGACGCGATGACCTCGCTCGACCCGGTCTGGACGGTCGGCAGCCAGCTCGCCGCGGTCCTCACCGCGGGCGGGCGGCGCGACCGCGCCGAGGTCCGCGCGCTGGCCACCGAGTGGCTCGTCCGGGTGGGGCTGCACGACACGCGGCGGGTGCTGGGCAGCCGCCCGTACGAGCTCTCCGGCGGCATGCGCCAGCGGGTCATGCTCGCGCTCGCGCTGTGCGGGCGGCCGCGGCTGCTGATCGCCGACGAGCCGACGAGCGCCCTGGACGCCTCGCTCGCCCGCGACGCCATGGAGCTGCTGCTGGAGCTGACGCAGGAGCTGGGCACCGCACTGCTGATCGTGAGCCACGACATCAAGCTCTCCCAGGAGTACTGCGACCGCAGCCTCGTCATGTACGGCGGGCGGATCGTCGAGGAGATCAGCGCGGGCGGGCTGGCCGAGCGGGCCCGGCACCCGTACACGACCGGGCTGCTGCGCAGCGTGCCGACGCTCGCCGGCGCGCGGCTGGAGGAGCTGCCGACGATCGCCGCACCGGCCGGCGCCGGCCAGGCCGACCCCGAGGGCGGCTGCAGCTTCCGGCCGCGCTGCGCCCGGGCCGGCGAGCGGTGCGCGACCCCTCCCCCGGTGACCGAGCCGGTGCCCGGCCACCGGGTGCGCTGCTGGTACGCCGACGTGCCCGAGACCGAGCTCGGGGGCCTGCCGGTCCTGTCCGCCGGGCGGCCGGCATGAGCCCGTCCCGCCCGTACGCCCACGTCGCGGCCGACGGCGTGACGCGGGTCTTCGGCAGCCGGCGGCACAACCGGCTGGTCGCGGTGGACGCCGTCTCGGTCGAGATCGACTCCACGTCCATGATCGGGATCGTCGGCGAGTCGGGATCGGGCAAGTCGACGCTCGCCCGGCTGCTCGTCGGGCTCGACCGCCCGACCAGCGGGACCGTGCTCTACGGCGGCCGGGGGCTGGACCTCCTCTCGCGTTCGGCCTGGAAGGACTTCCGGCGGGAGGTGCAGATCGTCGCGCAGGACACCTCGTCGTCGTTCGACCCGCGCCGCAGCCTCCGCGACGCCGTGCGGCTGCCCGCGGTGCAGCTCTGCGGGCTGGGCACGGCCGAGGCCGACGCCCGGGTCGACCGGACGCTGGAGCTGCTCGGCGTGCCGCCCGCGCTCGCGCAGCGGCGGCCGGGCGAGGTGTCCGGCGGCCAGCGGCAGCGGTTCGCGCTGGCCAGGGCGCTGGTCGTGGAGCCGCGGCTGCTGGTCTGCGACGAGGTCGTCTCCGCGCTGGACGTCTCCGTGCAGGGCACGATCCTCAACCTGCTCAAGCGGTACTGCCGGGAGAACGAGGCCGGGCTCGTGTTCGTCTCGCACGGGCTGCCGGCCACCGCGTTCATCGCCGACCGGCTCGTCGTGATGCACCGCGGCCGGATCGTCGAGCAGGGCGCCACCACCGACCTGCTGGACGCGCCCGCGCACCCGTACACGGCGGCCCTGCTGCAGGCCCACCACGGCCGCCCGCCCGGCGGCCGCCGGGACGCGGTGCTCCCCGACCCGGCCCGGGAGTCCTGGGCGTGCCGCTACGCGCCGTCGTGCCCGCGGGCCGTGGACACCTGCCGGACCGAGCGCCCGCCGCTCGCCGACCACGCGGGCCGCACCGTGGCCTGCCACGTCCCGGTGGACGCCCCGCTGCTGGCCGGCGCGGGTGCCGGAGGCCCGCGGTGACCGCCGTCGCCGCGGCGGACCGCCTCCCCGCCCTCGCCACCGTGCTCGGGGCGGTGCGCCGCAACCGCTGGTGGCTGGGCCGCCTCGCGGTCGTGCCGCTGCACGTCCTGCTGTTCGCGGTGGTGGCGTTCTTCCTGGTGCGGGCCATCCCGGGCGACCCGGTCGTGACGCTCACCGGCGGCGAGCTCACCCCCGCCCAGCTGGAGGAGGCCCGGGCGAGCCTCGGCCTCAACGGCAGCCTCGGCGAGCAGCTGCTCGCGTTCCTCGGCAACCTCGTCCAGCTCGACCTCGGCGCGTCGCTCTACACCGGGCGCACCGTGATGGAGGAGTTCCAGCAGCGGGTGCCCGCGACGGTCGAGCTCGCGCTGCTGGCGCTGGGCGGCACGTTCGTGTTCGCGGTGGTCGGTGCCTACGCCGTGGTCGCGTGGCCGCGCAACCCGGTGTCGCTGCTGCTGCGGCTCTACGCCCGCACCGCCGGCGCGATCCCGTTCTTCGTGCTGGCGGTGGCCGGGATCTTCCTCTTCCACGTCACGCTGGAGTGGGCGCCGGCGCCCACGGGCCGCGTCTCCAACGGCGTCGACGTCCCGGCGGCGCTGACCGGGTTCCCGCTGCTCGACTCGGTGCTGCGCGGGCAGTTCGAGGCGACCGGGTCGATGGCCGCGCACCTGGTGCTCCCGGTCGCGACGCTCGTGCTGGCGCAGGCCGACATCCTGATGAAGCTGCTCATCCGGGGTCTCGAGGACGAGATCGACACGCCGCAGACCCGCTTCCGGGTCTCGACCGGCGTGCGGCGGAGCACGGTGCTGCTCAGCGTCTACCGCCGCGCCCTGCCGCCGGTGATCACGTTGTCCGGCACGATGTTCGGCTACCTGCTCGGCGGCGCCGTCATCACCGAGTCGCTCTTCGGGCTCGGCGCGCTCGGCCAGTACGCGGTGGCGGCGGTCAACTCGAAGGACGTCGTCGCGCTGCAGGGCTTCCTGCTGCTCACGGCCGCGATGTCGCTGGTCGTCTTCCTCGTCGTCGACCTGGTCAACATGCTGCTGGACCCGCGGCGGCGCCCCGGTGTCCGGACGGAGGTGTCGAGTTGAGCGCCGTGCCGATCCTGGCCGCGCCGGCCAGGCTGCTGGCCGCCCGGGCGGTCGACGGGTGGTGGAAGCGGGTCCTGCTGCTGGTCCCGCTGGCCGTGGTGGTCGTGGTGTGCGTGTGGGGGCCCTCGGTCATCCCGTTCGACCCGGTCCGGGTGATCACCAGGCCCGGGCTGACGCCGGGGGGCGCGCACCTGTTCGGGACCGACACCGCCGGCATGGACGTCTTCTCCCGGACCGTCGTGGCGACCCGGACCAACGTCGTCATCGCCGGTCTCGTCGCGCTCGGGCCACCGCGGTCGGGCTCACCCTCGGGCTGGTCACCGGCATGAACGAGGCCCGCCGCGGCCCGGTCGGGCTGGTCGCGCGCGGGCTGTCGCGGGTGATCGACCTCCTGCAGGCGGTGCCCGCGGTGGTCGTGGCGATGGTCGCGGTCTCGTTCTACGGCGTCGACATGGTCACGCTGATCGCGACGATGGCGCTGATCCTGGCCCCGAACCAGGCCCGGCTCGTCCGGTCCGAGGTGCTGCGCGTGCGGGAGGAGGCCTACCTCGACGCCGGGCGCATGAGCGGCCTGCGGGAGGCGCGGCTCACCGTGCGCCACGTCCTGCCGAACTCCAGCTGGCCCGCGCTGGAGAACCTCCCGGTGGTCTTCGCGCTCGCGTGGTGCTCACCGCCGCGCTCGGCTTCATCGGCGTCGGCCTGCCGCCGCCGACCCCCGAGTGGGGCTCCATGATCGCGCGCGGCGTGTCGGACGGGCTGGTCGGCCGCTGGTG
Organism: Pseudonocardia sp. CNS-139; assembly: GCA_001942415.1. GTDB lineage: Bacteria > Actinomycetota > Actinomycetes > Mycobacteriales > Pseudonocardiaceae > Pseudonocardia. Next base: position 38,814 of record MKJX01000211.1, read on the forward strand.
GCCCTCCGCCTTCCCCGCGCTGGCGCTCGCGCTGACCGTCGCGAGCGTCTCGGCCGCGGCCTCCGCGGTCTTCCACCG
>MKJX01000212.1 GCA_001942415.1 Pseudonocardia sp. CNS-139
TCGTGGCGGGCCAGCTCGGCGCCGGTGGCGGCGTCTGGAGCACAATGCAGTTGAGGGCCGCCCCCAGACTGCATTGTGGAGCCATAATGCGGTGTGGGGGCGCTCTCGGACTGCATTCTGGCTCCAGAATGCGCTGGGGTGTCGCCTTCTCAGGCGGGTGGGCGCCAGGGGCGGGGTGGGAGCACCGGCAGGCCCGTCGGGGCGCACTGGCCGCCGCGCTCGCCGGCCAGCCGGAAGATCAGCCAGCCGACGACGGCCGCGATCGTCGAGCCCGTCAGGATGCCGATCTTGGCGTTGTTGACCAGCACCGGGTCCTCCAGCGCCAGCTCCGTGACGAACAGCGCCACGGTGAACCCGATCCCGGCCAGGCCGGCACCGCCGACCACCTGGCCCCAGCGCAGCGTGTCGGGAACGATGCCGATCTTCGTCTTCAGCGCCACCCACGTGCCGGCCGTGACGCCGAGCAGCTTGCCGACCACGAGCCCGGCGACGATGCCCCGACGTGATCGGGGACGTCATCGCGATCGCGATCGACTCGCCGCTCAGCACCACACCGGCGTTGGCCAGCACGAACACCGGCACGATGACGTAGCTGCTCCACGGCTGGATGCGCAGCTGGAGCCGCTCGTTGGGCGACACCGCCTCCGTCACGGCGGCCTGCGCGGCGAGGGCGCGTTCCGGGCTCGGGTCGACGAGGAAGCTGCTGCCCATCACCTGGGCCCGCGCGACGTCACGGGGCCGCGGGGCGTACGCGTTGACGATCAGCCCGAGCACCACGCCGACGACGCTCGGGTGCACCCCGGACCGCAGCACGGCCAGCCACATCACCACGCTGATCAGCACGTAGATGGGGGTGCGCCAGAACCGGACGAACCGCAGCGCCAGCAGGGCGACGAACACCGCGGCGGCCAGGCCCAGTGCCGTGAAGTCGACGTTCTCGGTGTAGAAGATCGCGATCGCGCCGACGGCGCCGATGTCGTCGACGATGGAGAGCGCGAGCAGGAACACCCGCAGCTGGTCGGGGCAGCGCGGCCCGACCAGCGCGAGCACGCCGATCACGACCGCGGTGTCGGTGGAGATCGCGATGCCCCACGCGCCGGCGCCGGGGCCGCCCGCGTTGAACGCCGTGAAGATCAGAGCCGGGACGATCAGGCCGCCGAGCGCGGCCGTCGCGGGCGCGGCGACGCGCGGAACCCGCGCAGCTCGCCGAGCGTCATCTCGCGGGAGATCTCCAGGCCGACCGAGAAGAAGAACAGGACCATCAGGCCGTCGTTGACCCAGTGCCGCAGGTCGAGGGCGAGGTCCATGCCCCCGAACGAGATCGAGAACTCGGTGTGCCAGAACTCCTCGTAGCCGGTGCCGAGGTTCGCCCACACGAGCGCGACGACCGCGGCGAGGAGCAGCAGGACGGCGGACCCGGACTCCGTACGCAGGAACGAACGCGCGGCCCGACTGAGGTCGCCGCGCTCGGTTAAGGTCGTCACCACGCAGCGATCCAACCATCCGCCCGGAGGCGGCCCGGATCCCCGCGGAGGAGGCCACGTGACACTGGACCCGCGCATCGGCAGCTACGACCACCTGCTGGGGGTGCTCGGCGCCGAGCTCTCCCTCGTCGAGTACGGCGACTTCGAGTGCCCGTACTGCAGGCGGGCCTATCCGATCGTCGAAGAGGTCCGGGAGGTCATGGGGTCCCGGCTCGTCTTCGCGTTCCGGCACTTCCCGCTCGCCGAGCTGCACCCGTTCGCGCTGGCGGCGGCCACCGCGGCCGAGGCCGCCGCGCTCAAGGGCGCGTTCTGGCCGATGCACGCCAGGCTGTTCTCGGGCGACGAGCCGCACCTGCGCCAGGAGGACCTGGCCCGCTACGCCGAGGAGATCGGCATCCCGCCGGAGAAGGTGCTGTGGCCGGCCACGCGGTTCGTCGAGGACCGGGTGGAAGCCGACTTCAACTCCGGCGTCCGCAGCGGGGTGCGCGGCACGCCCACGTTCTTCGTCAACGGCGAGGTGTACCGCGGGCCGGTCACCGTCGACGACCTCGTCGAGGAGCTGGAGAGCAGGGCCGCGGAGCCGGTTCAGCTGCGCTGAACCGGGGAACACCGTTCCGCCCGTCCGGCGTTGCCGCTGACGGAGGGGAACATGGTGGACTCGATGGGGAGTGGGCCCGGTCGCCGGTGGCTGGGCGTCGGCACCCTGGTGCTGGCGGTGATCGCGCTGCTCGCGGCGGCCGGGCCGGAGCCCACCACCTGATCACCTGGCGTCGCGTTCGGGCCGAGGTCAACCCCGGTCACGACCCCGCTGAGCCTACTACGTCGCTCGTCGACGCGCGGGAGCCAGCTCTTCGTCCTCCGCCGCGGTCGCGCTGGCCGTGGGCGTGCTGGCGGTGCTGGTCGGCATGGCGTGGGCCGGGGTGCGGCTGGCCGGCCGGCCCGGCCTGCTGTTCACGGTGTGGGCGCTGTGCCTGGTGGCGGCCGCGGTGTTCCCGATCGACGACGCGCCGATGATCTCGTCGTTCGCCGGGTGGGCGCACCAGTTCGCCGGGGCCGGGATCCTCGCGCTGCTCTCGTTCGCCGGGCTGGCCGCCGCCCCGCGGCTGGCCGAGAACCCGGCGTGGCGGCCGGTGGTCGGCACCGTGCGCACGCTGTCGACCGTCGCGGCCGTGCTCGCCGGCGCGTACGTCGTGAGCCGGCTCGACGACGTCTTCCCCGGCCTGTTCGGCGCGGTCGACGTCGGGGGGTTCCTGCAGCGGGCCGTGCTCGCGTTCGACGTGGGGGTGGTGACGGCGCTCGCCCTGCACCTGGTGCGGGTGTCGTGGCCCGCGGTGCGCCACCGGGCGGCGCTCCACGTGCCGGGAAAGGCGCATTCCGGTCACGTGCCGCCCTGAATGTGGCACTCCCGGCAGTCAGGCCTTCTCCGTCACCCCGGCGGCGTCGAACGTGGCGACGTCCTGCAGAGCCTGAGCCGCCGCCTGCAGGACGGGCAGGGCGAGCAGGGCGCCGGTGCCCTCGCCCAGGCGCATACCGAGGTCGAGCAGCGGGTCCAGGCCCAGGTGGGCGAGTGCGAGGGCGTGCCCGGGCTCGGCGGAGCGGTGCCCGGCCAGCCAGTACCCGGCCGCGTCCGGGCACAGCGCGGCGGCGGCGAGCGCGGCCGCCCCGGCGCTGACGCCGTCGAGCAGCACGGGGACGCGCAGCGCGGCCCCGCCGAGCGCGAACCCGGCGAGCGCGGCGTGCTCCAGCCCGCCGAACGCCGCGAGGACGCCGAGCGGGTCGGCCCGGTCGGGGCGGTGGCGGGCCAGCGCCGCGGCGACGACGGCGGTCTTGTGCGCGAGCGTCGCGTCGTCCACGCCGGTGCCGCGGCCCGTGGCGACCGCCGGCGCGGCACCGGTGAACGCGCAGGTCAGCGCGGCCGCGGCAGTGGTGTTCGCGATGCCCATGTCGCCGGTGAGCAGGCAGCGGTTGCCGGCGGCGACGAGGTCGCGTGCGGTCTCGATCCCGGCCTCGACGGCGGCCAGCGCCTGCTCGCGGGTGAGCGCCGGCCCGGCGGTGAGGTCGCGGTGCCGTCGGCGACCCGGCGCGGCAGCAGGCCGGGCGCGGGGTCGAGCGGCGCGGCCACCCCGACGTCCACCACGCACACCTCGGCCCCGAGCCGGCGCGCGAACGCGTTCACGACGGCGCCGCCGGAGAGGAAGTTGGCCACCATCTGGGCCGTGACCTCCTGCGGCCACGGTGAGACGCCCTGCGCGTGCACGCCGTGGTCGGCCGCGAACACGGCGACGGCGGCGGGCTCCGGGACCGGCGGCGGGCAGGCCCCGGCGATCCCGGCGAGCGCGACGGCGACGTCCTCGACACGGCCGAGCGCGCCTGTGGTTTCGTCATCCGGTCCAGCCGCTCGACGGCCGCGGCCCGCGCGGCCGCGTCCGGGGGCGCGACCGCGGCGACCGTCTCGGCGAGCAGGTCCGCAGGCTCCTCGCCGGGCAGCGCCCGCCGCCCGTAGCGTCGTGGTGCACGGCCCAGCGCAGCGGGCGCCGGGCCGCCCAGCCGGCCGTCGCGAGCTCCGGCTCCGGCCGGAACTCCGCGACGTGCCCGACGCACAGGTAGGCGACGACCTCCAGGTGCGCGGGCAGCCCGAGCAGCGCGGCGAGCCCGCGCTCGTCGGCGAAGCTCACCCAGCCGACGCCGAGCCCCTCGGCGCGGGCGGCCAGCCACAGGTTCTGGACGGCCGCGGCCGCCGAGTACCCGGCGGTGCGCGGCTGGGTGCGCCGGCCGAGCGTGTGCCGCCCGCCGCGGGTGGGATCGCAGGTCACGGCGATGTTCAGCGGGGTGTCGAGGATGGCCTCGACCTTCAGCTCGCGGAACGCGGCGGCCCGCGCGGCGGGCAGCTCCGCCGCATACGCCGCGCGTTCCGCGGCGACGTGCGCGTGCACGCGTTGCCGCAGGTCGCGGTCGCGCAGCACCAGGAAGTCCCAGGGCTGCGATAACCCGACGCTCGGCGCGGCGTGCGCCGCCTCCAGCACCCGGGTGAGCACGTCGTCGGCCACCGGCACGTCCGGGAGGAAGCCGGAGCGGACGTCGCGCCGGGAGTGGATCGCCGCGTAGGCGTCCATCACAGCGAGCCGCCGCGGCGCGTCCGCTTGGGCGGGACGATCAGCGTCGCGAGGTACGGGCCCGGCAGGTCCGGGTCGAGGTCGCGGGCCGGGCGGACGTCCTCGCCGGGCAGGCCGAGCCCGGCGCCGTAGACGGCCTCGTCGATCCGGCCGGTCGCGCGCAGCACGGCGAGCGTCTCGGGCAGCATCCGGCCGAACTTGTACGCGGCCACGGCGTCACCCCGCTCCAGTGCCTCGCGGAACCGGCCGGGCCCGGCGGTCATCGGGAAGAGCGCGAGCGGCTCCCGGCCCTCGACGAGCGGGGTGCCGCTGCGCGCGGCGAGGTCCTGCATCGCGGTGATGCCCGGCACCAGCTCCACCGTCAGGCGCCGAGGATCCCGCGCACCGACTCGGCGAGGTAGCCGAACGTCGAGTAGACGCACGGGTCGCCGATCGTCGCGAAGACGGCCGTGCCGCGCGGGTGCGCCGCGAACCAGGCCGCGACCTGCGCCGCGGCCGCGTCCCACGCCCGCTCGCGGCGCTCACCGTGCTCGCGGTCGTGCAGCGCGAACACGACCCGCTCCACCCGCCACGCCTCGGCGTAGTACAGGACGGTCTGCTCGGCGCGCCCGGTCTCGCCGGTGTCGGCGACCGGCACGAACACGACGTCGGCCGCGGCCAGCAGGTTCGCCGCCTTGACGGTCACCAGCTCGGGGTCTCCGGGGCCGACCCCGACCCCCACGAGCGTGGTCATCGCTCTCCCTCGCTGCGCTCGGTCGGCGCTTCGCGCGGGCGCTGTGCCTTCGATTCGCTCGCAAGCCCGCTCATGAGGCCTCCCCTTCGAGGTCGCCCTCCAGCTCCAGGTACGTCTGCCGCAGCCGGTCGAGCACGGCGTCGTCGGGCTTGGCCCACATGCCGCGGTCGGCCGCCTCCAGCAGGCGTTCGGCGATCCCGCGCAGCGCCCACGGGTTGGACCGCTCCATGAACGCGCGGTTGGTCTCGTCGAACACGTAGCTCTGCGCGAGCTGCCCGTACATCCAGTCGTCGACCACACCCGCCGTCGCGTCGTACCCGAACAGGTAGTCGACGGTGGCGGCCAGCTCGAACGCGCCCTTGTAGCCGTGGCGCTGCATCGCCGCGATCCACTTCGGGTTCACCACGCGCGCCGGAAGACGCGCTTGGTCTCCTCGGCGAGCGTGCGCGTGCGGACGGCCTCGGGGACGGCCGAGTCGCCGACGTACGCGGCGGGCGAGCGGCCCGTCAGCGCGCGCACCATCGCGACCATCCCGCCGTGGTACTGGAAGTAGTCGTCGGAGTCGACGATGTCGTGCTCGCGGGTGTCCTGGTTCTTCGCGGCCACGGCGATCCGACGGAACGAGCGCTCCATGTCCGCGCGCGCCTCCCGCCCGTCGAGGCCGCGGCCGTACGCGTAGCCGCCCCACACCGCGTAGACCTCGGCGAGGTCGGCGTCGCTGCGCCAGTTGCGGGCGTCGATGAGCGGGAGCAGGCCCGCCCCGTACGCGCCCGGCTTGGACCCGAAGATCCGGGACGTGGCGCGGCGGCGGTCGCCGTGCTCGGCGACGTCCTGCTCGACGTGGGCGCGCAGGTAGTTCTGCTCCGCGGGCTCGGCGAGCTGCGCGACCTGCTGCACCGCGTCGTCCAGCAGCGCGATGACGTGCGGGAACGCGTCGCGGAAGAACCCGGAGATGCGCACGGTGACGTCGATGCGCGGCCGGCCCAGCTCCGCGAGCGGCACCACCTCGACGCCCGTGACGCGGCGCGAGGCGTCGTCCCAGACCGGGCGGGCGCCGATCAGGGCGAGGATCTCGGCGATGTCGTCGCCCTGCGTACGCATGGCGGACGTGCCCCAGACGGTGAGCCCGACGCTGCCCGGGTACGTGCCGGTGTCGGCGAGGTGGCGCGCCACCAGCGACTCCGCGAGCGCCGACCCCACCTCCCACGCCGAGCGCGACGGGATCGCCTTCGGGTCGACGGAGTAGAAGTTCCGGCCGGTCGGGAGCACGTTGACCAGCCCGCGGGTCGGCGACCCGGACGGCCCGGCGGGCACGTAACCCCCGTCGAGCGCGTGCAGGACGTGCGCGACCTCGTCGGTGGTGCGGTCCAGCCGCGGCACGACCTCACCGCAGGCGAAGCCCAGCACCGCGACGACGTCGGGCACCTCCTCGCCCAGCAGCTCCGCGCAGACGGCGGCGGGCTCCGCCCACCCCCGCGCCTGCACCCCGGCGACCAGCGCCCGGGCCGCCCCTTCGAGGACGTCGACGAGATCGGCGGCGGTGACGGCCGGCCCCGGGGCGAGCGCGAGGAGCCGCTCCCCCGCCGGGGTTGCAGCAAAGCCACCCTCATGCAGCGACACGGCGTGGGGGTGGCTTTGCTGCAACTCGGGGTTCGCGACGCCCGCCCATCCCGCCAGCGCCTCTCGGAGGCCCGGGAGGGACCTCGTCCCGCCCCACACCTGGGTCGCGCGCAGGATCGACAGGACCAGGTTCAGCTGGGCCTCGTCGCGCGGCGGCTGGCCCAGGACGTGGAGCCCGTCGCGGATCTGGACGTCCTTGACCTCGCACAGGTAGCCGTCGATGTGCAGGATGAAGTCGTCGAACTCCGCCTCGCCGGGCGCCGCGTCCACGTGCAGGTCGTGGTGCAGCTGGGCGGCCGTCACGACATCCCAGATGCGGGCGCGCAGCGCGGGGAGCTTCGCCGGGTCCATCGCCTGGACGGCCGCGTACTCGTCGAGCAGCTGCTCCAGCTTCGCCATGTCGCCGTAGGTGTCGGCGCGGGCCATCGGCGGCACGAGGTGGTCGACGACCACGGCGTGCCCGCGGCGCTTGGCCTGCGTGCCCTCGCCCGGGTCGTTGACGATGAACGGGTAGACCAGCGGCAGCTCGCCCAGCACGGCGTCCGGCGCGCACTCCGCGGACAGGCCCAGGCCCTTGCCGGGCAGCCACTCCAGGGTGCCGTGCTTGCCGAGGTGGATCACGGCGTCGGCGCCGAACCCGTGCTCCAGCCAGCGGTAGGCGGCCAGGTAGTGGTGCGACGGGGGCAGGTCGGGGTCGTGGTAGATCGCCACCGGGTTCTCCCCGAACCCGCGCGGCGGCTGGATCATCAGCACGACGTTGCCGAAGGTCAGCGAGGCGAGCACGATCTCGTCCCCGTCGACGTAGAGCCCGCCCGGCGGCTCGCCCCAGTGCTCGCGGATCCCGCCGGTCAGCGCGGTGGGCAGGGCGTCGAACCAGCGCCGGTACTCGGCGAGCCGCACCCGCGCGGGCGCCGCGGCGAGCTGCTCCTCCGTGAGCCACTCGACGTCGTGCCCGCCCGCCGCGATCAGCGAGTGGATCAGCTGGTCGGAGTCCTCGGGGAAGTCGCCGACCGCGTACCCGGCGTCGCGCAGCGCCCGCAGCAGCACCACGCAGACGCGGGCGTGTCGAGCCCGACCGCGTTGCCGACCCGGGAGTGCTTGGTCGGGTAGCTCGACAGGACGACGGCGAGCTTCCGCTGCGCGACCGGGGTGGCCCGCAGCCGGGCGTGCCGGACGCGATCCCGGCGAGCCGGGCCGCCGTTCGGGGTCGGCGACGTAGACCGGGATGTCGTCGCCCGGGGCAGTCTCCTTGAACGAGAACGGCACCGCGACCAGCCGCCCGTCGAACTCGGGGATCGCGACCTGCATCGCCGCGTCCATCGGCGAGAGCGCGGCGTCGGACGCCTCCCAGGTCCCGCGCGAGGTCGTGAGGCACAGGCCCTGCAGCACCGGGACGTCGAGCGCGGCGAGCGCACCGGCGTCCCACGAGTCCTCGGCGCCGCCCGCGCTCGCCCCCGCGGCGACCGTGCCGCCGGCCGCGAGCACCGTCGCGACCAGCGCGTCCGCCCGGCCGAGCAGGTCGGTCAGCGCCGCGTCGGCACCGCGCAGCGACCCGCAGAAGACCGGCAGCGCGTTGGCCTCGCGGGCCTCGATCGCGTCGCACAGGACGTCGACGAACGCCGTGTTGCCCGACAGCTCGTGCGCCCGGTAGAAGACGACCCCGACGGTCGGGCGGGCCGGGTCGTGCGCCCGCTCGCCGTGCACGCCGAAGTCGGGCGCGGGCGCGGGCGGGGCGAACCCCTCCCCCGTGAGCAGCACGGTGTCGGACAGGAACCGGTGCAGCTCGCGCAGGTTGTCGCGGCCGCTGCGGCGAGGTAGCCCAGTGCCTCGGACGCCACCCCGGCCGGCACGGTGGACGCGGCCATCAGCTCGGCGTCCGGCGCGGCCTCGCCGCCGAGCAGCACCACCGGCCGGCCGGCGGAGAGCAGCGCGTCGACGCCCTCCGGCCACGCCCGCCGCCCGCCGAGCAGCCGCAGCACGACGACGTCGACGCCGTCGAGGAGCGCGGGCAGGCCGGCCGGCTCGACGCGGGCCGGGTTGGCCGTGCGGTACACCGCCCCGGAGGAGCGCGCGGCGAGCAGCTCCGTGTCGGCCGTCGACAGGAGCAGGACGGTCGCCGTCGTCATCGTTCCTCCTTCGAGGGTCCGCGCCCTCGTGGTCAGGGGTCAGCGACGACAGGGAGTGTCTGGCTCTCGGGGGCTCCCCCGGTCACAGTGGCGGGACCGCGCCGGACTCGCACCGGCTTCCTCCACCGACGTCGCACAGAACTGGAGCACACCGGTACGGCACGGGTCAACGCGGCGTGAGGAGCACGTCTCGGCGCCGGTCAGGCCGACCGCACGAGATCGACGGGGCCCGGCCCTCGAGCCGGCCGGCGCCCCGCCCGGATGCCCGGAGAGGCGTTCGGGCCGCGCTAACGGGCGAGGCTCGCGCGGGCGGCGGCCGCGGTGTTGCGCATCAGCCAGACGTCCGTGACCGGGCCGATCCCGCCCGGCACCGGCGTCACCGCCCGGGCGTGCCGGCCGACGGCGGCCGTGTCGACGTCGCCGACCAGGTGCACCCGCCCGCTCTCCGGGTCGGTGACCGGGTTGATCCCGACGTCCAGCACCACCGCGCCGGGACGCACGTGGTCGGCGCCGATCAGCCCCGCTACGCCCGCCGCGACGACGAGCACGTCCGCCAGCCGGGTCACCTCCGCGAGCCGGCCGGTGCGGTCGGCCCACTCGTCGCAGGTCACGAGCACCGCCTGGCGCTGCACGGCGAGCGCGGCCGCGGGCTTGCCCACGTTGTTGGACCGGCCGACGGCCACCACGGTGGAGCGCCGGTAGAAGTCCGCCCGGTCGTCGATCGTCGCGTCGAGCCAGCCGTCCAGCACGTGGAAGACGGCGGCGGGCGTCGACGGGACGAACCGCGGCGTGCCCAGCGCGAGCAGCCCGGCGTTCTCCGGGTGCACCGACTCGACGTCCTTCGCCGGGTCGAGCGCCCGGAACACCGTGCCCTCGTCGACCTGCGGCGGCAGCGGGCGCAGCACCAGCACGCCGTGCACGGCCGGGTCGCGTTCAGCTGCTCGACCACCCGCACGACCTGCTCCTGCGCGGTGCCCGGCGCGAGGTAGTAGTGCCGGTAGTCGACGCCGAGCTCGCCCGCCACCCGGCGCAGCCGCCGCTCGTAGGCGCGGGCCGCGTAGTCGTCGCCGACGAGCACGGTCGCGAGCCCGGCGGTCACGCCGTTCGTCGCGAGCAGGTCCAGCTCGGCGCGACGTCGTTCTTCAGCTCCTTGGCCACGGCCCGGCCGTCGATCAGCTCGGCACTCATCAGGACGTCACCTCCGCTGCACGCACCGCGGCCGCCGCGGCGACCGTGCGGGCCCCGGTCAGCTCGTCCTCGTCCGGGCCGTTGGCCGCGACCAGCTCGGCGGCCGTGGCCGCGGCGGCCGCCGCGAGCTGCACGGCCGCGACCGCGTCGCCGCGCAGGTGCGGGTTGCCGTTGCGGACCAGGCCCGCGCCCAGGTCGGCGACGCGCCCGCGAGCCGGGCGATCTCGGCCGGCACCCCGATCGCGTCCGCCCGGGCGGCCGCGACCGCCGCGGGCCGGGCCGGGTCCTCCCGCGGGAGCCGGACGGCCGCGAGGAACGCGCTGTAGGCCGCGGCGTCCGCGTCGGCCAGCGGCGCCGCGCGTTCCCGCAGGTCGTCGGCGGTGGGTGCGGCGACGCCGTCCCCGTACCGGGCGACCATCCCGGCGAGCGCCGCCGCGAGCGCCGTGGTCAGCGCGGCCGCTCCCCCACCGCCGGGTGCGGTGGTGCGGTCGGCGACCGCGGCCAGCAGGTCGCGGACGGTCATGTCCAGCAGGGACGGATCGTCGTCCGGCACGGGGCGCTCCTTCGCGTCTCGGCGTTCTCAGGTGGTGACGGGGCCGTCGACCAGCCCGGCCACCGGGCCGACGACCACCACGGCGGGCGGGCTGACGGCCTCCCGGCGCACGACGTCGGCGACGGTGGCGAGCGTGGCGCGCACGGCGCGCTGGATGCGCATGGTGCCGTCCTGCACCACGGCCACGGGCGTGTCGGCCGGCCGCCCGCCCGCGAGCAGCGCGTCGGCGAACGCCCCGATCCGCTCCACGGCCATCAGCAGCACGACGGTGCCGCGCAGCCGGGCGAGCGCCGGCCAGTCGACGAGGCTGCGCGGGTCACCCGGCGGGACGTGCCCCGACACGACGACGATCTCGTGCGCCACCCCGCGGTGGCTGACCGGCACGTCCGCGACCGCGGGCGCGGCGAACGCGCTGGTCACGCCCGGCACGACGGTGACCGGCACCCCCGCCTCCGCGCAGGCCAGCACCTCCTCGAACCCGCGCCCGAACACGTACGGGTCGCCGCCCTTGAGCCGCACCACGAACCTCCCGGCCCGCGCGTGCTCCACCAGCAGCTCGTTGATCCGGGCCTGGTTCATCGCGCGCCCGTACGGGATCTTCGACGCGTCCACGACCTCGACGTGCGGCCCGAGCGTGTCCAGCAGGTCGCGCGGGCCGAGCCGGTCGGTCACGACGACGTCCGCGCGGGCGAGCAGCCGCCGCCCGCGCACCGTGATCAGCTCCGGGTCGCCCGGCCCGCCACCGACCAGCGCCACCCCGGGCTGCACCGGGTCGGCCGTGTCGGCGACGAGCCCCGTCTGCAGCGCCTCGACCAGCGCCGTCCGCACCGCCGCCGACCGGCGCGGGCGCCGCCCGGCCAGCACCCCGACGGTCAGCCCGTCGTGCCGCCCGACGGCCGGGGTGACCGCACTGCCCTCCGGGGCGTCGTCCGCGCGGACGCAGAACACCCGCCCGGCCTGCGCCTCGGCGCCGACCGCGGCGTTCACCGCGCGGTCGTCGGTGCACGCGATCACGTACCAGGCACCGGCGAGGTCGCCCTCGGCGTACGGGCGGGGCGTCCAGCGCAGCTCGCCGGCCGTCGCCATCGCCTCGACGGCGGGCGTGACCGACGGCGCGACGACCTCGACGTCGGCGCCGGCCGCGAGCAGCCCGCCGAGGCGCCGCTGCGCGACCGAGCCACCGCCCACGACACGACCCGGCGGCCGGCGAGGTCGAGTCCGACCAGGTAGGGGTCCACGGGCCTCATTGTGCGGCCACCGCGTGACCGTGCCCATGCCCGTGTCCGTGGCTGTGGCCGTCCGGGTCGTCGGGGTGGTGGTGCGGGATCTGCGGGGCGCCCAGCTTGTCGCCGAACCCGGGCAGCAGCACCCGGTAGGCGCACGTGTCGCAGTTCATGCGGATGTCGCCGGTCAGCGCCTCGTGGTAGCGCTCGGCGACCAGGTCGGCCAGCTCCGCGCAGTCGCCGATGTGCTTGGCCAGCCGCACGTCGACGTCCGGATGCGCCGCCGCGAACGCCCTGGTCTGGTCGCCGACCCGCCGCGGCAGCACCCCGTCGAACACGAAGTAGGGCGCCACGACCACACGCCGCGCGCCCAGCGCCCGGCAGCGGGCCAGGCCCGCCGCGACGTCCGGGCCGGCCAGCGACACGAACGCCGGCTCGACGAAGTCGTACGGGCGGCCCTCCTGCAGCAGGCGCGCGACCTTGCAGACCTCCGCGTTGGCGTCGGGGTCGGTGGACCCGCGCCCGACCAGCAGCACGGCCGTGCCCGCGGCCGGGTCGGGACCCAGCGCCGCGCGCACCCGGGCGTCCACGACCTGCTGCAGCACCGGGTGCGGGCCGAGCGGGCGGCCGAAGAGGTAGCCGGTGGCCGGGTCGCGCACGACCTCGCGCTGCAGCGCGGCGGGGATGTCGCCCTTCGCGTGCCCGGCCGAGACCAGCACCAACGGCACCGCGGCGAGCGTCCGGTGCCCGCGGGCCGCCAGCGCCCGCCACGCCTCGTGCACGGTGGGCAGCGACAGCTCGATGAACCCGCCCTCGACGTCGCACCCGCCGAGGTGCGCCCGCATCCGCGCGGTGAACGCGGCGAACTCCGCCACCCCCGTCTCGTCGACGGTGCCGTGCCCGACGAGCAGCAGCGGGGGCGTCACGCCGGGTCCTGCGCGTAGAGCAGCGCGTTGACCGCCGCGGCCGCGACGGCCGCGCCGCCGCGCTCGGACCGGTTCGAGACGGCCGGAACCCGCCGCCCGCAGCGCGGCCTTCGCCGCCACCGCGCCCACGAACCCGACCGGCAGCCCGACGACCAGCGGCGACGCCACCTCCCCCGCGGCGACGGCGCGGACCAGCTCGGCGAGCGCCGTCGGGGCGTTGCGACCGCCCACACCGCGCCGTCCGGGTACCGGCCGCGGCGGCGCGGACGCCCGCGGCCGAGCGGGTCAGCCCCCCGGTCGCGGGCCCGGCGAGGTCGAGCGCGACCACCGCCTCCCGCGCCGTGCGCCCGCCGCGACCATGCGCACGTCCGTCACCAGCGGCGCGCCGGCGAGCAGCGCGGCCCGGCCGGCGGCGAGCGCGTCCTCCGCGCAGACGAGGTCACCGGCCCACGTCGGGTCGGCGGTGGTGTGCACGACCCGCTCGACGACCGCGCGGGTCAGCGGGGGCAGGTCGGCGGTGTCGAGGCGCGAGCGCAGGATCGCGTACGACTCCGCCTCGATCGGGTGCACGGCAGTGCGCACGCGGTGCTCTCCTCTCCGGGTGTCCACGCCCGGACGGGGTCGGTGGTCGCGCGGCGCGGGATCTGACTCCCGGACGGGTCCGGATCACAGCGGCGGGACCGTCCCGGGATCGCACCGGGTTCCCACGCGGCCGGGTGAGCCTATCCCGGCCCGGGAGCCCATCCGGCCAGCGTGCCTGCGACGTCGCCGACATCGGACAGCGAACCGTCCGCGACGGCGACGACCAGGTCGACGACCTCGTCCTGGGTCGCGACGACGTGGTGCCCGTTGATGCCCAGGAACACGTAGGTGGCCAGCCAACCGAGCCGCTTGTTCCCGTCCACCAGCGCGTGGTTGCGGACGAGCGAGTGCAGCAACGCCGCGGCCTTCAGGGAGAGCGCCGGATACGCGTCCTCACCGAACACCGTGGCCCGCGGCCGCGCGGCGGCAGCCGCGAGCAGGCCGTGATCGCGCACGACGACCGGGCCACCGGCCGCGAGAGGGGCGATCTCCAGGAGGTCCTCGACGTCGAGGAACTCCGTCACGACTCGCCGAGTCGGCGCAGCGCCTCGGCGTAGCGGACCGCGCCCTCGTGGGCGACGGCGCTGACGCGGGCGCCGTGGGCGACCCGCTCGAAGTACTGGCGGAGCGCGGTCCGGGCCACCGCCTGCATGGACCGGCCCTCCAGCGCCGCCAGCTCCCGGAGGGTCTCGGTGTCCTCGTCGGACAGCCGGAGTGTCATCGCCACCACAGCATGGTATCGCCGTGATACCACTCAGCTCCAGCGGTATCCCCGCGGCGTCACCATCCGGCCCGCCACCATCCTCGTCGTCGACGAGCCGACCACCACCGTCGTCAGCATGTCGACCTCCTCCGGGTCGAAGGTGGCGAGCGGCGCCGTCCACACCCGCTGGCCCGGCCGCCCGGCCTGCCGCACCGCCCCGACCGGCGTGTCCGGGGGGCGGTGCGCGCGGAACGCGTCGAGCGCGGCGCCGAGCTGCCAGTGCCGGTCGCGGCTGCGCGGGTTGTAGAAGCAGGTCACGAGGTCGGCCCCGGCGGCGGCCGCGACCCGCCGTTCGATCACGGGCCACGGCGTGTGCAGGTCGGAGAGCGAGATCAGCACGTGGTCGTGCCCGAGCGGGGCGCCCAGCAGCGCGGCGGCGGCGAGCGCGGCCGTCACCCCGGGCACGCCGACGACCTCGACGTCCGCGCCGGCGGCCGCCAACGCGGGGCTCGCCATCGCGTAGACGCCCGCGTCGCCCGACCCGACCAGCGCGACCGCGTGCCCCTTCGCGGCCAGCGCGACGGCGTCGGCGGCGCGCCGCTCCTCGTCGCCCAGGCCGCTCGCGTGCACCTCGGTGCCCGGTGCGAGCAGGTGCCGGACCTGCTCGACGTACTGGTCCAGGCCCACCACCACCGACGCGCGGCGCAGCTCGGCCGCGGCCCGCGGCACGCGCAGGTCGTCGGCGCCGGGCCCGAGCCCGACGATCGCGAGCCTCCCGCGGGGCCGGATGCGCGCGGCCGCGACCGTCACGTTGGCGTGTTTGGTCTTCTCCGCCACCAGCTCGACGGGCGCGCCCGCAGCCAGCTCGGCCGCGGCGTGCAGGGCGGCGGCCTCGGCGACGCTCGGGGTGCCGACCTCGGCGCGCACCACCTCGCTCGGGTTCGGCACGGCGACCGCCGCCAGCACGTCGGCGGGGTAGGTGCGCAGGTCGGCGGGGGCGATCGCGGCGAGGATGCCGGCCTCGTCGGCCTTGCGGTCGACGCTGGCGTACGCGCGGACGGCCCGCAGGTCCAGCCCGTGGTCGGTGCCGAGCCGGGCGAGCGCCGCCGTCACGTCCGACGCCGGGACGCCGCGCGCGCTGCCGACCCCGACCACCAGCGTCGGCGGCACGACCCGGGTGCCCGGCCCGAGCCGGTCGGTCACCGTGACCGTGTGCCGGGGCGCCCCGGCGAGCGGCGGGAGCGGGGGCAGCGGGAAGCCGAGCGGGTTCTCCACCAGCGCGGCGCCGTCGAGCAGCGCGGTGCCGGCCGCGGCCGCGTCGCCGTCGACGACGGCGCCGAGCAGCGCGGCGAGCGCGTCGAGGCCGGTGGTGCCCGCGGCGTCCGACGCCGTGGTGACCACGGGCTGCGCACCCAGCACCGCCGCCACCCGCGCGGCCAGCGCGTTCGCCCCGCCCTCGTGCCCGCCGACGAGCGCCACGGCGAACCGGCGGGCCTCGTCGACGCAGACGATCCCGGGGTCGGTGCGCTTGTCCGCGAGCAGCGGCGCGACCAGCCGCACGGTCGCGCCCGTCGCGAGGAAGAACACCGCCCCGTGCAGCCGCGGCCACAGCTGCGGCAGCTCGGCCAGGTCGTGCAGCCGAGCGAGCGCGGGCCCGGCCTGCGCGGCGGCGCGCCGGCCGGCGGCGGTCACGGCGAACAGGGCGATCATCGGGTCCCCCACAGGATCGTCACGGGGTTGGTCGCGGCGAGCCGGACGGACCCGTCGGGCAGCTCGGCCAGCCGGGACGCCGAGAGCTGCACGCCCTCGACCCGGTAGCCGGCGTCGCCGAGCACCGTGCGGGTCGGGCCGACGCGGTCGAGCGCGGCGAGCGCGACGACCACCCGGGCCGGCCCGGCGGCGGCCGCCGCCGCGACGATGCCCGGCCCGCCGCCGCCCACGAACACCGCGTCCGGCGCGGGCAGCCCGGCCAGCGCCGCGGGCGCCTCGCCCACCACCACCCGCACCTCGACGCCGTGCCGGTCCGCGTTCGCGACGATGCGGCCGGCGTCGTCGGACCGGCGCTCGACGGCCAGCGCGGCGGCGCCGAGCCGCGCGCACTCCACGGCCACCGACCCCGAGCCGGCGCCGACGTCCCAGACCAGCTCCCCCGGCCGCGGCCCGAGCCTGGCCAGCGCCACGGCCCTGACCTCGGCCTTCGTCACCATCCCGGCCCGGTGCTCGAACGCGCCGTCCGGGAGCGCCCACCCGTCCGGCGGCGGCGTCGGCTCGCCGCCCGCGATCCAGCCGCGGGCCGCCACGGCGGCCGGGTCGCGCAGGCTGAGCACGACGCTCGGCGGACCCCACTCCCGCGCGGGCGCCTCGGCCGCGGGCAGCGTCGTGAGCCGCTCCTCCGGGCCGCCGACGTCCTGCGCGACGACGAACGTGCGCGGCCAGCCGTCGAGCGCGGCGCCGATCTCCGCCGGCCCGGCTCCGGGCGCGGTCAGCACGGCGACGGCCGGCCGGGCCCGGCAGACGTTCACCGCCGGGCCGAGCGCCCGGCCGTGCGCGCTCACGACGGCGACGTCGTCCCACGGCCGGCCCAGCCGCGCGAAGACCTGCTGCACGCTCGACAGCGCGGGCAGCACCACGGGCTCGTGGCCGTGCGCGCGCAGCAGCCGGACGATCCCGAAGAACCCGGGATCGCCGCTGGCCAACACCACGGCGCGGCGGCCGGCGAGCTTCGCGAGCGCCGGCTCGACCGGGCCCAGCTCGACCCGCTCGGCCGCGTCCGGGAGCGGCACGGCGGCCAGGTGCCGCGCCGCGCCGGCGACCACCTCGGCGGCCGCGACGGCGGCCGCGGCGCCCGGCGGCAGCGCGCCGCCGTCGACTCCGACGACCGTGAGCGTCACGGGGCCCCGCTGCCGGCCGCCCGGGCCGCGCGCAGCGCCCGGCGCGCGGCCGGCTCGGGCTTGCGGAACGTGTGGAAGTGGCCCGGGTGGTAGAGGTGGCTGCGGGTGCCCGCGGCCCCCAGCGCCGGCCCGACCAGGAACAACGTCTGGCGCCAGAACCTGCGCTCCTTGCACACGGCCTCGACCTCGTCGAGGCGGCAGCGCAGCGTCACCTCGTCGGGCCAGGTCGTCCGGTACGCGACGACCACCGGGGTGTCGTCCGGGTAGCCGCCGGCGCGCAGCTCGTCCACCATCTGCCCGGTCCGCGCGGCGGACAGGAAGATCGCCATCGTCGTGCCGTGGCGGGCGAACTCGCGCAGCTTCTCCCGCGGCGGCATCGGCGTCCTGCCGCCCTCCAGCCGGGTCAGCACGACGGACTGGGCGACCTCGGGGATCGTCAGCTCCCGGCCCGCCGCGGCCGCGGCCGCGCCGAACGCGGAGACGCCCGGCACGATCTCGACCTCCAGGCCGAGCGCCGCGGCGGCGTCGTACTGCTCCTGCACCGCGCCCCACAGCGACGGGTCCCCGGAGTGCACCCGGGCGATCCTGAGCCCCTCGTCCGCGGCGCGTGCGTAGAGCGCGAGCACGTCCTCGTGCGCGATCCGGGAGGAGTCGACCAGCTCGGCGCCGGGCCGGGCGTGCTCGGTGACGCACTCGGCCATCACCAGGCTGGCCGCCCAGACCACGACGTCGGCCTCCGCGATCCGCCGCGCGCCGCGCAGCGTGATCAGGTCGGCCGCACCGGGCCCGGCCCCGACGAACGACACTCTCCCGCGTTCCACGCCGGACAGTCTGTGTCGCCCCGCCGACACGTCCAACCCCCGGGCCCCGACTGCGACCCTCCCCACCCCGAAATCCCGCGACTCGCGCGCACTAATCCAGCGACTCGCGGGGCGCTGCGCGCCCCTGCCCGCGAGTCGCCGGAAAAGTGCGCGCGAGTCGCTGGAAAAGTGCGCGCGAGTCGCGGGCTGGGTGCGCGCGAGTCGGGGTCAGGCGGGGAGGAGGGCGCGGAGGGCCGCGTCGACCGCGGCCCTCCGGTACGCGGCCGGGGCCGCGTCGGCCATCAGCACCGCGCAGTCCTGCAGCCCGCCGAGCGCGACGACGGCGCGGGCCCGCTCAGCCGGGTCGTCGCTGCCGACGAGCAGCCGGTCGATGCGGTCGCGGTTGTGCAGCACCTGCAGCAGCGACCCCGTCCGGGCCAGCGCGGACGTGTCGCGCAGCAGGCCCTGGAAGACCCGGCGGTGCCGTTCGCACAGGTCGAAGTAGTCCTCCAGGATCGCCCGCTCCCCGTCCGGGCGCCGCTCCTCCAGCACGGCCGTGAACGCGGCGAGGTCCGTCGCGAGCGGCGCGACCAGCTGGACGAGCAGCTCGTCCTTCGACGGGAAGTGGTAGTAGAGCGCCGCCTTCGTGATGTCGAGCCGTTCGGCGATCTCGCGCAGGCTCGTCTGCTCGAACCCCTTCTGCGCGAAGAGGTCGAGCGCGACCTCCCGGATCTCCTCGCGGGTGTCGGCGTTGCGGCGTGGCATGGGCGGAGCTTACTTGCCAACCGGTCAGTTCTTCCCTACCGTGCGGCAAGTAAGGAGGTGGTCCCGATGGCCCCCACAGTTCTGGTCTCCGGTGCGAGCATCGCCGGCCCGGCGCTCGCCTACTGGCTGCACCACCACGGGTTCCGGCCCGTCGTCGTCGAGCGCTCGGCGGCCGTCCGCGGCGGCGGCTACCCGATCGACCTGCGCGGCGTCGCGATCGACGTCGCCGACCGCATGGGCGTGCTGCCCGAACTGCGCGCGGCGCACGTCGGCACCCGCCGCCTCGCCTTCGTGGACGCCCGCGGCCGCGTGACCAGCCGGATCGCCCCCGACCAGGTGACGGGCAGCCCGGCGGGGCAGGACCTGGAGCTGCCCCGCGGCGACCTCACGCGCGTGCTCTACGACCACACCCGCGACGACGTCGAGTACGTGTTCGGCGACTCGGTCACCGCGCTCGACGACGGCCCGGACGGCGTGCGCGTCACGTTCGAACGCGGGGCGCCGCGGACGGTCGATCTCGTGGTCGGGGCCGACGGGCTGCACTCCACGTCCGCGGCCTGGTCTTCGGGCCCGAACGCGGGTTCCGCCGCGACCTCGGCCTGCGGTTCGCCGCCTTCGACATGGACGACGGGCTCGGCCTCGACCGCGAGGCGCTCTTCCACACGGCCCCGGGCGCCTCGCGGGCTGGTACGCCACCGGCGGGCGCTCGACCGCGTTCCTCGCGTTCGTGTCCGACGTCGGCGACGCCCGTGACCTCGACGCCCAGCGCGCCCTCGTGACCAGCGCGTTCGCCGGCGTCGGCTGGGAGGTGCCGCGGATCCTCGCGGCGCTGGAGACCGCGGACGACCTGTTCTCCGACGCGGTCAGCCAGATCCGGATGCCGCGCTGGAGCAGCGGGCGGGTGGTGCTCGTCGGGGACGCGGCCTACGCGCCGTCATTCCTCTCGGGACAGGGCACGAGCATCGCGCTGGTCGGCGCGTACGTGCTGGCGGGCGAGCTGGCCGCGGCCGGCGGGGACCCGGGGGACCGGAAGCCGGCGGAGCTTGCGGAGTCGGCGGGGTGGGTGGAAACAGCCTTCGAGGCGTACGAGCGGACGATGCGCCCGTTCGTCGAGCGCAACCAGGCCCTCGCGAACAGCGGCACGTTCGTGCTGGTCCCCCGCAACCGCGCCCAGATGTGGCTGCGCGACCGCCTCTTCGGCCTGCTCGGCCGCCTGGGCCCGCTGGCCGGCCGCCTCGGCGGCGGCGTCGACCGGGCGGCGTCGGCCCTGGACCTCCCCGACTACCCGGCGCCGACGACCCGGATGTCAGGAAAGCCACGTTCCTGACGTCTCCCGCCCTGAACGTGGCTTTCCCGGCAACGGGACGCGGGCCGCGGCGACGAACCGGGCCACCGCCTCGGGCTGCCCGGCGGGGTGCGTGTGCAGGAACGACGCGTGCACCCCGCCCGCGACGAACCCCTCCGGCTCCCCGCCCCGCCACGCCCACGCGGGCGCACCGGCCCGCGGGGTGACGGTCGCGTGGTGGAACTCGTGCCCGGTCACCCGCGCCCCGGCCGGGAACAGCGCCGACGCGGTGAGCGCGACGGCGTCGCGGTAGCCGAGCGTCAGCCGCCCGCCTATCGCCGCCCGCGCGGGCAGCACCCCGCACAGCGGGACGCCGTCGAGCGCCGCGCACAGGTAGAGCAGCCCGCCGCACTCCGCGTGCACCGGCGCGCCCGACGCGGCGAGTGCCCGCACGGCGGCGAGCAGCGCGGCGTTGCCGCCGAGCGCGGCGACGTGCTCCTCCGGGAACCCGCCGGGCAGCACGAGCGCCGCGGTGCCGGGCGGCAGGCTGCTCGTCGCGCAGCGGGTCGACGGTGACGACTCGGCTCCCGCCGCCGCGAGCAGCTCGACGTGCTCGGCGTAGCCGAACGTGAACGCGGCCCCGCCGAAGACCGCCACAACCGGCCGTGTGGGGGTCCCGGGGATTGCAGCAAAGCCACCCTGCTGCACCTCGCCGTCCGGGTTCCACGCCGGCCCGGCGGGCAGCGGCGCCGCCGGCGCCACCACCGCGTCGAGGTCGACGTGTGCCGCCACCAGCTCGGCCATCGCGTCCACCGCCGCCGTCGCCGCGGGTCCGTGCTCGGCCGCCGTCACGAGCCCGAGGTGCCGCGACGGGACGGCGAGCGCGGCGCTGCGCGGGAGCGCGCCGAGCACCGGCAGCCCGGCCTCCTCGGCCGCCGCGCGCAGCACCTCCTCGTGCCGCGCGCTGCCGACCCGGTTGAGCACCACCCCGGCCAGCCGGGCGCGCTGCCCCTCGCCGGCGTCGAAGGTGCGGAAGCCGTGCAGCAGCGCGGCGAGGCTGCGGGACTGCCCGCGGGCGTCCACCACGAGCACGACCGGCGCCCCGAGCAGGGCCGCGACCTGCGCGGTCGAGCCCTCGCCGTCGGGGATCCGGCCGTCGTACAGCCCCATCACGCCCTCGACCACGGCGATCTCCGCACCGGCCGCACCGTGCCGGGCGAGCGGCGCCACCCGCGAGGCCCCGACGAGCACGGGGTCGAGGTTGCGGCCGGGCCGCCCGGCGGCGAGCGTGTGGTAGCCGGGGTCGATGTAGTCCGGCCCCACCTTGAACGGCGCCACGGCGGTCCCCCGCCGCCGCAGCGCCGCCATCAGCCCGGTCGCGACGGTCGTCTTCCCGCTGCCCGAGGCGGGAGCGGCGACGACCACCGCGCGGGCCACCACGGCTACTGGTGCCCGCGGATCGGGTGCGGGACGTACGGCGCCTCGAGCGCGGCGATCTCCTCGGCCGTGAGCTGCACGTCGACGGCCGCGACGGCGTCCTCGACGTGCCCCGCTTGGTCGCGCCGACGATCGGCGCGGTCACCGCGTCCTTGTGCAGCATCCACGCGAGCGCGACCTGCGCCTGCGGGAGGCCGCGCGCCTTCGCGACGTCCGCGACGGCGTTGACGACGGCGTTGTCCGCGTCGTCGTAGAGGCGGTCGCCGATCGGGTCGTTGCCCGCGGAACGGGTGGTGGAGCGCTGCTCCGTGACGGGCCGGGCGAGCCGGCCGCGGGCCAGCGGGCTCCACGGGATCACCCCCACGCCCTGGTCGAGGCAGAACGGGTGCACCTCCCGCTCCTCCTCGCGGTAGACCAGGTTGTAGTGGTCCTGCATCGAGACGAACCGCGTCCAGCCCGCGAGATCGGCCGTGTACTGCGCCTTCGCGAACTGCCACGCGAACATGCTGGAGGCGCCGATGTAACGGGCCTTGCCCGCCTTCACCACCTCGTGCAGCGCCTCCATCGTCTCCTCGATGGGCGTGTGCGGGTCCCACCGGTGGATCTGGTAGAGGTCGACGTGGTCGGTGCCCAGCCGACGCAGCGAGCTGTCGATGCCGGCCAGGATGTGCTTGCGGGAGAGACCGCCGTCGTTGACGCGGTCGCTCATCGGGTTGAAGACCTTCGTGGCCAGCACGTAGTCCTCGCGGCGCGGGAAGAGCTCGCGCAGCAGCGTGCCGGTCACCTCCTCGCTCACGCCGAGCGAGTAGACGTCCGCGGTGTCGAAGAACGTGATGCCCGCCTCCACGGCGCTGCGCACCAGGGGGCGCGAGGCGTCGAGGTCGAGCACCCACTCGCGCCATGCCGGGGAGCCGTAGCTCATCATCCCGAGACACACCCGCGAGACCTGCAGTCCGGTCGAGCCCAGTCGCGTGTACTCCACGGCGAGGACCCTAACGCTCATCTGATGAGTGGGTCACCACTCGATCCCGCGCTGGCCCTTCTGCCCCGAGTCCATCGGGTGCTTGATCTTCGTCGTCTCCATGACGAGGTCCGCCGCCTCGACCAGCTCGGGCGCCGCGTCCCGGCCGGTGATGATCACGTGCTGGCGCCCCGGCCGGCCGGCGAGCACCGCCACCACCTCGTGGACGTCCACCCAGCCCCACTTGATCGGGTAGGTGAACTCGTCGAGCACGTAGACGTCGTGGGCCTGGTTCTCCAGGCGGCGGCGGATCTCCGCCCAGCCCTCCGCGGCGGCCGCGGCGTGGTCGGCCGCGGAGCCCTTCTTGCGCGTCCAGGACCAGCCCTCGCCCATCTTGTGCCACTCGACGGGCCCGCCCTCGCCGGTCTGCTCGTGCACCCGCCCGAGCGCACGGAACGCGGCCTCCTCGCCGACCTTCCACTTCGCCGACTTCACGAACTGGAACACCCCGATCGACCAGCCCTGGTTCCAGCCGCGCAGCGCGAGCCCGAACGCGGCGGTCGACTTGCCCTTCATCTGCCCGGTGTGCACGACGAGCAGCGCGCGGTTGCGGCGCTGCCGCGTGGTGAGCCCGTCCTCCGGCGTGACGGCGACCTGCCCCTGCGGCATCTGCTGCCCCTCCTACGCCGCCCGGGCCGCGCGCACGACCCCGGCGACGCGTTCGGCCGAGAGCTGCGCGAGCCCCAGCACCTCACCGTCGGCGGCCGCGGCGACCCGCGCCGCCAGCCCCAGCCGCACCGGGCCGCTCTCGCAGTCGACCACCACCGTCGCGACGCCGTCGGCCGCGAGCAGCGCCGCGGCCCGGCACGCGTCGGCGACGGGGTCGCCACCCGGCCGCGCGGCCACCGTCGCCCGGCCGTCGGTGAGCAGCACCAGCAGCGGACGCCGCCGCGGGTCGCGCAGCCGCTCGACGCGCAGCACCGCGCGGGCCCGCAGCAGGCCGTCGGCGAGCGGGGTGCGCCCGCCGGTCCGCATGCCGGCCATCCGGGCCTGCGCCGCCGGGACGCTCGACGTCGCGGCAGCACCAGCTCGGCGCCCGTCGCCCGGAACGTGACCAGCCCGACCTTGTCCCGGCGCTGGTAGGCGTCGCGCAGCAGGGAGAGCACCGCCCCGCCGACGGCCGCCATCCGCTGCCGCGCCGCCATCGAGCCGGACGCGTCCACGGCGAAGAGCACGAGGTTGCCCTCGCGGCCCTCGCGCTCGGCGCGGCGCAGGTCGGAGGCATGCACCACCAGGCCCGGACCGGTGCGGCCGCGGGCGCGCTGGTGCGGCGCGGCGGCCGTGACGGTCGCGGGCAGGTGCAGCTCGGCGGCCCGCCGCGGTGTGCCGTGGGTGGGCCGCACGATCCGCCCGGTGCCGGTGCGGGCCCGCGAACGGCGGCCGGGTGCGCCCTCGCCGACGCCCGGCACGGTCAGCAGCCGGGCCCGGTAGGGCGCGCTCGGCGGGGGCGCGGCCTGGGACCGGCCGTCCCCGCCCGGCGCCGGCCGGGACTCGCCGGCCTGCTCCCCCGACGGCTCCCCGGGGGCGCCACCGCCGCCACCGCCGTCGGGATCCGGGTCGGGATCCGGGTCGGGCTCGGGCCCGGCGTCCCGCAGGGCGTCGTCGAGGGCCTGCTCGTCCACGCCGGGTTCGTCGAACGGGTCGCGGCGCCGCCGGTGCGGCAGCGCCAACCGCGCGGCCGCGCGCACGTCCTCCTCCGCCACGGCGTCCGCCCCGCGCCAGGCCGCGTGCGCCGTCGCGGCCCGGGCGATGACGAGGTCGGCGCGCATCCCGTCGACGTCGAACGCGGCACACACCGCGGCGATCCGGCGCAGCTCGCCGTCCGGCAGCACCACCGCGCGACCCGGGCCCGGGCGGCGGCGATCCGCGCGGCCGTCTCCGCCTCCGCGCCGGCCCACGCCGCGGCGAACCCGGCCGGGTCGGCCTCGAACGCGAGCCGCCGCCGGACCACCTCCACCCGGGTCTCGACGTCGCGCGCCGCGCGCACCTCGACGGCCAGGCCGAACCGGTCGAGCAGCTGCGGGCGCAGCTCGCCCTCCTCCGGGTTCATCGTCCCGACCAGCAGGAACCGCGCCGCGTGCGACACCGACACGCCGTCGCGCTCGACATGGGCGCGGCCCATCGCCGCGGCGTCGAGCAGCAGGTCGACGAGGTGGTCGTGCAGCAGGTTGACCTCGTCCACGTAGAGCACACCGCGGTGCGCGTCGGCGAGCAGGCCCGGCTGGTAGGCGCGCACGCCCTCGGCGAGCGCACGCTCCAGGTCGAGGGAGCCGACGAGCCGGTCCTCCGTGGCCCCGACGGGCAGCTCGACGAGCCGCGCCGGCCGGGTCTCCGCGGGGCCGCCCGGCTCGTGCGGGCCGTCCGGGCAGTCGGCGTCGGGGTCGGCGGGCGCGCAGCCGAACCGGCACCCGGGCACCACCTCCAGCGCCGGCAGCAGCGCGGCGAGCGCGCGCACGGCCGTCGACTTCGCGGTGCCCTTCTCCCCGCGCACGAGCACCCCGCCCACGCCCGCGTGCACGGCGTTGAGCAGGAGCGCGAGGCGCAGGTCGGCGTGTCCGACGACGGCCGAGAACGGGAACCGGGGCGTGCTCACCGCTGCGAGCCTGCCAGACCGGTGGTCACCACCGGGAGGTCCGACGGGGCTCCGTTATTGAAGACATGTTCAAGTGAGCGTGTGTCGAGGTGGCGTTCGACGAGGTCGCCGAGCAGGTCCAGCTGGGCCGTGCGTTCCGTCCCGAACGCCGTGTCCGGAGCCGGGACGAACCCCGTCCGCCCGGCCTGCCCGGCGACCCGGGCCAGCAGCGCGCGGCGGAACCCGTCGTTCTCCAGCAGCCCGTGCCAGTGGGTGCCGAGCACCGCGCCGGCGTCCGAGCCCTCCTCGCCGACCAGCCCGGCGTCCCCGGAGTGCGTCACGCGGCCGTGGTGGATCTCGTAGCCGCGCACCGCGTGGCCCCACGCCGTGCCGGACGGGGTGCCGAGGTGCTTCTCCGCGTCGAACGCGACCTCCAGGTCCAGCAGGCCGAGCCCCTCGGCGCCCCCGCCCTCGACGCCGTCCGGGTCGTGGATGCGCCGCCCGAGCATCTGGTAGCCGCCGCAGATGCCGAGCACCGGACGGCCCTCCTCGGCGTGCGCGACGACGGCGTCGGCGAGCCCGGTGCGGCGCAGCCAGCCCAGGTCGGCGACCGTCGCCTTGGAGCCGGGCAGCACGACGAGGTCGGCGTCGGCCAGGCGCGACGGCTCCGTCACGTACCGGACCGCGACCCCGGGCTCGCACGCCAGCGCCTCGGCGTCAGTGGCGTTGGAGATGCGCGGCAGCCGCACCACCGCGACCCGCAGCCACTGCGAGCCGCGCGGCGGCGCCGGGCGCCCGAGCACCCCGTCGGCCACGGCGGAGAGCGAGTCCTCCGCGTCGAGCCAGAGCCGCTCCTCCCACGGCAGTACGCCGTACGTCGGGCGGCCGGTCAGCGCCCGCAGCTGGTCGAGGCCCGGCGCGAGCAGCGCGGGGTCGCCACGGAACTTGTTGACGACGAACCCCGCGACGCGCGACTGGTCGGCCGCGTCCAGCACCGCGAGCGTGCCGAAGAGGTGCGCGAGCACCCCGCCGCGGTCGATGTCGCCGACCACCACAACCGGCAGGTCCGCGGCCTGCGCCAGGCCCATGTTGGTGATGTCGTTCGCCCGCAGGTTGATCTCGGCGGGCGAGCCGGCGCCCTCGCAGACCACCACGTCGTAGCGCTGCCGCAGCGCCGCGAGGTCGGCCGTCACCACGTCGAGCAGCGCGGCCTTGCGCTCCTGGTAGCCGCGCGCGCTCACCGTGCCGTCGACGCGGCCGCGCACCACCACCTGCGCGCTGCGGTCGCTGCCCGGCTTGAGCAGCACCGGGTTGAACGCGACGCTCGGCGCCAGCCCGCACGCGAGCGCCTGCATCGCCTGCGCCCGGCCGATCTCGCCGCCGTCGGGGGTGACGACCGAGTTGTTCGACATGTTCTGCGCCTTGAACGGTGCCACCGCCACCCCGCGCCGCACGAGCCACCGGCAGAGGCCCGCGACCAGCGCGCTCTTGCCGGCGTCCGAGGTGGTGCCGGCGACGAGCAGTGCGCCTCTCACACGGGCCAGTATCACTGGATAGCCTGACGACGTGCGCTTCCTTCTGCGTCCCGGCTGGATCGCCCTCGTCGTGGCGGTCGTCGGGTTCGCGGTCGCCTGCTACGCGCTGCTCGCCCCGTGGCAGTTCGGCCGGGAGGCGCAGCGCGACGCCGAGCAGCAGGCCATCGACGCCTCCTACGCGCTCGCGCCCGTGCCGCTCGCGGACCTGGCGCCCGACGGCGTCACCCCGGACGTCGCGTGGCGGCAGGTCACCGTCTCCGGCACGTACCTGCCCGACGGCGAGGCGGTCGTCCGGCTGCGGGTGGTGGACGGGCAGCCGGCCGTCGAGGTGCTCACCCCGTTCCGCACCGACGGCGGGCGCACCGTGCTCGTCGACCGCGGCTCGGTGCAGGCGGAGAGCGGCAGCGCCGTCCCGGCGATCCCGCCCGCCCCGGCCGGGCCCGTCACGCTGACCGGCCGGCTCCGCACCGACGAGGCCGACCCGCGCAACCGACCCGTGTTCGAGGACGGCGGCCACCGCCAGCTCTACGCCGCCGACTCCCGCGTGCTCGCCGCCGCCACCGGCCTCCCGCTGCAGCCCGGGTTCGTCCAGCTCTCCGCCGGGCAGCCGGGCGTGCTCACCCCGCTCGCGGTCGCCCCCACCACGCCGGCAGCGCCCCGTTCACGAACTTCTCCTACGCCCTCCAGTGGCTGACCTTCGGCGCGATCGCCCTGTTCGCCCTGGCCTACTTCGTGCGCCTGGAACTGCTGCAACGCAGAAAGAACACCCCCGACAAGACCGCCATCCGCAGAGCCCTGGCAGGCGAGGAAACCCCCCTGAAAGACCGCTACGGCCGCCCCTGACCCCCACCCCCCCCAACGCATTCTGGCTCCATAACGCAGTTTTCGAGCCTCCCCACGTGCATTCTGGCTCCACAATGCGGTGTGGGGGCGGCCCCAGGTGCGTTATGGCTCCACAATGCGGCTGGACAGGAGCGCGGCCAGGGCCGCTGACGTCCAGCCCACCCACCTCGACAGCCTCGCGGCCCGCTCCAGGTCCGCCGGCTCGGGGGACGGGCCCGCGCCCAGTCGCGGGCGGTCCTCCGCCCCGTGCGCGTAGACCGTGCGCCCGCCCAGCGTGACGCCCAGCGCCCCGGCCGCCGCCGCCTCGACCGGGCCGGCGTTGGGGCTGGGGTGCGCGGCCGCGTCGCGGCGCCAGGCCGCCACGGCGGCCCGCGGCGAGCCGCCCACCACCGGGGCGAGCGCGGCGAACAGCAGCGCGGCCACCCGCGCGGGGACGAGGTTGGCCAGGTCGTCGAGGCGGGCGGCGGCCCAGCCGAACCGCGCGTACCGCGGCGAGCGATGGCCGACCATCGCGTCGAGCGTGTTCACCGCCCGGTACCCGAGCAGCCCCGGCACGCCCGCGACCGCGCCCCAGAAGAGCGGCGCGACGACCGCGTCGGAGGTGTTCTCGGCGATCGACTCGGTGCCGGCCCGGGCCATGCCGGCGGCGTCCAGCGCGGCCGGGTCCCGCCCGCAGAGCGACGGGATGCGGGCGCGGGCCGCGGCGAGGTCGCCGTCGGTGAGCTCGCGGGCGAGCGCGGCCCCGTGCCCGGCCAGCGACGCCCCGCCGAGCACGGCCCAGGTGGCGGCCGCGGTCACGAGCACCCCCGGCAGCGGCCGCCGCGCGCCCCGCTCCGCGAGCACGCCGAGTGCAATCACCCCTCCGACCAGCACCCCGGCGTAGCCGGCACCGGCGCCGCGGCGGTCGGCGTACCAGCGCCGTTCCAGCGCGCCGGCGACCCGCCCGAACCCGGCGACGGGGTGGCCGCGGCGCGGGTCGCCGAGCAGCGCGTCGGCCAGCATGCCCAGCAGCAGCCCGGCCGGCCGCACCCACACCCGCACGCCCGCCACGCTACGCGCGGGGGATCATCGGTCCGTGCGCACCGACCTGGACCCCGCCGACCTCGGCCCGCGACCGTTCTACCGGCTGCTGACGGCCGTGGTGGTGCCGCGGCCGATCGCCTGGGTGTCCACCCGGTCGGCCGCCGGCGCCGACAACCTCGCGCCGCACTCGTTCTTCACGGTGTCGTGTGTGGACCCGCCGATCGTCCAGTTCACGAGCGTGCGGACGAAGGACTCGCTGCGCAACGTCCGCGAGACCCGCGAGTTCGTCGTCTGCCTCGCGACGGAGCCACTGTTCGAGCAGGTCAACGCCACGGCGACGGACTTCCCGCCGGACGTCAGCGAGTTCGTCGCGGTGGGTCTCACGCCGGAGCCGAGCGCCCGGGTCGCACCGCCGCGGGTGGCCGAGTCGCCGGTGGCGCTGGAGTGCGTGCTGCACGCCGCCGTGGACCTCGGCGACTCCACCGTGGTGATGGGCCGCGTGGTGCACGCCGCCGTCGACACCGACGTGTTCGACGGCGACCCGCACGCGGGCGGCCTGCCGGCGGTCGGCAAGCTGCGCCCGCTCGCGCGCCTCGGCCGCGACGAGTGGTCGACGATCGGCGAGGTCCTCGACATCACCCGGATATCCCACCGGGAGTGGCCGGGGCGTAGGCCGCGTCCCGTGGATCGTGGTCGATGGGATTCGTGATCCAGATCGTCCCTGGCAAGGCGGAGGCACGTCCTCGTACCGGGCGTACTCGGACGTGCCGACAACGCGGCCAGGGGCGATCTGGGCGCGAATCCCGCGGGCGACGATCCGGGGGACGCGGCCTCACTCGCCGCCGACCGCCTGACCCAACCGGAGCCCGTACAGGTGCTCGGCGTCGCTCGCGATGCGGTGCAGCGAGCACGGCCACCGTTCGCCGGAGCCGTTCGCCTTGCGGCAACCGGCGCACCGGCCCATCCGGTCGGGCACGTGCGCGGCGAGCAGGCGCCGCCACACCTCCGGCATGCTCGCCATGACGTCGGCCATGTCGCCCGGCGAGTGCGTGTACGTCACATCCGGTGCAACTTCCGGCAGCGGGTGCCGCAATTCCGCCAGTTCCCCCTGGTCGCCGAACGGCCGCGCGTCACGGTCGATCGGTCGTGTCACGCACCACAGTGTTGCGCACGACCGATCACCTCGACAGCTCGCCCGTTCGCGCGATCCCTCTCCCGAGGGACTCCTACAGGGTGAACTCCCCCGGCGGCGTGGCGACGCGTCGGCGTGCAGGTCGGCCTCGCGCCCGCGCAGCTCGACCCGGCGGATCTTCCCGGAGATCGTCTTGGGCAGCGGCGCGAACTCCAGCCGGCGCACCCGCTTGTACGGGGCGAGGTTCGCGCGCGCGAACTCCAGGATGGCCCGCGCGGTCTCCTCGGTCGGCTCGTAGCCGGCCGCGAGCGCCACGTACGCCTTCGGGACGGCCAGCCGCAGCGCGTCCGGCGACGGGACGACGGCCGCCTCGGCCACCGCCGGGTGCTCGATGAGCACGCTCTCCAGCTCGAACGGGCTGATCCGGTAGTCCGACGCTTGAACACGTCGTCGGCGCGCCCCACGTAGGTGACGTACCCGTCCGCGTCCCGGCTGCCGACGTCGCCGGTGTGGTAGTAGCCGCCGGCCATCGCCTCGGCGTCGCGCTCGGGGTCGCCGTGGTAGCCGGCCATCAGCCCGAGCGGGCGCCGCGCGAGGTCGACGCAGATCTCGCCCTCGTCGGCGGGCTCGCCGGTGGCCGGGTCGACCAGCACGATCGGGTAACCGGGGACCGGCCGCCCCATCGAGCCCGGTTTGACGGGCTGCCCCGGGGAGTTGCCGATCTGCACGGTGCTCTCGGTCTGCCCGAACCCGTCCCGGATGCGCACGCCCCATGCCTTCTCGACCTGCTCGATCACCTCGGGGTTGAGCGGCTCCCCGGCCCCGACGACCTTGGCAGGCGGGTGCGCGAGCCCGGACAGGTCGGCCTGGATGAGCATCCGCCAGACGGTCGGCGGCGCGCAGAAGCTCGTGACGCGGCAGCGGTCGAGCACCCCGAGCACGCTCTCGGCGTCGAACCGCGCGTAGTTCATGACGAGCACGCACGCCTCGGCGATCCACGGCGCGAAGACGTTGCTCCAGGCGTGCTTGGCCCAGCCCGGCGACGAGATGTTGAGGTGGACGTCGCCGGGCTCCAGCCCGATCCAGTACATCGTGGACAGGTGCCCCACCGGGTACGACGCGTGCGTGTGCGCCACGAGCTTCGGCTTCGCCGTCGTGCCGGACGTGAAGTAGAGCAGCAGCGTGTCCGAGCCGTGCGTGACGCCGTCGGGGACGAACTCCGCGGACGCCCCGGCGGACGCCCCGTAGTCGAGCCACCCGTCGGGGGCGCCCCGCACGGCGATGCGCGTGTAGTCCCCCGCCACCTCGTCGAACTTGCCGGCGTCGGCGGCACCCACCACCACGTGCCGGGCGCGCCGCGGTCGAGGCGGTCGCGCAGGTCGGCGGGGGTGAGCAGCGTCGTCGCCGGGATGACGACGGCCCCGAGCTTCATGGCCGCGAGCAGCGTCTCCCACAACTCGACCTGGTTGCCCAGCATCAGCACGATCCGGTCGCCGCGCGCGACGCCGTGGCCGCGCAGCCAGTTGGCCACCTGGCCGGACCGGGCGGCGAGCTCGGCGAACGTCCAGTGCGCCTCGGACCCGTCCGGCTCGACGATCCACAGCGCCCGCGCGGCGCCGCGCTCCGGGTCGGCCGCCACCGCGTCGAAGTGGTCGAGCGCCCAGTTGAACGCGCCGATCTCCGGCCAGCGGAAGTCCCGGTAGGCCGTCGCGTAGTCCTCGCGGTGGGTCCACAGGAACTCGCGGGCGGCGCGGAACGCCGCGGCCGAGGGTGCGCCGGGGACGGGGACGCAGCCATGTCTCTCCTCGCCGGGTAGCCGCACTGCTGCCCGAACGATAAGCCGGATCTCCCCCGGACGCGCCGGGAGGACACGCCTGCCGCACTGGGCCGTTCGGCCTACTGTGGCCGGAGTGACCCGTCTCCACCGGGTGACCGCTGCCTTCGCGGTCGCCCTGCTCGCCGGCTGCGCCCCCGCCCACGGCCCCACCGCACCGGCCGGTCCCCTCCAGACCACCGGACAGGCCCCGGCCACCGGGCAGGAGAGCGTCACGCCCGTCGAGCCGGGCAAGGTCGAGCTGCCGTGGCCGGCCGACGGCGCCGCGGACGCCGCCGCGCTGCAGGCGGCCGCGGACTCCGGGGCCCAGCCGTGGCTGCTCGACCCGTCCGAGGTCGCGATCTCCTACGCCGCGGCGGCCCACGGCTGGACCGACGCCGAGGCCTACCCCGGCCCGGCCGGCACCAGCGTGGACGTCCGCAACGGCAAGGGCGACCGGCTCACGCTCACCCTCGCGCAGCCCGCCCGCACCGGCCCCGACGGCATCTGGGTCGTCACGGCCGAGCAGGACGCCTGACGCGTCACCCGTTCTTCGCCATCTCCGCCGCGCGCAGGTCGGCGTGCATGTCCCAGGGCGCCTGCGGCATCACGTGCCCGGTCTCCAGCAGCGACTTGAGGTTGGCGAGCACGGCCGGCCACCCGGCGGAGACGGACGCGAGGTCCTCCGGGTCGGTCAGGTTCTCGTGCGTGACGGTGAGCCGCACGATGTCGGCGTGGGGCTCGACGTCGAACGTCACCCGCGACGGCCCGTCGGGGTGCTGCTCGTTCGGCCCGGCGAAGGTCATCACGAGCCGGCGCGGCGGCTCGGCCTCCAGGACCGTGCCCGCGACGTCGACGGTCCCCGACCCGTCCGTGCGCACGTGTTCCCAGCGTGACCCCACGTTCCAGTCCGAGACGTTGCTGTGGCCCCAGTACTCGGCGGTCAGGTCCGCGTCGGTGAGCGCGCGCCACACGCTGTCGGCGCTGCTCCGGATGTAGGTCACGTAGACGAACGACGGCTTCTCGGTCATGGCGTACTCCTCGGCACGGTGTTTGACGGCGCTCAGCGCGCGCAGGCGCGGGCGCTCGAACTTGTCGATCCACCGCTCCTGGATCTCGTGGAGCGGGACCGGGTTGAGGTAGTGCAGCTTCCTGCGGCCCTGCCGGACCGTCGTGACGAGGTTGGCGGCCTCCAGCACGGCGAGGTGCTGCGTGGCCGACTGGCGGGCCATGTCCAGGCGCTCGCACAGCTCGCCCAGCGTCTGCCCGTTCTGCTCGTGGAGGCTGTCCAGCAGGTAGCGGCGCGTCCGGTCGGCGAGGGCCTTGAAGACTGCATCGATCTCTCCCGGCACGCGGCCCATCATGCAGGTAATTACCTGCATAACGCAAGCCTCCCCGAAGGATGCACGTGCATCCTCACGTTCTGCTGTTCACTCGTCTCGCTACGCTGTCACCGTGTGTGCGCGAGGGTGTAACAGCTCACTTGTTCGGGTGAAGGTCGGGACAAGGTGCAGCGTTCCGGCGCAGCGTGGCGATGAGCCGGTAACGCCGCCGCACGAGAAGGCGGCCCGGGATCGCAAGGGACGACGACGATGACGAGCGACTCGGTCCAGCAGGACATGTTCACGGTGCTGCACGGGCAGCCCGCGCCGGTCGTGACGCGGTGGAGCTACGCCGCCAACGACCCGTTCGCGGTGACCCTTGCCGTCCGGACCAGGCACGACAGGTGGGTCGAGTGGCTGGTGGCCCGCGACCTCGTCGTGGAGGCCCTCTCCGGGCCGTCCGGGGAGGGCGACGTCCGGATGAGCCCGCACATCGTGCAGGGCTACGACATCGTGCAGATCGAGATCCACTCCCACGACGGCCACGCCGTGCTGGAGGTCGACCGCGACCTGCTCGGGCAGTTCGTCGAGGCCACCACGGACCTCGTCGCGCTCGGTGACGAGTGGACCCGGATGGACCTGGACGGGGAGATCGCCAAGATCACCCAGAGCTGCGCGGAGTAGACCGGTCCGACGGTGGTCCTGCGCGCCAGCGCGCGGCGTAACGCGCCGCGGCCGCCTCGCGCGCCCCGGCACCGAGCTCGTCCCGCACGGCCTGCGCGGTGCCACTCGGATACCCGGCCTTGCGCACCCGGTGCTCGGCGGCCGCCTCGGCGAACGCGACGGCGTAGATCATGCCGACGGTACCATCCCGCCCAGCACCGGCCCACGACCCGCACCCAGGGCCTCGGACGGCAGGAACAGCACCACCAGCACCGCGCGGGGCCATCTGCACCAGCGAGCGCACCACGGCCGGCACGCGCCAGGTCCGGACCGTCAGGTCGTGCAGCACCCACTCCCGGAAGCGCGGCGGGAGCGCCCCGCCCATCGCGTACCACCACCAGCGCAGCGGACCGGGCCGTCTCATGCCTCCACGCTAGGCCCGGCACCCCGGCGTCGGACACGTCGGCTCCGGTCACGTCAGCTCCGGTTCCGCGGGCCCGGGTCCGCGCCCGCGTTCACGCCGGCGTCCCTGCGGCCGGACGCCGCAGCGGCCGCGCCGGCCGCGTCCGGGGACTCGTCGATGCGCTCCGCCTCGTCCGGGACCACGTCCGCTTCCCCGTCCGCCGGCCTCGGGCGCCGCGGCGCCGGGAACTCGTCGAGCCCGTAGGCTCGTCGCCGGGCTGGTCGCCGTGCGGTCGCGCCTGCTGTTGCGCCATGTCGCCGTTCATCCCCTCGGTCGCCGCGGGGCGGATACCCGGCCGGCGCGCCACCACACGTGCCCGATGTGTTCTCATCGCACCGCAACGACGCGTTCCGAGGCAGGAGACCCGTGATGACCGAGCCCCGGCCGGGCCCCGCCACGCCTGCGGCGCCCCCGGCGGTACGGCCCCGCGACGCCGCGGCCACCCGTGGCGCGCTCCTGACCGCCGCACGCGAGCTCTTCGCCACCGTCGGCTACGACGCGACCACCGTACGCGCCGTCGCGGACCGCGCCGGGGTCAACCAGGCGCTGCTCTTCCGCTACTTCGGCAACAAGGAGGGCCTCTTCGCCGAGGCCGTGCTCAGCCGGGCGCTGACCTTCCTCGCCGACACGCCGCGCGAGCACCTGCTCGAAGGCATCCTCGCCACGCTCCTGGCCGACGACTCGGCCGAGGGCCGCGACCCGACGATGGCCGTGCTGCTCGCGGCGGGCGGCTCCCAGGTGGCCGAGCGGGTGCGCACCCAGCTCGGCAGCGCCTACGCGGAGGCGTTCGCCGCGCTCGCCGACACCGACGACCCGGCCGCGCCCGCACCCGCGCCGACCTGCTGCTCGCGTGGCTGCTCGGCATCTCCCTCATGCGCGGGGCCCTGCGGTCGGGCGCGCTGCACGACTCCCCCGAGGCCGTCACCGCGCACGTCCTGCGCGGCGCCGCGACGCTGCTGGGCACCCGCCCCCCGGATTGACACCCGGCGTAGCGTCGCCCGTAAGCAAACGCTTACATCTGTGGGGAGATGTCATGGCCTGCCCGTACCCGTTCGCCGAGGCCGACCGGCTGGAGCTCGACCCGGCCTACCACGACCTGCTCCGCGACGAGCCCGTCTCCCGCGTCGAGCTGCCCCACGGCGGGGAGGCGTGGCTCGCCGTCCGGCACGCGGACGTGCGCACGGTGCTCGGCGACCCGCGGTTCAGCCGCGCGGCCGTGGTCGGGCGGGACGTGCCGCGGGTCCGTCCGGAGATCGACACCCAGCGCAGCTCGATCCTCAACATGGACCCGCCCGAGCACACCCGGCTGCGCCGGATCGTGGCGAAGGAGTTCACCGTGCGCCGGGTGGAGGAGCTGCGCCCGCGCGCGGCCGAGCTGACCGCCCGACTCCTCGCGGAGATGCGCGCCGCCGGGCCGGGCGCCGACCTCGTCGAGTACGTGTCCGTGCCGCTGCCCGTCACGATCATCTGCGAGCTGCTCGGCGTGCCGGTCGAGGACCGGCCGGTCTTCCGGGCCGGCGCGGACGCGGCGGTGTCGACCTCGGCCATGACCGCGCAGGAGCGCGCGGCGGCGAGCCAGGCGCTGGTCGGGTACATGGCCGAGCTCGTCGCGCAGCGGCGCGCACGGCCCACCGAGACCTGCTCGGCGCGCTCGTCAGCGCCCGGGACGAGGGCGAGCGGCTCGACGAGGGCGAGCTGATCGGGCTGGGCATCGGCATCCTCATCGCCGGCCACGAGACCACGATGAACCAGATCGGGAACATGACCTACACGCTGCTCACCCGGCCGGACCGGGGTGCGGCGCTGCGCGGCGGGCCCGCGGCCGTCGCGGCCGCAGTCGAGGAGCTGCTGCGGTTCATCCCGCTCGGCGCCGGGGCCGGGTTCGTCCGCATCGCGACGGAGGACGTGGAGCTGTCCGGCGTCACCGTGCACGCGGGCGAGCCGGTGATGGTCGCCGTCGCCGCCGCCAACCGCGACCCCGATGTGTTCGCGGACGCCGACAC
This sequence comes from Pseudonocardia sp. CNS-139, assembly GCA_001942415.1. GTDB lineage: Bacteria > Actinomycetota > Actinomycetes > Mycobacteriales > Pseudonocardiaceae > Pseudonocardia. The sequence goes on from MKJX01000212.1 coordinate 35,820, forward strand.
GCTCGTGCTCGACCGCGCGGGCAACCGGCACGTCGGCTTCGGCCACGGCCCGCACCACTGCCTCGGCGCCCAGCTCGCCCGCATGGAGCTGCAGGAGGCGCTCGGCGGGCTGCTGCGCGAGTTCCCCGACCTGCGTCTCGCCGTCCCGGCCGGGGACGTCGAGTGGCGGAAGGCTCGCTCGTGCGCGGCCCGGTGCGGCTGCCGCTCGCCTGGGGCTGAGCCTCAGGAGGGACGGGTCGCGCGGAACCGCAGCGACCGCGGGACCGTGTCCACGTGCACGTCGTCCAGGCCGGCGGCACGCAGCCGGGCGGGCAGCGTGGCCGGGTCCACCGGCACCATCGTGTCGCCGACGTGGATCAGCCGGAACCGCAGGGTGAGCCGGCTGTCCGAGCCCGCGAACGCCCCGCCCGGGCGCAGCACCCTGGCCGCCTCGGCGAAGAGCCGGTCCTGGTGCTGCGGCGACGGCACGTGGTGCAGCACCGTGAAGCAGACGACCGTGTCGAACGCGGCGTCCGGGAACGGGAGCGCGCCGCCGTCCCCGACATGGACGTCCACCCGCTCGCCCAGCTCCCGGCGCACGCCGGCGGCCAGGTCGGGGTCCACCTCCACGGCCGTGACACGCGCGCCCCGCTCCAGCAGCCAGCGCGTCGTCACGCCGTAGCCGGGGCCGATCTCCAGCACGTCGCCGCCGAGCGGGACGTCCCGGCACGCCCACGGGAGCACCTGGGAGTGCATGCGCAGCGCCCACGCGTCGGACCGGCAGATGCGGCGGTGCAGCAGGTTCATCGGCACGCCCCGGACGCTACGCACCGACGCGACTCGCGTGCACGAATCCAGCGACTCGCGTGCACTTTCACCGCGACTCGCGGGAAGGCCCGCGAGTCGCCGGAAAAGTGTGCGCGAGTCGCGGGCTGGGTGTACGCGAGTCGCGTCGGCTCAGCGCTCCACGTGGACCTGGACGGACCGGCCGTCCGCGGAGAGCCAGCCCTTGCGCTCGGCGTAGGCGAGCATGCCCGCCCAGCGGTCCGCCCAGTCGGGGGCGTCGGTGAGCAGCGCGGCCCGGGAACGCAGGACGGCGACGTCGAGCAGCGCGTTGTCGGCGTCGACCAGCGCGCCGGTGCCGGTCTTCAGCAGCGCGGCGCGCAGGCCGTCGGCGTCGAGGTCGGTGCGCAGGTGCAGCCGGCCGAGGTCGTCGGCGTCCTGCACGGCCACGCCCGCTGAGGTCAGTTGCACGATCACCGGGCCGATCCTGCCTCAGCCACCGCTCAGCCGCCGCCGGGCCGTGTCGAGGAAGTCCGCCGCGTACGGGCCGAGCGCCCAGCGGGCACGTTCGAGCGCGTCGACGGCGGCCGCGAGCGGGTCCGGGTTGGTGGCCGCGTGCAGCGCCATCCAGACCTGGTGGTCCGACCCGCCCCCGGCCAGCGCGGACGCGCGGGCCAGCCGTTCGGCGGCCGGGGTGAGCGCCCGCCCGGCCAGGCTCTCCCCCATCTCGGGACGGCGTCGGCGCCGGTCCGCGCGGCAGCCTCGCCGACCGCCCACCACGCCAGGTCGCGCAGCACCGGCCCGGGCCGGGTCACCAGGTACTCGGTGTCCGGGCCGAGCGGGGCGGGGGAGGTCCAGCGCCGCGACCCGTCCGCCAGCCGCTCGACGGGCCGCAGGTCCGGCAGCCGCGGCAGGATCCGGTACCCGACGCCCGCCGCCTCGATCCGCTCGCGTCCGCCGGGCGCGGCCCGCGCCCGGTGAACCGCTCGACGGCGGCCAGCCCCTTCTCCATGCGGTCGCGGTAGTCGTCGAGCCCGAGGCCGTCGACCGCGGCGCGCACCTCGGCGTCGGCGACGTGCGCGGGCGGCGGCGGTTCCCACGCGGCCAGCACCGTGCCCGCGCGCGCGAAGCACAGCCGGGTCAGCGCGTTGACGTTCCAGTACATGCTGGCCGCGCGCCCGCCCGTGGACGCCGGCCGCAGCACGGGGTCGAGCGAGCCCTGCCAGCCGTTGAGCTCGACGGCGAGCACCACCCCGTCCACGGGCAGCACGGCCACCCACGGGTCGATGCCCAGCTCTGCGGCCAGCACCTGGAGCGGCTCGGGCCGCTGCGGGTCGGCCCCGAACGCGACGAGCACGTCCTCCGGGGTCGCGCCGGTCACCACGGTGACGGTCGCCGCGTCGCCCAGCGCCGAGCCGCGCACCCACCGGTAGGCGTCCTCGGGCCGCAGGACGAGGGCCGGCCCCGGCTCGCCGCGCAGCCGGTGCCCGAGCCGGTCGGCCGCCTTGTGCACGACCGCGGGCGCACCGGCGCCGGCCACAGCACGATCTCGTAGCCCTCGTGGCGGTGTCCGTCGTCGCGTCCGCGAGCGCAGACCCGGGCCCGCACCGGCCCGGGCCACGGCGGCGTCGCGTCCTGGAGCTGGGGCGCGCCAGGCCCCTGCGGCCCGACCAGCGACGCCGCGCCGTCCACCGCGGTGTAGCTGACGTCCACGACCTCCTGCCAGTCGTCGAGGTCGGGGGCGGGCGGCTCCTCGACCACCCCCGCAGCACCACGGACGCCGACCCGTCCGCGATCCCCGTGCGCACGACGAGCCCGCCGGGCACGACGTCGACCAGCCCGTTGGCCGGCTCGCGCGCCGGCTCCGGGAACGGGCCCTCGACCAGCGCGAACCGGCTCCCGCCGACCGGCACCCAGCCGTACGCCACCCGCGGCAGCCCGTACTCGGCGCGGCGGCGTCCAGCAGGGCCGCCGGCGCGAGCGGGCGGGCGGGCCGCGCCCGCAGCACCCGCACGGCGGCGTCGAGCGCCACCCCGACGACCTCCGGCACGCCCGCGGCCGGGCGGGCGACCAGCAGCACCGCCCGCGCGACGACCACCGCGAGCGCCAGGTGCGCCCGCCCGTGCGCGGCCGCGGTCGCCTCCTCG
>MKJX01000213.1 GCA_001942415.1 Pseudonocardia sp. CNS-139
GGTTGATGGCGTCCTCCACGACCTGGCGCATGAACGGGAAGTTCGGGCGCCGGTGTTGAAGTGCCCGTTGTCCTCCTCCGGGTCCGGCAGGTTCGGGTCGAACGAGATGCTCTCCAGCTGGATGCCGCCGTCGCCGGTGGCGAGCGACGCGAGCGGGCCCAGCACCTGCTGCGGGATGTTCGTCGCGACGCTGTTGGTGGTGGCCGCGGCGAGGCTCTGGAAGTTCGCGAGCAGGTCGGCGGGGCTCTTCTGGGTCAGGATGTTCTGGATCAGGCAGCGCTGGCGGCCCATCCGCGCGTAGTCGGTGGAGCCGGTGCGCGAGCGGGCGTACGCGAGCGCCTGCTCGCCGGTCAACTGCTGGATGCCGGGCTCGATGTAGCCGTCCGGGCGCACCAGGCGGCCGCTCGGCGTGATGCCGCCGATCGGGATGCGCTCGGGCCCGACGTCCACGGTGAGGCCGCCGAGCGCGTCGATGATCGACGCGAAGCCGGCCATGTTGACCTCGACGTAGTAGTCGAGGTCCAGCCCGAGCATGTGCCCGATGGTCTGGTGGAGCAGGTTGAGGCCGCGGTCGTCGGTCGGCTCGGCCGGGGCCATGTCCGGATGGTCGCGGCCCCACGCGTACACGGCGTTGAGCAGGTAGTTGCCCGAGAGCGGGTCGGAGTCGTCGTGGAAGCCGCGGGGGAACTCCTCCTCCATCGGCGAGCCGGCCGGGAACTGCGCGTACCCGATGTTGCGGGGCAGCCCGAAGAGCACGGTGCGCCCCGAGCGGGTGTCGATGCTCGCGACCATCATCGTGTCGGTGCGGGCGCCGGTGCGGTCCGGCCCGGCGTCGCTGCCCACCAGCAGGACGTTGAGCCGCGGCTTGGCGATCGCGACCTCCGCCGCCGTGCCGCCGCCACCGTCGAACAGCTCGTCGAGCAGGTTGCGCTGGGAGTTGGCGAGGTTCGCGGCGAACCCCAGCGGCGCGGCCACCACCAGGCACAGCGCCGCCACCGTCCCGACGCCGAGCACCTGGCGGCCGACGGCGAGCCCCGGCGGGCGGCCGACGAGGTAGGTGTGCAGGATCACGCCGACCCACGCCAGCGCGGCGGCGAGGCAGCCGAGCGAGACGGCGACGAGCACGTTGCTCGACAGCGCGGTCGCGACGAGCTGCTCCCGGCCGGCCGACAGCACGAGCGCCGCGAGCCCGCCCAGTACCAGCAGGAACACGCCGAGGACGACGGCGCCGACGCGCGTCCGGCCCAGTATCAGGTGCCCGGAGCCGGGCGCGACGGTGGCCGATGCGGTGGCGAGCAGGGCCCGGCCGAGGGTGCGCCGCGGGCCGCGGGCGCGCGCCCCGGCGGGCCGCCCGCCCTTCCGGGCGACGGACGTGCGGGCGGGGGGAGCTCCGCGTCGGACCGCGCCGAACGGTCGGACCTCTGCCCCCGGCCGGTGAGCGCGGTCTGCTCGGTGTCGCGCGGCCGGGGCGCCGCTGCCCGGGCCGCGGCGGCCCGCCCGGCGGGCGCGGGGCCGGCGGCTTCCCGTCGGGCGGCCGCGGTGGCGTCCGGCCCGGCTGCGGCGGTTTCTGCGGCGATGTCTGCCCCGTCCTCGACCGGACGCCGGGCGGCGGGGCGGGCGCTGCGGTCCGGGGGGCGCCGGCGCGCCGGACGCGGGACGGGGTGTGTCCCGGCCGGGCTCGCCACGGGGACGTCGGACGTCCGGGCCCTGCGGCGGCACCGGGCGGGTGGACGGGTCGCCGGCCCGCGGCGGCCCGGACCGGAGCGCCGGGGCCGGCCGGGCGGGCGGTTCCGCGGGCGGTCCGGGACGCCGCGGCAGGGGCTGGCTGCGGGTCGGCGGGGCGGGTGGCGGCTGGGAGGGTGGCACCCCGCGACCGCGTCCGAGGGCGCGCCGATCGTCGTCGCTCATCGGGGCACCCCCTAACGGTCGATTGGAAGGACAACGACGTTCAGGACACGGTCTCGCCGATGAAACCTGCCGGAGCCTACTGCGCGTGACGATCTGTGCTGAGGCGCACCTCGACAGTGTCCGTTCGGAGTAGTTCGTACCGGCCGAAGCGCCCTGCGCCACTGCGCGTTGACGTCACCTGTCCGACCATAGGGCCGTTCCGGGGAGGCACTCCCGTTCGGCTCGGCCGCACTCCCGAGCACACTGTCCCCGTGCAGGCACCCGACCCGTCCGCGGCCGTCGCCGCGGCCGTCGTGCTGGCCGGCGGGAGCGGTACCCGTGTCGGGGCCGACCGAAACAAGGTCTACCTCCCCGTGGGGGGCCGGCCGGTGCTCGCGTGGTCGCTCGACACGTTCGCCGGGATGCCGGGGATCGGGCCGGTGGTGCTCGTCGTCCGGGACGCGGACCGCGCACTGGCCGCCGAGCTGCTGCGGGGTGACGGCGGGGGCGACGCCGAGATCGTCACGGGCGGCGGCACGCGCCAGGAGTCGGAGCTGGCGGCGCTGCGCCACCTCGCGCCCCGGATCGCCGACGGCACCGTCGACGTCGTGCTGCTGCACGACGGCGCCCGCCCGCTCGCCGGCCGCGCCCTCGCCGCGGAGGTGCTGCGGGTCGCGCGGGCGGACGGCGGGGCGGTGCCCGGCCTGGTCCGCGACGACCTCGCGCCGGCCGGCCCGGACGCGACGCTGGCCGGTGCGGCGCCTGCGGGCCTGGTGGCCGTCCAGACCCCGCAGGGCTTCCGGGCGAAGCCGCTGCTCGCCGCGTACGAGGAGGCGGCCCGCGCCGGGTTCGCCGGCACGGACACGGCCTCGTGCATGGAGCGGTTCGGGCCCGGCGTGACGGTGCGGCGGGTGCCGGGCCACGCCCGCAACATCAAGATCACCTACGCGCACGACCTGGTGGCCGTCGAGCACGCGCTGCGCGCCGTCCGCACCGGGTAGCCGATCGGGCCGGGATCACAGCGGCTGGCCCAGCGCCCGGGAGATCGCCCGCGCGCTCGTGCGCAGCAGCGGGGCCAGCGCGTGCGCCGACGCCGTCCCGTGCCGCACGACGAGCGAGACGGCCGCGACCACGGCCCCGCGGGCGTCCACCACCGGTGCCGCGACCGAGAGCGCGTCCATCGTCACCTGCCGGTCGCTCACCGCGAACCCGGACGTCCGCACGTCGGCGAGCATGCGGCGCAGCTGCGCCGGGTCGGTGACGGTCATCGGCGTGAACCGCTCGATCCGCCCGCCCAGCACCTCCTCCTGCAGCTCGGCGGCGCGTGTGCGAGCAGCACCAGCCCCACGCCCGTCGCCGTCAGCGCGAACCGGCCGCCGACGCGCGTGCGCACGGGCACGGCCCCGGTGCCCGCGATGCGCTCGACGAACACCAGCTCGCCGCCCTCGCGCACCGCGAGCTGGACGTTCTCGCGGGTGATCTGGGAGAGGTCCTCCAGGAACGGGAGGGCGCGTTCGCGCAGGCCCTGGCCGCGCGGCGCCAGCGCGCCGACCTCCCACAGCCGCAGCCCGACGCGGTAGCAGCCGTCCTCGCCGCGCTCCAGGCGCCCCACTCCACCAGCCCGGCGAGCATCCGGTGCACCGTCGAGACGGGCAGCCCGGTCTGGCGGGCCAGCTCGCTGAGCGTCATGGCCGGCCGCTCCGCCGAGAACGCGCCCAGGATCTGCAGGGCGCGGGCCAGCACCGGTCCGGTGCCTGCCCCGCGCGTCCCGGTGACTCTCCCGGACGTCGCGGTCATGGCGGCGGCTCCGTCGTCGCAGCGGCAGGAATCCGTCCATGATCCGCTTCGGGGTGCACGCGCCGCACCGTCCTTCCGTGGAGCGGAATGCTTCTCGCGGCGCAGCTACGCGTCGAGGACGAGCACCCAGTCCTCGTCGTCGGGCGCCGTGAACTCCGGCCCGCCGCCGCTCCCGGCCTCGGACGCGCCGGTGCGCGGGTTGAACCACGTGACCTCGGCGACCGGCCCGGCCAGCGCGGACGGGTCGATCTCCACCGACCCGCCCTCGGGCAGGTAGAGCATCGCCCACTCGCCGGACTCCGCCCGCGTGGCCCGCGCGGTGCCGCCGACGACCATGCCCTGGTCCGGCACGCGGTCGAAGTAGGACCGCGACAGCATCAGGTCCTTGAGGTGGTGCATCTGCGTGGCGCCCTCGTGGTTGATCGCCTCGTACCACGGGTCGCGCACCTCGTACGGGGCGTCCATGCCGGGCTCCCAGAACTGGTGCACCGCGCCGTTGCCGTACGTGTGCCCGGCCGCACCCGAGAACACCTGGTAGTAGGCCGCGCCGCGGGCGTGCACGGCGGTCTTCCAGCCCTCGTCGGAGTTCCAGTTGAACGGGTGTTCCTCGTAGAACACCTCGCTGTCGATCACCGGCTTCACCGGCGTGCGGTCGTAGTCCTCGACGATCAGCGCGGTGAGCTGGTCGAACGACTTGCGCTTGTGGCTGCCCTGGATCAGATTGAAGTCGATCACCGGGCTGTCGTTGGGGAACATCTCCGTGGAGGACTCCTCGCCCCACGGGTGGAACGAGACCAGCTCGTCGTCGCCCGCGGTGGCGCGGATGCCCGCGGCCAGCTCCGTCCAGACCTCCGGGGTGTTGCCACCGGAGTTGGACGGGCGGTCGCCGCCGAGCACGAAGATCACGCCCTTGTCGCCGTAGCGCTCGCCGAGGAACTCGCCGTAGGCCCGCGCGTTGCCCTCGTCGAGCACCTCGGGGCCGTCCTCGACCATGCTTCCCCAGGCCGCCCACAGCGCGACGTAGAGGCCGCGCGCGTTGGCGTGGTCGATCATGAAGTCGACGTCGTCCCAGTAGTCGTCGTCCGGGCCGGGCCCGACGGCCGGCTCGGCCGGGTTGCGGTCGACGAGCGGGAGGTGCCCGGCGGGCGTCGGGACGTCGAGCCCGCCCTTCTCGGCGAGCGCGACCGCCTGGATCACGGTGAACCCCTGCTCGGCCCGGGTGTCGAGGTAGCGCCGGGCGTCCTCCCGGCTGGCCCGGTGGAACATCTCCCAGCCCGTGTCGGCCAGCCAGAAGAACGGCTCGCCGTCGGTGAACTGCAGGAACCGGCCGTTGGGGGAGACCTCGACGGGCCGCAGGCCGGCCGGCTCCGCCTCCGACGGCGGGATCTCGGGCAGCGTCTCGATCGGCGCGCCCTCCGCGCACCGCTCGGGCGGGTAGCTGTCCGCGCCGATCCCGAGCCGGTCGAGCTCGGCGCGGATCCGCGCGGCCCGCGGGTCGTCCACGCCGGCGATCGAGCGGGCGAGCTGGCGGGCCTCGGGGTACCAGCCCGCGCAGCGCGGGTCGGGGTCGCCGGGCGCACCGACGGACGCGCCCGCCGTCGCGAGCACGGCGGCGCAGCAGAGCGCGGCCACGACCGCGGTGACGGGCCGGGCGCGGCGGGGCGCGGCGGGGCCGGTCATCGACCGCCCGGCTCCGGGCAGCCGGCTTGGTCGGGGCGGGTGGTGGTGCGGGCGCCGGTGATCTCGGCGGGCTGCCCGTCCGGGCCGATCACCACGACCTCCGAACCGGGGCCGACGGCGTCGGCCAGCGCCTCGACCAGCGCGGCGAGCAGGTCGGCCGGCTCGTCGCCGTCCTCGTCCGCGCCGCCCTCGGCACGCTCGGGCTCGCCGCCGGGGACGAACCCGGCGTCCGCGAGCCGCTCCCGCAGCCGGGCGCCGGGGTCGTCGGCGGGGACGTCCGCGAGCGCGTCGGCGAGGCGCTGGGCGTCGATCTCCCACTGCTCGGCGGGACAGGCTCCCGACTGCGCGGGGGCCGGGCCGCCCGCCGTGAGGACGGACGCCGCGACGGCGAGGGTCAGGACGACCCCGACGGTTCCCGCTGCCATCGCCTGCTCCCCGCACTCCGCGCACCGACCGTGACCGGCTGTGACGCTAGCAACGGGGACCCCGCCGCCGTGGGGGTTCCGGGAAGGTTCACCGGCCCTGGCGACGTACGGTGATCACCCGGACCGGTTGCGTACCATCGCACTGGTCACGGGCGGCCACCGAGCCGGTCATCGGCCACCCGGCCGGGCGGCATCCCGCGGCCCGGCCGCCCGGTGATGATCGAGACCGCGGTGCCACGGTGGCGGCCCGCGGGGCACTCGCTAGGCTGCGACCGGGTCGGTCGTCGGGGGGTTGGAGGCACCAGCGTGACGGAGAACTGGGCGGAGAGCCGCGGGCTCGACGGGAGCGAACCACCCCCGACCGTCGACGTCACGATCCCGTCCATCGCACGGGCGTACGACTACATCCTCGGCGGCAAGGAGCACTTCGAGGTCGACCGCCGGGTCTCGCAGGTGCTGTACGACGCCGTGCCCGAGGCCGGGCTGCTCGCCCGCTCGGGCCGCGACCTCATCCGCCGCACCGTCAACTACCTCGTCGGCGAGCTGGGCATCCGGCAGCTGATCGACATCGGCTCGGGTCTGCCGACGGTCGGCAACGTGCACGAGATCGCGCACTCCATCGACCCCGACACCCACGTCTCTACGTCGACAACGACCCGCTGGTGCTCGCGCACGGCCGCGCGCTGCTCGCCGACGAGCGCCGCACGACGGTGATCACGGCGGACATCCGCGACCCCGCCGCGATCTTCGAGAACCCGTCGACCCGCGAGTTCATCGACTTCGAGAAGCCCTACGCGGTGCTCTGCGTGAGCATCTTCCACCACCTGGGTGACGAGGACGCGTACGTCACCGCGGAGGAGATCAAGCGGCGGCTGGCCCCCGGCACCTACCTGATGCTCGCCAACTTCGTCGACGACGACGAGCCGCGGGCCAAGGAGATGGAGCGCGCGTTCCTCGAGGGCGGGCTGGGCACCGGGCGCTTCCGCACCTGGTCGGAGCTGCGCCGGTTCAACGAGGGCCTCGAACTGGTCGAGCCCGGGCTCGTCTACGCCAACGACTGGCACCCCGACGAGTTCACCCCGGTCGACAGCCCGATCCACACGCTCTTCGCGGCTGCGCTGGGTCGTAAGGTCTGACGCCGATCGGAGCACGCCGGCGGCCCGCTCACCCCGTGTAGGCGGCCGCTCACGTCACGGGCCGCGATCCGCCGGACGTCCGGATAACGGGCGGCGATGCCGGGCGACCACAGAGTCACCCCAGCATCGGAGACCCTGTGATGAGCGCTCCCCGCTCCGGACCCGAGAACCCGACCGCCGGCCTGACCCCGATCACCGGCGACCACGACGTGGTCGTGACCGGCGAGGAGCACCACCAGGCCGCGCTGCGTCCGTACGCGCCGCACCCGGGCGGGCGCGCCGCCGCGTCGCCGCGGAGCTCGTCCCCGCGCCGATCGGCCACGGCACCTACGCCGGCCGGCCCGGCGTCGAGGTCCGCCTGGACGGGCACCGCGTCGGTGAGCTGACGGCACTCATGGCCCAGCGCTACGGGCCGCTCGTCGTCGACGTGCTGCGCCGCGGCGGCCGTCCGGCGTGCCTCGCGCTCGTGCGCGACGGGAAACGCGGGCTGGAGATGGTGCTGCAGCTGCCCGACCTGCGCACCCCGCGCCGCCGGTGGCGGCGCCGCACTCGCTGCCGCTCGGGTCCGGCTCGCCCCCGCCCACCGGTGCCCACCGGATCGACGGGAAGCGGCGCGGGCGCCGGCCGCTGCTGGTCGGGGCCGGGGTCGTCGCCCTGCTCGTCGTGATCGGGGCGAGCATGAACGGCCGGGGCGCGGTGGACGAGCGACCGAGCCGGTCGCCGCGCCGGCCACCACGGCCACCACGGCCACCACGCGCCGGCGACCACGACCACGACCGCGGCCCCGGTGCCGGTCGAGCCGCCACCACCGCCACCGCCGCCGGCCCCGCCCGCGCAGCCGCGGACGTCCGACTGCAACCCGAACTACTCCGGATGCGTCCCGAACTCGCCGGTCGACCTCGACTGCCCGGACGTGGACGGGCCCGTGCGTGTGATCGGCTCGGACGTCTACCGCCTCGACCGAGAGGGCGACGGGGTGGCCTGCGAGTAGGTGTGTCTACACCGCGTCAGGGCGCGCCCGGCCCGTCACCGCGGGAGGCGAACACGCGCTTCGGCATGTCGCGCGCGAGACCGGCCGCGGCGCGCCTCTGACCAGCGACGTTGACGCGGAGTGCCGATCGCCGACCCCGGTCGCCCGCCCGGCTGGCCGGTCTGGACGCGTCCCGGTCAGGCGTGATCATGTGGTGGCATGACGGCGGATGTGGGGTTCGGAAAGCGCTCCCGACTGGTCGCAGACCTGACGGAGCGGATCTGCTCCGGCCGCCTGGCCCACGGCGAGCGACTGCCGGGGGAGGTGCAGCTCGCCCAGCGGTACCACGTCAGCCGGGGCACCGTCCGCGGCGCGCTCTCCGAGCTGCAGCGCCGCAACCTGATCGCCACCGAGACGGGCGTCGGCTCGTTCGTCACGTTCCACGGGGAGACCTCCGGGCCGACCGGCGGGTGGGCGGAGGAGCTGGCCGCGTGCGCGGACGTCCGCGTCGAGGTGCTCGGCATCGAGCACGGCGGCCCGCCGGAGCTGGCCGAGCGGCACGGCCCGCTGGTCACGGTCCGGCAGCTGCGGCGGGGCAGCGCGAGCCGGCCGGTCGCGCTGGAGACCTCGTACGTGCCCGGCACCGGCGCGCTCGCCGACCTCCCGTGCCGCGGCTTCGTCGACGGCACGCTCACCGGGACCCTCGCCGCCGCCGGGCTGGAGCCCGCCAGCGGCGAGCAGTGGATCGACGTCCTCCCGCTCGGCGCCGGCACCGCCCGGGTGCTGGAACGGCGGCCGGGCGAGCTGTTCCTGCACGCCACGCGCGTCACGCGCACCGCGGACGGCGGGCTCGTCGAGCACGTCGAGAGCCTGCTCGACCCGGCCCGGTTCCGGTTCCACCTCCCGTTCGGCGACCGTTGACGTCCGAACGCGACCGGGCCGTCGGCGCGCTCGCCGGCCTCGCCCTCGGCGACGCGCTGGGGATGCCGACGCAGTCGCTGTCCCGGGCCGCCATCGCCGCCCGGTACGGGCGGGTCACCACGCTGCTCGACGGCGCGCCCGACCAGCCGATCGCGCCCGGGATGCCGGCCGGCTCGATCACGGACGACACCGAGCAGGCGCTTCTCCTGGCTCGCCTGCTCGTCGAGGGCGGCGGCCGCGTCGACCCGCTCGGCTTCGCGGCGGCCCTGGAGCGGTGGGAGGAGGACATGGTCCGGCGCGGCTCCGCCGACCTCCTCGGCCCCTCCACCAAGCGCGCGCTGCAACGGCTGCGCGCCGGCGTGCCGCCCGGGGACGCCGGGCGCGACGGCACGACCAACGGCGCCGCCATGCGCGTCACGCCCGTCGGGGTCGCCTTCCCCGTGTCGACCCGGACGCCCTGCTCGACGCGGTGGTCGAGGCGAGCCGCGTCACGCACAACACGACGATCGGGATCGCCGCCGCGGCCGCGGTCGCGGCGGCCGTCTCGGCCGGGGTCGCGGGCGCCGGCCTGCCGGACGCGCTCGACGCCGCCGAGCACGCCGCCGCGGCGGGCGCCCGCGCGGGCATTGGAGCGCGGGCGGGGACGTCGCGGCCCGGCTGCGCTGGGCCCGCGGGTGGGTGCGCGGGATGCCGGACGCCGGCCTCGCCGACGCGCTCGCCGACGTCGTCGGGACGTCCGTGGCGGCGCAGGAGTCGGTGGTCGCGGCGCTCGTGCTGGCGGAGGCGCGCGGCGCCGACCCCCGGGCCGCGCTCGTGACGGCGGCCGGGCTCGGCGGCGACACCGACACCGTCGCCGCGATGTGCGGCGCGGTGCTCGGCGCGCAGCACGGGGTGGACGGGCTGCCGTCCGACCTGCTGGCCACGGTCCTGGAGGTCAACGGCCTCGACCTGGCCCCGGTGGCCGACGCCCTGCTCGCCCTGCGGCACCGTGGGAACCCATGACCCGCCCTCGCAGCCCCCGCGGCCCCCTCGCAGCCCGTCGACGGGCTGCGACCAGGCGCGACGGGCTGCGACGTCGGTGACCGGGCGGTTCGTCCACACCGGGCAGGTCGTGATCGACCTGGTCATGCGGGTGCCGGCGCTGCCCGCCCCGGCCGGGGACGTCATCGCGACCAGCACCGACATGCTCCCCGGCGGGGGCTTCAACACGATGTACGCGGCGGCCCGGGCCGGCGCCGAGGTCGTCTACGCGGGCGGGCACGGGCCGGGCCGGTTCGGCGACACCGTGCGCGCCGCGCTGACCGCCGCGGGCGTCGCGATCGCGCTCCCGCCCTCGGCCGCCGACACCGGCATCTGCGTGGTGCTCGTCGACGGCACGGGCGAGCGCACGTTCGTGACCAGCACCGACATCGAGCCGCCCGTCGACGCGGCCGCGTTCGCCGCCCTGCCGCTGACCGCCGCCGACCTCGTGTACGTCTCCGGCTACACGCTGCTGGCCGAGCCGAAGGCGTCGGCCGTGCTCGACCGGCTGCCCGGCCTGCGGGTGCTGCTCGACCCCGGCCCGCTCGGCTTCGACGCCCCCGGGTGGGACCGCGCGCTGGCCCACACGGCCGTCCTGAGCTGCAACGCCCGCGAGGCACGGCTCATGACCGGCACCGCCGACCTCGCCGCAGCCTCGGCCGCGCTCGCCCGCCGGTTGCCCCCGGGAGCCGCCGTGGTCGTCCGGGACGGCGCCGCCGGCTGCCTGGTGACGGAGGACGGCCGCACGGAGCCGGTCGCGGGGTTCCCCGCCGAGGTCGTCGACACGACCGGGGCGGGCGACACGCACTGCGGCGTGCTCGCGGCCGAGCTGCTGCGCGGCGCCGGCCTGCGCACCGCGGCCCGTCGCGCCAACGCGGCGGCGTCCATCGCGGTGACGCGGCCCGGCCCGGCCACCGCGCCGGCCCGGGCCGAGGTGGACGCCTGCTCGCTACGCCGTGACGTTCAGGTTCGCCGTGACCTTCGTCGGGCGCAGCCGGACGACGAGCTCACCCGGCACGGCGTTGCGCCTCCCGAACTCCGCCGCGCGGTCGGCGCCCATGTAGCGGGCGCCGACGGCCGTGGCGATCCGCAGCAGCTCGCCGGGTCCTCCGAGACCGTCGCCTCGCCCTGCACCTGCACGAACGCGTAGGGCGGCTCCTGCAGGTCGGTGCACAGCACCAGCCGCGGGTCGCGGGCGACCGCGCGTCCCTTCGCCGTGCCCTCGCCGGTGGTGAACGCGATGTCGGCGCCGTCGACCACGAACCAGACGGGCGCCACGAGCGGCCGGCCGTCGGCGGCCACGAACCCGATCTTGCCGGTGCGGGTGCCGGTGGAGAGGAAGTCACGGACGGCGGGGTCGATCACTGCGGTCTCGGCCATGCGCCGTGTCTACCTCACGGCTGCCGGCTCGACGCGCCGGACGGTAGGAGACACGCTCCGTGGCTACCTGTGCCGCGCGGCGCGAGGCTCGGCGGTATGGATCTCGGCACCGTCGGGGCATGGTTCGGGCCCCATCACGACGACCCCACCCGCATCCGGTTCGCGGCCGCCGCCGAGGCGCTCGGCTACCGGACGATCTGGTTCGGCATCGGCCGCGAGACGTCCGGTGACCTGCGGCTGTTCGACGACCTCCTGGACGCGACGCGGGCCGCGGTGGTCGTGCCGGCGATCGTCAACGTCTTCAACAACGACCCGGAGACGGTCGCGGCCGGCTACCACCGGATCGCCGCCCGCCACCCCGGCCGGTTCCTGCTGGGCATCGGCGTGGGGCACCCCGAGTCGATCAGCGGCTACCGCCGCCCGCACCGCACGCTCGTGGAGTTCCTCGACGTGCTCGACGCCCGCGGGGTGCTGGCGTCCGCGCGGGTGGTCGGTGCGCTCGGCGACCGCTCGCTGCTGCTGGCGCGCGACCGGTCGCGCGGCGCGCACCCGTACCTGACCGTGCCCGGCCACACCCGCCACGCGCGCACGATCCTCGGCCCGCACGCGCTGCTCGCGCCCGAGCAGAAGGTCGTGCTCGACACCGATCCCGAGGCGGCCCGCGCCGTCGGCCGCCCGTTCGTCGAACGGCCGTACCTCGGCCTGGTCAACTACGTGTCCAACCTGCGCCGCAGCGGCTACTCCGAGCAGGACGTCGCCGGCGGCGGGAGCGACCGGCTGATCGACGCGCTGGCCGTGCACGGGGACGCGGCGGCGGTCGCCGCGGGCGTGCGCGCGCACCTCGACGCCGGCGCCGACCACGTCGGCGTGCAGGTCCTCGCGCGGCCGGGCGCGGCCGGGCGGGGACGTGATCGGGGGATATCGCGCGCTCGCTGCGGAGCTGTCCGTGCGCACGTGAGTACGTTGGGCGCGGTGAGCGGGACGGCGGGCGGCGGGTCGCGGGCGCGGCAGAGCACGGAACGGCTCGTCCTGTTCACCGACGCCGTGGTCGCGATCGCGATCACCGTGCTCGTGCTGCCGCTCGTGGACGCCGCGACCGAGGCGATGCAGGCCGGCGGGTCCGCGAGCGAGGTGATCGCGGAGAACCAGTCGGCGATCTACACGTTCCTGCTGAGCTTCGTGGTGATCGCCCGGCTCTGGATGGTGCACCACTTCCTGTTCCGCACGATCGAGGTCGTGTCCCGCGGGGTCCTGCTGTGGAACATGGCCTGGATCCTGACGATCGTCGTGCTCCCGTTCCCGACGGTGATGATCGGCGGCGACGGCCCGGACCGCTGGCCACCGCGCTCTACGTCGGCACGATCTTCGCCAGCAGCTTCTGCCTCACCGCGCTGAGCGTGCTCGCGAACGGACGGCTGGTCGCGGCGTCGGCGGCCTCCACGGGCCTGCTCGCCGTCGCGCTGCTGCTCGTGGTGTTCTGGCCGGCGGTCGGGTACTTCGCGCTGCTCCTGCTGCTCCTGTCCGCGCCCGTGGAGCGGGTCTGGCGGCGGCTGCACCCGGACCCCGCGTGAGCCGCCACGGGCACACCGCCCGTGTCGCCCCGCCGCGCCGGGGCAGCCGGGCCGGGCGGTGTGGTCGGCGGTGACCGCCGGGCGTCAGCCGCCGAGGAACTGCCGCAGGTCGTCCAGGACGATGTCGGCGCCGGCCGGGCCGAGTCCGAGGAACCAGACCTCGTCGTTCACCGGGCGCGCGGTGCCGCGCTGCACGGCGCCGAGCCGGCCCCACAGCTCCCCGCCGACCACGGCGCCCTCGGCCGTGGCCTCCGGCGGCCCGTAGGAGGAGTAGAAGAGCCAGTCGCCGTCGGCCTCGGAGATGCGCTCCTGCGAGATCTCGGCGGCGAGCTCGTCGATGTCCTGGACCTGCGGCCGCGGCAGCCCGACGTCCTGCAGGATCACGCCGATGAACGAGAGGTTCCCGTAGAGCCGGATGCGTTCGGGCATGAAGCGCAGCAGCGAGATCGTCGGGGTCTGCGGCAGGCCGGCGCGCAGCTCGTCGGCCTTGCGCTGGTAGTCGTTGAGCAGCGTGGTGGCCCGCTCCTCCTCGCCGAGCGCGGCCCCGACGAGCAGCAGGTTCTCCTTCCACGGGAAGCCGGGCCGGATCTCCAGCACCGTGGGCGCGATCGCCGAGAGCTGGTCGTACAGCTCGTCGACGCGCAGCTGGCTGCCGAGGATGAGGTCGGGCTGCAGCGCCGCGACCGCCTCCAGCCGCAGCCCGTCCAGCGACCCGATGTTGGTGACGCCCGCGACGCGCGGCTCCAGGTACGAGGGGATCTCGCCGTTCGGGCTCGCGAACCCGACGGGCGTGACGCCGAGCGAGAGCACGTCGTCCAGCTCGCCGGTGTCGAGCACGACCACCCGCTGCGGCTTCGCCTCCAGCCGGGTCTGGCCGCGCGCGTGCGTGACCGTGCGCGGGAAGACGCCCGGCCCGACGTCCGCGCCGAGCCGCGCCGTCGCCTCGTCGGCCGTGGAGAACAGCCGTCCGCCGGTGGCGACGTCGGTGTTGCCCGACCCGCCCGACGGCGCCGTCGCCGGCGCGCCGCAACCGGCGAGCGCCACGGCGAGTGGCACACCGCGATCAGCCCAGACCTGCGGAACATGGGGAACCTCCTCCAGAACTGAGGGGAGGCTACCCTTCATTACGCGATGGTCTGACCTCGGCCGTCTCCGCCTCACCTCCGACCGATACGGTTCGCGCCGAAGCGATCA
This sequence comes from Pseudonocardia sp. CNS-139, assembly GCA_001942415.1. Classification (GTDB taxonomy): domain Bacteria; phylum Actinomycetota; class Actinomycetes; order Mycobacteriales; family Pseudonocardiaceae; genus Pseudonocardia. The sequence continues at coordinate 13,982 of MKJX01000213.1, forward strand.
CCCAAAGCGTGTCTCGACGCTCGTGCTGGCCTCCCCGGGTGATCGGCGCACCATTGGGTGCTACTCAGCGTGATGGTTTGGCACGGAAGAGGTGTGCTCGGATGGCGACTCCGTCGAACCCGACGGTACTCAAGCGCTGGATCGGCCTGGAGCTGCGCCGGCTGCGCACCGAGGCGAACGTCTCGCGGCAGGACGCCGCGAAGCGCCTGGGGCAGAACCGCTCCAACATCGGCCACTTCGAGACGGCCTACAGCCTCCCCTCGCCACTGGCCGTCGAGGCGTTGCTGACGATGTACGGGGTGCCCGAGCGAATCCCCTATTTCGTCGACCTGGTGACCACGGCAAAACGCGGCAAGACTGGTGGGAGAAACTCGGGGACGTTGCGCCGAGTTGGCTCAACCTCTATCTCGGACTGGAGTCCGGAGCCGCCGAGATCGCCAGTTTCGACACCTACCTCGTGCCTGGTCTGCTCCAGACGTCCGATTACGCCACCGCGGTCATTAGTGCCGACCCCGAGATCAACGAGGAGCAGCTGCGGAAACGGTTGGAGCTGCGGATGACGCGCCAGCAGGTGCTCGACCGCGAGCCCGACCCGCTGCGGCTGTGGACGGTGATCGACGAGGCGGTCCTGTACCGGCGCCGCGGTACACCTGCGACGATGGCGGCGCAGCTCGCCCACCTGCTGAAGATGGCCGAGCGGCCCCGGATCGAGGTCCAGGTCATGCCGCTCACCGCGGGCGCCCACATCGCGCAGCACGGCACGTTTCAGATACTGCGCTTCCCGGACGAGATGATCGGCGACCCGGGCGTCGTCTACGTCGAGCAACTGGTGGAGGGGCGCTACTACGAGGATCCCGCCCAGATCGGCATGTACGAGCGGACGATGACCCGACTTCAGATTCAGGCGGCAACCCCGGAGGAGTCCCGTAGGCTCATCGAGCAGGCGATGCGTAACGCGGAGGAATAGCGATGAGTCCGGCAGAGGGGCAATTTCGCAAGTCGACTTTCAGTAACGACCACCAGGGGTGCGTCGAGGTCGCCGTGGCGGCCGACGGCGCCCGCTGGGTCCGCGACAGCAAGCACCCCGCCGCAGCCCCCCATCGCTTCGCGGCCGCCGAGTGGAACGCATTCCTGCAGGGGGTGAAGGCGGGCGAGTTCGGCTAGCCGCCTTCCATCCCCGACCGCACACACCTCCCGTACTCCGCACACATGGCCGGAGGTCTGTGCCGAGTGCCGCACGTGTGTGCGGTCGGCCCCGGAGCCGCGGCGCGCGCCGCCGGGCCGCCGCGGTGGCAGGCTTCCGTGCGTGCACGCCCTGCTCGACGCGCCGCTACTGGGCGGCCCGCTGCCTGGGTGGTTGGGGCCGCGGGGGCCGTCGGCGGGCTGTTCCTGCTCGCCGTCCGGACGCGGCGCTGGTGGCTGCCCGTCGTGCCACTGACGCTGGCCGGTGCGGTGCTGGCGACCGGCCTGGTCGCGTTCCTCGTCGACCGGGTGTGGCGGCCGTTCCCGGACGCGCTGCCGCTGCCCGTGCTGCTCGCGGTCGGGGCGGCGCTCGCCGGGATCGCGCTCGGGGTGGCGGGCATGTGGTTCCGGCGCCCGCCCGGCCGGCTGGCGAGCGTGGTCGCGGTGGCGCTCGTCGTGGCGGCCTCCGCGCAGGGCGTCAACGCCGTCTACCGCGAGTACCCGACGCTGCGCACGGCGCTCGGGCTGCCGGCCGTCGACGAGATCCCGTTCACGCAGGTCCCGCTGCGGGAGCAGGTGATCGGGGCGCGCTCGGGGCTGCCGCTGTCCGGGGTCTGGCGCCCGCCCGCGGGCATGCCGGCGACGGGCGCGGTCACCGAGATCACGATCCCGGCCACCGCGTCCGGGTTCGCGGCCCGGCCGGCGTGGCTCTACCTGCCGCCCGCCTACCTCTCCCGGCCGCGGGCGCAGCTTCCGGTGCTCGTGCTGCTCTCCGGGCAGCCGGGCACCCCGCGCGACTGGCTCGACGGCGGCCGGCTCGCCGCCCGCATGGACGCGTTCGCGGCCGCGCACGACGGGCTCGCGCCGGTGGTCGTCATGCCCGACCAGCTCGGCGCGCCGCTGGCCAACCCGCTCTGCCTGGACTCCCGGCTCGGCGACGTGCAGACCTACCTGACCGTGGACGTCCCGGCGTGGATCCGCGACACGCTCCAGGTGGCGCCGGACCCGTCCGCGTGGGCGATCGGCGGGTTCTCCAGCGGCGGCACGTGCTCGCTGCAGATGGCGGTCAACGCCCCGCAGGTGTACCCGACGTCGTGGACCTCTCCGGGGAGTCCGAGCCGACGCTCGGCGACCGCGCGGCGACCGTGCAGGCCGCGTTCGGCGGCGACGGGGCCGCGTTCACGGCCGTCAACCCGCTCGACGTCATGGCGGCGAAGCAGTTCCCCGGGACCGCGGGCTACCTCGTCGCGGGGCAGCAGGACGCGCAGTACCTCCCGCAGGCCCAGCAGGTCTACGCGGCGTGCCGGGCCGCGGGCATGGACGTCCAGCTGCACGTGCTGCCCGGCGGGCACAGCTTCGAGGTGTGGGGACCGGGCCTGGACGGCGCGCTGCCGTGGCTCGCGACCCGGCTGGGAATGACCCCGTGACCGGCGTGCTCCGCTCGCTCGCGCGGGTGGTCCGGCGGACGCCGCTGACGATCGCGCTGGTCGCGCTCGTGTGGGCGTACGGGCTCGCGACGCGCAGCCTCCCGGACGGGCCGAACCCGCGGCTGCTCGACCGCGTCGGGACGGGCGTCGGGCCGCTCGCCGAGGGCCGCTGGTGGACGCCGGTCTCGGCGATGCTGTGGTGGGGAGCGTCGGCGCGGCCGTGCTGACGACGCTGCTGGTGCTGCTCGCGGGCGCGCTGGCCGAGCACCGCATCGGCGTGGTGCGCACCGCGGCGCTGATGGTCGGCACGCAGGTGGTGGGCACGCTCGTCGCCGTCGGGATCGTCGCGGGCGGGGCGGTGATGGCCGGCGGCTGGGCGTCGGACCTGTCCGCGCAGGTCGCGGTCGGTGCGGCGCCGGGCGCGGTCGGCGTGATCCTCGCCGTGAGCAGCACGTTGTCGGCGCTGTGGCGGCGCCGGCTGCGGCTGCTCGTGCTCGCCGCGCTCGTGATGCTCGTGGCGTACTCGGGCGAGCTGACCGACGTCATGATGCTGTGCGCCGGCCTGGTCGGGCTCGCGGCCGGGCCGCTGCTGCCGGGACGCGCCTCCCGCCAGCCGGGCCGGTCCAGCGGCACCGAGGTGCGGGTGCTGGTGGCCTGGTCGTGGCCGCGTCCGCGGTCGGGCCGATCGTCGCGGCCATCGCGCACGCCCCGATCGGCCCGCTCTCCGTGCTCAAGTTCGTGGTGCTCTCCCCGCCCCCGGACGCCGACGCGGTGCAGCAGATCTGCCTCACCGGCCCGGCCGACGACTGCCGCGCCCTGCAGGCCCAGCTGCGGCTCTCCGGGCTGGGGCCGGCGCTGGCCTCGATCACGCCGGTGCTGCTCCTCCTGGTGGTCGCCGAGGGGCTGCGCCGCGGCCGGCGGGCGGCGCTCGTCGTCGGGATCGTGCTCAACCTGGTGCTCGCGGCGCTCGGCGCGCTGCTCGCCGTGATCGTCGTCGCGACGCCGGAGCAGCAGCTCATGGTCTACCTGGCGGCGCCGGGCGCGCGCCGGTTCCTCGCGCTGGCGCTGCCGCCGCTGCTGCCGCTCGCGGTGGCGGTGCTGCTGTGGGTCACCCGCGCGCGGTTCGCCGTGCGCGCCCCGGCCGGCACCTACCGGCGGCTGGCGCTGACCGCCGGCGCGGTGCTCGTGGCCGTCTCGGCGGTGTACGTGCTGGTCGGGGACGTGGTGGCGGCCCAGTTCGACCGGCCGCCCACGTTCGGCCCGCTGCTGCGCGACCTGCCGCTGCGGTTCCTCCCGCCCGGCTACCTCGGCGAGGTGGAGCCGGCGTTCCTGCCCGAGGGGTTCGTCGCGACGCTGCTCTTCGAGTGGACGGGGTGGTGTTCTGGCTGGTCGTCGCGGCCGGGCTGCTCGTGGCGTTCCTGCGCCCGCGGGCCGACCCCGGCGCCCGTGACGCCGCCCGCGCGCGGGAGCTCGTGCACCGCGGCGGCTCGCACCTGGGCTGGCTGACGACGTGGGCCGGCAACTCGTACTGGTTCGACCCGGGCGGCGCGGCGGCCGTCGCGTACCGGGTGGCTGGGTCGGTCGCCGTCACCACCGCGGACCCGATCGGCGTCCCGACCGACGAGACCGTGGCCGGGTTCGCCGGGTACTGCCGCGAGCGCGGCTGGACGCCCGCCTTCTACAGCGTCTGCGACGACACCCGGAAGGCGTGCGACGCGCTCGGCTGGAGCGCGGTGCAGGTCGCCGAGGAGACGTGCTGGCGCTGCCGGAGCTGACGTTCACCGGCAAGAAGTGGCAGGACGTGCGCACGGCGCGCAACCGCGCGGCCCGGGCGGGGGTCACCGCGGAGTGGACGGCGTACGCCCGCGCGCCGCTCGCGATCACCGACCAGGTGCGGGCGATCAGCGAGGAGTGGGTGGCCGACAAGGGCCTGCCCGAGATGGGGTTCACGCTCGGCGGGCTCGACGAGCTGGCCGACCCGGAGGTGCGCTGCCTGCTGGCCGTCGACGCGGACCGGACCGTGCACGCCGTGACGAGCTGGCTGCCGGTCCACCGCGACGGCGTGGTGGCGGGCTGGACGCTCGACTTCATGCGCCGCCGGGAGACGGGGTTCGGCGGGGTCACGGAGTTCCTGATCGCCGCGGCCGCCCAGCGCTTCCAGGACGAGGGCGCGGAGTTCCTGAGCCTGTCGGGGGCGCCGCTGGCCCGGCTGGACCGCGGCGAGCAGCCCGACGCCGTGCAGCGGTTGCTCGACGTGCTCGGGCGGGCGCTGGAGCCGGTCTACGGGTTCCGGTCGCTGCTGGCGTTCAAGGCCAAGTTCCAGCCGGAGTACCGGCCGCTGTACCTGTGCTATCCGGACCCGGCCGCGCTGCCCGGGATCGGGCTGGCGATCGCCCGCGCCTACCTGCCGGACCTGACCGCGCGCCAGTCCGCCCGCCTGCTGGCGCACCTGCGCTGACGGGCCGCTGCGACCCGGGCGGGTGACCCGCCGGTAACCGGCGCCGCCCGGGACGGCTCCCTGCGGGCTCCCCTAAGCTCACGGTGATCCGATGGGGGGACATGACTACGGACGGCGAGGCAGGGCAGAGCCCGGGCACTCTCGTGGCCGGGCGGTACCGGATGCGCGAGCTCGTCGGCCGCGGGGGGATGGGCTCGGTCTGGCGGGCCACCGACGAGCTGCTGGGCCGCGAGGTCGCGATCAAGCAGATCCGCACGGACCTCCAGCCGGCCGCGGAGGCTGCCGTCGCCCGCGAGCGGACCATGCGCGAGGCGCGGATCGCGGCCGCACTCCACCACCCGAACGTGGTCTCGATCTTCGACGTCGTGATCGACGGCGGCCAGCCGTGGCTCGTGCTGGAGTACGTGCCGTCGCGCAGCCTCGGGAGCATCCTCTCCGAGTACGGCGCGCTGCACCCCGCGCACGTCGGGACGATCGGCATGCAGATCGCGGCCGCCCTGGCCGCCGCGCACGCGGCCGGGATCGTCCACCGCGACGTCAAGCCGGACAACATCCTCATCGCGAGCACGCCGGGCCAGGGCGACGCGGTCGGCTGGCCGGGCACGGTCAAGCTCACCGACTTCGGCGTCTCGCACGCCACCGCCACCCCGACGCTCACCTCCACCGGCGTGCTCACCGGCACGCCTGCGTACTTCGCGCCGGAGACCGCGCGCGGCGAGGGCACCGACGCGCGCAGCGACGTCTACTCGCTCGGCGCCACGCTCTACGCGGCCGTCGAGGGCAGGCCCCCGTTCGACGCCGGCGACGACAACGTGCTCGCGCTGCTGGCCCGCATCGCGCAGGGCGGCGCGCCGGCCCCGCGCCGGGCGGGCCCGCTCACCGCGGTGCTCCAGCAGCTCACGGCCGACGACCCGGCCGTCCGCCCGACCGCCGAGCAGGCGCGCTACGCGCTGCAGCAGATCCTCGCGTGGCCCCAGCAGCACGCGCCGGCGTTCCCGGCGCCCGTCCAGCCGGGCGCGCCGACGCTCTACGACAGCAACCCGAGCGTCCGGCCGGGCACGGGGCCCGGCGGCCAGTACGCGCGCCCGGCCGCGCAGCTGCCGGGCCAGCCCACGCACATCTCCGGGCCGGCGGTCGGGCAGATGCCCTCGCAGCCCGGTCCGTACCCGCCCGCCTACCCGGCGCCGCCGCCGCTGCCCCCGCAGCAGCAGCGCAACCCGCGCACCGGCATCGCGCTGGCCGGGCTCGCGGTGCTGCTGGTCGCAGCCGTGATCGCGGCGGTCGCGGTGATCGCCGTCAACATCAACCCCAGCCGCCCGGCCGACCCGCAGGCCGGCGGCGACCCGACGGCCACCGGCGCCCCGGCGCCGCCGACGTCCACCACGCCGCCCGTCCCGTCCGTCCGGACGATCGGCGACCCGCGCACGGCCGACCCCTGCTCGCTCATCGACATCGCCGTGCTGAACCGGTTCGGGCAGGCCGAGATCGACCGCGAGAACTCCGAGTTCTCCGCCTGCCGCGCCGACATGACCGCGGCGTCGGGCGCCGGCGTCACGTACCTCGTCGACTTCCTCTCGCCGCCCGAGGTGGGCGCGGCCGCACCCGGCGCGCAGTTCGAGCAGACCGGCGACCTGACGATCGTCCGCCAGCCCGGCGGGCCCGAGCAGTGCGAGCGCCGCCTGCTCTTCCCCGACGGCAACGTCGTGGGCATCCAGGCGCAGCTGGTCGACACCATCTCCACCGACCTGTGCGCGATCGTCGACGCCGGCACCGACTTCGCCGTGCAGACGATCGCGACCACCGGCGTCGGCACCCGCACCCCGCTGGCCACCACCAACCCGGTCGCCGGCACCGAGGCGTGCTCGCTGCTCACGCCCTCGGAGCTGGCCGTCGTGCCGGGCGGGGACAGCGCGCGACCCGAGTCGGAGTACGGCGGGTGGGGCTGCATCTGGGAGCCCGCGGTCGCGTCCGACCACCTCGTGCGCATGGACTACTACCGGCGCTACCCGTTCCACGACGGCGACGGGTCGGGCACCGCGTTCGGCGGGCGTCCCGGCGCGTTCCTGTACCAGCCGGGCCGGTACTGCCTCGCGCAGATCGACCAGCGCGACTACACCGGCGACGACGGCGAGGCGCACATCGACGCCGTCCGCATCTTCGTGTTCGGGCCGGGCGACGAGCAGGAGCAGTGCCACTACGCCACCACGCTCGCGGCGGCGGTGGCGCCCAAGCTCCCCGGCTGAGCCCGGTCAGCGTCGCGACGCGGCCCATGCGTGCGCCGCATCGGCCGTGCGCCGGTGCCACGGCGCGGGGTTGCGTCGGCGATCTCGTCCCACAGCCGCACCGTGGCCCGGGCGAACGCGTCGACGGCGGCCGGCGGGGCCGCTCGCCAGGCGCGCGTCCCCATGGCCCACCGGTCCGCTTCGGCCGGGGTGTGACCGTTCGCGATGAGCTGGACGAGGAAGCACGCGGGGTCGATCCAGGCGGCGGCCCGCGTGGGCCAGGACCAGTCGACCACCCGCACCGCAGCCGGCTCGATGAGCACGTTGTCCGGCTTCCAGTCGGTGTGCAGGAGCGCGTCGCCCTCGAACGGCGTCGTGTCGCCGTCGTCGGCGTAGGGGCGCCAGCGGGTCGCGTCCTTGATCGGGACGTCCGGGCAGGGCAGGCGGGCGAGCGCGTCCATCGTCGCCGCGATGGGGGCCAGGTCGGCGGAGCCGGGAGCGTAGTCCGCCGGGCGGCCTCGACGTGCTCGAAACCGAGCACGTTCCACCCGGCGACGTCCGGGAGGTGCCACAGCACCCCGGGCGAGATGGGCCGGACCGCCGCGTTGACGACCTTCTCCCGGGCCTGCGCGACAACCCCGCGGTGGTCGGCCGGGAGGCCCTTGACGAACACCCGCCCGCCGTCGGTGTCGAGCACGGCCGCCAGCGCGGAGTTGAGGCCGCCGGCCACGGTGCGCGCGGCGCGTACCGGCCCGGTGCGCTCGGCCACGGCCTTCTGCAGCAACGTCGGCAGATCGTTCCACTCGACGCGGTTCACGTGCGGGGTCTCCCATTTCGCAAGCCGGCTCCAGGCGTGCACAACTGGGAGCTCCAGTACTTGTCTTCTCAGTACTTCCAACTCGTGCCGGTGCCGCGGTACTGCTCGACCGGGATCGGTTCGACCCCGTCGCGCATCCGATCGGTGTAGAGGTGGCCGTGCAGGTGGTCGACCTCGTGCGCGACGAGCCGGGCGACGCCGCGTCCGAAGACGGTGATCTTCTTCGTTCCGTCGATCGTGGTGTGCTCGACGTGGATCACGTGTGAGCGGGGGACCCGCCCGCGGACGTCGAAGAAGGAAAGGCAGCCTTCGTACTGCTCGTCGACCTCGCCGGCGGATTCGATGATCGTCGGGTTGAACAGGGTGATTGCCTCACCGTCCGGTGTGCGGATGATCGCGGCAGCGCGGTCGATGCCGATCTGTGGGGCAGCGATACCCATGCCTTTACCGAAAATGTGGACCTGGGCGACTCGTTCGACGGCGGAACTGAGCGCGGCCACGACGCGGCGGGCGTCGTCGGCCTCGGCAGGGAGGTCGAAGGGGCGGGCGACGCGGCGCAGCGCGGGGTCGGTGTTCTGGACGATGCCGAGAGCGGTCATCGTTTCGCTCGGCCGGGGAGGTGGCCCGTCGCTGGTGGCGGCGCGGCCGCGAAAGTCCCATTCCAGGCGGTAGCGGGCGTGCAGCGGCGGGTCTTCGCACGACCAGGAGAAGATGTGCCGGTCGCCGGTGTCGTCGCGTCCGATCACGGTCGCGAAGGGCATCGTTTGCGCGGTCATCGAGGTGTGCAGGCCCCAAACCGAGGCGGCCAGCTCGCCGGGAAGTCCAGGCATACCGACAGCGTCCGCGTCGGTAGCCGGACGGCGCGCTGGAACCAGTTCCCCCAATGGGTCTCACTCACCGTGTACTCGTACTCGATCCAGCATGATTCCCCCGGGTACAACGGAAAATGGCCATGCTTCCCGGAGAAGAGCAGCCACACTTCCTTGAACGCGTCCCGATCGTGGTGGGCGGTCCACACCATCGGATCGCGACGCTCGCGGCCGTACCAGGCGCGCAGCCCGATCTCGTCCCAGGTGAGTGGAATCTCGCTGTAGAGCTGGTTGGAGCGCTCCGGATCGCCGGGATAGCGGTCCACGGAGATGCGGATCAGATACCGGGTGATCGGGTCGTTGCTCTGGTTGGTCAGGTGACGGCGCTGGGTGAGCCGGTAGACCCCGTCCTCGTAGCGCAGGTTCGCGTCGTCGTGGTCAACGACCAAGCTCCCGGACCGGCCTGCTCGGCCGGGTCCCCCGGTGCGGACGGGCGGGTGCGAGGAGGACGCGCGTTCTCGTAGTCGCGGAACGCGGCGCGCAAGGCCCCACCGGTGCGCAGCGCGTTCTCGGCGTGTGCAGCGAAGGACTCCGAAGGCCGTTCTGACCCGGACTCGACTTTGGACACGTACGAGCGGTCGTAGCCCATGGCCTTGGCCAGGGTGGCACGGGAGTGCCCGCGTACGTCGCGCCAGCGCTTGAGCTCGACGGCGAACACGTTCACCTCGGCATCCGCTGGGTCGGTCCTTCCAATGGCCATCCGGCCTCCTAGGAGGTTGGGGACCGTGAGTGTGCGTGAACGCACCGTGAGTCGCTGCTCAGCCTAGTACTGCAACGGCAGTTCATGATCGCGGTGGGTGGTGGCCGCGGCGACGGTAGTGGCTTACTCGGGCCTGGTATTGCCGGCGGCGTCGCCAAACCGACCACCTGATCCTGCTGGCCAGGCACGCGACCGGGGTCAGGACAAGGGCGGTGAGCAACCGGCGGATCTCGTTGCTGGTCAGCGCGATCAGGCCGTCGCTGTCGTTGTCGCCGCCGGTGTCGTCATTGCTGCCGGCTGCAGATCCCCCTTTTCCGCCTCCTGGGCGCGGGTGGCGGCGAGGTAGGCGGCGGCGAGCATCGCCAGGGTGATGTGCGCATACCAGGCTCGGTAGTCGCGGACCTGGTACTGATCGAGCCCGGCCTCGTTCTTGGCGGTCTGGAAGCACTCCTCGATCGCCCACCGCGCCCCGGCGACACGGATCAGCTCGGGAACGGGTGTCGTGACCGGGCCGGCGCAGCGGTAGAACGCCGGCTCAGGGTCCTTCCCGGGCGGCGGGTTGATCTGGCGGCGGACCAGCAGCCAGTGCCCCCAGCCGTCGGGCAGCCCGGTGGTGTCGAGGGTGAGCACGGTCCAGTCGTAGAGCCGCTCGCCGTGCGCACCGTCCCCGGCCGACCGCCGTTCCCAGGAGTGCGGGCCAGCCAGCGCGGCGAGCGCCTTGGCCTCGTGGCGGCGCCCGTCCGGGCAGGTCAGCAGGTCATCGCTGCGGGTCGCCAACACGAACGGCACCGCCCGGGCGGCCAACCAGTCCCGAAACGCGCGGTTCTGGCCGTAGGCCTCGTCCGCGGTCACCCACCCCGACAGCACCCCGGCGGCCAGTGCGCGTTCGAGCATCGCCAGGCCCAGCTCGGGCTTGGTCGCGAACCCGACCCCGTCCGGGACGCCGGCGGCCGCGCACCGCGACCGGTCATCGGTCCACGACTTGGGCAGATACAGCTCCCGATCGATCAGCGCCCGCCCGCGCGGGCTGGCATAGGCCAGGAACACCCCGAGCTGGCAGTTGTCGACCTTCCCGGTGGTCCCGGTGTACTGGCGCTGCACCCCGGCCGAGCGCACGCCCTTCTTGATGAACCCGGTCTCATCGACGACGAACACCCCGGCCGGATCCCCAAGCTTGTTCAGCACGTATCCGCGCAGGTCATCCCGCACCCCGTCGACATCCCACCCGGCGGTGCGCAGCAGCCGCTGCATCCCGTCCGGCGACACCGCCCCCGCGTGCTCGGCCAACGTCCAGCCGTTCTTGCGCTCCAACCCGGCCAGCAACCCACGCAGGTACGCCCCGACCCGACGGCGCGGCTCCACCCGACCGAACCGGCCCGCGATCAGCTCCACCAGCGCATCCAACGCCGCGACCCACCCAGCAAGATCAACCACGCGGTGATCATCACCGCCCGCCGGAGCTCAGCGTCTCACGACACGCCGAAGTGCCGTTGCAGTACTAGTTGCCCTTCCCTTTGTCGCGGTGTCCTCGATCTCGCCGACACGAGGTCGCTCCTCCGCTTCGTTCAACAGAGGTGAGGAAGCCATCGCGGTCGAGCGGCTTTCGCAGCAAGGCGGAGAGGTGAACGTCATGAGCGGCCCCGATCCGGAGGTGCCGACGGTGCTCGTCGGCGACGAGCCCGCCGGGGATGCCGAACTTCGCCCGCGAGCAGAAGTCCGACGCCGGCTACCTGGACATCGCGGCCAACACGCATGGCGCGGAGAAGGGTGCCCTGGTCCACCGTGCTCTGCGACGCATCAGTCGTGCCCGGCCACGGGTAGTCGAGGTCGGCCCCGGTGGCGGGGCTGCGGTCACCTATCTGGCCGCCCAACTCAACGATGATGGGAATACCGCCTCCGACCTGGCCCTCGATGTGCATCTGACGCTGATCGAGGCGCCGGGCGTGGTGTCGCAGTCGCTGGCCCGCGCGGTCGAGACGTTCAACGGGGTCGGGAAGTGCGAGCTGCGGCACGGGTTCGCCCAGGACATCGGCACCCTGCTGGCTGAGCCGGTCGACGTCGTCAGCGCGTCCGCGCTGATGCACGAGGTGTACTCCTATGGCGGTGGTTACGCCGGGCTCCACGCGATGATGCGCACCCTGCCGACCGTGCTGACCCCCGGCGGGTTCTTCGCCTACCGGGACGTGTATGCGGTAGAGGGGCCGTCGCTGCACGAGCGGGTCATCCAGTCGTACAACTCGCGGGCCTGGCTGACGTTCTTGCGGCTGTTCACACCGCAGTATCTCGCCGAGGGCGTACACCCATATCACCGCGCCGACGATGAGGTGGTGGCTCGCCAGAACTCTCGGATCGTGCCGGTCGCCGAGCTGGACCGGGCGACCTGCGCGGTGATCACAGCCCCGGTCGGGCTGTTCAGGGAGATCCAGCGCCACTACCTCACCTTCCGCGACCACGTGTGGCGCTCAGGGACGCTGGGTCTCACGCCCGTGCTGGACGGCGACCTCGCGGCGGACTGGATCGACTTCCGTGCCGGTCACAAGCGCGTGCATTACCGGCTCGGCGACGAGGTGCCCTGGGTGAGCGCAGGCCAACGGAGGATGCTGGCCGCGATGAGCGAGTCTTACGCCGACCATCACACCATCGACAGCGACATCTTCGACTCGGTGACCGACGTCGTCCTACTGGCGTTCCTTGACGCCGCTGAGTCGGGCGACGCCACCTGCCGGCAGGTGTGGGAAGCCTGGCTGCTGCGCGAAGGTCGTGAGACCTACGCTTATATGACGGCGGACCAGTTGCTCACTGCGTTTGTGGTGCACTCGGCTGAATCCGAGACCGATACGGTGTTGATGCCGGTCCACGTTGGCGACATCACCCGTATGACCGGCACTACTACAACAGGTTCCTGACGAGACGGCTGGCCAACCCGTTGCCCGACGCCAAGCAGCTTGTGTTGTTCCAGAACGTGCCGCGTGGGGACGTGTCCGCACTACGGCAGGCGTTCGACACCGTGGCCGGCTGCTGCGGCAAGCCCAGCCTGGCCCGCATGTACACGGCGATCAACAAGGGAGACAACTGGACGCCATGAGTGTGATCGAGGTGGAGCGCAAGCGGGAACTGGCCGACGCCGAGGCTCTCAAGGCCCGGCTGGTCGAGGCCGACTATCGCGAGGCGGGTAACGGCGTCGAGATCGACATCTACTACAGCCGCCCTGACATCGACTTCCTGGCCACCGTCGAGTGCCTGCGGGTTCGGCGGCGCGACCGGTTCGCCGAGATCACCTACAAACCGGCATCCACCGCCGACACACATCGTGCAGCGCACGTGATCGCCAAACCCGAGATCAATGTCGTCCTCTCCGGCCCGGACCAGGCCACGGCGGCCGATACGTTGCTGGATGTGCTGGGCATGGTCCGGTTGTGCCGGGTCGAGAAGACCCGCACGACCTTCCGGCATCCGGATCGCGACGACGTCACCGTGGTCATCGACCTCGTCACCGGCGTCGGCGCGTTCGCCGAGACCGAGGTGATGGCCGCCGATCCGGACGCGGCGGCGACGCTGCTGGACCAGGTGGAGCGGCAACTCGGCCTGGCCGACTGCGCGGTGGTGCGGCTGCCCTACCGCGACCTGGTCCTCCAGCACGAACCGGCCGGCGCCGCCCCCGCGCCCGGAAAGCCACACTCAGGTCATCTGCCGTCCTGAACGTGGCTCTCCAGGCTTGGGACGGCGGGAGGGGACGCTCAGGCGGGGAGCGACGTCGCACCGGGCTCGGCCGGGCCGCCCGCCAGCACCCGGGCCGCGGACCGTTCCAGCACGGCGGCCACGTCCAGGTCCCGGACGGCGAGCAGCAGCGCCTCCGCGAGGATCGAGGTCGGCTGCTGGTCGGCCGTGAGCAGCCCGATCGCCGGCCGCGGACGCACCTCCGGCAGCGGTACGGCGCGCAGCCCCGGCGGCACCCCGAGCGTGTGCAGCCAGGTGTGGGCGATGATGCTCGACCGGGTGCCGCCGGCCAGGTGCCCGTAGAGGGCGGCGACGGTGTCCGTCTCGACGACGGGTGCGAGGTGCGCCCCGGCGGCCGCGACGGTCTCGTCGAGGATGCGCCGGTTCTGCATCGACGAGGTGAGCGTGCAGAGCGGGAGGGCCGCGGCGTCCGCCCAGCCGACGTCCGTGCGGTCGCCGAGATCGCCGTCCACGGGCGTGAGCAGCACATAGCGCTCGCGGTAGAGCTCCATCGCCGTGCGGGAGCGGGCGCGTCGAGGTAGGTCAGCCCGGCGTCGAGGTCGAACTCGGCGAGGCGGCGGCCGATCTCGCGCGACGACAGCGTCTCGACGCGCACCCGGGCGTGCGGGTGCTGCGCGGCGAACGCGTCGGTGAGCAGCGCCGTGGCCGGGACGGCCGTGGGGATGGCGCCGATGCGCAGGGTGGCGGTGAGGCCCTGGCGCATCCGGCCGAGGTCGGTGCGCAGGGCGTCGCGCTCGGCGAGGATCCGGTGCGCCCAGCCGACCACCCGTGAGCCCTCCGGCGTGAAGCCCTCGAACCGGCGCCCGCGCAGGATGATCGTGACGCCGAGCGAGTGCTCCAGCTTGCGCAGTGCGGCCGACAGCGCGGGCTGGCTCGCGTGGCAGGCCGCGGCGGCCCGTCCGAAGTGTCGTTCGTGGGCGAGCGCGACGAGGTACTCGAGCTGCCGGATCTGGACGTCCCCGGGCATGTGTACACGGTATACCGGGATGGCCGGCGATGGCCGGGCTGTTGACGTTCACGGAGCCGACCGCCGCCGCCCGAGGAGGATCCCGTGCCACCACCCCTGCACCTCGCGATCGAGCTGGACGGCGACGGGGCCCATCCCGCGGCGTGGCGCCGGTCCCGGCACGCCCCGGCCGACGCGCTCGGGCCCGCGCGGCTGCGGCAGGTCGCGCGGCACGCCGAGAACGCCGGGTTCACCCTCGCCACCTTCGACGACGCACTGCTGCCGCCCGCGGGCGTCGCGGGGCGGGTCGGGGCGGTCGAGCGGGCCGCCTACGTCGCGCCGCTGACCAGCGTGATCGGGCTCGTCCCGGTGGTGGGCACGACCTACACCGAGCCGTTCCACGTGGCGTCGCAGCTCGCGTCGCTGGACTTCGCGAGCCTCGGGCGCGCCGGGTGGGTCGTGGCCACGACGGGCGCCGCGGCCGCCGCCGCGCTGGGCCGGCCCGTCGTCGAGGGCGACGCGCTCGCCCGCGAGGCCCGCGACGCCGTGCGCGTCAACCGCGATCTCTGGGACTCCTGGGAGGACGACGCCGCGATCCGGGACGTCCTCACCGGCCGCTACCTCGACCACACCAAGCTGCACTACGTCGACTTCGTGGGCGAGACGTACACGGTGAAGGGGCCGGCGATCGTGCCGCGCCCGCCGCAGGGCCAGCTCGTCGTGTTCGCGCCCGCCGGGCTGGTGCCGGCCGACCAGGTGGACGTCGAGCTCGTCGCCGGTCCGGACGTCGCCGCGGTCGCGTCCGGCGGCAGCGGGGCCGGGCTGCGGTTCGCCGAGGTCGAGGTCGCGCTCGACACGGCGGCCGGGGACGCGCTGGACCGCGTCGGCGACCTCGACGCGCACACCCCGTGGCCGCACACCGGCCGGCTGCGCTACGCCGGGCCGGCTGCCGGCCTGGTCGCGCTGCTCACCGAGCTGGCCCGCGTGGTCGACGGGGTGCGGCTGCACCCGCTGGTGCTCGACGAGGAGCTGCCGGAGCTGTCCGCGCGGGTGCTGCCCGCGCTCTTCGAGGCCCGGGTCGCCGGGCGGCCCCCGGTCGGCTCGACGCTGCGGTCGACGTTCGGCCTGACCCGTCCGGAGAACCGTTTCACCGCCGAGGAGCAGCCCGCATGACCAGCGCCGACGACCTGCCCCGCCCGGACGCCCAGCTGCACTTCGGGGTGTTCTTCCAGGGCGTCAACCACTGGACGATCTGGTCGGAGCCGGAGAGCGGCTCGCAGGTCGACTTCGCGTCGTTCCGGCGCATGGTCGCCACGGCCGAGCGCGGCCTCTTCGACGCGTTCTTCCTCGGCGAGGGCCTGCGGCTGCGCGAGTCCGGCGGGAAGGTCCACGAGCTGGACGTCGCCGGCCGCCCGGACGCGGTCACGCAGCTCGCCGCGCTGGCCGGGCTGACGTCGCGGATCGGGCTCGTCGCCACCCAGAACACCACCTACAACGAGCCGGCCGACCTCGCGCGCCGCCTCGCCGGGCTGGACGTGCTCTCCGAGGGGCGCGCCGGGTGGAACGTCGTGACCACCGACAACGCGTGGACCGGCGAGAACTTCCGCCGCGGCGGCTACCTCGACCACGCCGACCGGTACGTGCGCGCCGAGCAGTTCTTGCAGGTCGCGCGGGCGATGTGGGACTCGTGGGCCGACGACTGGGCGGGTTCCGCGGACGGGCCGGCGTGGGCCCGGCCGGGGGCGGTCGCGCCGGTGCGGGTGACGTCGTCGCAGTTCGACGTGGACATCACCCCGACGCTGCCGCGCAGCCCGCAGGGCCACCCGGTGATCTTCCAGGCCGGCGACTCGTCGGACGGGCGGGACTTCGCGGCCCGCAACGCCGAGGTGATCTTCTCCGCGCACGGCAGCGACTTCGACGACGCGCTCGCGTTCGCCACCGACGTCCGGCACCGCGTCGTCGCGGCCGGGCGCCCGGCGGACGACCTCAAGATCCTGCCCGGCACCGAGATCATTATCGGCGACACGGAGACCGAGGCCGAGGAGAAGGCGCGCTGGATCCGGCTGCGGCAGGTCACGCCGGCCACCGCGCTCGCGATCGCCGGGCAGGTGTGGGGCCTCGACCTCACCGGGCGCGACGCCGACGGGCCGCTCCCGGCCGAGGACCCCGTGGTCGTCGAGCCGACCGGCACCATGGGCTCGCGGCGCTGGACCGACCCGCGCCAGATCGTGCAGCGCTGGCGCGACGTGGCCGAGGCCGAGAAGCTGACGCTGCGCGAGACCGTGATCCGGCTTGGCCCGCAGCGCGGCCATGTCGGCACGCCGTCCGGGCTCGCGGACAGGTTCGCGCACTTCGTGCGGGCCGGCGCGGTCGACGGGTTCAACGTCTCGCCGTACTTCACGCCCGACGGGCTCGACGACATCGTCGACCGGCTGGTGCCCGAGCTGCAGGACCGCGGCGTCTACCGCACCGCGTACACGGGCACGACGCTGCGCGAGCACCTCGGCCTGCGCGACCCGATCACCCGCCGCGCCCCTCGCTGAGGTGACGCGCGGCGGCGTGAGCCCGGTCACGCTGGGCCGGTGGAACCGCTCCTCTCGCCCGCCGAGCTCGTCGCCGCGCGTGCCCGTTTCGAGCAGGACCAGGAGGACGCCGAGTACGTCGAGTACACCCAGGCCATGGAACGGATCGCGGCCCCGCGCCGCTGGCGCCGCGCCCGCCGCCGCTTCCTGACCGCCAACGGCTACCAGAACCCCCGCGAGTCGCTGGATTAGTGCGCGCGAGTCGTGTGACACGAGCCACGCCCGGCCCGCCCGCGACTCGCGTGCACTCAGCCCGCGACTCGCGTGCACCCAGCCCGCGACTCGCGTGCACTCAGGGCGCGACTCGCGTGCACGCGAGTCGGGGTGTGAGTGCACGCGAGTCGGGGTCCGGCTGCACAACTCGCGCGCACTTCTCCCGCGACTCGCGCGCACTTTCTCAGCGACTCGCGGGGGGTTGCCAGCTGCTGGTCGGGTGGGTCAGGAGGTGGGTGACGAAGAGGTCCGTCGTCGCCGTGGCGACCGGCTGGCTCACGGCGTGCCACGGGCGGTCGAGCGGCGTGCCGGGCATCGGCAGCTCGGCGAGCGCACCGGACTCCAGGTGGAGCCGCACGGCCTGGCGGGACACCAGTGTCACGCCCAAGCCGGCGACGGCCGCGGCGACGACGGCGGCGTGCGAGCCCAGCACGAGCTGCGCGGGGGCGGCGTCGAGCCCGTCCAGCAGGGTCGCGGCGGTGGCCCGTACGCCCGAGCCGGGCTCGCGCATCAGCCACGTCGCGGCCGCCGGGTCGAACCCCGCCACCGCGGCGGGCGGCCCCACGACGACGAGCGTGTTCGGGCTGGTCGCACGCACCTTCGCGGCGAGCCCGGCGGGCGGACGGCCGGCGACGACGAGGTCCACCTCGTGGTTCGCGAGCATCGGCCACACCAGCCCGCGCGGCGCCACCTCCAGCCCGAGCACCACGTCCGGGTGCTCGGCCCGGAACGACGCCAGCAGCGTCGGCAGCACGTGCTCGCCCGCGGTCGTCACGGCAGCGAGCCGCAGCGGCCCGCGTTCGGGGTCGGCCTCGCCGCGGGCCGCGGCGACGGCCTCGGCGTGCAGCCCGAGGATGCGTCGCGCGTACGCGACGTAGCGCAGGCCCGCGGGCGTGAGCCGCACGCCGCGGCCGTCCCGGTCGACGAGCGGGACGCCGATCTCCGCGGCCAGCGCCCCGATCGCCGCCGAGACGGACGACTCGGTCACCACGAGCCGCTGCGCGGCCGCGCGCACCGAGCCGGCGTCCGCCAGCTCGACGAGCGCCCGCAGCCGCGCGTTGGTCGTCACCCCGACATCACACGGACATGATGTCGGACGGCGCCTCCGCGAGGACCCGGCTGGCCAGCAGGTCCGCGGCCTCGATGGTGGTCAGGTCGGCGAGGCCCACCCGCGCGTCCGCCCGGTCGACCAGCCGCCGGGCCTGCCGCAGCCGGGCCCGCTCGACCGCGTTGCGCACGCTGCGCGCGCCCGCGAACCACGGCTGCCCGACGCGGCGGTCCAGGTAGCGGCGCAGCACCAGCCGGGCCTCGGGGGAGAAGCGGTAGCCCAGGCCGTCGGCCATCAGCTCGCCGATGCGTTCCAGCTCGGGCACCGAGAAGTCGGGGAACGTGACGTGGTGCGCGATGCGGCTCTGCATGCCCGGGTTGGCCGCGAAGAACGTCGCCATCCGGTCGGCGTAGCCGGCGAGGACCACCACGAGGTCGTCGCGGTGGGACTCCATCACCTGCAGCAGGATCTCGATGGCCTCGCCGCCGTAGTCGCGGTTGTTGTCGGGTTTGTGCAGGTAGTACGCCTCGTCGATGAACAGCACCCCGCCCATCGCGCGCTTGACCACGTCCTTCGTGCGGGGCGCGGTGTGCCCGACGTACTGCCCGACGAGGTCGTCGCGCGTGACGCTGACGAGCCGGTCGGTGCGCAGGTAGCCCAGCCGGTGCAGCAGCCCGGCCATGCGCAGCGCGACGGTGGTCTTGCCGGTGCCCGGGTTGCCGGTGAAGCACATGTGCAGCGTCGGCGGCTGCGCGTGCACCCCGAACCGTTCGCGCGTGCGGTCCACCAGCAGCAACGCCGCGATCTCGGCGATCCGCGCCTTCACGGGCGCGAGCCCGACCAGCTCGGCGTCCAGCGCGGCCAGCACGTCGTCGACGCCCGCCTCCTTGCGGACCGCGGCGAGGTCGACGACGGCGTCGGGCGGCAGCGGCGGCGCGGGGGCCGGCGGCTCCGGCACCGAGCCGAACGCGGGACGGGCCACGTCAGCTCCCGTACCGGCGCCCGGCCGGCCGCTCGGTCGCGTAGGAGTGTGTGGTGTAGCGGATGCGCCGGTCGGCCAGCTCCTGGCGGTCGAGCCGGAAGCCGGGCTCCTCGGCCGGGCGCTGCACGATGAACGACAGCGCGGTGGTCTGCCGGCCCAGCCGGGCGTCGTACGCGGTGAGCCGCACGTACGTGTTCGGGTGCGCGGCCCGGCAGGCGTTCACCTCCATCAGGACGCCCGCGGGGTCGGTGAGGTCGAACATCGGCAGGCCCCACATCTCCCAGTACGTGTTGCGCGGGTGCGGGTCGTCGGTGAACTCCACCGAGAGCGGCCAGCCGTTGCCGAGCGCGTACCGGATCTGCGCGGTGATCTCCTCGTCGCTCAGGTCGGGGAGGTGCGAGAACGTGCCTTGGGTGATCCGCATCGGTCGCTCCTAGACGCTGGTCGGGGTGGGGACGGCGTCGGGGGTGTCGGTCGACGCGTAGTCGAAGGTGACGTCGCCCCAGGTGGCCAGCGCCGTGTCGAGGGCGCGGTTGCGGCGGGCGGCGGCGCGCAGGATGTCGTCGCCCTCGGTGAGGCAGTCGCGGCCCTCGTTGCGCGCCTTGATCATCGCCTCCAGCGCCACCCGGTTGGCCTCGGCACCTGCGGCGATGCCCATGGGGTGGCCGATCGTGCCGCCCCCGAACTGCAGCACGACGTCCTCGCCGAGGTGGTGCAGCAACTGGTGCATCTGCCCGGCGTGGATGCCGCCCGACGCCACCGGCATGACGCCGGGCATCGACGCCCACTCCTGGTCGAAGTACAGGCCCAGCACCGGGTCGGCGGCGACGCTGTCGTCGCGCAGCGTCGTGTAGAACCCGCGCACGGAGTTCGGGTCGCCCTCCAGCTTCCCGACGACGGTGCCCGCGTGCAGGTGGTCGACGCCGGCCAGCCGCATCCACTTGGCGATCACCCGGAAGCTCACGCCGTGCGTCTTCTGCCGGGTGTAGGTGGAGTGCCCGGCCCGGTGCAGGTGCAGCAGCACGCCGTTGCGCCGCGCCCACGCGCTGATCGACTGGATCGCCGTGTAGCCGACCGTCAGGTCGATCATGACGACGACGCTGCCCAGCTCCTTGGCGAAGTCGGCGCGCTCGTACATCTGCTCCATCGTCGCGGCGGTGACGTTGAGGTAGTGGCCCTTCACCTCGCCGGTGGCCGCCTGCGCCCGGTTGACCGCCTCCATGCAGAAGAGGAACCGGTCGCGCCAGCGCATGAACGGCTGGGAGTTGATGTTCTCGTCGTCCTTGGTGAAGTCCAGCCCACCGCGCAGCGCCTCGTAGACCACCCGCCCGTAGTTGCGCGCCGAGAGCCCCAGCTTGGGTTTCGTCGTCGCGCCGAGCAGCGGACGGCCGAACTTGCCGAGGTGCTCGCGCTCCATCACCACCCCGTGCGGCGGGCCCTGGAACGTCTTCACGTACTGCGTCGGGATGCGCATGTCCTCCAGCCGCAGCGCCTTGAGCGGCTTGAACCCGAACACGTTGCCGATGATCGAGCTGGTCAGGTTCGCGATCGAGCCCTCCTCGAACAGGTCGAGGTCGTAGGCGATGTAGGCGATCCACTGGCCCGGCGTGCCCGGCACGGCCTCCAGCCGGTAGCACTTCGCCTGGTAGTGCTCAAACGTGGTGAGCCGGTCGGTCCACACCACCGTCCAGGTCGCGGTGCTCGACTCACCCGCGACCGCGGCGCCGGCCTCCTCCGGCGGCACCCCGTCCTGCGGCGTGATCCGGAACGCGCACAGCACGTCGGAGTCCTTCGGGACGTAGTCCGGCTGCCAGTAGCCCATCTCGGCGTACGGGATGACGCCGGCGTTCCAGCGGTCGCTCATGCGGCCATCGTCGGCGGCCGACGATGAGACTGTCCATCAAGAGTTTTGCGGTGACTCTTCGGTGAACGGTTGATTGTCGGGCACGGTCACGATCACCCGGGTGCCGAGCCGGGCCGCGACACCACCCGCAGCCGCCCGCCCACCAGCTCGGCGCGCTCGGCCATCGACCGCATCCCGTACCCGTCCTCGCCGACGGCCGCCGCGTCGAAGCCGATCCCGTCGTCGGTGACCTCCAGCCGCGTCACGCCGTCCTCGACCGCGAACCGGACACCGGCCTGCGCCGCGCGGGCGTGCTTGGTGATGTTCTGCAGGCACTCCTGCGCGATCCGGTACAGCGCGATCTCGACGTGCTCGGGCAGCCGGTCCTCGGCCAGCTCCAGCTCCACGTCGACGTCGGGCAGCGAGCGCGCCAGGCTCGCCAGCCCGCCGGCCAGCCCGAGGTCGTCGAGCACGGGCGGGCGCAGGCCGCCGATCGCGGCGCGGGCCTCGTCCAGCGTCAGGTCGACGAGCCCGCGCGCCAGCTCCAGCTGCGTGGCGGCCTCGTCGGGGTCGGCGCGCAGCGTGTGCCCGGCGGCGTCGAGGTGGTAGGAGAGCGTCACCAGGCGCTGGGAGATGCCGTCGTGGATGTCGCCCGCGAGCCGGCGCCGTTCGGTCTCCTGCGCGGCGATCACCTGCTCGGTGAAGCTCTCGTGGGCGCGTTCGCGGGCCGCGAGCTTGCGGTGCGTCCGGGCCTGGTGCAGCGCGCCCGCGACGAGCCGCCCGATCGTCACCAGCAGGCGCACGTCGCGTTCGGTGAACTCGCGCCGCGCCACCGTGTGCACGTTCAGCACGCCGGCCAGGCCCGCCGCGCCGGACTCCATCGGCACCGACGCCATCGACGTGAAGTCGGTGCCGCGCAGCGCCGGGATGCGCACGTAGCGCGGGTCCAGCTCCTTGGCCTCGACGATCACCGCGGGCTCCCGGTGGCTCGCCACCCACCCCGTCACGCCGGCCCCGATCGGCAGCCGCACGGTGCCGACCTGCAGGTCGAACGGCGGCGTCGCGCCGGCGAGGGTGAGCGAGCGCTCCGCGTCGTCGAGCACGTGCACGAAGCAGACGTCGGTGGCGGTGGCCTCGGTGATCAGCCGGGCGACGGCACCGGCCAGCCGCTCGACGTCCGGGCCGGTGGACGTGGCCTCGATGATGCCCAGGAGCAGCGTGTTCTCCCGTTCCAGGTCGGCCAGGCCCAGCCGCGCGTTCACCGGTAGATCCCCTCGCGCAGCGCCGTCGCGACCGCGGCCGTGCGGTCGCCGACGCCGAGCTTGCGGTAGATCGAGCGCAGGTGGCTCTTCACCGTCTCGTCGCTGACGACCAGGCGCGTCGCGATGCCGCGGTTGGACAGGCCCGTGACCATCAGCGCCAGCACCTCGCTCTCCCGGTGCGTGAGGCCGTGACGGCGCCGGGCCAGAACTCGTCGCTCTGCAGCCGCGCGGCCGTGTCGATCGCGCGGCCGGCGAGCGCCGCGTCGATCACCGTGACGCCGCTGTGCGCCAGCTCCAGCTGGCGCACCAGCTCCTCGCCGCTGATCTTCTTCAGCAGGTAGCCCGACGCCCCCGCGCGCAGCGCCTGGAACAGGTACTGCTCGTCGTCGTAGACGCTGAGCAGCACGACCTTGCGCTCCGGGTCGCGCTCGCGCAGCGCGCGGCACAGGTCGAGCCCGCTCGCGCCCTGCATGCGGACGTCGCACAGCACGATGTCGGGGGCGAGCCCGGCGACGACCGGCATCGCGTGCTCGGCCCCGATCGCCTCGCCGACCACCCGCACCCGGCCGCGGAACGGGGCGAGCATGGCCTTCAGCCCGGCCACGACCATCTCGTGGTCGTCGACCAGCACGATCCGCAGCGGCGTCATGACCCCGAACCTACGTGCGCGGGCGGCGCCGGGGCAGCGGTTACCCCGGAGCACCCCCCGCCTCGGGGGGACGGGCCCGGCCGGGCCGCTCCTAGCGTCGGGTACCGACCAGATGACCTCGCCGGAGGGAGGCACCGCCGTGCCGGACAAGACGGTGCGCATCCGGCGGGCCGGCGAGGGCCGGCGGCGGCCCGTGCTGCTCGCGATCGCCGGGGACAGCGCGGCCGGCAAGACCACGCTGACGGCCGGGCTCGTCGAGGCGCTGGGGCCCGAGCGGTGCGTGTCGCTGTGCACCGACGACTACCACCGCTACGACCGGGCGCAGCGCCGCTCGCTGCCGTTCACCGCGCTGCACCCGGACTGCAACTACGTCGAGATCATGGAGCAGCACCTGCAGCTGCTGGCCAGCGGGCAGCCGATCCTCAAGCCCGTCTACGACCACGGCACGGGCGAGCTGACCCGGCCGGAGCTCGTCGAGCCGGGGGACTTCGTGATCGTCGAGGGGCTCTTCCCGCTGCACACCAAGCTCGCCCGGGCGTGCTTCGACGTCACCGTCTACCTGGACCCGCCCGAGCCGACCCGCCGCGCGTGGAAGGTCGACCGGGACGTCCGCAAGCGCGGCTACACGCGGGAGCAGGTGCTCGCGGAGCTGGACCTGCGGGAGCCGGAGTCGGCGGCCTACATCCGGCCGCAGCGGGCGCACGCCGACATCGTCGTGCGGTTCGGGCCCATCCCCGGCCGCACCGACCCGGCCGGCACACCGCTCTCCGCGGAGCTGCTCCTGCGCCCGACGATCCCGCACCCGGACCTCACCGAGGTGCTCCAGCCCGGGCTCAGCCGGGCCGTCCACCTGCGGCTGGACCGCGACACCGACGGGCGGCCGGTCGACACCCTGCACATCCACGGCTACGTCCCGCGCGAGGAGAGCCTCACGGTGGAGAAGGCGATCTGGGCCTCCATCGGCGCCCCCGGCACCCGGGCTCCCGAGTCGCTGGGCCGGATCACGGTGGGGGAGCGCAGCGAGCCGCTGGCGATCACCCAGCTCCTGCTCCTGCACCACCTGCTGGAGGCCGCCGCCTGAGCCGCGCGCCTTCGCCGGCGGCGGGACCCGTGCCGGGCGGGACCCGCGCCGTCCGCATTGTGGAGCCACAACGCAGTCAGGCGCCCCTCCCCAAGTGCATTGTGGAGCCATAACGCAGTCAGGGGCCCGGCCCTTCTGCATTCTGGCTCCACAATGCAGAAGGGCGGCGGCGGTGGGACTCCCGGCGGGCGGCGCGGGCCAGGGCCGCGGTCGTGCGGAGGCGGGTCAGCAGCTCGCGCTGGGCCTCCGGCACGCGGGCCGGGTCGCCGCGCCAGACGGCGGCGACGGTCGTCAGGAGGTCCTCGCCGAGGCAGAAGCCGAGGGGCGGGCCGGGGCGGGTCCACTGGAGCGCGGCGAGGTGGGCGGCGAACTGCCGCGCCTGCCCGGCGGCCGGGCGCAGGACGAGCGCGCCCGCCCGGTCGCGCGGCCCGGCGCAGGCTGCGGACGGTCGCCAGCGCGACGTCCTGCGGCGCGGACGGTCGCCAGCGCGACGTCCTGCGGCGCGGGCGGCTCCCACGACCGCCGCCCCGGCACGGCCGGCGCACCCCGAGCAGCGTCGCCGCCGGGTCGACGCCGTGGCCCACCAGCGCGGTCGACGAGCCGCGGCGAGCGGCGGCGGTGGACGGCGGAGGCCGGAGCGTGGTGGCGGCACACGTCCGCCTGCGCGCGGTGGTGCGCCGGCGGCGCCGTG
>MKJX01000214.1 GCA_001942415.1 Pseudonocardia sp. CNS-139
GCGGCGTGGACGTCGGCGCGCAGGCCCGGATCTGGGACGAGCTGCGCCGGCCGGCCGCGGCGGCGGTTGCTGCTGGTCAGCGCCGACCTCGACGAGCTGATCGGGCTCTCCGACTCGATCAAGGTGATGCTGCGCGGCCGGCTCGTCGCCGACGCCGACCCGGCGACCGTCACGCCCGAGGAGCTGGGCGCCGCCATGACCGGCGCCACCGACGACGCCACCGACGCCGTGGAGGCGGTCCCGTGAGTCTCGCCCGCGCCCGGACGGTGCTGCTGCCGCCCGTGCTCGCGATCGTGTTCGCCGCGCTGCTGTGCGCGGTCGCGCTCCTGATCAGCGGGGACTCCCCGATCACCGCGCTGTCGGTGATGATCACGCAGGTCGGCCAGGGCACCACGGCCGTCGACATCGTCAACAGCGCGGCGATCTACTACATCGCCGGGCTCGCGGTGGCGATCGGCTTCCAGATGAAGCTGTTCAACATCGGTGTCGAGGGCCAGTACCGGCTGGCCGCGTGCGTCGCGGCGATCGTCGGCGGCGCGCTGGTGCTGCCACCGGTGCTGCACACGCTGGTGATCATCCTGGTCGGCGCGCTCGTCGGGGCGGTCTGGGCGGGCATCCCCGCGCTGCTCAAGGCGTACCGCGGGGTCAGCGAGGTCATCTCGACGATCATGCTGAACTTCATCGCGACGGGCCTGATCGCGTTCCTGATCAGCCCGGACGCGTTCGGGGTGCTGCAGGGCAACAACATCTCGACCGACCCGATCGAGCCGAGCGGGCAGTTTCCCGGCATCTCGCTGGGCTCCAGCGGGACGATCGTTCGGGATGGTGTTCGTCGCGGCCGCGCTCGGCGTCGCGTACGGGTTCATGCTCAACCGCACGCGGTTCGGGTTCGAGCTGAAGGCGTCCGGCGAGTCGCCCACCGCAGCCACCGCGGGCGGCGTCGACGCCCGGCGGATGATCATCGTCGCGCTGGTCCTCTCCGGCGCGATGGCCGGGCTGATCGGCCTGCCCGAGCTGCTCGGCCGCGACCACGCGTACACGCTCACCTCGCCGCAGGGCTACGGGTTCACCGGCATCGCGGTGGCGCTGCTGGGCCGCAACAACCCCCTCGGCATCGCGTTCGGCGCGCTGCTCTGGTCGTTCCTGGACAAGTCCGCGCTCGCCCTCGACAACGTCGGGGTGCCGCGCGAGATCGTGCTGATCATGCAGGGGTCGGTGGTGCTGTCCGTGATCATCGCCTACGAGATCGTCCGCCGCTACGAGCTGGCCGCCGAGCAGCGGCGGGTCGCCGCGGAGCTGCGGGCCGCGACGCCCGTGCCGGTGCCGGGGGTGGGGCAGTGACCACCACGGCGCCACCCGCCCCGGCCACCGCCCCCGCCCCGCCGCGGGGCCGCTGGAGCCGGCTGCCCGGCTGGGCACGCTCCGCGATCGTCGTCGCGATCGGCGTCGGGATCCTCTCGCTCACGACGTACCTGACCGGCCAGATCCAGCTGACGTCCAGCGGCACCACGCAGGCCGCCGTCCGGCTGCTGCTGCCGATCCTGTTCGCCGCGCTCGGCGGGCTCTGGGCCGAACGCGCAGGCGTGATCAACATCGGCCTCGAGGGCATGATGATCCTCGGCACCTGGGGCGCGGCCTGGGCCGGCTACCAGTGGGGACCGTGGGCCGCGGTGGTCGGCGGGCTCGTGTTCGGCGCCCTCGGCGGGCTGCTGCACGCCGTCGCGACCGTCACGTTCAACGTCAACCACATCGTCTCCGGCGTCGCGATCACGCTGCTCGGGATGGGCATCACGCAGTACCTCTCGACGCTGTTCTTCGAGCCCGTCTCGCGCAACCCGCGGCAGTCGCCGCGCGTCGAGGGCTTCGAGACGTTCTCGATCCAGCCGATCGCCGACTGGCTCGCCGACCTGGAGCAACAGGGCCGCGTGGTGCTCTCCGACGCGGCCGGGCTGCTCGGCGGGCTGCTCTCCGGGCTCACCCCGCTCGTCGTGATCGGGTTCGTGCTCGTGCCGGTCAGCTACTTCCTGCTGTGGCGCACCCGGTTCGGGCTGCGGCTGCGCTCGTGCGGCGAGAACCCGGTCGCCGCCGAGTCGCTCGGCGTGCGCGTGTTCACGTACAAGTACCTGGCGGTGGTCGTCTCCGGCGGGCTGGCCGGGCTCGGCGGCGCCGCGCTGACGCTCAACCCGGGCCAGCTCGGCTACCTGGAGGGCCAGACCGGCGGCCGCGGCTACATCGGGCTCGCCGCGATGATCTTCGGCAACTGGCGGCCCGGCGGGCTGCTCGCCGGCTCCGCGCTCTTCGGCTACGTCGACGGCGTGCAGCTGCGGGCGGGCGGCGAGGCCGTGCACGCGCTGCTCTACGCCACGTCGATCCTCGCCGTGGTGGTCGCTGTGCTGTGGGTGGCCCGGCGCGGTGGACGCCCGCGTTCGTCGCGCTCGGCGCCGGGGCCGTCGTCTACGTCGTCTACCTGGTGATCCCCGAGGTGCCGCGGGAGTTCGCGTCCTACGCGCCGCAGCTCGTGACGCTGCTGGTGCTCGCCGTCGCGTCACAACGGCTGCGGCCGCCGGCGGCCATCGGCATGGAGTACCGCCGGGGCGAGGGTGACTGAGCCCGACTGGACTGAGCCCGATTGGGACGTGCTGCGCGCGGCGGCGGTCGAGGCCGCCGCGGCCGCGTACGCGCCCTACTCCCGGCTGCACGTCGGCGCGGCCGCGCTGTGCGACGACGGGCGGGTCGTCACCGGCTGCAACGTCGAGAACGCCTCGTACGGGCTCGGGCTCTGCGCGGAGTGCACGATGGCCGGGCAGCTGCGGCTGACGGGCGGCGGCCGGTTCACCGCCGTGGCCTGCCGGTCCGGCACGGGCGAGCTGCTGATGCCGTGCGGCCGGTGCCGCCAGGTGCTCTACGAGTTCGGCGGGCCGGACTGCCTGCTCGACACGCCGCACGGCGTCCGTCCGCTGCGCGAGATGCTGCCGGACGCGTTCGGGCCGGAGGACCTGCCCGGCTCAGTGTGAGAGGGCCAGGCTGATCTCCCCGACCAGCTCGGCCAGCTCGGCGGGCCGCGACAGGAACGGCGAATGGCTGGTCGGCAGGTGGTGCACCGCGTCGGCCTTCGGCGGCAGCGTCTCGGCCAGCAGCGGCGGGAACGCCCGGTCGTCGTCGCACACGACGAACGCCGACGGCAGCTCCTGCCACGAGGCGCGGGTCAGCGGCTCGGTGAACGACAGCGCGCTCTGCGGGCGCAGCCGGGCGACCGCCGCCGCGGCGAGCTCGGCCGGCACGTCCGCGAACAGGAAGTCCGTGGCCGGCTCCGGCACGGGCACCAGCCCGGTCTCCGGCGGGAACCACGGCCCGCCCAGCGGCGTGACCAGCGCCTCGCCCTTGTCGAGCATGTGCGCGGCAGGTAGATCAGCTGCCGCACGCCGGGGACGGTCGGGCGACCTCGGTGACCGGCAGGCCGCCGTAGGAGTGGGCGAGCACCGTGACCGGGCCCTCGACCGCGGCGAGGTGCTCACGGACGACGGCGGCGTCGGCGTACATCCCGATCTGCGGGTCCCCGGAGGCGCTCGGCAGGTCGACCGTCGAGACCCGCCAGCCCCGTGCCGTCAGCTCGGGCGCGAGCTGCTCCCAGCACCACGCCCCGTGCCACGCGCCGTGCACCAGCACGACGGCCGGCCGTTCGTTCGTCTCGGCGACCACGCGCCACTCCTCGTCGTTCGGGCTTGCGCAGCCGGACCGGCTGCCGTCGGCGATGCTATGAACGAAGAGACGCGGCGCCCATGCGCCGGCGTCCGCAGTCCTCTCGCGATCGTCCGGAGCCGTCGTGGACCCCCTCTCCCACGTGCTGTCGCTGCTCAACGTC
Source organism: Pseudonocardia sp. CNS-139 (assembly GCA_001942415.1). Classification (GTDB taxonomy): domain Bacteria; phylum Actinomycetota; class Actinomycetes; order Mycobacteriales; family Pseudonocardiaceae; genus Pseudonocardia. Next base: position 3,863 of record MKJX01000214.1, read on the forward strand.
GACGAAGCCGTGTCGGCGCCGCTGCTCGCGGGCGGCGACTGGGCCGTCGACTTCCCGGGGCACCCGCACATCAAGTTCGCCGCGGTCGTGGAGGGCTCCGGCGTGCTCACGGTGAGCGGGGCGCCCGAGCCGGTGCAGGTGAAGGAGGGGGACTGCTTCCTGGTGGTCGGCCGGCTGCCCTACCGGCTGGCGAGCGGCCCGCACGTGCCCGCGGTGCCCGCGCACACCGTGTACCGGCACGTGGTCGACGGCTTCGCGCGGGTCGGCGGCCCGCCCGACACGACGTTCGTCGGCGGCAGCTTCACGTTCGACCCGGCGACCGCCCCGCTGCTGCTCGACGTGCTGCCGCCGATGGTCCACGTGCCGTCCGGGTCGGAGCACGCCGAGGCGCTGCGCGCCACCCTCGCCCTGGTCGCCCACGAGGTGCGCGCCACCCGGCTGGGCGCCCCGTTGATGCTCGACCGGCTGGCCCACGTCGTTCTCCTGCACGCGCTGCGGGCGCACGCCGCCGCCGAGGCCGCCCGGCCCGCCCCCGGCGGCGGCTGGCTGGTGGCCGCCCTCGACCCGCAGATCGGCCCCGCGCTGCGGGCCCTGCACGGCGACCCCGCCCGCGCGTGGACCGTGGCCGAGCTGGCCGCGCTGGCGCGCATGTCCCGTTCGACGTTCGCGCTCCGGTTCAAGGCGGCCGTCGGGGCGAGTCCCCTGGACCACCTGCTGCGCCTGCGGATGCACGCCGCAGCCGCCGCGCTGCGCGACACCGACCGCACCGTCGCCGCGGTCGCGGCCGCCGTCGGCTACGGCTCGGAGAGCGCGTTCGGCGCCGCGTTCAAACGTGTGATGGGAACGCCGCCCGGCGACTACCGCACCGCCTTATCGTCGGCGCATGCTCTCCGCCGTTGACGTCATCCGCGCCAAGCGCGACGGGCACCCGCTCACCGACGAGCAGGTCCACTGGGTCGTCGCCGCGTACACCCGCGGCGACGTCGCCGACGAGCAGATGGCCGCGCTCGCGATGGCGATCCTGCTCAACGGCATGGACGCAGGCGAGACCGCGCGCTGGACCCAGGCCATGATCGACTCCGGTGAGGTGCTCGCGCTCGGGGACGTCGGGCGCCCGCTCGTCGACAAGCACTCCACCGGCGGCGTCGGCGACAAGATCACGCTGCCGCTGGCCCCGCTCGTCGCGGCGTGCGGGGCGGCCGTGCCGCAGCTGTCCGGCCGCGGGCTCGGGCACACCGGCGGCACGCTCGACAAGCTGGAGGCGATCCCGGGCTGGCGGGCGGCGCTGTCGGTCGAGGAGATCGCCGCGCAGCTCGCGGACGTCGGCGCGGTCGTCTGCGCGACCACCCCGTCGCTCGCCCCGGCCGACCGCAAGCTGTACGCGCTGCGCGACGTCACCGGCACCGTCGAGTCGATCCCGCTGATCGCCAGCTCGATCATGAGCAAGAAGATCGCCGAGGGCACCGACGGGCTCGTGCTCGACGTCAAGGTCGGGTCGGGCGCGTTCATGAAGACCGAGGCGCCGGCCCGGGAGCTCGCCGAGACGATGGTGCGGATCGGCGGCGCGCACGGGCTCGCGACGACCGCGCTGCTCACCGACATGTCCGTGCCGCTCGGACGTGCGGTCGGCAACGCGCTGGAGGTGGCAGAGGCCGTCGAGGTGCTGCGCGGCGGCGGGCCGGCCGACGTCGTCGAGCTGACCGTGGCGCTCGCCCGCGAGATGCTCGCCCTCGCCGGGATCACCGGCGTGGACCCGGCCGCCGTGCTCGCGTCCGGCGGGGCCTATCCGGTGTGGGAGCGGATGATCGCCGCGCAGGGCGGCGATCCGGCCGCGCCGCTGCCCGTCGCGACGCACGTCGAGGAGGTGCTCGCGGACCGCTCCGGCGTCCTGACCGGGGTGGACGCGTTCGCTGTCGGGGTGGCGGCGTGGCGGCTGGGCGCGGGCCGGGCCCGCAAGGAGGACGCGGTGCAGGCCGCGGCGGGCGTGCGGCTCCTGGCCGGGATCGGCGACGAGGTGACGGCCGGCCAACCCCTGCTGGAGCTGCACACCGACACCCCCGAGGCGGTCACGGGCGCCCGCGCCGCACTGGACGGCGGCCTGCGGATCGGCGCCGAGCCGGCCGCCCGCCCGAAGCTGGTCCTGGACCGGACAGCGGCCGACCGCACACAGCAAACGGCCTCCGCACACAGGTCCTGACCTGTGTGCGGAGGCCGCGAGGTGTGTGCGGTCGCCCTGCTCGGGGGCGCTCGGGCTCAGTCGTCGGGGTCGTCGGTCACCGTGTCGGCCACGGAGGCGCCGTTGGGGGACTTCACCGTGACCTTCTGGCGCGAGCGGCGCTGGGTGGGCCGCGGCGGGGGCGGGGGCATCTGGTGCGTCGACGGGCCGCGGCCGAGGATCAGCTCCGCGAACGTCGCCATGGCCTCGTCGAGCTGGCCGGCGTTGCGGCGCTCCGACTCGGCGTTGGCCTGCTCCACCAGCGACTGCAGCGACGCGGAGTCCGGGCGCTGGCCGAGCGTGCTGTCGAGCTGGACGAACTTCTCGTCCAGGCGGCCGGACAGGCCGTGCTCCAGCGAGTCGAGCCGGGTGGAGAGGCTGTCCAGGCGCGACGCCAGCGACTCCAGCCGGTGCGCGAGGCCGTCCAGCGGCTCCGTCGGGTCGACGGCCGGGCGCGCGGCGAGGTCCTCGAGGCGCCGGTGCAGCCCGATGCTGGTGTCGCCGAGCAGGTTGCGCAGGCCCTCGCCGGACTCGTCCACCGAGCGCAGCGCGTTGTCGAGCTGCTCGCGCACCGTGCGCTCGACGCCGTCGATGCGCTCCTTGATCGGCGTGCCGACGGAGGACGGCATCGCGTCGAGCCGCATCTCGTGCCGGTCGAGCCGGTTGTCGAGGTCGTCGAGGCGCTTGTGCAGGCCACCGAGCCGGTCGTCGAGGCCGTCCATGCGGCCGGACACACCCTCCAGCCGACCGGCCATGCCGTCGAGCCGGCCGTCGAGCTGGGCGATGGGCTTGGCCATCTTGTCGGGCATCGCCTCGACGGCCCGCAGCACCGACGCGATGGCCGCGTCCTGCGCGTCCAGCTTGGCGACGGTCTCGTCGAGCCGCTCGGCGAGAACGCTCACCTCGGTGCGGTCGGGCAGCTCCGTGAGCCGCTTGCGGACGGTGCCGAGGGCGTCCAGCGCCGCGAGGCGGGCGTGGATCTCGTCGAGCGAGTCGAATATCTGCTGCTGCTCGCTGTCGCGGATCTCCGCGGCGCGCACCAGCATGCCGCGCATGCGGTCGAACGAAAGCGTGGAGTCATTGCTCATGGCGCGGGGAGCTTCCTCTGAGCCGGACAACGGGGAGTGCAGGATCTGAGGGTAGCGAGCGTTGTGGATCACCCGTCCGCGGCTCCCCGATCGGACGCGCGTAGCCCGATCGGCCCAGCGTGTCGCGGGCGCGCCGAGGCGATCGGCCGTCCGGTCCGCGGCACCGCCTAGCGTGACGGCCATGCCTGCGCCGCTGACCATCGACACCATCCGGGACGCGCCCAAGGTGCTCCTGCACGACCACCTCGACGGCGGCGTGCGTCCCGCCACCGTCCTGGAGCTGGCAGACACGACCGGCTACCCCGCGCTGCCCAGCGCGGACGTCGCCGAGCTGACCGGCTGGTTCACCGCCGCCGCCCAGTCCGGCTCGCTCGTCCGTTACCTGGAGCGCTTCGATCACACCGTCGGGGTCATGCAGACCGAGGACGCGCTGGTCAGGGTGGCTGCGGAGTGCGCGGAGGACCTCGCCGCCGACGGCGTCGTCTACGCGGAGGTGCGCTTCGCCCCCGAACTGCACGTCGAACGCGGGCTGGAGCTCGACGCGGTGGTCGAGGCGGTGCTGGAGGGCTTCCGCGCCGGCTCGGAGCGGGCGGCCGCGCGGGGCCGCCGGATCCGGGTCGGCTGCCTGCTGACGGCCATGCGGCACGCCGCGCGGTCGCGCGAGATCGCCGAGCTGTCCGTGCGCTACCGGGACCTCGGCGTGGTCGGGTTCGACATCGCCGGCGCCGAGGCCGGCTTCCCGCCCACCCGCCACCTCGACGCGTTCGAGTACCTGCGCCAGCAGAACGCGCACTTCACCATCCACGCAGGTGAGGCGTTCGGGCTGCCGTCGATCTGGGAGGCGCTGCAGTGGTGCGGGGCCGACCGGCTCGGCCACGGCGTCCGCATCGTCGACGACATCACGCTCGGCGCCGACGGGACGCCGCGGCTGGGCCTGCTCGCCGCGTACGTGCGGGACAAGCGCATCCCGCTGGAGATGTGCCCGACGTCCAACGTGCACACCGGGCCCCGAAGTCGCTGGCCGACCACCCGATCGGGTTGCTCACCGAGCTGCGGTTCCGCGTCACCGTGAACACCGACAACCGGCTCATGTCGGACGTGTCGGTGACCAGCGAGATGGCCGCGCTGGTGGACACGTTCGGGTACGGCTGGGCGGACCTGCAGTGGTTCGCGGTCAATGCGATGAAGTCGTCGTTCATCGGCTTCGACGAGCGGCTGGCGCTGATCAACGACGTGATCAAGCCGGGCTATGCGGCACTGCTGGCGTAGCACCCGTGTGGGGGACACACGATCGAAGCAGCCCGGCCACACGGCCGTAGCAGCGATGTCGCGCCCCCGGATGCCGGGAAAGCCACATTCAGGTCACCTGCGGCCCCTGAATGTGGCTTCCGGTGCAGAACCGTCGCACACCTGCTCAATGCAGGTGGTCATACGGATCAGTATAGAGGAGATCAAGGGTCCCCGCACCTCTCTGAGCTGGGAAAACTCGGTGTCGTAGATCCGTCGCGCCCGGTCGGAGGCCGTAGCGCCTACGGAACGTGATGCCTACTCCAGTGGCCGGCGGGGTGCTCGGGTGAGCGCGTGCGCAGGGACGAGGGTCCTCTCGTTGGTGTGCATGATCGCGCCGTAGGCGTCGCAGATCGAGAAGGTGACCTCTCCGAACCAGCCGCGTGTGGAGCGCTTCCAGTAGCGGAGTACGCCCGGCACGCTCCCCGTCGGGTGCATGACGTGGTGCGGATGCTGGACGTTGTCGTCCGGCCGGGACGGCGCCTCCAGGGGCGGCGTGCCTCGGGAGGTTCGCCGGTGTCTTCGGCGGCAGCCTTGTGGCGGCGAGTACATGCGGTCGAGGTCGACGAGCACGGGAAGGTCTAGCGGACGCGGTGGGGGTGTGTCGTTGATGCTCCATGGCCTCGCATACGGCACGACGGCTTCCCCTCCTCTCGGGCTGGCCGGGGCAGGGGTCAGGGGTGGGTGAGGTCGTCGCCGTCCTGGTAGCCGGTCTCAGCGCGCACGGTGAGCGTTAGGCGCAGGTCGGCCCGGACCGCTACTCGGATGGGCGCTGGCTCGTTTCCTCACCGGGACCTCTCCCAGCGGCAGCCCGGGGAGCGTCGGTAGCTTCGCGAGCCGCGCTCGTGGCGCACAAGCCTGCGGTGTCTGCGAACGCCGGGCGAACTCGGCGCTACCCTCCGCCGGTGGCCCGCAACTACACGCTTACGACGATCAAGGCCTTGTTCGCCGAGGCCAGCGGGTGTGCCTACCCGGCCTGCGAGGAAGCCCTCGTTTTCCACGATCGCGGTAAGGCGACCGTGGTCGCTGAGATCGCTCACATCCGGTCAGAGCAGCCGAACGGACCACGATTCGATGCGAGCTACGCGGACGACATCAACGGGCCGGCCAACCTGCTTCTCCTCTGCGGAAAGCATCACCGGCCGATCGACAGGCATGAGGCCGAGTACACGATCTCTGAGCTTGAGGCGTGGAAGAGGGCTCAGCGAGCATCAGCCGGAGTCGGGACGCCAATCACCGAGCGCGACGCCCGTGCGTACGCTCGCCTGTCCCCCGAGGAACACAAGATCCTCATGGACGTGGCGAGGTTGGCGAGTCGCGTCACGCGGGCTTGTCGGGCTGCGCAGGACGGGATGGACGCCGTTCGCGCGGAGAACGAGCAGGCGCGTATCCGCTCCTCCTACCAGCTGGGGCCGATGTATGAGGTTCACGACGACGGCAGCAAGGCGCTGGTCAACGACCGGATACAGCTCCCGTGGGTCGAACAGCGCAAGTGGGAGACCAAGGTGGAGGCGGCGCGCGAGGAAGAGACTCCTCGGGTCCGCCAGGCGTTAGATGATCTTGCCGATGAGGTCTCGGTCCTGCGCATGATCTCCGGCTCGCTGGGCGTAGACGCCGGGGTCGTCTCGCACCTGGCGGAGCGGGTTTCCCGCGCGGTCGGCGATCGGGAGGCGCTCGACATTGCAGTTGCGGTGCTCGATGCCTCAGTTGCCCGGCTCTGGCAGGTCGCGACAGGAGGCACAGACGGCGCCGCGCGAGATCTGGTCACTTCCTGAGCTGTCGGGATGGACGGGCGTCCTCGTGGTCAGCCGATACCTCCAGCTGCGGTTGACCAGGAGATCGTGGCCAGGCCATGCGGCTTGACCAGCACAGCGGTGTGCTCGTCGAAGTCGGGCGCTCGGCGCCGTTGGGCCAGTAGGCGAAGGTGGGCTCGACGTCGCGGGCGCGCTCGTCCCAGGCCTGGATCTGCTCCACCATCGCGGCGGCCGCCGCCTGGCCGTGCGGTCCGTGGGCGCGGGCGCCGAACGCGACGCCGCCGCCGTCGGGCAGCGGCCTGACGGCCAGGTAGCCGAAGGCGTCACCCATGACGACGCCGAACGGGAACCAGCTCTTGCGCTCGGCAGCCATTTCGGTGCGCTCATCCACAGCCAGCTTGCAGAAGCCGGGCAGGAACACGGCCAGCCACAATTGCAGGTCGGCGAAGGACACGCCGTGCGGGATCGTGACCCCGGACCATGCCTCGGTGCGCTCGGTCGCCAGCACTCCGTCCAGCCGGCTCATCTCCGGCGGTACCGGGCCCTCGAAGCGCAGCTTCACGTGGTTGCCGTTGCGGTCGGGCAGCAGGAAGACCCGCTCGTCGTGAGCGCCCGCACCCTGCATCGGGACGAACCCGGCCACCGCGGCCGAGGCGCTCACCAGATGAGCTCCCTCGCGACGGAAACCCACCACGCGGGTGATCCCGTTCATCCGCAGCGGGACCACGATCGTGCCGCCGTCGGACAGCTGCGCCAGCCAGGCCGGCGCCAGATCCCACGCCCCGACCGTCACCAGGATCGCGTCGACCGGCCCGCCCAACCCCGGCAGCGGGTCCTCCGCGTCGGCTTGTATAACGCTGACCCTGCTGCCGTATCCGGTCGCATCGAGCAGTTCTTGGGCGCGCTCGGTCACCTCCGGGTCGATGTCGACGCTGACCACCCGACCCGCCGGACCGACGACCTCGGCCAGCAGCGCGGCGTTGAACCCACCGGACCCGATCTCCAGCACGCTCATGCCGGCGCCGAGCCCGGCCTGCTCGATCATCCGGGCCTGGATGTATGCCGCGCTCGTGGAGGAGATGACCACCCCATCCCGGTCGCGCTTGATCGGGACCGGGTTGTCCACGTTGTAGGTGACCTCCAGCGGAGTGCCCTCGGCCACGAACAGGTGCCGCGGCACCGTGTGGAACGCCCGCTCGACCTCCGGCGTGGTGATCATGCCGCCAGCGAGGAGCCTGTCCACCAGGCTGCTGCGGAACTCCGCGGCGCGCGCGTCGTCATATCGGAAGGTACTCACCTAGCGACTCTCTCAGCGATCTGTCGGACGGCTCGTGGTCACGGTGCGGCCTCGCCAGCGTGGACCGCAGCATCGGTCCCTGGCCGCCGCCCCTCGTATCGCGGACCAGCCGCCCCACCCGTCGTGACGCTTTGCCACTTCCACGCACTCCGTGGGCCGGCTGCTGTAGCTCGTTGCTGTTAGGCGACCTCATCTTCCGGCAGGCCAGTGGGGAGCGGAACCTGACCGGACTCGAAGTATTCCTGAACACGTGTGATGAGCATGCGTTCATCGACCCACACCAGAAGAATGGAGGGAGAATCGAACGGAACACCATCGGTGTCCTCGCCTCGCATCGTGTGTTGCTGGAGAAATCCACCAGCGATGGCCTGTCGCCGGACGTCCTCGAACCGGAAGTTCACCCAGTTCTTCGACACCCAGCTGAGCAGCTGCAGGTTCTCCTCGCGCGACTGCCACTTCCTGTCGAAATTGTGCCAGACCAGCACTTCAGGCGAGTACATGTCACGTACTGCATCCATGTCGCCCTGCGAGACAGCTTCGAAGAAGGCGACAGCGATGTCGACGAGTGCCGGATCGAGCGGAGGATGTCCTCCGGGGTTGGAGACCGTCATTCGTAGCCTTTCATGAGTCAGGCGCTCGTCTCGTCAGAGAGTGCCCTGGCGTGATTGTTCGGTCGGGATCGGAATCTCAGGAGCTGCCCGTCGCGGAGGCTTCGTTCAGCGCTTGCGGGCAAAGACCCCCGAGAATCAGCCGCTGTTCCGGCCACAACGGTCGGAGCGCGGCCCATTTGGCCGCCACTCGTGCGGGCTTGTCGCTCAGCTGCACGGTCTCGTCCTGCAGATCCCGGAAGTGCGTAATGGCGACATATGCCCCGGTGTGAGGGCGTCGACCGGCGCTGCCGGTGGCCTGCACGCCACTCGTCGAGCCTTGATCAAGAAGGTCACGGGTGACCGGCCAACGCGTCGGCGAGCGCATCGCCCAGGGAGCCTGCCGCAGGGGATGTGGTCGCGAGGTTGTGGACGGCGGTGAGATGGTCGAGTAGCGCTGCGGGTAGGTGTCGGCGGGCGGGATGGGTCACAACGGTGCGGGCGATGGAAGCGTCGGTGGTTGCGGCGGTGATCCGGATCAGCTCGGCGAGCACAGCCGCGCGGGCCGGCTCGTCGACGAGTTCGAGGGTGGCGAGCTGGACTTCGAGTCCGAACACCGCGGCGGTGGGTGTTTGTCCCGCCGTGTGTTGTGGATCGATCAGCTGGTTGGCGTCGTGTGGTGCTGTGACGCCGGAGCGGCGGGAGATCAACAAGCTGAGGAGGTAAGCGACGGTCTGTTGCCAGGGTTGAGCGGGCATCGTGGTGGCGAGCATCGTGGTGGCGTGGGCGTGGTCGCCGCGCAGGCCGTGGGCGATGATGGCGATTTGGCGACCGTCGAGCAGTGTGGCGCCGATGCCGCGGTGGTAGCGGGCGTGGGCGAGGGCGTCGTTCCAGCGGCCGACCCGGGCGAATGCACGGACTCCTTCGGCGAGGGTGACTGTCCAGATCCAACGGCGGATCTCGGCACGATCGTCAGGAGTGGCGATCGTGTTGCCCAGGTCGATCGGGTACCCGTCGATCTTGGTGATTCCGCCCTGGCTGACGGCCGACAGCAGCGACCCGAGCGCCTCGACGGCGATGTCTGGGTGGCCGGCGCGGATGTGCAGGCGGGCGAGGTTGACCACGGGTTCGAGGGCACGACGTGCCAGGACTGCTGTCCAGGGCTGCCGGTCGGCGTAGCGGTGGTGGTGTTGCCAGCACAGGGCTCGGGCGAGATCGTCATGGCCGCCGTTGCTGGCCACCAGTGCAGCCTTGTTGTGGGCGGCGGCGATCCGGACAGCGGCGTCGGGGTGATCGAGTGGGGTGCGGGCGAGGGCTGCGATGTCCGCGAGCTGCTGTGCCAGCGGTGGCAGTGTGGGCCGGTCACGCGGGATGAGCGGGAACCGGCGGGCGACCTGTTCGAGGAGTTGAGACGCCGCCCCGGTCGGGGTCCTCACCGCGGGTCCTTGCCGGATCGGATGTCGGCGGGGAGCAGGGCGTCGCGGGCGAGTGCGGCAAGGGTGTGTTGGTCGCTGCTGGGGAGGGCGAGCCGATTCCAATGGAAGATGATGTGGTGGGCCACAACGGCGCGTAGCCCGCGGGTGAGGTGCCCGATACGGGCGAGCGCCCCGAGTTGAGAGCCGGCGTTGTCGAACGCGTCCAGCCAGGCGCGGTGTGCGCCGAGGGGCCCGTTGGCGACGAGCGCGGTGTCGGGGCCGGTGTCCAGCGTCAGCAGACGGCGAACCGCGGCCGGGACATCCGCTCCAACGGCGCGGCTGGTCGTGTCGGGGCTGCGGCGGGAGTCGGCGACTGCGGCCCAGACGTCGGCTTGTTCGTACCAGTCGAGCCCTGCGGCGCGCAGCATCCGGGAGATCGCGAGCAGGCTCAGCTCGATGTGCCCAGCGGCGACCCCGGATCGGCGGTGCGTGTGAGCAGGTCGAGGGTGGTGCGGCTATCGCGGCAGAACAGGTCGTGCGCGACCTGCATGCCGGCGGGCCCGCCGAAGGCGCGGATCTCCGGTTCGTAGATCGCCGAATGCCACGCGCGCAGCACATCGCTGCGGGCGAGATCGTCTAGCGCTGCGCGAAGCTGAGCACGAGACGAGCGGTCGGTGTCGTCGCTGGCGTGGTAGCGGAGGCGCCAGTGCGGATACTTGCGGATGTACCACCAGTCTCCAGACAGCTGGTCGAGAAGCGGGCGCAGGTCGCGGACAACGATGTTGGCAGCACTGGCCCAGTCAGTGAACTCGACGTTGGTCTGTTCCCAGAGGTGCTCGTTGTCGAGGACAGGCATGCTCGTCATCAGCTGGTCAGCAAGCATGCGTCCCATCCCGCGCCGGAGGCTGAGTTGTCGTCGAGAGCCAGCGCGGTTCCGGCGGGTCCGTCGAGCAGCCCGAGCTCCGTTGCATGCTTCGGGCGGCAGGCGGGGTCGGCACCGAGCTGATGCAGCCGTTCTGACTGCTCGACCAGTGCGGTGGCGAGATCGTGGCAGGCGCTGTCGGCGGCGGCGCGGCGCGCGATGAGCAGCGCCCCGGCGACGCCATGGCACAGTCCCGGGTGGTCGAGCCGGGCCGGCAGGTCGGGCGAGGTGATGGCGCTCAGCAGAGCGGTCTCGGCAGAGCGGGCGCGAACGGGATCGTCGAGGGCAATGCCGGCCAACTGTTGGGCGCGGGCTATGCCGGGGGTGCCGTAGCACCACGACGGCCGGCCGGCGCGATCGTCATCGGGATGAGGACGACTGGAGTCGGGAGTGGTGGTCCAGTAGGGCCACCAGACGTGGTCGCCGTCTCGACGCTCGTGGGCGTCGAGCCAGTCGAGGATGCGCCGGATCGCGAGGGCGTGCCCGGGCGCTGGTAACCGGCGCGGGCGGCGAGCGCAAGGAGGGCGAGGGGGCCGCTGATGCCGTGGGAGAGGCCGTTGTTCGCGTGGCCGTCGGGGAACCCGGTGGTGCGGCGTCCGTTCGGGGCGAGGTGGGTCCACCATCCCGGAAGCTCGTGCTGGTTCAGGGTTGGGAGGGGCTCGGTGAGCCGGATGAGGTAGTCGAGGATGCGCCGCAGGTGGGGGCTGTCGGCGTTGCGGCGCAACCAGTACGCGCCGAGCCCGGTGAGGCCGCGGATGGCGTCGAACTCGCAGAGCGTGGGTGTGCGTGGGGCGCGTGTGCGTCCGGCGTCGATGCGGCGGTGCGCGGCGTCGATGCGGGCTGCCGTGGTGCGAGCGATCTGAGCGTCGAGGACGTCGAGGGCGCGGCCGTAGGTGCCAGGGTGGGCGGTGTGTGCGTGCAGCAGCACATAGGCAAGGGCCGGGGCGCCGTAGTGCAGGTGGCAGTCGGGTCCGCCATCGACCCGGCCGGCCGCGGCGAACGCCAGCCAGGAATGGGCGGTGCGCCACCCGCCTCGGCCGGTGCGGGCACGTTCGACGTGCAGGAGCGCTACCCCGAGCGCACCACTGGCCAGCGACTGAGCCCACCAGTCTGGAGGCCGGTAGCGGCGCTGCGTGTCCTCCGGCTCCGCGAGGTCTCCGGCGAGCTCGTCGGTGAGGGTCCTCGTGGCGGTCATGCAGCGTGCTCGGCTCGTGTAGCTCGTGCACTCTGGCTGACCGCGGCGGCGCGGGCGAGGTTCAGGCAGATGCGTTCGCGGTCCAGTTGCGGCCCGGCGACACGTGCGTGGTGCAGATGCAGCAGATCCGCGAGCACGATCTCCGGTTCGATCCCGGCGTCGACGAAGACCGCGCGGTAGGCGGACAGAGCGGTGCGGCGGCGATCCCAAGCCGCGAGGACGCGGTCGCCACCGGGCAGTTCCGCGAGCGACCGGTGATCAGGGTGGGCGAGATCGATCGCACGGGCTCGTAGATCACGATCGACAGGCGTCGTAACGGTCCGGGGTGCCTTGCTGATCAGCCATTGCCGGCCGGTATCCGGGGTCGGACTGAAGGCGACGACCAGGTCGAGCATGGAGGCTGCGGTCATCGCCTGATCGGTACCGGTGACGGCGTCGGGCGGGGCGATGGCGAGCTGGGCAAGGACGGCCGCCGAGTCCGCCGCGAACACCGTCTCGGCGGCCTGCATCGCCGGCCCGTGGCCGAAACGGCCGATCTCGGGACAGTAGGTGCCCAGTTGCAGGTTGGCGAGCAGGCCGGCGTCGGCGAGCCTGTTCGCCCATGCGGCGAGCGAGGCTGCTGCGTCGCCGAACTGATGTGGCGCGGCGAGCCGCAGGCGCAGCCGCAGGTGGTGCTCGGGCTCGACGAGCCGGAGAAACCACCACGACAGCGTGCCCTCGGGGCCCGCGAAGGCGAGATGAGCGATCTGGGTGAGCAGCCGCGGCAGATGGGTGGTGAGGACCGCCTGCTGTTGATCGGGGCGGCAGGCGAGCCGGGCGCGATCCACTCGCTCGCCCCGGGCGCATGCCGTGGCCGCCAGGTCATGCCGCCCGCGATCGTGTGGAGCGATGCTGTTGGGCGAGGTCGGGCGGGGTGCCGGGATCGGGTCGTGGTGGCCAGCGGGAGGACCAGCTCGTGGGCACGGTCGTCGATCCAGCCGAACGCATCGGGCGCGGGGGCCTCGAGGAGGGTGAGGCGGCCGCGCCTGGTGAGGGTGTCGGTGAGCAGCCGGAGGTGGGCGGGCTCGCTCAGATCCAGGCGTAGCCGCCGGTCGTGCTGACCCAGCAGCACTCGGTCCGGCACCGCCCAGCGGTCCCGCCATGCCCGCCAGGCGTCCGGGAGGTTGCCGGTGGCCAGGTCGGTGGAGCGGACGGTCCAGCGGGCAGGCGAGAGAACGGTGCGCCGGTACCGGACGCGCGGCAGACGGGGAAGCTCGCGCAGCGCCGGATCCCACGTGAACGGTTGGCACGGGGTGCAGGCCGAGGCGGCGATCTCGCAGAGGAACCGCAGGGTCGGGTCGGCGCTGTGGACCAGCTCGAGCGCGGAGAACAGAGTCGGCTCAACCGGTTTCCCAGTGTCGGTGATGACGAGGTAGAGCCCTGCTGTGTCGGCGCTGATGGCGAGGTCGCCGGGCTGCAGGTTCCCCACCGGCGCGAAGCCGCCGACGGTGAGATGGTCGGGCAGCACAGACATCGCGCGGGTGATTGTGGCGGCGGACCGGTTCGCGGGTGGGCCAGACACCTGCACCCGTATGGCGCCGTCAGTGACGGTCGGCATGTCACACAGGCCGGCGGTGATCCCGGCCCGCTCGTCGGGGGCGAGCAGGTCAAGAAAGCGACCCGTGACGGTGCCGGCGGCACGTGAGGCGCCGACCACGAAGAGCTGGAACTGGCCCCGGTCAAGCGCGGCTCGTGTCCGGGCGTGGACCTCGACGCGAAGGTCGGTGTGGGGCTGTGGGCGCAAGCTGACCCCACCGGTCAGGGCGTCGAGGTCGGCGTCGGTCAGTTCGACCTCGTGCCGCTGCTCCCACGCCGCCGTCTGGGCGATCCGGGTCAGAAACGCGGTGCGGTAGCGGGAGCGGGCGTCGACCTGCGCCTGCCGGGTCGACAGGCGGGTGTCGCGGTAGCCGGCCGGATACCCGAGCCCGGTCCCGCTGTGCAGCAGCTCGGCCAGCGGGACGACGGCGCCGATGCCGTAGCGTTCGAGGAAGCGCTGGTGGTAGTCACGCCATGCCGCGGGACCAGCCAGTTCCGGGGCGAGCTGCACCAGCGCGGCAGCCGCAGTGGCAGCCTCGGCGGCCACCGCGTCGGGGACGGACACGTCGGCGTCGATACGGAGATCCACACCGAGCGGCGCGTCCCTGGTGGCGAGGCGACGCATGCGGGTGACCGCGGCACTGCGCAGCTCGCGACGGCACCTCCCCTCGGGGTCCTCAGCGGCCCCGTCGTGGCGGTCGAGCAGATGCCGGATCGCCCGCAGCTCCGCCACGACTGCAGCGGCGGCCGGATCGCGGCCAGCGGTGGCGCGGTCCGCGGTCTCGACGACATGAGCCAGCGGGTCGGTGCTGATCATCGGTGGCTCCAGACCAGTGACGAGGAGACCTTGGGCGACCAGCTCAGACAGCATGCGGGCAACGGCGTCAGCGCTGGCGGCGGGGAACTCAGCGGCCAGGCGTTCATGAAGCCGGCCGAGCACGATGGGTCTGCGTGCATGGCGGAGCATCGCGACGACCGGCGCGGACAACCTGACCGATACCTCCGCGACCGATGCCTCACCGACGGCCTCTCCAGCGGGGTCACCCGGGGGCCCAGTCAGGTCGGTACGGGATCCGGTCAAGACGAGACGGCCGTCGCGGACGTACGCACGCCCGTCCAGCGCCACCTCGACATTGGCGACGAGGCTGGGACAGCGCAACATCAGCCCGATCACGGCCTCGATCCACCGGTGCTCAATTCGCGCCGTCGTACGGTGCGCCGCGCCGAGTCGTACCGTCGCCATGTTGTCGATCCGCAGCGGTGCGACCCCGGCGAACAGGCCGAATGGGGTCGCCCGGCTGTCGGCGCGCAGGAGGTAGCGCAGCGTCGACTGGCATGCCCGGCGGATTGACCGCGGACGCGGGTCGATCGCGTCGAGAAGGACGCGCACCTGCCCTGCGAGGGCAGGGCTGGCGACCTCGACCGCTGCCGTGAACGGTATGTCAGTCCATACCTCGCGCAGCCACTGGCACTGCGCCCTGACGGCATCGGGAGTGTCCCGCTCAAGATCGGGGCATGTGAGTGCCGCGCTGGACGGACGTGCGCTCAGCCGCAGCATCCCGGCGTCGACGAACCGGTACATGGCCTGCCTCCTACCCCATGCGGGGGCCGTCATGCTCGATGGAGCGGCGCTCCGGCGGTGGACGTCGGTCACGCCGCCGGAGCGCCGAGTAGATGGGGCTGGCTGACTACCCGTGCGGGGTTAGCAGCTGGTGCAGGCGCTCTGGCAGGTGGCGCCGCAGTTGTCGTCGGTCATGCGGATGATCTCGTCCAGCCCGCCGCCTGACTCGAAGATCCGGATGTCGAGATCGAACTCGGCGTCGGGATCGACGGCGTCGGGATCGATGGCGCTGGTGCTCGCGACGGTTTCGATGGTGGGCGTGCTCACGATGAGGCTCCTTCTGGTCGTTCCTCGCCCCCGGGACGAATGTCCGGGGTGGTCCGGGTCAGCGCCCGGGCTGAGCCCCGGCAGGCCATGAGACGACGATTCGGGTGTGGGTCTTGTTGACGACCCGATGCTGTGTGTCCGGGTCAATCGCGGTGCCAGCCGGGTAGACCTTCAGCTGCGGGCCCGTGCCGCCGGCGGCGCGGTAGCGGCCCCAGCCGCCGACGGTCTCGGCGTACTGGGCGGCGAGCTCGTCGGCGTCGCGGCCCCAGGCGAGCACCCCGGTCTCGAACGTGTCCGTCCCGGGCACGGGGCGCTTGGTGCGGTAGGCGAATCCGCCCGTCGAGATGAGCGCGGGTGCCCCGGCGCGGGTGATGGACGTCGGGCGGCCGGTGTCGGTGATCTCCCGGTCCGCGGTCAGAATGACCGCGGTCGCAGTCGCAGGCACAGCCACAGATCGAGATCGTCGACGTGATCGAACTCGACGCCCGTCCACACGACCACCGGGTCGTGGCGGGTCGGCCCGTTGATCGCGGCTCCGATCCTGGCCGCCATGGCGGTGATGTCCGCGTGCGAGATGCCGTCGGTGCGCAGTTGCACCCGACCCGGACCGTAGTCCCCGCCGGTGACCGCGGCCGGGACAAGAGCGACCAGGTCCTCGTGCGCGCCGACACCTTGCATCGGCACGAAGCTGCACAGCCGAACATCAGCACCCGTGAGCCAGGCTCCGTCGCCGTCGCCGTCGCCGTCGCCGTCGCCGTCGCCGTCGGCGCGGTCGAGCGCGACCGTGCGGGTCACACCCCGCAGCCCCAGCGGCACGACGAGCCGTCCGTCCGGTGCGAGCTGCTCGACCCACGCGGGTGGGATGTCCCACGAGCGCGCAGTCACCACGATCCGGTCGTAGGGGCCGTGCTCCGGCGCCGCGGTGGCACCGTCCGCGACGACGGTGCGAACCTGTGGGTATCCCGCGGCATCCAGGCAGGTGCGGGCCCGGTCGACGATCTCGGGGTCGATGTCGATCGAGGTGACCTCGCCCGCCGCACCCACCATGGCGGCCATAAGGGCGGCGTTGTAGCCACCCGAGCCGATCTCGAGCACCCGCATCCCGGGCCGGATGTCGGCCTGCTCAAGCTGCACTGCCTGGATGTGCGCGGCCGACACCGTCGAGGTCATCCGACCCGCGCCGTCGAACTTCGGCCACACCGTCGCGTTCGCCGCATAGGCAAGCTGCACCGAGGCATCCGGGGCGAACAGGTGCCGCGGCACCGCCCGGAACGCTGCGGCGACCGGCTCGGAGCGGATCCCACCCAAAGCGCGCAGCTCCTCCACCATCGCGCCACGCAGCGGAGCCGTCTCGTCATGCAGTTTGTTCACCAGGGCACCATTCCAGGCTGAGATTCGTCTGTCGGGGGAGCGGGTAGCTCCGATCCAGTACGGCATGAAGCGCTAGGTGGCGACAACAGCTGCCAATCGGACACGAGGGATGTCCGAAACAACTCGCCCCCTCTGCTCGGTCGGGTGTCCGTCTTTCGAGTGGTCGGTGGAACCGGCCCGGCGCAAATGTTGGGGGGCAACAGCGCCGGGCCGGAATCAGGGGGCCTGCGCCTCAGGTCAGCGCGGGCGTCCGTCGTCCTTGACGGTGTGCAAGTCGGCTAGTTCGTACGCGCGGGCACGAACGGCGAGGTTGTGAATCGAACACGGCCACAGTTGTCGGGCCAACCCGCGCAGATCGCAGGCGACGCATCGGCCGGTGCCGTCATCGATGTGCGTGTTGACCAGAATCGCAGTGAGGGACGGCCAGCACACCAAGAGCCGCGCCAACGGCTCCAAGCCGTCTGGAGCTTCTGGCAAACCGTCCAATACGAAAATACGGTCCAGTGCCACCGATCTACTCGTCATGGGTCGATCTCTCCGGCAGGGAAATTGAAGGGCACGAGTCTGAGGAACGGGGCAGCCATCACCGCGCCGGGCTCAAGCATCCCGCACGGCCGGCGGTCCGGCGGGGCTCGGAGCAGCCTCGAGATGGTGGTGGCGGCGACCTGGTGGCTCGCACGCTGGGGACCAGCTCCTCGTGCAGGCTGCGACATCCACCGCCCTTGCTGCCCACCGTCGTACCGGCTACGGCCGTGCTGGGCGGGGGTGAGCCGTAGTTGGTCGTGTTGTCGTCGCCTGTGTCGTGGTGGGTCGGGTTCGGGTTGTCGCTCACGATGGCCTCTTGGTATGGGCTGATCAGCGGCGCGGCGTGAGTGCTCCTGGTTGAGGTCGGCCCACGCGCTGCCGACCGTTGATCGGCGACATCTGGCGTCGATCAACGCTGCTCCCTATTACGGCACGCAGGCCATGGGGACTCAAGATGCGGTAATCGGACAGTCAGTTGTCCGATACGCCCCGCTCGTGCCTGAGACGGGTGGAGGCGACACTACGTAAAGGCGTCCGATCAGGCTCCCCGCGCTAAGGAGGCGCCGGGAGCAACTGTTGCCGTTAAGACCGACGCGGCGACGATGCAGCCAGCGCGACGCAGGCTGTGTTTAGGGACGGCAGCTCTCGTCCGTGGTCAGAGTGCGATCCATTGGCCGGTGTTGCCGGCACGCAGGCCAGCGAGTCTCTGTCGAAGCGCGGCGGCATGGCGCGGCGAATGCGGAGCACGTCGGAGTGGGCCCGGGAGCTGGGCGAGATCCCGCATCCTGAGCAAGTCGTCGAAGGCCGGGCTATCACGGAGGTCGTAGCCGTAGATGTCGACGAACCTGTTGATCCAGTCGGTGCCGCGGCCGTAGCGATGCGCAGCGTGCCACGTGGGGATGAGGTCGATCTCCCGGGGGCCGTGGGCAACGCGGTCCCAGTCGCCGAGACCCGCGCCGCGGGGCGACACGAGAAGGTTGCCTGCCCAGGCATCGCCGTGGACAAGTCCGGCACCTAAGTCCCAATCGCGGTTTGTGAGACGTTGAGTGACTATAGCGACTTGTTCGGTGATCCATTGTCGGTCGTCCTTGCTGAGGACGTCGGCGGTGTCGTCGGAGAGCGCGTCGACGAGTGACGTGAGTGGCCGGAACTTGGCCAGGGAGACGGGTGGAGCCGGGATCGCATGGAGGCGCCGCAACAGTCGGCTCAGGTCCGCCGAGGTGAATCCCGGGTGGCTTTCCGGCTGCGGGTAGTATCGCCAAAAGCTCACAGTCACTTGCGACGTGATCTGCACGATATCGAAATCGCCGAGCGGCACAACTGTGGGAAATCCATGTTCCTGGTCCAACCATCGGGTGACAAGCTGTGAACGACGGATCTGCTCGGGATCGTGATGACCGACCGCGACACGCGCAACCGCACCCTCAGCTGGCACCCACACGACAGCGTTGCTGTAATGCGCGAGCAGGCGCAATCCTGCCGAGTCAAGTCGATGCGTCCGGCATGCTTGTGCGACCCACTCCAGAGGAGTGGCGTTGTCGTTCACTGATCGTCAGATACGGTTGGTGCAGAGACGGTGGAAAGGTCGTAGTGCAGCTCTTCGAGTTGCACCACGCTGGCACGGCTCCGGTATGGGGCAAGGCTGCGGCGAACCTGATCGACACGGGTCTGAGCGCGTGTGCTGGTGAGCGACGGCAGCGCGGGAAGAACCTCGGTGAGCAACCGACAGGCATAGTCGACATCGACACCGGAATGGCGGTCGGGGTTGGTGCTGTCGCCACCCAGGGGAAGGTAGGCGCTCGCAAGGACGGCCGTACTGAGTACCCGTCGCCGTTGCATGCCGTCGGCCCTAGGTGGGTTCACTGGGGTGACGAGTGGTGCCAGTCGTTTCACTTCTTCGTGCTGGCCGAGATCGGCGGCGATGTACTGGGACTCGACAGCAAGTTGGGTGGGCGTGAAGAACTGGATCCAGCTCGGCTCGTTGTCCGTGCTGCTGCGGTCGAGTAGTTGTTCGGCCAGGAGCCGGCTGCGCGCCGCGCCACCGGCGTCATTGCGCAGGCTGTAGGCGCGTCCCTGCATCGCCGCGCATCGGGCGGCGGTCAGCATCGAGCCGCCGCGGAGCGCGGCCTTGCGGCCAGCTTCGGCGAGTGCCAACGCGGAATCGGCCTCGCGAGATGTTGCGCCTGCATCGACATGTCGCCGAGGATATGCCCGGCTAGCGCGTGGTCGCCGCTGGCGTGCACCAGGCGCAGCGCTTGCAGGCCGTATCGCTGGGCGAGCCCCTGCTCGCCGGAATCGAAGCTCATGAACGCGCACAGGTTGGACAAACGGCTGGCAGCAGCGAGCAGGCCGCGGCCGATGCGCTCGGTGTACCCGCCGTGGAGGAGGTTCGGTCGAACCACCTTGTCGAGGTAGTGGATGAGCGTGGACCGAGCGTAGCCGCCGCCGAGGCGATGATCGGCATCGGTGAAGGACTCTGCCATCAACCACATGCCGTCGACCGCGGCCTGACCGATCATGCGGCCGGGGCGGTCGCCGAGGGTGTCGGATGTGCGAGCGAGTGATGATCGAAGCGGCTCGGCAAACGCTGCGGGTACCCAAGGGGCCGACGCCAGCAGCGTCCGGTCGGTGGCTTCGGTCTGCCACATGGCGCAGGTGATTCCGACTGCGTCGGCAACCTCGTCGACCCACCGCAGGCTGGCCTCGACGAGTTCCTCGGCTTCTTCGGCGTTGTCGGACGTTCGCTCGGCGCCGGTCTGCTTGCTGGCATCCTCGCGGGTGGCTGCGTGCCACAACCTCCTCAACGCACCGCCGGCCCCGAGCGCAGCGTCAGCCCGCTCGATCGTGTCGAGCGAGGCGCGACGGTGCGCCAGTTCTATCTTGCCGACGAGCGCCCCGCTGCAGAAGACGAGATCGCCGAGGTGAGCCTGGGACAAGTGTCGATCTTCGCGGCGGGACCGTAGCTCCGCGCCGAGACGATGCCATGCGGACGCGAGCGGCGTGAGTTCGCGCGGTGGTCGCCCCGTTCGGGTTGAGCAGGGCGCGTCTCTGCTAGCCACGGAGCTGCCGCTACTCGTCGTGCCGACCGGATCTGTGTAGAGCCGACGACCTCGTTGGCCACTTGGGTTGAGGGCCTGGTCGGGCTGGTTTGTGCGTCGCACCACTGCACTCCAGGGTTTACCGTCCGGGGTGGTGTCACATGTCGCGATGGTGTGCAGCGCGCATAGTCCGACCCACGCCGCGGGCGTGGTCGTGTCGGATGTTACTGCGAGCTCGGTGAACTCGCCGGCGCGCAGGGCGGCAAGCCACGCGTCAAACTGCGCATCAGTGAAGATCAGGTGGTGGTCATCACTCGACCTCCACGGCGTCTTGCTGTCCCTGATAGCGACCCAGCCGCTGTCCCGGGCGACCTCCACACATGCTTGCGGATTCTGCCCGCTGCGGGTGGCCTTGCGGAACTGGTCTCGCTGGAAATCGGGCGACGTTGAGTTTGGAAGGGACATATCTATCCTTTTGTTGACTGTTGATCGCCGGTTAGGCGGGCGCTAGGCTCCTCAGAGCCGTCTGCCGACAGCGGCGTAGCCGCACGGCCGTGCCGGATCATGAGGGTCAGCGGGCTGGACATTGCGCCAGTCGGAGACGTACGCAACGCCCGGCTCGACAATCTCCAGACCATCGAACAAGGCGGTGAACTCAGAGCGAGTCCGCAAATACGCCGGATTGGACGTGCTGCCATATGCCCGTTCGAGGTTCTCCAACTGCTCGCGCGCGACAGGAGTGGCATCATCAACTGTGATGTGGGAGAGCGCCACGTAGCTGCCCGGTGCGAGCCGGTCGAGGTATGAGCGCAGCAGCGCGTGCGGGTTCGCGTCCGGGCTGACGAAATGGAAAACGGCCACCATGAGCAGTCCCACAGGCTCGTCAAAGTTGATGAGCCGTTTCGTGTCGGGGTGGTCGAGGATAACGTCGGGCTGACGAAGGTCGGCCGGAATCGCAGTGGCGACCGCGGAGTCTTCGAGGATTTCTTGCGCCGTGACGACGGCCTCGGAGTCGTTATCCACGTACACGACACGTGTGTCCGGCTCTATCTCGTGCGCAACCTCGTGCACGTTGCCGACGGTGGGCACCCCGGATCCGATATCAATGAACTGTCGGATCCCGCTGTTCACGGTGAACTGGACGGCACGCTGCAGGAATCTGCGGTTGTGCCGTGCAAGATCCGGTATGAAGGGACAGATCTGGACCGCGCTCTCATAGAATGCGCGATCTACCGGGTAGTTGTGCGTGCCGCCGAGATACAGGTCGTACACCCGCGAAGCACTGGGCCTCGTAGTGTCGATCTCTCGAGGATGGAAGTCGTCCATACTCTTTCGGGCCCCCAAATCGTATGAGTCGTGACAGGGCGAGATCGCGCTGTATCCACTGCGCGATCCAGTTACGCGTTGTCCTTGTAGTTCCGGCCCTGAATGTAGCGTATGAAACGACGAGAATCTTCGGCTGGAAGCGCGGCCGACGTGAGCAGTCGCCATGCCTTCTCGTATGCATCCAGCGCCTTCTTGTCGTCGAGGTACCGGATTTCTTTCTCTCCCTGGATATAGCCCAGGTCCAGTGGGCCGGCCACGCCGGGCGAGGGCACTCGTATCAGAATGAAGGGGCGCGTCGCGACCTGCGTACCGCTGGCCCTTTCCTTGAAAGGCAGCACTTGGAGCAGCACGGCCTTCCGTCGTGACATTTTATGCAAATAGTCAAGCTGCTCACGCATCACCGACGCGCCACCGTACTCGCGCCAGAGACAGGATTCAGACAGCACAACGTGGTACTGCAGCGGATCTTCGCGAGTCAGCACATCCTGCCGCTGCAGCCGCGCCTGCACCCAGTCCTCCATGCTGACACCATCGACATCGACATCGCCATCACCGTCGGAGCCGTGCGTGGCGAACAGGGCCCGAATGTAAGCCTCGGACTGGAGCAGATCGGGAACGATCTCACTCTCCAAACACCGAAGAAGGTCGGCGGAGCGCTCCAGATCCACCATCAACCGGAAGTCCTCGTGGTAGGCGCGGCTGTAGCCGGTCGACCAGGCTCCTCGTTTATTGCTGTCCTGATGCAGGTTCACCAGCGAATCGGTATGCCCCTGATCGAGGTTCAGCTCCCGGGCCAGGGTGAGCAGGTCGCCGTAGCTGATCGCCGCTCGACCGTTGATCACATCCGTGACCTTCTGCGGCCGGCACCTGATCAGTCCAGCAGCCTCTGCCTGCGACAGCCCAGCCTGCGTGATCACATGTTTGAGCTCCTTGCCGAGCCAGCAGCCTCTTCGCCGTCCTGACCGCCGTGGTGCCCACTGATCAGACCCTCCTCCACGAGCCACGGGCCGCACTCCCGCCCCGAGAACCTCGTCACCGACAGTAGTTGGGCGCAGCAGGTGGCGAGCCCCCCTTCCTCGACCCGGACATCCTCGTTACCGTAACCCTAGACCCGGAATCCGGGTTTAGGCATCCCGGAGTCGAACCATCAGTCTGAGACTACGTAGAGCCGGATCCTCGGAGAGGGGCACGCGTGGTGGGAGGGCTCTTGCGGGCGGCCACACCGCTCGCCGTCAGGCGCGAGTCCACGCCGACGGAGCGGCCGCCGGAGGCGTCGCCGTGGACCGTCTGCCCATGGGGACGAGCTGGTCACCTCAGCCACCGGCGGACGACACGGGCACAGTCCGCAGCGGATGCCGTACAGCGTCACCTCCACGTGTGCTGGCACATCGGCACGACAGGCAGCGAGCACATCAACCTGAGAGCCTTGCCGGGAGCCTCGGACGCGGCTGGTGCCTGGAAGTCCACGACATCGCGACCGCGAACCACCACAGCCGGCGGGTGACGACGCCGAGCCGAACTTGGCCGGTCACGCTGGCTACACCACCGCGTCCCCGCCTGCGCTCCCCGCGTCCGCCAAGGAGCTGGAAGCTGGTGCGCATCGGCTTTCCCGACCTCCCGCATGACTGCGACCCACAACTGCGCGCAAGAGCTTGTCCGAGTCGGTGCGGCGACGAGCGCCAGCGAGCGCGCTGCGGCTCCTCCGAGGAGGCTGTCCCGGGCGGAGCTGCAATGACCACCCCAGCGTGGGCGCTGCTAGCAATCGCAGCTGTTCCGCTGTTTTGCCTATTTGCCGCGGGCGTAGTAGGTCAGCAGTATTCCGTTGCCGGCCGACGGGCGCCGTGAACGCGTCCATCTCGATCGGGCACGAGCTGCCGCGCACCGCCGAACCCCGCCACCGGCGAACCGGCCGACGAGCACGGCTGGAAGGCCCACGGAGTGACAGGCCGGGCGCGAGGTGTGCGCTGCGCTCCGGGTCTCGATCGCTCGGGCCCGGAAGAGATTGATCCGCGAAGCCGCCCGGTGTCGACGGCATGGCCCGATCTTGGGGTAACAGCTCAACGATACCCATCTGGTGTAGGGGATCGCCGGAAAGCGGCTCGATGTGATTGCCCAACCGGGCGCGACGCCGTCGAGTCTCGGTCTATCGTCCGTTGCCGATCTCGTTCGGCAGAACCGCCCCGTTGACATAGCAGTCACGTCTCCGGGTTTCGGACAGTTGGTTGTCCGCACGATGACCGCGCCGCCATATTGATGGGAGTTCCGGCTGATGCGATATTGAAACCGCGACCTTAGATGAAGGAGGTTTAATTTCTCATGTGGCCCGGTGGATCGTCGTGTCAGGTTCCGTTACGCGCGACCGGACTCCGCGGGGCCGGCGAGGTGGGCGCCGGCGCAGCCCCGGCCCGCGAGCACGTCAGAGATCATGTGGCGACAAGTCGCATCCTTCATGACTTGAACGTCGTCTCCGTCACCGCCTCTGACGGCGTGGAGCACCTGATCCCGGACGCGGTGTTCGTCGAGCGCTCGGAGCACGGCTGGTACCCCGCGCGCTGCGGCAAGTGGGTCTGCAGCGTCTCGATGTGCGTGCCGGCCGGCACGCGCTGCTACCTGTGCGAGCCCGCGTGGGCGGCCGCTTACCCCGACCCGTCGTGAACCGGCGCGACCTCGCGGTGCTCGCCGAGTTCATCGCGAACCAACCCGGCACGTCGGTTCGGCTGCTTAGAGAACACCGCGACGACGGCACCGGGCGCTGCCGGCGCTGCTCGGCCGGCGGCCAGGGCCCGCACTATCCCTGGCCCTGCGCCATGGTCCGCGCCGCCGACGCCGCCCAACGCATCGAGCACCGACGTCGGCGGCCGACGTGATGACGGTCAAGGAGCCGAACGAGTTGACCAGACTGGTGGCCGATTGGGCCGATCGCAGCCCGGCGCACAGCAGGCGGCTGCGCGAGGCCGCCAAGCGGAACCCACAGCTGCTGCAGCGGATCGTCTTCAACCTGCTTCGTCACGGCGGCGGCCCGGACTCCACGATCTCACGGCTGCGCCATGCGCTCACTGACCACCACCTGGAGCAGGTCGACTGGTACGCGGTCGCGGAGCGATTGACCCGCTACTCCGCAACCCGAGCACCGATGGAGGGGTCGTGACTGCACCGACCTCTCCGCCGGACCCAGCCCAGACCCCGCCCGAGCTCGTCTCGCCCGCCGAAACGAGCCCGGCAGAGCAACGCCTTCCCGTCCGCGAGCGAGATCTGCTCGAGGAGGCCATGTGCCTCGTCACGGCAATGATGGTGGCGTTGGACCGCACGGTTCGCCACCAACAATCGCCCGGAACCCCGGCGAGGGGCATTCTCGCGAGCCCCGAACTTGTCATCGAGGCGAGCCAGCTCGTGAGTCGGATTGCAGCCGTGCTGGTGACCGAACCATCTTCATCGGATTGATGAGGTTGGTTGTGTCCGGGCCAGGGTGCTCGCCGATTTCCGTGAGGCGGGTGGCGAGAGTACTGAGTATCTGGGCGGCGGCGTTGGGTTGACCTTGAGTCAGATGTATGCGCATGGCGTGTTGATAGAGGTGTTCGGTGTAGTGGGCGAAGGTGCTCGTGGCGTGTTCGAGGATCGCGATGGCCAGGTCAGGGTCGGTGTTTTCGTGATTACGCGCGGCGATTTCGGCGGCGTCGATTGCCTGGATGGTGGCGTGTTCGCGGAGCGGGATGATCCATTCGGTGTCGAGCGCGGTGGCGATCTCGGCGGTGTAGGTGGTGACGATCTCGCGGGCAGCGGCCGCGCGTTCGGCGTTGTCGGTGGCGGTGAGCCGGGCGACGGCTGCATGGAACTGGTGGTAGTCGACGGTGCCGGGGGCGAGGCGGTAGTGGTCGTCGACAGGTCCGAGGATGACCGGCCGGGTGGTGTGGCGGGCCAGGACGCGGCGCAGCCGGGAGAGCGCGGTGTTGAGGGCGGCGGTGGGGCGCTCGGGGTCAGTGGGGTCGCCCCAGAGGTCGAGGACGATCGCGTCGCGGCGGGCCCCGCGGGGGTGCAGCGCGAGGTAGACGAGTAGCTCTCGAAGCCGGCGGCGAGCTCGGGGGTGACTTCGTGGTCACCGACGTGGACGGCGAGCTGGCCGAAGACACGGATGCTGATCGAGGAAGCCCCGCGCCGGGTCACGGGGCTGGTCGAGGACGGGATGGTCGCAAGCCTCGGCGGAGTACTCACTGGGGTGCTCGCCGGTGCAGCAAGCTCAGCGGCCGAGCCGGCGCTGGGTCGCTGGCTCCCGACCGACGGCTCGGCGTCCCCATGTGCCAGTTCCGGCTGCTGGCTCGCGCGCGGGAGGTCCCTGTTGGCGGCTGCTGAGGCGACCCGAGGTACATGGCCGGTCGGTTCGAACTCGATGGGGTCGGGCGCGGTGTTCGGAGCGAACTGGTCGCCGTCGGGATCGCACACGTTCCCGGCGGGGTGTGAGCGTGGCTTGCAGCGGTCGTGCTTTCCAACGTTGGGATCGTCGCGGCCTGCGCCAGAGGTTGGTGGTGACGTGGTGGTGGCGAGTGCGGCGAGCCGATCACGGGCTTCGGGCGCCGACAGCGCAAATAGGCGGGTGCGCTCGGGGACGCCCCCGAGTCCCCACACTGCGGTGACGGCGGCCTGCTCGCTGACGAGGAGCCGGGTCGCGTCGGCCAGTCGCCGGTGATCACGGCGGCGGTGCCGCAGCGGTGGCCGGCCGCCAGGATGCGGTGCAGCCGATCGGCCGCGACGCTCCCGTCTCGAGGCGCTGGCGCGATCAGCACGACCGGTGCCGGCGGCACGCACTCGGGCTCGTCGTCTGGTCTCTCGTCGACCAACCTACGGTGATTGGGTCGGCGGTAGTGCATGGTCGATTCCTGGTTGCGGACGAGGCGTTCGTCGAGCCAGTCGAGCGCGGCGGAGAGGTCGTCGACGACGTGTAGCCCGGCCGGCCGCGGTGGGGACTGGGGGGTTGGTCCAGAACCGAGCAGCTGTGTGGCGTCGACGGCGGTCATCAGGACCTGTGCCCGCGGCCGATGCCCGCCGGCGACGTGCCGGCTGTCTTGGCACTGCGCCGTCGTGAGGCACGTCAACAGGATCGCTCGGGCAATCTGAGATTGGCGTGTGCCGTGCAACGCAAGCGCAGGCGTCCGGGTCAGATCGACGACGGCGGGCTGCTGGTCGGGGGAAAAACCGATTGGAAGCAGCAAGGGCGGCCAGCTTCGCTGGCGTGGCTCTTGCCCCCGCGAGCCCAACAGGGAGTGTCCGGGCGCGGGTGCGTGCCCGCGTGAGACCAGATCGAGGGCGGGAAGGGCGCGGCTTGCGGCGTGACCGAGTTGGCGCACCGCCGGGGGCGAGGAGGCGTTTCGGCGGTCACGCGCCGCCCCATCGCAGGCCGGCAGCGTGGCCTGCCGCTCGGCCACCCGAACGGCCTTGCCTCCGACGCCCATGCCGGCGCGCCGGCGGCGCGCACCTGCTGCGGCGAGAACACCCCGGACCACGGCGAGGGATGTCGTCATCCGTCTCCTCCTTCCGCAGGAACTCGTGAGGACGCCCAGCGTGACTGAGCCAATCGATCGATCCGTGCGCACTGCCAGCCGCGACGCCCGTACGCAACAGGGTCGGTGTGGGCGCGGCGTGGTCAGATCGTGGACTTGGATCCGATGTGCACGTTGTCGCCGAGACGGACAGCGATCACCGTGAACAGGTGGTGGTCAAGCTGTGGTCAGGTCGTGATCACGCCACACGAGACGAGCGGAACGCAGCATGCGGTCGTCGTGCGCTCGGCCGTTCGGCACAGGCGAATTCTCCAAACGCCCACGAACCCCGACCCAGGTCTGGTAGATCACTGTGCACCGGCGCCGCCCGCAGCGGCGGAGGGGCCGCCGGCGCACGGCACAGCAGAAGAGCGCCGACCACAGGTCCGTGGCCACGACCGCACGACGCACCGCGCGGCTGCCATGGCGATCACCGCATGACAACGCGGTGACCACGAATCGGCAACAGCCGCGACCACCGTGGACGGCGCAACCTACGACGAGATGGCTTGGTGGCCACGATGACGATGTCTCAGCGCACACGATCGCGCCACGCCGCGCTCTGCGCGGCCACGTTCGCCGTGCTCGCGTTCCCCGCATGTGGCGCGCCGGGAGCCCCATCACCGACGACACCACCCGTGGCAAGTTCTGCGACGCAGGCGGTGGAACCGCCCAACCCGTCAGATTCAGCAGCTAGTGCGGCTCTAGCGACGTACACGACGTACACCGAACTGGCCGACGCCGCTCGGGCAGATCCCGGAGCGCAGGATTGGCGTGCGGTAATCGAGGACGTCGCCCAGGGGCAAGCCCTTGAGGCCGTAATCGCTGACGTGGAGAACTACATAAGCCTGTCGGCGCGCACGGTGGGTGCGGTGGCCCACAGACCCGATGTGGCCCAGGTCGGATCTGCCCAAGTGTCGGTCGTCGATTGCGTCGATCTTGGTGACTCGCGACTCATGTCCGACGCCACGGGAGAGGTCTTCGACGACCTCGAGAATCGGGTCCAGCGGTATCGCTTCCATGCGGAGCTGAGGGTTGATCCCGACGGGCGCTGGCGGGTTCATGAAACCGAACCGGCCTTGGACGAACCGTGCTGACCGGCCTGGCTGCCGCGGGGGGTGCGGTCACACTCACGGTGCTCACGCTGGTTCCCACGCAAGGCGGCGTCGGCCCATGTCGTGTCGTCGACGGTCAGGGCCGGTGCCTCATCGAGGCGGCCGATCCCGGTCGGCCGAGCGGGCCGCTGCGACCGGAAGGACCGCCGCGCGAGGCTGCACCGCGGAGGGAAGCAGCATCCGCACCAGCCCACCGGCTGCCCCTCCTCCGTACGGAGGTTGTTTTCACTCCGGTGATCGGCGGTGGCGGCGGGGGGCTGGTGCCGCAGTTCGACCCGGAGATCGACCTTCCGTTGCCGGACGGGCCGGCGGCTGAGCCGGTGCCTGCGGCGGTGTTGGCGCAGCGGGCGATCCGCGCGCTGGAGCTGCAGCCGCCGGCGGCGCGGATCTCGGCGGACACGCAGGGCTATGTCGGGGTCCCGCTGTGGCTGTGGGTCGAGGGCGGTCCGGAGGCGTCCGGCCCGGTGTCGGCGACCGCGGCGGCCGGGGCGTCGGCGGTCACGGCAACGGGCCGGCTGTCCGGGGTGGAGTGGGAGATGGGCCCGCCGGGCGCGCTGGTGCGCTGCGCCGGAACGGGGACGCCGTGGACGGGCCAGTCGGGGCCGTCGCCGGACTGCGGGTTCACCTACACACAGCGCTCGACACCGGAGCGCACGGGCGGGGTGGGCTGGTGGCCGGTCACGGTGACGGCGGTGTGGCAGGTGACGTGGGAAGGCGTGACCGGCGGAGTGCCGGTCGCCGGCGAGCAGACGCTGCTGTTGGCGTCGGCGGCCGAGCTGGTGGTCGGTGAGGTCCAGGTCCTCGTCGACGGCAGCGGCGGCGGGGGGACGCGGTGAGCGCCCCGACGTTTCCCGCGTTCCCGGCGGATGGGCCGGGCACCGGCCCCCTGCCGACGACACCAGCGGTGGCGGCGCAGAGCCTGGGCGGGGTTGGCCGAGGGCCGAGGCCGGGTCGGCGGCGTTCGCCGCTGCTGGTGGCCGGGGTACTGCTGGCGGCGTTGGGGATGCTGGGTGGCTGGCTGGTGGTCCAGCAGGCCGACGCCCGGGTCCCGGTGGTGGCGGTCGCCGGCCGGTCGCGTCGGGCAGGAGATCACCGCGGCAGACGTGCGGCAGGCGCTGCTGCCGCCGGGCACGGACGTCAGCACCGTGGCGTGGACGGATCTCGACCAGGTCGTGGGCCGACTTGCCGCCACGGACCTTGCGGCCGGGCAGTTGGTGACGGCCGAGGTCGTGCGTGGGCAGCTGATCCCGGAGCCGGGTAATGCGGTGGTCGGGATGCCGGTCGGGCCCGGTCAGCTGCCGTCGATGCCGTTGCGGCCGCGGGATGAGGTTCTGGTGATCCGCGCCGACGACGCCGGGTCGACGGTGCGGGCGACGGTGCTGCAGGTCGGCGCCGCAGACTCGGCCGGCCGGCGGACGGTCGATCTGCTGGTGGCCGACGGGCAGGTGCCGTTGCTGGCGCGGGCGGCGACCGAGCAGCAGACGCTGCTCGTGCTCGTCTCCCGCGGATGATCCCGGGGCGGTGACCTGATGTTGGTGACGTTCGTGTCGGCGAAGGGCTCCCCCGGCGTGACGACCGCGGTGCTGGCGATCGGGGCGGAGTGGCCGCAGCCGCGGCCGGCGGTGGTGATCGACGCGGACCCGGCCGGCGGGGACATCCCCGCGGGGCTCGGGCAAGGGGCGTGGCCGCGGGACGCCACGCTGATCGGCCTGGCCGGTGAGGCGCGGAGCGTGTCGGTCGAGACCGCGCTGCGGGCGCTGGTGTACCGGGCGGGCGAGCACGCGCCACTGGTGCTGGGTGGGGTGACCACGCCAGGGCAGGCCCAGGCACTGCCCTGGACCGAGTTGCTGCCGGGGTTGCGGGCGATCGGGGACGCAGACCTGCTCTGCGACGGCGGCCGCTTCCAGCCCGGCGCCGGGATCGAGCCGCTGCTGCAGGCCAGCGACCACGTCGTGCTGGTCACCGGATCAACGCTGCCGGCTGTGCGCGCGGCCGCCCGGATCAGCGAGCTGCTGCGGGAAGTCCTGCCCACCGGCCCGGCGGGCCAGCTGTGGCTGCTGGTCGTCGCGCCTGACAGGCCGTTTCGGGCCGACGAGATCGCCGCGAGCTGCGGCGCCGGGCTGCTCGGCGCGCTTCCACATGACCCAGGCACGGCCGCGGTGTGGAGCGACGGCCACGCGCCGCGCACCAGTAGTGGGTGGGGGCTACGGCGCGGTGGCGGGTTCTGGGACAGCTCCCTGCAACGAGCCGCAGGCGAGATCGCCGATCGGCTCGCCGAGCTCGGCGGCTCAGCCAGCGCGGGGCCCGCCGGCGTCCCGAAGGGCTGGTCCGTGGACCGACCGGGTGGGCTCGGAGGTTCGCTGTGACGATCGAGGTGGCGTCCGAGGTGGCGGCCCGAGCGCAGGTCGATCACGAGCTGGTGCGGCGGCTGCACGCGCAGGTACTGGAACGGCTGACCGGCCCACCCAACGGTGACGGCCCCGGCGGGCAGCGCCTCTCCCAGGGCGATCAGCGCCAGCGCGCTCGTACCTGGCTGGTCCAGGCGCTGAAGGCGGAAGCGCGCCAGCGCATCCACCACGGTCTTCCGCCGCTGTCGCCGGCCGAGGAAGACGCGGTGGTGCGCGCGGTCGAGGCCCAGCTGTGGGGGCTGGGCCGGCTGCAGGCCCTGCTGGACCTGCCCGACGTGGAGGACATCCACATCACCGGCTCCGAGCGGCCGGTGCTGCGGATGCGCGATGGCAGCGTCCGGATCGCGGCCGAGCCGATCGCCGACTCCGACGAGGACCTGATCCGGCAGATCCAGCACATCGCCGCCCACCACGCCCACTCGGAGAGGGCGTTCTCCCCGTCCCAGCCGACGCTGAACATGCGCCTGCCCGACGGGAGCCGGTTGGCGGCGATGCGGGACGTCGTGCCGCGCCCGACGGTGACGATCCGCCGCCACCACCTCGTCGACGTCACCCTCACCGACCTGCTCAACGCCGGCATGCTCTCCCTCGGCATGGCCCGGTTCGTGCAGGCGGTGGTGCGGGCGCGGTGCAGCATGCTGGTGACCGGCCCGCCCGGGTCCGGCAAGACGACCGTGCTGCGGGCCCTCGCCCGGGAGATCCCACCCGGCGAGCGGGTGGCGACGATCGAGACCGAGTTCGAGCTCGACCTGCACCTGCTGCGCCAGGCCAACCCGCTGCTGGTCGCGATGGAAGCCCGCCCCGGCTCCACCGAGATCGACCCGGCCACCGGACGCCGCGCCGGGGAGATGACGCTCGCCGACCTGCTGCACCAGACCCTGCGCATGTCGGTCACCCGGGTGATCGTCGGGGAGGTCCGCGGCGGCGAGGCGCTGCCGATGCTGGAGGCGATGACCGCCGGCATGCCCGGCTCCATGTGCACCCTGCACGCCGCCTCCGCCGGCGAGGCGATGGAACGCCTCGTCACGGCAGCACTGAAGGCGGCCGGGCAGGGCTGGTCCGACGGGTTCGTCACCCGCCTCGCCGCCCAAGGCATCGACTACATCATCCAGCTGCGGCACCTGGAGCATCCCGCACTCGGCGGCCGCGCCCGAGTCGTGTCCGAGATCGCCGAGGTCACCGGGATCACCGAGACCGGCGCCATCGCCCTCAACCGGATCTTCGCCCCCACCCCGACCGGCACAAGCGCGGAGATGGGAGCGGCGGGTGATCCGCGGGGCCGATTCCAGATGGCCCCGCAGCACCGCAGCGCATTCGAGGAGGCCGGGGTCGGGCTGAATTTCCTGCGCGAACCGGACGTCGATATGTGGGCCGCGCCGCGCGCCCGCCGGGCCGCGCGGAGGACGGCATGAGCGGGCAGCTGATCGCGATGGCGGCGGGCGCGGCACTTGCCGCCGCACCGCTCCTGTTGATCGCCGCGGTCCGCCGCCACTCCCCGGACCGCTCTCCGGGCGGGGACGGCCCGGGCGGGGAGGCGACTGTGCGGGCGCGTCGGCGCTCGCCCGGCGGCTGAGCCGGTGGGCGCGCGCGTCCACGCGGCGGCGCACCGTCCCGATACCGACCGGGCAACCCGCCGGGTGCGGACCGCCGGGTGGGCGGGCGCAGGGTTGGTGGTGTGGGTGCTGTCAGGGTGGCCGGTCGCCGGGATCGCGGTCGGCGTGGTCGGGCTGTGGGCGCCGTGGCTTCTCGGCTCGGCCCGCGCGGTTCACGAGCGCATCGACCGGCTGGAGGCGCTGGAGATGTGGTGCCGGCGGATGGCCGACATCCTGGCCGGCGGCGGCACCGTCGGTCTCACCCAGGCCATCACCACCAGCGCCGGAACCGCAGCCGAACGCGGGGACGAGCGGATCGCGGCCGCGGTGGCCACGCTCGCTCGGCGGCTGCGGGAGGGCCGCCCGGTCGATCAGGCAATGAGCGAGTTCGCCGACCTCGTCGACGACCGCGTCGCGACACCATCGCCGCCGCCCTGTGGCTGGCGCTACACCAGCAGTCAAGCGGTGTCGCGCTCGTACTGCGCCAGCTCGCCGACGGGGTCGCCCGCGACGTCCGAGAGCGACGACGGATCGAAGCCGAACGCGCCGAGTCGCGCCAGTCGATCCGGATGCTGCTGCTCATCCAGGCCGGGGTCCTCGCGATGATCGCCTTCGTCCCGACCTTCGCCGACGCCTACCGCACGCCTGCCGGGCAGGTGGTGATGGCGGTCCTGCTCGCCGCCACGATCGCGCTGCTGGTGTGGATGCGCCGGCTCGCGCTCGGCCGCCCCGCACCCCGCTTCCTGCAGGGCGGCCACCCGCATCGCGACCTCCCGTCCAGCACCGGAGACGACGCCGCGCCGGCCCCGCCGGATGCACTCCGGACACCGGAGTTGACGCCGGGGGTGACACGGTGAACCCGACGCTGATCCTCGCCCTGAGCGCCGGGCTGTCCGGCGGGCTCGGGCTGGCTCTGGTCGCCGCCGCGTTCCGCCGCACCCGACCCGACCTCGTGCACGTGCTGGCCGCGCTGGACGAACGCACCCCCGCACCCCTGCCCGGCGAGGGCCACGGCCCACGCGCGGCGGCCCGGGTGGTGGTGCGGGCGGTGGTGCGGCGGCTGCCCGGGCGGGTGCCCGACGAAGACCTCGCCCTGCTCGGGATCGGGCGGGACCGGTTCCTGGTCGGCCGCGCCGGCAGCACCCTCGCCTACGCCGCGGCAGGCCCGGCGCTGGCCGCGATCCTCGCCCTGCTCGACGTCGGCCTCACGCTCGTGGTGCCGGGCGGGATCACCCTCGCCGGCGCGGTCGCCGGCTGGACCGGCGCCACCCGCCGTGTCGAGCAGGCCGCCGACCAGGCGCGCTCCGAGATGCGCCACGCCATCGTCGCCTACCTGCAACAGGTCTCCCTCCTGCGCGCCGGCGGCGCCGGGGTCGCGACCGCGCTCACCGTCCCCGCGCGGCTGCTGGCCGACGGGTGGGCGATGCGCCGCATCGCCCAGGAGCTCGACCGCGCCGAACGCGCCGGCCTCATGCCGTGGGACGGGCTACGCCGCCTCGGCGAACAGACCGGCGTCGACGAGCTGTCGGACCTGTCCGCGATCTCCGCCACCGCCGGCCACGACGGCGGCACCGTGATCGACACCCTGCTCGCCCGCGCCGACAGCCTCCACCAGCAGCTGCTGGCCGACGACCACGAAGACGCCCGCCGCGCCAGTGGCCAGATGAGCACCCCCGGCGCTGCAGGTCGCCCTGATCACCCTCTGGGTGCTCTACCCCACCGGCGTCGCGCTCCTCGCCCCACCCACCTGAGACCAGCCATCCAGACCGGTCACCCTGAACCGTCCTGGGTGGTGGAGAGGCTCCTGATCTAGCAAGGAGACTGGAGCTGTGGGAGCACCTCGGAAGTTCGATGAGGAGACCCGTGCCCGCGCGGTCCGCCTCTACCAAGACCGTCTGCGTGATCACGGCGAGTCGAAGCTGGCCGCCCGTCGACACGTCGGCGAGTGTTGGATGTCAACCCGGCGGCGATCCGGAACTGGGTCGAGGCCGAGGAACGCGATTCAGGTTCCGGGTCCGGCTCAGCCGGAAACGACGA
>MKJX01000215.1 GCA_001942415.1 Pseudonocardia sp. CNS-139
GCTGCTCGACGAGCCGACGGCCGCACTGGGCGTCGCGCAGACCCGGCAGGTGCTCAACCTGATCCGCCGCTCGCCGAGCAGGGCCTGGCCGTCGTGCTGATCAGCCACAACATGGCCGACGTGTTCGAGGTGTCGGACCGCATCGCCACCCTGTACCTGGGCCGGATGGTCGCCCAGTGCCCACGAAGGAGCTCACCCAGACCCAGGCCGTCGAGCTGATCACGTCCGGCCGGTCCGGTGAGCTCGGCCTGCAGCGACCCGAAAGCGTGACGGTCTGATGGCCGGGCGAGACTCTATGCCGGAGTCGGCGCAGGAGACGGACCGGAAGGAGACGAGCCCGATGGCGGACACCGACGCGCCGGCCACCCAGACGACGACCGAGAACGGCCGGCAGCCGGCGTCCGCGGCGGAGCGGGCGGCCCCGGCGTCGTCGCGCGCCGCCGACTTCGGCATCGACACCACCGCGCGCACCACGGGCGAGGCGATCCGCGGCTACCTGGTCAACCTGCGCAACGGCGACCTCGGCACGCTCCCGGCGCTGCTCGGCCTCGCGGCCCTCTTCGTGCTGTTCACGGTGCTGGACTCGGGCGGGACGTTCCCGAGCCTGCTCAACCTCGCCAACCTGCTCCAGCAGGGCGCCGGCCAGACGATCATCGCCATGGGGCTGGTGTTCGTGCTGCTCACCGGCGAGATCGACCTGCGCCGGCACCGCGTCCGGGCTCGCCGCGGCCGTGATGGCGCTGCACCTCGTCTCGGGCGGCAACCTGCTCGGCGCGATGGGCACCCCGGTGTTCCTGCTGTTCGCGGCGGTCATCGTGGTCGCGATCGTGCTGGCGGTGATGCTGCGGATCTGGGCCGGCGCGGTCGTCGGGGCGCTCGCGCTGCTGCTCCTGCTCGTCGGCTTCCCGCCGAACCCGTGGCTGGAGATGCTGCTCGCGGTCTGCGTCGGCGTGGTCATCGGCTGCCTCACCGGCTTCCTCGTCGCCCGCGTCGGGATGCCCTCGTTCGTCGTGACGCTGGCCCTGTTCATCGCCTGGCAGGGCGTGATCCTGCAGCTCATCGGCGACGGCGGCACGCTCGGCCTGCGCGACCCGGTCATCAACGCCGTCGCGAACGGCAACCTGTCGACGCTCGGGTCGTGGCTGCTCTTCCTGGTCGGCGCGGGCGGCTACGCGGCCGTCGCGCTCACCCGGCAGGCGTCCCGGCGCCGGCTCGGGCTCGTCGCCCAGCCGACCGGGCTGGTGCTGCTCAAGATCGGTGCGGTCGTGGTGCTCGCCGCCGTCGCGACCTACCTGCTGACGCTGGACCGCTCGCCCGGGCCGGCCGACATCTCCGGCATCCCGTACGTGGTGCCGATCGTGCTCGTGCTGCTGGTCGCCGGCACGTACGTGCTCGACCGCACCCGGTTCGGCCGGCACGTCTACGCCGTGGGGGGCAACCGCGAGGCGGCCCGCCGCGCCGGCATCGACGTGGTCCGGATCCGGGCCGCGGTGTTCGTCATCTCGTCGGCGTTCGCGGCGATCGGCGCGATCGTCTACTCGTCGAAGGTCGGCTCGGTGTCGCCGAGCGCCGGTGGCGGCAACACGCTGCTGTTCGCGGTGGGTGCCGCGGTCATCGGCGGCACGTCGCTCTTCGGCGGGCGCGGCCGGCTGTCCTACGCCGTGATCGGTGGTGCGGTGCTCGCCACGGTGAACAACGGGCTCGGCCTGCTCGGGCAGCCGGCGTCCGTCGTGTTCCTCGTCAACGGCATCGTGCTGCTGCTCGCGGCGGGCGTCGACGTGCTGTCCCGGCGGCGGTCGGCGGTCGCCGGCAGGTGAGCACCTGGGGGGTGACGGTGGCGGCGTCTCGCCCGCCGCCACCGCGGGGCCCGCCCCGACGAGGCAAGGCGGCACAACCGCGCCGCCCTCCTGCGCCGCCTGCACGTCGCCGGCCCGTGCACCCGCGCCACGCTCGCGGCCGAGCTCGGCCTCAACCGCAGCACGATCAAGGCGGTCGTCGACGGGCTCGCCGAGGCCGGCGTCGTCACCGAGGCCGTGCCGGCCCGCCGCAACGGGGCCGGCCGGCCGTCCCTGATGGTGCTGCCGGAGCCGTCCGCCGCCGTCGTGCTGGCGGTGGACGTGCGGGTCGAGCAGGTCGCGATGTCCATGGTCGGCATCGGCGGCCAGGTGCTCGGCCGGCACAGCTGGAACCTGCACCACCGGACCCGCACGCCCGGTGAGGTGATCACCCACATCGCCGAGTCGGCGCAGCTCCTGGCCGACGAGCTGGCCGTCGGCGCGCTCGGGGCGGGGGTGGTCGGGTGCCCGGCGCGGTCCGGCGCGACGACGGGTTCGTGCACGAGGCGCCCAACCTCGGCTGGCAGGACGTCGCGCTCGGCACCCGGCTCGGGTCCGTGCTGCGGATGCCGGTGCAGGTCGCCAACGACGCCGAGCTGGGCGCGCTCGCCGAGCACGTCCGCGGGGACGACGCCCGCGGCGTCGACGACCTCGTCTACATCTCGGCCGACCGGGGCGTCGGCGGGGGCGTGATCGCCGGCGGGCGGCCGCTGCGCGGCACCCGCGGTTACGTCGGGGAGATCGGCCACCTGATCGTCCGGCCCGGCGGGCGGCCTGTTACTGCGGGTCGCGCGGGTGCTGGGAGACCGAGGTCGGCGAGGCCGCGGTGTGCCGGGCGCTGGGGCTGCCGGAGAACACCCCGCGCGGGGTGGTCGTCGCCGAGCTGCGCTCGCTGGCCACCGCCCCGCTGCCCGGCCCGCTCGACGAGTTCGCGGAGTGGCTCGCGGTCGGGCTCGTCACCGTGGTGAACGTGATGGCGCCGGAGCTGGTAGTGCTCGGCGACCTCTTCACCGCCCTCCCACCCGCCGTCGTGGACCACGTGCGGGCGTACGTGCACGCGCACAGCCTCGTGAGCCGGGCGGTCGGCGGGACGCGCATCGCGACCAGCCCGCTCGGGCGCGACGCCAAGCTCGTCGGGGCGGCGGAGCTGGCGTTCGAGCCGGTGCTGGGCGCGGTCTGAGCCGCCGTCCGGGTCAGCTCCGAGTCAGGTCTGCGGCGCCCCGACGCCCCAGCTCGCGAGCAGGCGCAGCGCGTCGGCCGACGGCGAGGCCGGCTCCGCGTGGTAGGTCACGAGGGACTGGCCCGCGTCGCCGAGCGGGGTGAACGACTCGTAGGACAGGGTCAGCTCGCCGACCAGCGGGTGGCGCAGGCGCTGGACGCCGCGCCGCTTCTCCTTGACGTCGTGGGTGGCCCACAGCCGCCGGAAGTCCGCGTTCCGCACCGACAGCTCGCCGACCAGCGCCGAGAGCCCGCGGTCGTCCGGGTACCGGCCGGCCTCCATGCGCAGCGCGGACACGGCGTCGCTCTGCTTCTGCTCCCAGTCGACGAAGAGCTCCCGGTACGCGGGCTGCAGGAAGACCATCCGCGCCCAGTTGCGCTCGGGCGCCGTCAGTAGCGACCAGTCGCCGAAGAGCGCTGCCGCCACGGGGTTCCAGGCCAGGATCTCCGCGCGCCGCCCGACGACGTAGGCCGGGACGGCGTCGACCGCGGCGAGCAGGCGCAGCAGCGCGACATGGGCCCGCTGGGCCCGCGGGACCGGCGGGCGCCGGCGTTCCCTCGGCCTCGCCAGGTGCACGAGGTGCGCGTGCTCCGACTCGGTGAGCCGCAGCGCCCGGGCGACCGCGTCGAGGACCTCGGCCGACACACCGCGCCCCTCGCCCTGCTCCAGGCGCGTGTAGTACGCCACCGACACCCCGGCCAGCAGGGACAGCTCCTCCCGGCGCAGCCCCGGCACCCGGCGCTGCCGGCCGTAGTCCGGCAGGCCCACGTCCTCGGGCTTCAGCCGGGCGCGGCGGCTGCGCAGGAACTCGCCCAGCTCGGCCCGCCGCTCCTCCACGGAGCCGAGTATCCCCACGCCGATGTCCCCGCGCCTGTCCCTGCCGGTGGCAGCCTCGCCGGACGTACGCGGGGCCGGGCACTGGCCGGGCCAGGGGCGGGCGGACACGCTCGTCGCCGTTCGCCCATCCCTTCACGAGGAGCAGGCCATGAGGATCGCAGTGGTCACCGGCGCCGGTTCGGGCATCGGCCGCAGCGCCGCCGTCCGGATCGCCGAACGCGGCGTCGGGGTTGTCGTCACCTACCGCGCCCACCGGCAGCGCGCCGAGGACGTGGTCGCCGAGATCGGAGAGGCGGGCGGCACGGCCGTGGCGCTGCCCCTGGACCTCGGCGACACGTCCGGCTTCCCCGCGTTCCGCGACGCGCTGGCGGTGGCTCTGGCGGGCGTCTGGGGGCGCGACACGTTCGACGTGCTCGTCAACAACGCCGGCTCCGGGGAGATGTCGATGATCGGGGAGACGACCGAGGAGTCGTTCGACCGGCTCACCCGCGTGCTCTGGAAGGGGCCCTACTTCCTCGTGCAGGCGCTGCTGCCGCTGCTCGCCGACGGAGGTGCCGTCGTCAACGTCACCAGCAACGCCAACCGGGCCAACGTGACGGGGCCGGGGTGGTCGGTCTACGCGTCGCTGAAGGGTGCGGTGACCGTCCTCACGCGCTACGCGGCCAAGGAGCTGAGCGGCCGCGGCATCCGCGTCAACTCCGTGGCGCCCGGCGCCACCCGCACCCGCTTCGCGGACGACGTGCTCGGGCGGCACCCGGAGATCGAGCCGGACCTGGCGCGCACCTTCGCGCTGGGCCGGATCGGCGAGCCCGACGACGTCGGCCTGGTGATCGCCGCCCTGGCGTCGGAGGAAGGGCGCTGGATCACCGCCCAGGACATCGAGGTCTCCGGCGGGCAGTACCTCTAGGTCACCGCGAGCGATCAGGGCCGGCGCACGAGAGAGCGCTCGCGCCGTGGATCACGCCACGCTTTTCGTCCGGGGCATGGACATCACGTAAACTCCACGCCGACCCGCGGGAGCCCGCGTTCCGAGGCTGAGAGGCGGCAGGACCGGCCGCCGACCGTTCGAACCTGACCCGGTTAACACCGGCGTAGGGAGGACGAGTGACTCTCGTACGCATGCCCCGCATCCTCGCCGTTCTCGGCGCG
This sequence comes from Pseudonocardia sp. CNS-139, assembly GCA_001942415.1. Classification (GTDB taxonomy): domain Bacteria; phylum Actinomycetota; class Actinomycetes; order Mycobacteriales; family Pseudonocardiaceae; genus Pseudonocardia. Next base: position 5,041 of record MKJX01000215.1, read on the forward strand.
GCGCTCCTCCTCGTGCTCGCCGGCTGTGCCGGCGGCGGCACGTCACCGGGCGGGGGCGGGCAGCCGGTCCGCGTCGCGCTGGACTGGACGCCCAACACCAACCACACGGGCCTGTTCGTCGCGCAGCAGGAGGGCTGGTTCCGCGACGCCGGGCTCGACGTGCAGTTCCTGCCCTACAACAACACGTCACCGGACACGCTCGTGTCGTCCGGGGCGGCCGAGTTCGGGATCTCGTTCCAGGACTCGTTCACGTTCTCGAAGGCGAGCGGCGCCGACATCACCTCGGTGATGGCGATCCTGCAGCACTGGGCCACGCAGATCGCGGTGCGCGCGGACCGGGCCGACATCACCTCGCCCCGCGACCTCGACGGCAAGACGTACGGCGGCTTCGGCGCGGCGTACGAGGTGCCGAAGATGCGGTCGGTGATCCGCGACGCCGGCGGCACGGGCGACTTCCAGACCGTCGTGCTCGGCACCGCCGCGTACGAGGCGCTCTACGCTGGCCAGGTCGACTTCACCGAGCCGTTCGTGGCGTGGGAGGGCATCGAGGCGCAGCTGCGCGGGCAGCCGCTGAAGACGTTCTCCTACACCGACTACGGCTTCCCGGACGCCTACAACGTCCTGCTCGTCGGCAACAGCCCGTGGCTCGCGGCCAACCCGGACGCCGCCGCGCGGTTCGTGCAGGCCGCGCAGCGCGGCTACCAGCTCGCCGCCGACGACCCCGACCGCGCCGCGCAGCTGCTCTCCGACGCCAACCCGGGCGCCTTCACCGAGCCGGAGCTCGTCACGCGCAGCCAGGAGATGCTGAGCGAGCGGTTCCTGCGCGACGAGCAGGGCCGGGTCGGCCCGCAGACGCTGGAGAAGTGGGCGGGCTACTCCGGCTGGGTGTTCGACTCCGGCGTGCTGACCGGCCCGGACGGCGGGCCGCTCACCCAGCGGCCGGACTTCGCCACCTGGTTCACCAACGACTACTTGGCACCGTCGCCATGATCCGCACGCTCCGCCGGCTGGCTCCGCCGCTCGTGCTCGTCGCGCTCGGGCTGGTGGCGTGGCAGTGGTACGTCACGGCGGCGGACGTGCGGCCGCAGGTGCTCCCGTCGCCGCTGCGGGTCGTGGAGCAGGGCTGGGCGTTCCGCGACCAGATCTGGGCCAACACCGTCCCGACGCTGCAGGTCACGGCCGTCGGGTTCACGGTGTCGCTGGTGCTGGGCTGGGCGCTGGCGATCGCGGTGGACTTCTCGCCGTGGCTGCGCCGGGCACTCGTGCCGCTCTTCGTCGCCTCGCAGACGCTGCCGATCGTCGCGATCGCCCCGCTGCTGATCATCTGGTTCGGGTTCGGGCTGCTGCCGAAGGTCGTCGTGATCGCGCTGGTCACGTTCTTCCCGGTGACGGTCGGGCTGGTCGAGGGGTTCGCGGCGACCGACCGGCAGGCCACCAACCTGCTGCGCAGCATGGGCGCGTCGCGCTGGGAGCAGTTCCGCTACGTGCGGCTGCCGGGCGCGCTGCCGCGGTTCTTCACGTCGCTGCGCATCGGCATCACCTACGCCGTCACGGGCGCGATCTTCGCCGAGTACGTCGGCGCGACGGCCGGGCTGGGCATCTTCATGAGCGTCCAGCGCAACTCGTTCCGCACCGACCTGGTGCTCGCCGCCGTGGTCGTCACGGCGCTGGTGTCGGTCGCGCTCTTCGCGCTGACGTACCTGGTGGAGCGGCTGGTCGTGCCGTGGCGGCCGCGGGAGGTCCGGCATGGGTGAGGGCAAGCTCGTGCTCGACGGGCTGCGCAAGGCGTTCCCGGGTCTCCCGGTACTGGACGGGGTGGCGTTCGACGTGGCGCCCGGGGAGTTCGTCTCGCTGATCGGGCCGAGCGGGTGCGGCAAGTCGACGCTGTTCGACGTGGTCGCCGGCCTGGAGACGCCGGACGCGGGCCGCGTGCTCGTCGACGGCGAGGACACCACCGGACGCGTCGACCCGTTCGCCTACATGCCGCAGCGGGACCTGCTGTTCCCGTGGCGCACGGTGCTCGACAACACCACGCTCGGCCTGGAGGTCGCGGGCATGTCGCGCCGCGCCGCCCGGGAACGGGCCCGGCCGCTCTTCGCGCCGTTCGGGCTGGCCGGGTTCGAGAAGGCGCGCCCGCAGGAGCTGTCGGGCGGGATGCGGCAGCGGGCCGCGCTGCTGCGCACGGTGGTGCAGGACCGCGCGGTGCTGCTGCTCGACGAGCCGTTCGGCGCGCTCGACTCGCTCACCCGCACCGACATGCAGACCTGGCTGGAGGGCGTGCGCGCCCACTACGGCTGGACGGTCCTGCTGATCACCCACGACATCCGGGAGGCGGTGTTCCTGTCCGACCGGGTGGTCGTGCTGGCGCCGCGCCCGACGTCGGTGGTGCGCGAGGTGGCGGTCGACCTGCCGCGCCCGCGGACCGTCGAGATGATCACGTCGGCGCGGTTCGCGGCGGTCGAGGAGGAGCTGCTCGCCGCGCTGCGCGGCGGCCGCGCGCCGTAGCGGTCAGGCGGCGACGGGGGAGCCGGCGATCGAGAACCGGTCCGTGTCGTCGGCGTTGGCGCGGTCCTCGATGAACATGACGGTCTGCGGGTGCTGCGGGCCGAGCAGCGCCGCGGAGTCGGTCGCGGCGCGTTCGAAGACCGCGGCGGCGTCCTCGGCGCGGCCGAGCACGGCGAGACACGTCCCGACGTTGCCGCGCAGCGCGATCGTGTACTCGTTGACGGCGCCGTACTCCTGTTCGGAGTCGTGCAGCGCGGCGCGCAGCAGCGTCAGCGCCGACTCGACGTCGCCCGCGGCGCGCGCGCGAGCGCCATGCCCATCCGGGACGTGAGCGTGTCCGGGTGCGCAGCGCCGAGGATCCGGCGCCGTTCGGCCGTGACGCGGCCGGCCAGCGCGATCGCGTCGTCCAGCTTGCCGGCGAGCCGGTAGGCCGTGGCCAGCGCGTCGGCCGCGGAGAGCGTGCGCATGTCGTCGTCGCCGAAGACGCGCACGCGGTCGGACAGGTTCGTGACGAGCATGTCGAGCCCGGCGCGGTACTGCCCGGCCGCCATGTAGGCGACACCCAGGTTGCCGGCGACCGCGAGCGTGTCGGGCTGGTCGGGACCGAGCACGACCCGGCAGACCTCGAAGGTGGACTCGAAGAGCGGGATGCGTCCTCGACGCGGCCGGCCGCATAACGGGCGACGGCCTCGGAGTGCCGGACGAGCAGCTCTTTCACGTCCTCGCGGATATGCGCCGAGGTGCCGCGACCCTCGCGCGACCACCACGCCATGACGCCACCCCCGGGGAAGAGCAGGTGCCGGGAAAATACCGGAGATCGCTATCGGACGGGGCGAACCTGTGAGCCGTTCGTCAACCGGTAGCAGGGATTTCGCGGAATTTCACGGCAGTGCCCGGATGATGACGAGGAGTTCCCTTCGCGCTGCTCAGCGGCTCGGGCCACAGGGACATCACTCCTCTGACACCTTAAGGTCCAGCCATGGTCACCAGCCCCCGCCCTGACGTCCTCGCCGCGACCCCGACCCTTCTCGACGCCGACGGCGAGCTCGACGCCGGCGCCAACAAGGCATTGCTCACCGGGCTCGCCGGCCGCGTCGACGGGGTGTTCCTCGCGGGCACCACGGGGGAGTTCCCGGGGCTGACCCTTCCCGAGCGGTCCCGGCTGCTCGGCATCGCGCTCGACGCGTTCGGGGCGGAGCAGGTGGTCGTGCACGTCGGCGCGGCCGCCACCCGCGACGCCGTCGCGCTGGCCCGGGACGCGGTCGCGGCGGGCGCGCGCCGGCTCGCCGTGATCACGCCCTTCTACCTCGGGGTCGACGCCGACGCCGTCACCCGGCACTTCGCGGCCGTCGCCGAGGCGGCCGACGGCGCCACCGTGTACGGCTACCTCTTCCCGGAGCGCACCGGCGTGCCCGCCGACGCCGCGGAGTTCGCCGCGTCCGCCCGGTCGGCCGGCCTCGCCGGGGCGAAGCTCAGCGGGGTGGCCGCCGACCTGCTCCCCGACCTGGTCGCGGCGCTGCCGGGCGCGGTGCTGTGGGCCGGCGCGGACACGGCGATCCCGGCCGTCGCGCGCGCGGGCGGGGCGGGGGTGGTCGCGGCGCTCGCCTCGGTGCTCCCGGAGCCGTTCGCGGCGCTGGCCGACGCCGTGGCCGCCGGCGACGCGGCCGCCGAGCGCACGGCCCAGGCCGCCGCCGACGAGGTCAAGGCCGTGTTCGCGGGCGGGATCGCGGCGATCAAGCACGCGCTGGAGCTGACCGGTGTGGGGACGGCGGTGATGCGCATGCCCACGCCGGCGCTGGACGCGGCGGCGAAGGAGCGCATCGCCGGGCTGGTCGCGCGCCGCGCCGGCTGAGGCCGCTCAGCCGGGGTCGCGGCGCCGTCCGGGCAGCAGGGTGAGCGCCGCGACCAGGGCGGTCGCGGCGGTCCCGGCCGCCACGGCGAACGCCGTGCGCAGCCCGCCGGTCAGTGCGGCGGCCGGGTCGAGGCCCGGGTCGGCGGCCCGCAGCGCGGCGGCCACCGCGACCGCCACCGACGTCGAGATCGCGATGCCGACGCGTTGCCGAGGTGGAACGACGTGTCGACCAGGCCCGCCGCGAGCCCCGACTCGTCCTCCCGCACGCCGGTGAGCGCCGCGATCTGGCAGGCGACGAACGCGGCGCCGACGCCGGCCCCGAACACCAGCAGGGCCGGCAGCAGCACCGGGACGGTCAGCAGCAGCTCCCGGCGACGACGAGCAGCGCGCCGGTGGCGCCGACCGGCCGCAGGCCGAACCGGGTGACCGCGGCCTGCCCCGCGAACGAGCCGCCGACGGACGTCGCCGTCATCAGCGCGGTCGTCAGGCCGGCCTGCAGCGGGGAGTGGCCCAGCACCTGCTGGGTGTAGAGCATGAGCGGGAAGAGCATCCCGTCGAGCGCGAGGCCGACGGCGAGCAGCACGACGTTGCCGCCCACGAGCGTCCGGTTGCGGAAGATCCGCAGCGGCACGAGCGGGTGCGCCGCCCGCGCCTCCACCACCACGAAGACCGCGAGCAGCACCGCCGCACCGGCCAGCAGACCCACGGTGCGTGGGGTGCCCCAGCCCGCGTCCGGTGCCGTGACCAGCGCGAGGACCAGCAGCACGAGCGCCGTGGTGACCGTGGCGGCGCCGGCGACGTCCAGGCCCCGCAGCGGGCCGGGCACCCGGCTCTCCCGGACGACACGCGAGCACAGCGCGGCCAGCGCCGCCGCGACCGGCACGTTCACGAGGAACACCCACTCCCAGCCCAGGCCGGTCGTGAGCAGCCCGCCGGCGAGCAGCCCGGCCGTCGCGCCGACACCGCCGAGCCCGCCCCAGACGGCCAGCGCCCGGTTGCGTTCCGGGCCCTCCGGGAACGTCGTCATCACCAGCGAGAGCGCGGTCGGTGCCATCACGGCGGCCGCGACGCCCTGCACGACCCGGGCCGCGAGCAGCACGGCGCGTCCAGGCCAGCCCGCAGGCCAGCGACGCCAGCCCGAAGACCACGAGCCCGGCGACGAAGACGCGGCGGCGGCCCAGCAGGTCGGCGATCCGCCCGCCGAGCAGCATGAGCCCGCCGAACGCCAGCGCGTAGCCGGTGAGCACCCACTGCACGACCTCCACGGGCATCCCGAGGTCGGCCTGGATCGAGGGCACGGCGGTGAGCACGATCGTCGAGTCGAGGACGACCATGAAGAACGCGGCGCCGAGCAGGGTGAGCGCCCACCAGCGGCGCGGGTCGGGCGGGGCGGCGGTGCCGGGGTCGGTGCGGTCCATGCGGGTACCGACTCCGCGGCCGCGCGGGAATTCATCGGCGTGATCTCGACCCGCGGGAGATACTCCGCGGCGTGCCGGCCGAGCCCCTCAGGGCGATCTTCGACGGGGACGCCGAGCTGTACGCGCGGGCCCGCCCCGGCTACCCGGCCGAGCTGTTCTCCGACCTGCGGGAGCTGGCCGGCGTCGGCCCCGGCACCGGCGTCGTGGAGATCGGGCCGGGCACCGGGCAGGCCACCCGCGAGCTGGCCGCGGCGGGAGCCGGGTGCTGGGCGTCGAGCTGGGGGCGGCGCTCGCCGGGGTGCTGCGCCGTGAGCTGGCCGGGCTGCCCGTCGAGGTCGTGGTCGGGGCCTTCGAGGACTGGACGCCCGCGGGCGGCGCCGACGCCGTCGTCGCGTTCACGTCGTGGCACTGGCTCGACCGCGGGGTCCGAGCCGACCGGGTCGCGGCGGCGCTGCGGCCGGGCGGGGCGTTCGCGACGGTCACCACCGAGCACGTCCGCGGCGGCACTGTCGCGTTCTTCGACCGGGCCCAGCGCTGCTATGAGCACTGGGACCCGGCCACGCCGCCGGACCTGCGGCCGGCGCCGGCCGAGGCGCTCCCGGCCGTCGTCGACGAGGTGGACGCCGACCCGCGCTTCGGCCCGGCGGTCCGGCGCCGCCATGCGCAGGACGTCACCTACACCACGGCCGCGAGGGACTGCTCGGCTGCCTCGCCGGGCTGATCGACGCCGACCACGGCGGCACGGTCACCAAGCGGTACCTCTACGAGCTGCGGGTCACCCGGCGCCGCTGACCAGCACGACCACCAGCGTGCGGGGGCCGTGCACGCCTTCCACCCGCTCCAGCTCGATGTCGCTGGTGGCGGACGGGCCGCTGACGAACGTGGTCGGGCGGCGCGGGTCGAGCGCGGCGAGCAGCTCGGGCACCGTCTCCACGACCTGCGCCGTCCGCACCACACAGACGTGCACGTCCGGGACCAGCGTGATCGCCCGGCGACCCTGGTCGGGCGAGCCGTCGAGCGCGATCGTGCCGGTGGTCGCGCAGGCCGCGGCGCACGCGGTGACCACCGCGCCCGCGGCGTCGAGGACGGCGGGGGAGAGCGTCCCGTCGTCGGCGACGGCGCCGTCGGGGCGCCAGCCCGCGGGCAGCCCGGGCGCCACGACCACGGCCCGGCGATCCCGGCGAGCGCGCGGCTCACGGCCGCCGCGACCCCGTCGGCCGGCGCGTCCACGACCGCGGCCTTGTAGTCGACGAGCCGATCGCGGAACAGCTCCACGAGCGCCGGGGCGCCGGGCGGGTGCTCGCCGGCGGTGCGGTAGGTGCGGGGCACCTCCGGCGGCGCCGGGTGGCCGGCCGCGGCGTTCGCCGCCCGCACCCGGGCCAGTACCTCCTCACGCGCGTTCACGGGCCCACCACTCCCGGAAGGTCTCGGCCGGCGGGCGCGGCGCGTCCCGGCTCGCCGTCCACGCGGACAGCGGTGGCGGCAGCGCCGTGATCCGACCGCGGGACCGGCCCAGCAGCCGCGCGGCCCGGGCCGCCTTTCTCGGCGCCGCGAACCGGGTGGGTCGCGCATCACCCAGCGCCCCGCCGCCATCGCGACCGCCTCCGCGTTCGGGACGCGCCGGGCCCGCTGCGCGTCCACGTGCTCGGTCCGCAGCCGGACCAGCAGCGACGGGATGTCGATCCGCACCGGGCACGCGTCGAGGCAGGCCCCGCAGAGGCTCGACGCGTACGGCAGCGACGCGTTGTCCTCCACCCCCGTGAGCTGCGGCGACAGCACCGCGCCGATCGGGCCGGGATACACCGAGCCGTACGCGTGGCCGCCGGTGCGCTCGTAGACCGGGCACACGTTGAGGCACGCCGAGCACTTGATGCAGTGCAGGGCGCTGCGGCCCAGCTCGTCGGCGGCGCGGCGGTGCGGCCGTTGTCGAGCAGCACGAGGTGGAACTCCTGCGGCCCGTCGCCGGGCGTCACACCCGTCCACGCCGAGGTGTACGGGTTCATCCGCTCGCCAGTGGACGACCGGGGCAGGAGCTGCAGGAACACCTCCAGGTCCCGCCAGGTCGGCACGACCTTCTCGATGCCCATCACCGTGACCAGCGTCCGCGGCAGCGTGAGGCACATCCGCCCGTTGCCCTCCGACTCCGCGACGAGCAGCGTGCCCGTCTCGGCCACGCCGAAGTTGGCGCCGGAGATCGCGACCTTCGCCCGCAGGAACCGTTCCCGCAGGTGGGCGCGCGCGGCCATGGCCAGGCGCCGCGGCTCGGCCGTCAGCTCCGGGTCGACGCCGGGCATCTCGCGCAGGAAGATGTCGCGGATCTCCGCCCGGTTGCGGTGGATGGCCGGCACGAGGATGTGGCTGGGCAGGTCGCCGCCGAGCTGCACGATCAGCTCCGCGAGGTCCGTCTCGTGCGCGGTGACGCCCGCGGCCGCCAGCGCCTCGTTCAGCCCGATCTCCTGCGTGGCCATCGACTTGACCTTGACGACCTCGGTCTCGCCGGTGGCCCGCACCAGGTCCGTGACGATCGTGTTGGCCTCGTCCGCGTCGCGGGCCCAGTGCACGGTGGCGCCGCGCGCGGTGACCTCGCGTTCGAGCCGTTCGAGGTGCTCGTCGAGGCGGGCCATCGTCGCCGCCTTGAGCGCCGACCCGGCCCGCCGCAGCTCCTCCCAGTCGGGCAGCTCCGCGACGACCGCCGCGCGCTTGCCGCGGATCGTGCGGGTGGCGTGGCCGAGGTTGCGCCGCAGCTGGCGTCGGCGAGGGCGGTGCGGGCCGCGGCCGGGAAGGGCTGCTCGCCGCGCAGGTGGCCGACGCCGCGGGGCGCCGGGACGCCGAGGAAGGTGCTCATCGGGTGGCTCCCTCGTGGTGGCTGGTGCGTTGCAGCAAAGCCACCCTCATGCCGGCTCGCTGCGTGGGGGTGGCTTTGCTGCAACCGGGGGCCGAGGTGCTCACGCGGTGCTCGCCAGGATCTCGGCCAGGTGGACGGTGCGGGTGCCGGTGCGCAGCCGGGAGAGGCCGCCGCCGATGTGCATGAGGCACGACGCGTCGCCGGCCGTCGCGACCTCGGCGCCGGTGCCCAGCACGTGGCGCATCTTGTCGGCGAGCATCGCGGTGGACGTGTCGGCGTTCTTGAGCGCGAACGTCCCGCCGAACCCGCAGCACTGATCCGCCTCGGGCAGCGGCAGCAGCGTCATCCCGCGGACCCGGCGCAGCAGCCGCAGCGGCTTGTCGCCGACCCGCAGCAGCCGCAGCGAGTGGCACGTCGGGTGGTAGGTCACGCGGTGCGGGAAGTAGGCGCCCACGTCCTCGACGCCCAGCACGTCCACGAGCAGCTCGGACAGCTCGTACGTCCGGGCGCCGACGGCCTCGGCCCGTTCCGCGAGCGCGGGGTCGCCCTCCTCCCGCGCGACCGTCGCGTGCTGGTGGCGCACCGAGCCGACGCACGACCCCGACGGCGCGACCACCGCGTCGTACGGCTCGAAGACCTCGACGTGGTGGCGCACCAGCGCCAGCGCCTCCCGCTGGTAGCCGGTGTTGACGTGCATCTGCCCGCAGCACGTCTGGGCCTGCGGGAAGGCGACCTCGTGGCCGAGCCGCTCCAGCAGTGTCACCGTCGCCTTCCCGACGTCCGGGAAGAGCGTGTCGGCCAGGCACGTGACGAACAGCGCGATCCGCACCGGGCGAGTCTAGCCCTGTGGTCTGACCACAGCGGTAGGGTCGGGCGGTGCGACCGCAGCGGACCCACCAGCTCGTGCTGAGTGCCATCGAGGACGACCTGGCCGCGGGCCGTCTCGGGCTCGGCGACCGGCTCCCGGGGGAACGTGCGCTCGCCGAGCGCCTCGGCGTGTCGCGGCCGTCGGTGCGGGAGGCGATCCGCGTGCTGGAGGCGCACGGGGTGGTGCGCACCGGGCCCGGGTCGGGGCCGGAGGCCGGCGCGGTGCTGGTCGCCGACCCGGCCGCCGGGCTCGGCGCGGCCCTGCGGCTGCACGTCGCGACCAACGGCGTGGCCGTCGCGGACGTCGTCGGGATGCGGCTGCTGATCGAGGAGTGGGGCATGCGGGAGGCGGCCGCCCGCCGTCCGGACGCGGCCGCGCTCGCCGCGGCGCAGCACGCGCTGACCGCCATGGACGACCCGGCGCTCGACCGGGAGCGGTTCCTCGACCTCGACGCGCAGTTCCACGCCGCGCTCGTCGGGCTGGCGGGGAACGTGCTGGTCACGGTCGTGATGACCAGCCTGCGCGGGGCCGTGCGCGGCTACATCGGGGAGGGCGCGCGCCGGCTCCCGGCCTGGGCGGCGGTCGCGGACCGGCTGCGCGCCGAGCACCACCGGATCTTCGACGCGGTGCGGGCCGGGCGCGCTGAGGAGGCCGCGCGCGTCACGCGGGCGCACATCGAGGGCTTCCACCGCCTCACCCGTTGAGACCCAGCAACTCGCGCACACCAATCCAGCGACTCGCGCACACCAATCCAGCGACTCGCGTGCACTCAGCCCGCGACTCGCGGGGCGCTGCGCGCCCGCTCCCGCGAGTCGCCGGAAAAGTGCGCGCGAGTCGCGCCAAAAGTGCGCGCGAGTCGGGGTCAGAGGTCGGCGGCCAGCTCGGCGGCGGTGGTCAGGTCGGCGGCCAGGCGGGTGCGGTCGGCGGGGGAGAGACCCAGGGCGTCCACCTCGGCGAGCGCGGCCGCGGCTCCGGTCCGGTCGCCGGTGCGCAGCCGCAGCTCGGCGAGGTAGACCAGCGCCGGCACCCGCTGGACGGGCGGGGCGTCGGCGTGTCGGGCGAGCCCGGTCTCCAGCACCCGGATGCCGGCGTCGTCGTGGCCGCGCGCGTCGGCCTGCCGCGCGGCCGTCGCGACCACGTGGCCGAGCCGGCCCTCCGCGGGGCCCGGCCGGTCCTGCGGGCCGCCCTCGGCGTTGTCGTCGGTCTCGTCACCGGGGTCGCTCGCGCGGAAGACGCGCAGCCAGTTCCCGCCCGGGTCGACGACGGAGAACCCGCCGCGCGTCCCCTGCATCTTCCGCGGCCGCGTCATCCGCGGGATCCCGGACACCGGCACCTTCCCGAACGCGGCCCGCAGCCCCGCCGCGAACGCCGCGTGCAGGGCGGCGGTGTCCCGCGACAGCACGATCACGCAGCCCATCGACTGCGCGGGATCGAACTCCGGCACGCCGAAGAAGTGCAGCTCGATACCGTCGCGGCGGAGGACGGCGTAGGGGCTGGGCCGCTCCTGCCGGTAGGTCGGCGCGAAGCCGAGCGCGGTGTAGAAGGGCAGGACGTCGTCGACGTGGCGGCAGGGCAGGCACGGGATCACGGTCTCCGCAGGCACAGAAACACCGTACAGTGTTCGGAGTATTGGTGACAGGAGCTTCGATGGAGTACGCGGGCCGCGGCGACCCGGCGCGCACGATCGCGCTGCTCTGGGACGGGGCGCCGGCCCCGCGGCGCGGCCCGCGGCAGCGGCTGGACCTGACCGCTGTCGTCGACGCCGCGATCGCCGAGGCCGACCGCTCCGGCCCGGCGGCCCTCTCGATGCGCGCGCTCGCGCAGGCGCTCGGCGTCGGGACCGCGTCGCTCTACACGTACGTGCCCGGCAAGGCCGAGCTGCTGGAGCTCATGGTCGACCGGGTCGCCGCGGGCCAGCCGCTCCCCGCCGCGGACGCCGGCTGGCGCGCGGGGCTCTGCGAGCTCGCCGGCGCCGACCTCGCCGCGTTCCGGGCGCACCCCTGGTTACTGCAGGTCGCGTCGGTGCGGACGGTGTTCGGCCCGCACGTGCTCGCCCGTCAGGACGCCGCGCTGGGGCTGCTCGGCGGGTCCGGGCTCGCCGCGGCCGACGTCGTGCGGGCGTCGCGGCCGTCGAGTCGTACGTGCGCGGGGCGGCGTCCGCGGTGGTGGAGGCCGAGCAGGCCCTCGGGGTCACCGGGACCAGCGACGACGAGTGGTGGGAGCGGCTCGTCCCGCTGCTGGACGAGCGCATGGCCGGCCGCTTCCCGCACCTCGCGGCGCTGGAGCAGGCCGGCGGCTTCGCGGTGCCGGACGCGGAGGCCGGCTCCTACACCCTGCGTCGCGCGCTGGACCGCTTCGCGTTCGGCCTCGACCTGGTCCTGGACGCGGTCGCCGCGCGGATCAGCGCGCCGGGGTGATCCCGAACAGCTCCTCGCCGGTGTGCGCGCCGGGGTCGAGCCGGTCGAGCGCGTCGCGGATGCGCCGCTCCTCGAACGTGAAGTGCGACTCCATGATCGCGGCGATCCCGTCGATGCTCTGCGCGAAGCGGGTCAGCTCGACGTCCGACGGCTCCGGCGGCAGCGCGGCCACCAGCTCCTCGACCTGCGTCAGGAGGCTCGCGACCAGGACGTGGTCCTCGGCGAGCTTGGCGAGCACCGGCCGCAGCTCGGGTGCCGCGGCGGCGAGCAGCGGGAACGCGGACGCGTCCTCGCTGGTGTGGTGCGTGGTGAGGGCCCGGCAAAATGCCGCGCAGTGCTCACGGAGGCCGTGGCCCCGGCTGGGGGCGCTGCGCAGCGCGCGCAGCCGGTTGCGGAGATCGTCGTGGACGGCGAGCAGCTCGTCGCCGAAGGCGCGGACGCGCGAGGAGGAGGGACGGGTCATGAGACGCCCGACCCTACGGGAGCTGCTCGATCTCCACACCCGCCATGTCGACGTCCGCGTACCGGCCGGCGTCGGCCGTGACGAGCGGCCAGCCGCGTTCCCGGGCGCACAGCAGCGCGTGCGCGTGCAGCTGCTCGCCGCCGTGCTCGCCGACGGCCCGGGCGCGCGCGGCCGTGAGGTCGTCGGGGACGGCGACCGGGAGCTGGAGCAGCACCTCCAGCACCGCCTGGTCCTTCTCCGGCACCTGCGCCCACGCCATCGCGACCGCGGTGGACGGCAGCACGAGCACGATGCCCTCCTCCACCGCCGTCCAGACGAGCGCGGCCGCGTACACCGAGCGGCCGGAGGTGAAGGCGACGATCGCGGAGACGTCGAGGACGCGCCCCCCGATCACGCGACGGGAAGGCCCAGGTCGCGGCGGACGGTGTCGAGGACGTCCTGCGGCGGGCGGCCGCCGAGCACGCGCTCCAGCTCGGCCAGCGCACGCGCCCGGGAGAGCTGGGTGCGCAGCGCGGCCGCGACGAAGGCCGACAGGCTCTCCGCCGCGCCGCCGTCGACGGCGGCGCGCACGTCCCGCAGGAGGTCGGGCGGGAGGCTCACCGTGACACGCTGGGCGGTCATACGGTCAGGGTAGTTCAGTCATACCGCGACACGCCCAGGCGACATGCCGGACACGACAGCGGCCCCTCCCATCGGGAAGGGCCGCTGCCGTGGTTCACCGCGCCGGTCAGGCGGCGGTGTTCTCCTCGGGGGACTCGATCGCGGGGGACCCGGCGGTCACCGGGATGCGCCGCGCGCCGTCGCCGGCGTGCACGCCGCTGACGCGCACCGTCAGGACGCCGGCGTCGTAGGACGCGGTGACGGCGTCGGCGGTGACGTGCGCCGGCAGGCCGAAGCTGCGGCGGAACGCGCCGTAGCGGACCTCGCGCAGCGTGCGCCCGTCGCCCTCCTCGGAGCGCTCGTCGCGGCGCTCGCCGCGGACGACGAGCCGCCCGCCCTCGATCTCGACCGTGACGTCCTTCTCGGCGTCCAGGCCCGGCAGCTCCAGCCGGACGACGGCGTCGTCGCCGTCGCGCGCGATCTCGGCCGCGGGCACGAAGCCCGCCCGGCGCTCCTCGACCTCGGCGAACCGGCGGAACAGGGCGTCGAACTGGGCGAACGGGTCGCGGGCGAACGGGTCGCGCCGGGCCCACACGGAGAGGTTGCTCATCTGGTGTCTCCTCGGTCGGGGGCCGGTGCCTCCGGCCCGACATCCCGCTCAACGTGAGTCGACCCGACTCAATTCCCATGAGCCGGGACGCCGCAGCAACAGGGCGGGAACCCAGGTGACAGCGGCCTGGCCGGGCGTTACCGTCCGGCCGTGGCTCCCGGCGAGCGGTCGACCGGTCTGCAGGACGTCACCGTGACGTTCGGCGAGGACACCCGGTGTTGCGCGGCGTGACGCTGCTCGCCGAGCCGGGTGAGGTGCTCGCGGTGGTCGGGCCGTCCGGGAGCGGGAAGACCACCGCGCTGCGGGCGGTCGCCGGGCTGCAGGCCGTGCGGGCGGGGCGGGTGCTCGTCGCCGGTCGCGACGTCACCTCCGTCCCGACGCCGTCGCGCAACGTCGCGATGGTCTTCCGCTCCACCACCCTCGTCCCCTTCCTCGACGTCGCCGCCAACCTGGCGCGCTCGGCGGGCGCCCACGGTGTGCCGAAACCGGAGGCCGAGCGCCGGGTCGTGGCCCGCAGCCGGCTGCTCGGGCTGGTCCGGCTGCTGCCGCGGATGCCCCGCACGCTCTCCGCGGGCGAGGCCGGGATGGCCGGCATCGGCCGCACCCTCGTCCGGACGCCCGCCGCGTTCCTCTTCGACGAGCCGCTCGCCCACCTCGACGCCGCCGAGCGGCTGCGCACCCGCCGCACCGTGGTCGACGCCGTGCACCGGGCCGGCGTCGGCGCCCTCTACGTCACGCACGACCAGGCCGAGGCGATGGCCGTCGGCGACCGGCTCGCGGTGCTGCGCGACGGTGAGGTCGTGCAGGTCGACCGGCCGCGGCGGGTCTACGAGCGCCCGGCGGACGTGTTCGTCGCCGAGTTCGTCGGCGGGCCGGGGATCGGCCTGCTGCCCGCCCGGCTCGTGACGGGCGCGGGCGGTGCCGGGTTCCGGGTGAGCGGGCGGACGCTGCCGCTGTGGGGGCCGGCGCCGGCCGGGCTCGCCGGCACGGAGCGGGTGCTGATCGGCCTGCGCCCCGAGGAGGTCGGCGAGGCAGGGCCGGGCGCGACCCCGGCTCGGTGACGCTGCCCGTGCTGGTCCGGCAGGTGGAGCGGCCGGGTGGCGCCGCGCTCGTCACGGCCGAGGTCGTGCTGCCCGGGGAGGCGGACGGGGCGTGCCTGCTCGCGCGGGTGCCGAACGACACCCGGCTGCGCGCGGGGGAGCGCGCCGAGCTCTCCCTCGACGCCCGCCGCGCGCACGTGTTCGACCCGGTCACGGGCCGCGCGCTGGCCCACCCGCCCGCCTGACCCCCGGGTTGCAGCAAAGCCACCCCCACGCAGCGAGGCGGCATGAGGGTGGCTTTGCTGCAATGCACGAGACAGGTTTCCTGTGACCCTCGCCGCCTCCCGGGCCGGTCCGGCCGGCCCGCCGCGTAGGAATAGCGCGTGACCCCGACCACTCCGGCCACCGCGCCCGTCCGCGTCCCGCCGGGGAGGGTGCTCGCGCTGGGCGGGCTCTCGTCGTTCGGGCCGCTGGCCCACGACCTGTACCTCCCGGCGCTCCCGCAGCTCGCGGCCGACCTGCGCGCCGGAGGTGCTCGCCCAGCTCACGCTCTCGGCGTGCATGATCGGGCTGGCGCTCGGCCAGCTGCTCGTCGGGCCGTTCACCGACCGGGTCGGGCGGCGCCGGCCGCTGCTCGTCGGGGTCGCGCTGTTCGCGCTCTCGGCGCTGCTCTGCGCGCTCGCCCCGACGATCGAGGTGCTGCTGGTGCTCCGGCTGCTCACCGGGGTGGCGGGCGGGGCCGGGCTGGTGATCGCCCGGGCGATGGTCCGCGACCTCTACGGCGGGGACGCGGCGGCCCGGGTGTTCGCGCTGCTCATGCTGGTCAGCGGGGCGGCGCCGGTGATCGCGCCGGTGCTCGGCGGCTGCTGCTGAACGTCACCGACTGGCGCGGCGTGTTCGGTGTGCTCGCGCTCCTCGGCGGGCTGTTGCTGCTCGCGGCCGTCACCCAGGGCGAGACGCTGCCGGCCGACCGCCGCCGGACGGGCGGGCTCGCCGAGGTCGCCGGGGTGCTGCGCGACGTCGTCCGGGACCGGACGTTCGTGCTGCCCGCGCTCGCGCTCGGCCTCGGGATGTGCGGCATGTTCACCTACATCGCGATGGGCAGCTTCGTGCTGCAGAGCCCGGACGCCGTCGACGGCGCGCTCGACGCGCAGACCTACTCGCTCGTGTTCGCCGCCAACGCGCTCGGTCTCGTGGTCGCCGGCCGGGTGAGCGCGTGGCTCGTCGGGCGGACCGGGCCGCGCCCGCTGCTCGCGACGGGCGTGGCGATCCAGGTCGCCGCGGCCGTCGCGCTGCTGGTCGGCGCGCTCGCCACCCGGTCGGTGTGGGCCCTGCTGCCGCCGCTGTTCGCGCTGGTCACGGCCACCGGGCTGGTCCTGCCCAACGCCACCGCGCTCGCGCTCGCGGGGCAGGGGGACCGGGCCGGCTCGGCGTCCGCGGTGCTCGGCGTGCTGCAGTTCGCGTTCGCCGCCGCGGTGCCGCCGCTGGTGTCGCTCGCCGGGGTGACGGCGGTGGTGATGGCCCTGACGATCACCGGGACGGCCACCGCCGCCGCGGTGGTGCTCGCCGTCCTGTGGGCGCTGCGCGCGCCGCAGCCGGCCCCGGCCTGACCGGCCTACCCTCGGCGGATGCGGATCGCGTCGCTGCTGCCGGCGGCCACGGAGATCGTCGGGGCGCTCGGCCGGGCCGGCGACCTGGTCGCCGTCACGTTCGAGTGCGACGAGCCGCCGGGCGTGCGGGAGCGGGCGGCGGTGGTCGTCGACACGGCGCTGCCGCCGGGCCTCGACCCGGCCGGGATCGACGCCGTCGTCCGCGACCGGGCCGCCCGCGGCCTGCCGATGTACGAGCTGGACCGGGCCGCGCTCGCGTGCCTGGACCCGGAGCTGATCCTCACCCAGGACCTCTGCCGGGTCTGCGCGCTCCCGGCCGGCACCGTCGAGGACGCGCTCGCCGCGATCGGGTGCGCGGCGGCCGTGCTCTCGGTCGACCCGCACACCGTCGACGACGTGCTCGGCGCGATCGCCGAGATCGGCCGCCGGACCGGCGCCGGGCGGGAGGCGGACGCGCTGGTCGGCGCGCTGCGCGCGCGGCTGGGGGCGGTGGCCGCCGCGGTGGCCGGGCGGGCCCGGCCGCGGGTGCTGGTGCTGGAGTGGACCGACCCGCCGTTCCTCGCCGGGCACTGGGTGCCGGAGCTCGTGCGGCGTGCGGGCGGCGAGCCGGTGGGCGCGAGCGAGGGCGGCCGCAGCGTGAGCGCGGGGTGGGCCGAGATCACTGCCCTGGCCCCGGACGCCGTGGTCGTCGCGCCGTGCGGCTACGGGCTCGCGGCTGCCGTCGGGCAGGCGGCCGGCGTGCGCGGGCGCTTCCCGGCCGCCCGGCTGGTCGCGATCGACTCCGCCGGGCTCGTCGTCCGGGCCGGCCCGCGCTGGTGGACGGCGTGGAGGCGCTGGCCTGGGTGCTGCACCCGGACGCGGTGCCGGCACCCCCACCCGGCCGCGTCACCCGTGTCTGAGTCGCCGGTCCCCAGGCAGTGTCTCGACCGGGATCGGGCGCACCGGTGCGACCACCGGCCGGTCGAAGATCAGGTGCGTCTGGGCGTGGCCGACCTCGGGGCGGGTGGTGAGGTGGTCCACGATCAGCCGGTGCAGGGCGGCGCTGTCGCGCACGGCGACGTGCACGAAGAAGTCGTCCGGCCCGGACACGGTGTAGAACGCCAGCACCTCGGGCAGCGCGAGTACGGCCGCGGTGAACGACTCGACCAGCTCGCGGCGGTGCGGCCGCAGCTGCACCGCGACGAACGCCTGCAGCCCGCGGCCCAGCGCGGCCGGGTCGACCACCGCCCGCACCCCGCTGATCACCCCGGATGCGCGCAGCCGCCGCACCCGCTCGTGACAGGACGACGTCGGCAGCCCGACGCGCTCGGCCAGCTCCTTGTTCGTGACGGAGGCGTCGTCCTGCAGCTCTCGCAGGATTCGCCAGTCCACCGGATCGAGGGAGTCGTCTCGCGCCATGGGTCGGACAGTATCCGGATCGATTTGTCGATTCTCGGATGGTGTACAGGATGGGGAGAGTGCCTCCCCGTTGTGTCCTCGTCCTCGACCCCGCCGCCCCGCGCACCGGTGAGATCGCGATCCGCGCACCCGCGCCGCCCGGCGCCGGCAACGCGGTGCGCCGGCTCACCCGCGATCGTCCGATGCCGGCCGACCCCGTTCCCGGATCGGTCCGGGAGCCGGCCCGGTGACGCTCGACCGGTGGGCCGCGTTCGTCGGGGTGCTGCTGGTGGTGCTCTGCACGCCCGGCCCGGACTTCGCGGTGGTGCTGCGGCACGCGCTCGCCGGGCCGCGGCGCGGGGCCCGAGCCGCGGCCGGCGTGCTCACCGGCCTGTCCGTGCACACGGCCGCGGCCGCGCTGGGGCTGTCCGCGCTGCTCGCGGCCCGGCCCGACGTGCTCACGGCGATCCGCGTGGCCGGCGCGCTCTACCTGGGCCTGCTGGGGGTGCAGGCGCTGCGGGCGGCGCTCGCCCGCACCCGCGCGGCCGGCCCGGAGCGGGCGGCGCGGCGCGTCCACCCGTTCGCCGACGGGCTCGCGGGGAACCTGCTCAACCCGAAGGCGCTGCTCTTCTTCCTGGGCCTGATCCCGCAGTTCGTGGTGCCGTCGGCACCGGCGGCCGGGCAGGTGCTCGTGCTCGCCGGGACGACCGTGGCGGCGTCGGCGCTGTGGTGGGCGCTGGTCATCGCGGTCGCGCCCGCGGCCGGGCGCTCGCCGCGCACGGGCGGGCCGTCGACGGCGTGACGGGCGCGGCGCTCGTGGCCGTCGCGGTCGGGGTGGGCGTCGCGGGGGCGTGACACCCGGCGGCGTACGGTCGACGCCGTGTGGTGGGGCGGCGGCGGGGTAGTCGCTGATTCGAGCGACGTCCGGACGAGTCCCCCGGGAGGTGCGCACATCGTGCTCGCCGATGCGGACGGCGCCGCGTACGCCTCGCTGCGGAGACGCCCCGTGGACCGTTCCGAGCGGTACGCGATCGGGCGCGCCTGCGCGAGCGGGTGCCCCGGTCCGCGCTCGGCGGGTGGACGCCGCCGGCCGAGCGGCCGGACCCCGTCGCCGTGGTCGTCGCGAGCCACGAGGGCCGCGTGCCGGACCTGGTGCCGATCCGCGTCGGGCGCATGATCGAGTCGCCGTACGGGTTCCTGCGCGGGTCGGCGGGGGTGATGGCGCACGACGTCGCGCACCTGCCGGCCACCGGGATCATGCCGATCGTCTGCGGCGACTCCCACCTGGGCAACTTCGGCTTCTACGCCTCGCCGGAGCGCGATCTCGTCTTCGACCTCAACGACTTCGACGAGGCCCACCCCGGCTGCTGGGAATGGGACCTGCGGCGGCTCGTCGCGAGCATCTGGGTCGCCGGCCGGCAGAACGGCGCGTCCGAGGGCGACTGCGCCGACGCGGTGCGCGAGTGCGTCTCGTCCTACCGCGACGAGGTGCGCAACCTGGCCGACCAGCCGCTGCTCTCCCGCTCCTACCAGCGGATCGACGTCGACCGGCTGGAGCAGGACAGCCCCAAGCCGCTGCGCGCCGAGGTGCAGCGGGCGGCCAGGCGGGCCCGCCAGCGCACGAGCGACCGCGCGGCCCCGCGCCTCACCCACCAGGTGGAGGGGCGGCGGCGGATCGTCGAGGAGCCGCCGATCACCACCCGCGTGCCGGACGCGGAGGCCGACCTGATCGGCGCCGCGCTGGACGAGTACCTCCTCACGCTGGCCCCGCACTGGCGCCGGGTGCTCGCCGGCTACACGATCCTCGACGTCGCGCACCGGGTGGTCGGGGTCGGGAGCGTCGGGCTGCGCGCCTACGTGGCGCTGCTGGAGGGGTCGTCCGCGGACGACGTGGTGTTCCTGCAGCTCAAGCAGGCCCGCCGGTCGGTGTACGCCCGCTACGTGCACGGCGAGCACGCCCACCACGAGCACCAGGGCAGCGGGTGGTCGAGTACCAGCAGGCGCTGCAGACCGTCAGCGACCCGCTGCTCGGCTGGACCACCGTGGGGGAGCACCACTACTACGTGCGCCAGTTCCGCAACATGAAGGGCGCGATCGCGCTCGACTCGATCGACGCCGACGCGCTCACGGACTACGCCGGGGTGGTCGGGCACCTGCTCGCCAAGGGCCACGCGCGCACCAGCGGGGCGTCCATGATCGCCGGGTACGTGGGGCGTTCCGACAACCTCGACGACGCGCTGTGCCTGTTCGCCCGCCGCTACGCCGACCAGACCGAGGCCGACCACGCGGCGCTGGTGGCCGCCGTGGACCGCGGCGACCTCCCCGCCGAACGCGGCATCTGACCGGTCAGCGCGTCCGGCGGCGGCGCACGAGGATCCAGCAGGTCGTCGCGAGGAGCAGCGTCACCGCGACCGCCGCGGCGCCGCCCGGGCCGCCGACCGTCGCCGCCACCAGCACGAGGAACGTGCTGAGCGCCGCGGCGGCGCCCACGGCCAGCCGGCGCACCCAGCCCGGCGCCCGCGGGCCCGGCTCCTTGTCCGCCGCGTCGCTGAGCGCGTCGGCGAGCCAGGGGTCGTCCGCGCGGAGCCGACGTCCGAGATCGTCCAACCGTGTCTGCTCGGCCGCGGTCAACCGACGGCCGTGTGGCCTGTCTGCGAGCATGCGCCCGGAGTACCCCGCAGCCGTCGGCGGGATGCCTGGCTCCCGCGGCCCGTCGTGATCGGGACCACTGCCGGAACGGCCCGCGTCGGGAAAGCTCGCACCGACGCGCGAAGGGAGTGCCGATGACGAAGGTGCGCACCACCGACGGGACCGTGCTGCACGCCGAGGAGAGCGGCGCGGGCGACCCGCTGGTCCTGCTGCCCGGGCAGGGGTCGAGCCACCTCATGTGGGGGCGGGTCCGGGAGCGGCTCGCGCGGCGGCACCGGGTGGTCGTGTTCGACTACCGGGCACCGGCGCCAGCGAGATCCCGGAGGACGGCTACACGACCCGCGGGTTCGCCGCCGACGCCGTCGCCGTGCTCGACGCGCTCGGCATCGCGCGGGCGCACGTCTACGGCTTCTCGATGGGCGGGCGCGTCGCGCAGTGGGTGGCGATCGACCACCCGGACCGGGTCGGCGCGCTCGTGCTCGGCGCGACGACGCCCGGCGACCGGCACGGCGTGCCGCGTCCGGCGCACGTCGACGCGCGGCTGGCGGCGAACGGGGACCTCAACGAGTTCCTGCACAGCCCGGAGTGGATGCGGGTGCGGCTGGACCACGGCGTGTGCCCGGACTGGCGGGTCGGCACCAGCCCGGCCGTCGCGGCCCGGCACTACCGGGCGAGCCAGGGCCACGACGCGTGGGACGGGCTGGCGTCGATCACCGCGCCGACGCTGTGCGTCCACGGCACCGCCGACGTGCTCAACGTCGTGGAGAACAGCACGCTGCTCGCCTCGCGCATCCCGGACGCGACCGTGCACCTGATCGAGGGCGCGCGGCACGGCTACTTCGAGGAGTTCGAGGCCGAGTCGACGGCGGCGGTCCTGGACTTCCTCGCCGCGCACCCGATCGACGCGCCGACCGGGGCCGTCACCGGGTCGCGAGAGCGGCTCGGCTGACGTTCAGGTAGCCGGCGAACGCGGCGCGCTCGTCGGGGGAGAGCCGGGCGACCATGCGCTCCTCCAGGAGCCGGACCGGCTCGGCGACCCCGTCGAGCACGCCGCGGCCGCCGGCGGTGAGGCTGATCAGCAGCCGCCGCCCGTGGGTCGGGTCGTGGTGGCGCTCGATCAGGCCGCGCCGCTCCAGCGCGGTGACCAGGTCGCCCATGGCCTGAGGTGTGACGAACGAGTTGCGGGCCAGCTCGGCGGTGGTCAGCCCGGTACGGCGGTCCAGCACCGTGAGCGCGGTGTACTGGAGCGCGGTGACCCCGGACGGGCGCAGCAGCTCGTCCAGCTGGGCCCGGACGGCCAGCTCGACCTGCTTGATCGCGTACAGCAGCGACGGCGGCGCGGCTCGCGCGGCGCCGGTGCCCGGGTCGGTCGCCGGGTGCACGGCCGTCCTCGCCTCCTCGGGTCGGCTCCCCGCGCGGGAGTCTCCCACGCCCGGCCGGGCCGCCGGAGGCGCCTCCTCCCGTCCGGCGGCGGCACCGTCAGCGGATCGCCGAATCGGCCCCCGGCGCCGGGACCGGCCCGTACCCTGGGTCTTCGGGGGGCCCGGAAACCCGTTCGGGGGCGGACGGTACGGGGCCGAAGCAACCGGCGGGGGAACCGGCGGGCCGGTCGAACTCGCCGGAGCGCACCCCCGCCACGAACGCGCGCCACTCCCGCGACCGGAAGCACAGCGCCCGGCCCCGGTCCTTCGTGTCGCGGACGGCGTGCCGCCCGCCGGGGAGGTCGGCCACCTCGACGCAGTTGCCCGTCGGTCCGCTGTAGCTGGACGTGCGCCAGTGCTCACCAGCCAGATCGATCACCGTTCCCCCGACGTCGCGAAGGCTCAGGGTAGGCCGCCGGGCTGCGCGACGCGGGCGGAACCGGAGAACCGGGCTCCCCGTCCGGCGAGGAGGAGCGGCGTCACGCGTCGATGTCCACGTCGCGGGCGGTCGCCTCCCACGCCCGCAGCTCGGCGGCGTCACGGGCGAGCCGGTCGCCGATCATGTCGACGGCGTCGTTGCCCAGCACCAGCCGCAGCGGCGGCGCCTCCGCGGCGAGGGTGGCGAGGATCGCGGCGGCGGCCTTGGCCGGGTCGCCGGGCTGGGTGCCGTCGAACGCGGCCTGCGCCTTGCGGACCGGGCCGACGACGTCGTCGTACGCGGGGATGACGGCGGTCTCCTGCCGGCTCGCGCCGCTGTGCAGGCTGGTCCGGAACGCGCCGGGCTCGACCACGAGCACGCAGATCCCGAACGGCGCCACCTCCGGGGCGAGCGCCTCCGAGAGCCCCTCCAGCGCGAACTTCGTCGCCGAGTACGCCGAGACGCCCGCGAACGACATCCGCCCGCCCATGCTGGTGATGTTGACGACCGCGCCGCCGCCCTGGCGCCGCATGTGCGGCAGGACGGCCCGGATGAGCGCGGCGGGGCCGAAGAAGTGCAGGTCCATGAGGTCGCGCAGCTCGCCGTCGCCGGTCTCCTCGACCGCGCCGACGAGTGCCCGCCCGGCGGAGTTGACGAGCACGTCGATCCGGCCGTGCCGGAGCACGGCCTCGGCGACCGCCTCGCCGACCGCGGCGGTGTCGGTGACGTCGAGGGCCACGGCCCGGACCCGGTCGGGGTGGGCCGCGACCAGGTCGTCGAGGGGCGCGGTGCGGCGGGCGGCCGCGACGACCGTGTCGCCGTCGGCGAGCGCGGCCTCCGCGAGCGCGCGGCCGAACCCGGACGAGGCGCCGGTCACGAACCACACGCGCGAGGTGCTGTCGGTGTTCACGGCTCCGTTGTCCCAGCTCCGGGCCGCGGCGTCGAACAACGAAGATCGGCACTGCCATGAACGCCCCTTATGATCGCTGGTGTGGAGCTGCGCCAGCTGCGGTACCTCGTCGCGATCGCCGACGCGGGCCACGTCGGCCGGGCCGCGGCCGGGCTCCACGTCAGCCAGCCCGCGCTCTCCTACGCCCTCAAGGCGCTGGAGACCGAGCTGGGCGTGCGGCTGTTCGACCGGCACCGCGGCGGCGTCACGCCCACACCGGCCGGCCGGGACGTCGTCGCCGAGGCCCGCAAGGTGCTGCGCCAGGCCGGCCGGGTGACGGCGGTGGCGCAGCGGCACGGCCTCGGGCGCACCGGTGTGCTGCGGGTGGCTTCGCCGCGAGCGGGGCGGGGGAGCTGACCACCCGGGCCCGGGCCGAGCTCGCCCGCCGGCACCCGGGCGTCCGCGCCGAGCCGAAGCGGTTCGACTGGGGCCAGGAGGCCGACGCCCTGCGCGACGGCCTCGCCGACGTCGCGTTCGTCTGGCTGCCCAACGACCTCACCGGGCTGCACGCGGAGGTCGTGCACACCGAGGGCCGGGTGGCCGGGCTGGCGCTCACCCACCCGCTCGCCGGGCGCGCGTCGATCTCCGTGCTCGACATCCGCGACGACCCGCTGATGTGGACGGACCGGGCGCCGCGGGTGTGGGTCGACTGGTGGGCGGTGAACCCGCGCCCGGACGGGTCGAGCCCGCGGTGGGGACCGACCAACGGCAACGTCGAGGAGATGCTGGAGGTGGTCGCGGGCGGCGCGGCGGTGTGCATCGCGCCCTCGTCGATGGCGCGCTACTACGCCCGGCCCGACCTCGCCTGGGTGCCGATCGGCGACGTCGAGCCGCTGCGCGTCGCGCTCGCGTGGCCGCAGGGGACGCCGGCGCCGCTGGTCGCCGGGTTCGCCGCGGTCGTGCGGGAGCTGGCCGCCGGCTGAGCGTCAGGCCGGCGGCGGCACCACCCGCTGCGCGATCCGGGCCAGGGTGGTGGGCGGCGGGTACCAGGGCCGCCGGTCGTCCGCGGGCCAGGCGTAGCACGGGACGCCGTCGGCCAGCAGGCCGCACAGGTCCGGCAGGCCCAGCTCCGCGGCCGACCAGCGGTAGACCTGCTGCAGCCGCGGCTGGATCACCCCGACGTCGAGCAGCCGGCCCACCTGGTGCTCGACGGCCACGTACCGCTCGACGTCGTCGTCGAGCGGGTAGGTGTCGGGCAGGATCCGGGAGAGCGACAGGAAGATCCCCGTCATGCCCATCCGCGGGTCGCCGAGCGCGCGGGCGAGCGGCGCGAGCGGGCCGAGCGCCAGCCGCGGCGCGGACACCATCGCGTGCGCGTACAGCACGCGCAGCAGCACGAGGTTGAGGAAGAACCGCTCGGTGCGGCTCTCCCGCTCGGCGAGGTCGCGGTGCTCCAGGTAGGCGGACACGATGCTCACGTTGTGGGCGCGGTACCAGTTGCGCGCCGTGGGGTCGCGGATGAAGTCCAGCGTCGCGGCCGTGCTCGCGGTCGCGCCGGCCGGGTCGCGCCCGTCGGCCAGCGCGCGGCCCTCCCACCCGTCGCGCAGCAGCCGCTCGTTGACCGCGCGCCACCAGGGACTTCCCGGGCGCGGGCCGTCCGGCGGGCGCAGCAGGCCGCGGCGCAGCTGCCAGCGGACGAACGCGATGGCGGCCCGCCGGTAGGGCAGGTGGGGTGTGCGGTCGCCGGGCGGGCCGTTGTAGAGCCGGCACATCAGGGCCAGCCGGGCGTCGGGATCGTCCCGGACCCGGCTCACCTTCGTCAGCGCGTGCTCGGCCGCCGTCGACACCGCCCCATCCTCCCCGGCCGGCGCCGTCCCCGAAATGCCGGGAAACGGGGGAGCCGCGGTCGCGGGACCATGGGCGCATGATCGTGCGCACCGCCGACGCCGTCGTGATCGGCGGCGGGCACCACGGCCTCGTCGCCGCCGCCGTGCTGGCCGACGCCGGGTGGGACGTCTGCCTGCTGGAGGCGCAGGACGCGCTGGGCGGCGCGGTCCGCTCGGCGCGGCTGCACCCGGGTTTCACCGCCGACCTGTTCAGCGCGTTCCACCCGCTCGCCGCGGCGTCCCCGGTGATGCGGTCGCTGGAGCTGGAGGCGCACGGGCTGCGGTGGGCGCACGCGCCGGCCGTGCTCGCGTACCCGGTGCGGGCGGACGCGCCCGCCGCGGTGCTGCACCGCGACCGCACCGCCACCGCGGCCGGCCTCGACGAGCACGCGCCCGGCGACGGCGACGCGTGGCTGCGCCTGTGCGCGCAGTGGGACGCGATCGGGGACGCGGTGCTGCGCACGGTCCTCACCGGGTTCCCGCCGGTCAGGGGCCCGGCGCAGCTGTTGCGCCGGCTCGGTGGCGCCGAGGCGCTGCGCCTGGCCCGGTTCCTCGCGCTGCCCGCCGGGCGGATGGCGCGCGAGCTGTTCACGTCCGAGGCCGCGCGGCTGCTGCTCACCGGCAACGCCGCGCACGCCGACGTCCCGCCGGACGCGCCGGTGAGCGGCGTGTTCGGGTGGATGCTCGCCATGCTCGGCCAGCAGTACGGCTTCCCGGCGCCGGTCGGCGGGGCGGGGGAGCTGGCCTCGGCGCTCGCCGCCCGGGCCCGGGCGGCCGGGGCCGAGCTGCGCACGGGAGAGCCCGTCGAGCGGGTCGAGGTGCGCGGCGGCCGGGCCGTCGCCGTGCACTCCGGCACCGGCCTGACCGTCCGGGCCCGCCGCGCGGTGATCGCGGACGTGCCCGCGCCCGCGCTCTACCGCGACATGCTCCCGGCCGCCGCGCTGCCCCCGCGGCTGGCCGCCGACCTCGACCGGTTCACCTGGGACACGCCCGTCGTCAAGGTCAACTGGGCGCTGGACGGGCCGGTGCCGTGGGCGCCGCCGGGCGTCGCGGGCGCGGGCACCGTCCACCTCGGCGTGGACGAGCGCGGCATGAGCCACTGGGCCGCCGACGTCGAGACCGGGGTGCTGCCCGCATCGCCGTTCGTGCTGATGGGGCAGATGACCACCACCGACCCGACCCGCTCGCCGGCCGGCACCGAGAGCGCGTGGGCCTACACCCACCTGCCGCGCGACGTCACCGACTCTCGCTCGGCGCACGTGCTCGCCGACCGCGTCGACGCGGCCGTCGAGGCGCTCGCGCCCGGGTTCGGCGACCGGGTGCTCGCGCGGCACGTCCAGACCCCGGCCGACCTGCCCGCCGGCGGCGTCAACGGCGGCACGGCGCAGCTCTTCCAGCAGCTCGTGTTCCGGCCGGTGCCGGGGCTCGGCCGGGCGGAGACGGTGGTCGCGGGGCTCTACCTGGGCAGCGCGTCGGCGCACCCGGGCGGGGGCGTGCACGGGGTGTGCGGCTGGCAGGCGGCCCGCACCGCGCTGGCGGAGCAGGGCCTGCTCGGCGGGATCCGGCGCCGCGTGATGTCGGCGGCACTGGAGCTGCTCTACCGCTGAGGCCGGCGGCGGGTGCGGGCCGTCGGGGCGGCCGTGGTGGGGTCCTCCGGCCACGAGTGCCTGGGGTAGCGGCCGCGCAGCTCCGCGCGGACCTGCGGGTAGCCCGTCGTCCAGAACGTCGCGAGGTCGGACGTCACCGCGGCCGGGCGCCCGGCGGGCGAGAGCAGGTGCAGCACCAGGGCAGCCGCCCGCCCGCCACCGACGGCGTGCCCGTCGTGCCGAAGACCTCCTGCACCCGCACGGCCAGCACGGGCCGCTCGCCGGAGTAGTCCACCGCGATCCGCGACCCGGACGCCACCGCGATCCGCTCCGGCGCCAGCTCGTCGAGCTGCGCGGCCTCCCGCCACCCGAGCACCGCCCGCAGGACGTCGCCGGCGTCGGCACGGGCCAGGTCGGCGCGCGAGCGGGCGGTGGTGAGCGGGCCGGCCCACCAGCGGTCGGGGTCGGCGAGCAGGGCCGCGTCGGAGACGTCCGGCCACGGGTCGCCGAGCGTGCGGTGCAGGGTCGCGACGCGGTCGCGCAGGCGGCGGGCGGAGTCGGTCCAGCGCAGCAGGCCGAGGCCCTCGGCGCGCAGGCCGTCGAGCAGGGCGGCGCGCACCGCGCCCGGGTCGGGGCGTGCGAGGCGGCGCTCCTCCAGCACGATCGCCCCGAGCCGCTCGACGTGCCGCGCGACGACGTCCCCACCGGCCCAGCGCACCTCGTCCGCGCTGGTCAGGAGCGCGGGCGCGGCCGCCCGGCGAGCGCGACGGGGCCGGTGCGGCGAGCCGGACGCGCCCGTTCTCCGCGCCCGGCGTCCGGTCGGCGACGGCAACCGCGAGCCACTCCTGCCCCTCCAGCGGCGTGCCGGCCGGCAGCTCCACGGCCGTGCCCCCGGCCATGAGGTAGAGCCGCGACCCGAGGCCCCGCCGCCGCGCGAGGCGCTCGGGGTGGGCGAGCGCGACGACGAGCGCATCGCCCCCCGTCCTCGCAGCCCGCGGGTCCTCGTCGCAGCCCGTCGACGGGCTGCGAGCAGGCGCGGCGGGCTGCGACGTCCTGGACTGCAGTCGCCGGGCCTCCGCCCGCCATCGACCCGCGCCGGGTGCGGCGCCCGCGCGCAGCCGGCCCAGTTCGGTGCCGACGTCCACGCCCGCCGCGAGCGTGTCGTCGTCCAGCAGGGCGACGACCTCGGCCGCGGCCCGGGCGCCGACGGCGTCCCGTCCGTCGAGGAGGGCCCGGGCCAGCCGCGGGTGCAGGCCCAGCGCGGCCATGCGGCGGCCGCGGTCGGTCACGGCTGGCCGGTCGTCGGGGCCGTCCAGCGCACCGAGCGCCCGCAGCACACCCTGCCCGGCCCGCAGCGGCCCCTCCGGCGGGGCGTCCCACCAGCGCAGACCGTGGCCGTCGGGAGTGCCCCAGCAGGCGAGGTCGAGGGCCAGGCGGGTGAGGTCGGCGGTGCGGATCTCCGGCTCCGGGAAGCGGGCCAGCACCTCGCCCTCGGGCCAGCACCGGTAGACGCGGCCGGGGGCCTCCCGCCCGGCCCGGCCGGCCCGCTGCGCCGCGACCGCCGCCGACACCCGCACGGTGACCAGGCCCGCGAGCCCGCGCCGGTGGTCGGTGCGCGGCACCCGGGCCAGCCCGCCGTCCACGACCGCGCGCACGCCCGGGACGGTCAGGCTCGACTCGGCCACGGCCGTCGCCAGCACCACCCGCCGCCGCGCGCCCGGGCGCAGCGCGCGGTCCTGGTCCACGGCCGGCAGCCGGCCGTGCAGCGGCAGCACGTCGGCGTCGAGGTCGTCGTGCTGCTCCAGCGCGGCGGCGTCCGCCGGATCTCCGCGACGCCCGGCAGGAACGCGAGCACGTCGCCGTCGCCGCCGGCGAGCGCGGTGCGCACGGCCCGCGCGACGCACCCCTCGACCCGCTCGCCCCGCGCCGGCGGCACGTGCCGGACGTCGACGGGGAACGTGCGGCCGGCGACCTCCAGCACGGGCGCGTCCCCGAGCAGCCCGGCCAGCGGGCCGGTCGCGACGGTGGCGGAGGTGGCGAGCAGCGCAGGTCGCGCGCGTCGCGGGTGTCGAGGAGCAGGGTGAGCAGCAGGTCCGCGTCGAGGTGCCGCTCGTGGCACTCGTCGAGCACCACCGTCGCCGTCGTGGCCAGCTCGGGGTCGGCGACCAGCCGGCGCAGCAGCAGCCCGGACGTCACCACCTCGACGCGGGTGCGGGCCGACGTCCGGGAGTCGCCGCGCACCGCGTAGCCGACGCGCCCGCCGACCTCCTCGCCGAGCAGCGCGGCCATCCGGGCGCCGCCGCACGGGCGGCCAGCCGGCGCGGCTCGCGACGAGCACCCGCGCCCCGTCCGCCGCGAGCGCGAGCGGCACGAGCGTGGTCTTGCCGGTGCCGGGCGGTGCGACGAGCACCGCCGAGCCGTGCGCCGCGAGCGCGTCCGCCACGTCGCCGAGCGCCGCGCGCACCGGCAGATCGGGCAGATCGGGCACGCCGGCGGTCGGAGACATCCCCGGAAGTGTGCGTCACCGCGACGACACGTGCGACGCGGCTGGCACATGATCACGGGACGGGATCGGGATGAGAAGCTGTGCGCCATGATCGATCCGGGTGGCGCAGCGGCCGGGACGCCGGACGCCGTGCTGGACTGCTTCGACGCCGTGCCCGCGATGCTGTGGGCGCTGGACGGTCCGCAGCTGCGCGTCGCCGCGGCCACGCCGGCGCGCGGGCGAGCGTCGACGACCGCCCCGACCTGCTGGGCGCCCCGCTGCGCGACGTGCTCACCGGCCCGGACGCGCAGCCGGTGCTCGTGATGCTGGACGAGGCGTTCGCGGCCGGCGAGCCGGGCGCGCCGAGCAGCGGTGCGTGCTCACCGACGACGACGGCGAGACCACTGAGGTGGTCCGCACCTGGACGGCGCTGCCCACCTTCCACGGCGACGGCACGGTGCGCGGGCTCGCCGCGCACGTCGTCGACACGACCGCGCTGGCCCGGGCCCTCGCCGACGCCGAGCAGCGCTGCCGCGAGCTGCGCGGGCCCGCGCAGGACGCCGCCGCCGAGCTGCGGCGCGCGCTGCTCCCGTCCGGCGTGCCGGTGCTGTCGCGGCTGCGCACGGCCGTGCGGTTCCGGCCGGCTGAGCACCCGCCGGCCGCGGGCGGCGACTGGTTCGACGCGCTCCCGCTGAGTGACGGCCGGGTCGCGCTGGTCGTCGGGCAGGCCGCGGGAACCGGAGCCGCCGCCGCGGCCGCCGGCGGGCAGCTGCGCGCCGTCGCCGTCGAGGGGCTGGCGGCGGGCGAGGACCCCGCGACCGTGCTGGCCCGGCTCGACCGGTTCGCCGCCGCCACCCCGGCGGCGAAGGCCGCGACGCTCTGCCTCGCCGTGCTCGACCCGGCGACCGGCGCGCTGACGGCCGGCAGCCACGCCCACCCCGCGCCGCTCGTCGTGACGGCCGACGGGAGCACACGGTTCGTCGCGGCCGAGCCCGGGTGGCCGCTGGGCACCGGCGGCCCCGCCGCGGCGCTCGTCGAGGACCGGCTCACCCCGGGCGAGCTGCTGCTCCACACCGACGGGCTCGTCGAGCGGCCGGGCCGGCGCATCCAGGACACCCTGGGCGCGTTCGCACGGGTGGCGTCCGCCGCGGTCCGCGACCCCGCGGGCGCCGGCTCGGCGCTCGCCGACCGGATCGCCGCCGTGGTGCTCGACCGGCTCGCCTACCTGGAGAGCGTCCCCGCCGGCACCGGGTACCACGACGACGCGACGCTGCTGGTCGCGCACCTGCGGGCGCCGCTCGCGCCGCTGCGGCTGCGGTTCGCCGTCGGGCCGGCGGCACTCGCCCCGATGCGCCGCGAGCTGGCCGCGTGGCTGGACGACGCGGGCGTGCCGGCCGCCGCCGCCGCGTGCGTCGCCCAGGCCGCGGGCGAGGCGATCGCGAACGTCGCCGAGCACGCCTACCCGCCGGGTGCCGACGGGTGGGTGGAGCTGCGCGCGCAGCTCACCCGTGCGTCGGAGGTGCGGGTGACCGTGCGCGACGGCGGCACCTGGCGCGACCCGGCCACCGGCGCGGCCGGGCGCGGGCGCGGGATGCTGCTCATGCGCGAGCTCGTCGACGACGTCGGCGTCCGGTCCGACGCGGAGGGCACCACGGTCACGCTGACCCGGCGCGTTGAACGCCCGGCCGTGCCCGACGACACACCCGAGCCGGTGGCGGGGCCCGAGGACCTCTCGGTCGAGGCGGGGGAGGGCGAGCTGCGGGTGAGCGGGCCCGTCGACCTCGCGACCGCCGGGCGGCTGCGCTCCGCCGTGCTGGCGGCCGGGCGCGGGCTCACGGTGGACCTCACCGGCGTCACGCACCTCGCCTCGGCCGGCGTGCACCTGCTGCACGAGCTCGCCGCGGCGGACGAGGAGATGCGGCTGGTCAGCCCACCCGACCGCCCGGCCCACACGGTGCTGCGCCTGACCGGCCTGGCCACCCGGGTGGTGCCGCCCACCCCGTGACCCGGACGGCCGCCGGCTACGGCGCGCGCGGCGTCGGGGTCGTCCGGGAGCCGCGGTGAACCGCGGCACCGGCCGCGCAACGGGGGACGGCCACGTGCCCGGGTGGCGCGGCCTGTCGAGGGTGAAGACGCAGGAGAACGTCCGGGCCGCCGCGTCCCGCCCCGTGAACGGCGCGCCGAGACCCCACAGCTCCCGCAGCGTGGCGATCAGCGACGTGTGGCGGTGCTCCTCGGTGAAGACCGCGCCTTCGGCCACCCACGGCGACACGACGACGGCCGGGACCCGGTAGCCGGAGCGGTCGAAGGTGAAGCCGTGCCGGCCGGCCGGCGCCGCGTGCCCCACGGTCAGGCACGGCTCGATGAAGGCGAGGTCGGGCAGGTTCCCGGCGGCGGCGTCGGCCTCGAAGTCGGCGTAGGGCACGAAGTGCGTCGCGAGCCGGTCCTGCACGCGGGAAGTGGACGAGGGCGGTCGCGGACAGGCGCTGGGGTTCGGCGACGTACACCTTCCAGGTCCGCCCGTGGTCCTCCAGCCGCTCGAAGATCGTCTCGGCCGCGTTGCCGTGCAGGAAGTTCCCGGCCGGGTGGTTCACCGAGAGGCCCGGGTCGGGGTTGGGGCTGTCAATGTCGGTGGCCACCGTGTACGGCATGGCCGAGGTCTTCCGGCACGGGACCACCTCGCTCGGCCCGCCCGCGTGACACATCCCCCCGGGCCGGGTGAACCGCGCACTCAGGAGACGGCCTGCACCTGCGCCTCGATCTCCTCCAGCCGGGCCCGCGCCCGGGCCGCCCGGGTGGCCGCGACCCCGGCCTCCCGCGCCGACGCCTTCGCGGCCGCCTCCGCGTCCCGCGCCGCGGCCGTCGCCGTGCGCTCCTGCTCGCGGGCCGCGTCGAGCTCGGCGGCCAGGTCGGCCGCGCGGCGCCGCGCCTCGTCGCGCGCCGTGACGGCCTCCTCGCGCGCGGCCTCGTCGGCGTCCTGCTTCGCGCGGGCGCCGACTCCTCGTCCTCGGCCCGGGCGAGCGCCTCCTCCCGCCGGTCGCGCTCGGCCCGCAGCCGGGCGACGCGCGCGCGTTCGGCGGCGCCGGTGTCCTCCTCGGCGGGCGCGGGCTGCGCGGGAGGCGCGGCCGGCTCCGGTGGCGGCGCCGGCCGGGTCACCGGCGTCGGGACGGCGTCCGGGTCGGCCTCGGGCGACCCGAGTAGCTGAGCGTGCGGGTCAGCCGCCCGGACCGGACCTGCTCCGCCAGCTCGGGACGGCCAGCGCCGCGTCGAGGATGCCCTGCAGCTCCCGCAGCACGCTCTCGGCCGCCGGGTCGCCGGCCTCCTGGGCGAGCCGCCCGGCCTCCCGGGCCATGGCCGCGACGAGCTGCTCGTGCAGCACCTGGTAGAGCTGCTCGACGTTGCCGGCCACCGGTTGCGCCATCGAT
>MKJX01000216.1 GCA_001942415.1 Pseudonocardia sp. CNS-139
CCCTGGTGGGCGCGGCACCGCGCCCACGTCACCGGTGGGCCGGACGGCCTGCCAGCGCCCGCGACGGCTGGGATCTCGCCGCCGCCCGCGCCCGCGAGGGCCGGGTGCCGGCCCCCTCGGGTGCAAGTGACACCACGACCAGGGCCTCCCGCGGCGGTCCGCATCGGGTGCGAACCACCACCAAGAACGCTACCGGCGGTTACCCGGGTGCGGTCAACAGCAAGTCGCCGGCCGGTTCTGTGATCGAACCGAGATTTAACAGAACGGACTACCGCTCATCGGCCGACGGACACCGTCTGTCGTGAGTCGACCACGGGGTTCGCCAGGTCGGAGGGCATCAGCGGTGCGCCGAGGAGCGTTGCGAACCGGGCCGGCCGCGGGTCCGCCTCCCACCAGCGCCGCAGCAGCTCCCCGCCCTCGACGTACGTCGCCGGGTACGCGCGCCAGAGCGGGTGCCGCAGCATCCGCACCGCCCGCGCCGCCCGCGGCCCGTCCAGGAGTGCCCAGCGGCGCAGGTGCGCCGCCACCTCCGCGTCGGGCGCGCCGTCGTGCCGCAGGGCCGCGGCGTCCAGCCGGACGCGGCCGAGCGGGACGAGGGCCGCGTGCACCCGCTCGGCCTCCCCGCCGTCGAACGCGGGGACGAGGCCGTCGAGCACGGCGGCCGCGAACGCACCCCAGCGCGGCCCGGCCAGCGCGACGAGCCCCAGGTCGGCGGCCGCCTCGGTCACCGTGGCCTGCGGGCTGCAGGTCAGCAGCACCGCCGACACCGGATCGGTCGCGGCGCAGCGCTCGGTGTGGTGCCCGGGGTAGGCCTCGTGCGCGACGACGTGGGCGAGCTGGGCGGCCGTGAGGCCGGCCGCCGCGTTGAGCGTGACGCGGGAGCGGAACCCGCCCAGGTACTGGTGCAGCGCCGTCCAGGGCGCGTCGGCGACCACGCGGTACGCCACGTGCTCGGCGGCCGGGAGCGGCACGAGCGCCCGCGTCCGCTCGCGCAGTGCGGCCGACAGCGCGTGGACGGCCGGCAGGAGCCGCCCCGGCGGCACCGCGCCCGCCGCCCGGTGCGCGCGCAGCCGCTCGGCGAGCGGGCCGGGGCCGGGCAGCAGCGCGGCCAGCTCGCCGTGCGCCCGCCGGTAGCCGTCCTCGCGCCGGGCCGCGGCCGCACCCCGTACGTCGCTGCGACCTCCTGCCGGAACGGGACGCGCTGGCCGGCGAGCCGCCGCGCGGTCCACTCGACGGCACCGAGCTGGGCCCGCAGGAACCGGCCGGCGGCGGACCCGGCGTCCGGCAGCGCCGCCGCGAGCCGCCCCGCGTCGCGGACGAGCGCCGCCGCCGAGCCAGGCCGCTCGGGGGCCCGCGCGCGGGAACGGCCGCCGCCCCGGGCAGCAGGGCGTCCAGGCGCAGGGCGAGCGCCACGTAGTCACCCACCGCCTCCGCCGCACGCACCGGAGCACGGTACCGACCGGTACGGCTGAGCCACCCGGGTCGCGCCGGGAACGGCCCGTCACAGCGCGTCCCGACCGGGAAAAGATACGGCTGCAACCGGGTGATAAACGACTACGCAACGTCCAACGCGGGTCGGAACGGGCCGGGATACCCGTATTCCGGGCCCGCCCGAAAGTGGGCGTAACCAAACCTAGAGTATTCGGCTCACACGATGGTGGCAGGGAATTTGAATCCGCTCGGGCGCGGCCGCTACGGTTTTCCGCAGTCAGCGAGGGCTCCCCGGTCATGACGCTGACTCTGAATGGGATCGGCTCCGGTCGACTCCGGAACACTCAACAGGAGATGAACTGTGCTGAAGAAGGCTGGAATTGTCGTGGCTGCGGCCGCCGCTGGTCTGCTCGCCGTGAGCCCGCTCGCCTTCGCCGGTGACAAGGGTGACGACCACGGCCACCGCCACCACGGCGGCGAGGCCAACGTGATCGCGGGCGACAGCAGCGAGGGCCTGATCAACGTCGCCGGCAACAACGTGGCCATCCCGGTCAACGTCTGCGACAACCAGGTTCCGGTGAACGTCCTGGGCGTTCAGGTGCCGATCAACGACGTCGAGGTCCTCGCCGACCTGTCCGGCGCCTGGGCCTGGGCCTGCTGGGCGACGCCGACGCCGCCAACTCGGACGGCAGCAACGTGCAGGACGACTCCTGCCACAACGAGGTCGCGGGCGACGTCTCCGCGATCGAGGACTGATCTGCAGATCAACCCTGATCTTCGGATCGCCTGAGAAATGGCGCCGGGCCAACAGGTCCGGCGCCATTTCCGCGTTCTGCGGACCGTTGTCGGGAAGCGCTGTTGTCAGGAAGCACTCAGGAGCCGTAGCGGCGGTGCCGGGCCGCGTAGTCGCGCAGCGCCCGGAGGAAGTCGACGCGGCGGAACTCCGGCCAGTACGCCTCGCAGAACCAGAACTCCGAGTGCGCCGACTGCCACAGCAGGAACCCGGAGAGCCGCTGCTCGCCCGAGGTCCGGATCACCAGGTCCGGATCCGGCTGGCCGGACGTGTACAGGTGCGCCGCGATGTGGTCGACGTCGAGCACCTCGGCCAGCTCCTCGATCGTCGTGCCGTACTCCGCGTGCTTGAGCAGCAGCTTGCGGACGGCGTCGGCGATCTCCTGCCGGCCCCCGTACCCGACGGCGATGTTGAGCTGCAGGCCGGGCCGGCCGACCGTGCGCGCCGCCGCCGTCGAGAGCCGCTCGGCCATCTCGCGCGGCAGCACGTCGAGCGCGCCGACGATCCGCAGCCGCCACGGCGCGACGGGCCCGCTCAGCTCGTCCACGACGTCGGTGATGATCTCCAGGAGCGGTTCGAGCTCCTCGGCGGGGCGCTTGAGGTTGTCGGTCGAGAGCAGCCACAGCGTGACGATCTCGACGCCGGCCTCCTCGCACCACTCCAGCAGGTCCGCGATCTTGGCGGCGCCGGCCCGGTGCCCGTCGTTGACGTCGGTGAAGCCGGCGTCCCGCGCCCACCGGCGGTTGCCGTCGAGCATGAGCGCGACGTGCCGCGGCCGGGCGGGCGACCTGCTCAGTTCACGGCTCAGCCTGCGTTCGTACGCGGAGTACAGCAGGTCGCGCAGATTCACGGCCGGAGAGCGTACGCCCGCCCCCTGTGTCGCCCTTCAGGAGCACGGCAGGCGGGGCCGCGTTCACACGCAGTACACCTGGGTCCGCGACCGGGTGCCGTAGCCTCGGACCCGTGCCGACCGCGACCATCGAACCGCCCGTTCCCGCTGCGCCGCTGGTCAAGCCCCGGATGCGGGGCTGGCTGCACTTCTGGTCGTTCACCGTCTCGATCGCGGCGAGCGCCACGCTCATCGCGATCTCCGCGTCGCTGGTCGGCGCGACGGCCGCGCTGGCCACGTCCGTCTACAGCGTGACGATCCTGGGCCTGTTCGGCATCAGCGCGCTCTACCACCGCCGCACCTGGCGCACCGCGCGCAGCCGGGCCGTCATGCGCCGGCTCGACCACTCGATGATCTTCCTGTTCATCGCGGGCACGTACACGCCGGTCGCCGCGCTCGCCATGGACGCCGACACCGCACGCTGGGTGCTCATCGTCGTGTGGTCCGGGGCCGCCGCAGGCGTGGTGCTCAAGACGGTCTGGCCGCACGCGCCGCATGGGTCGGCGTGCCGGTCTACCTCGCGCTCGGGTGGGTGGCCGTGTTCGTCATCCCGGCGATGCTCGTCGGGGGCGGGGTGGCCGCGCTCGTGCTGGTGCTGACCGGCGGCCTGTTCTACACGGTCGGCGCGGTCTTCTACGCCACCCGCCGGCCGAACCCGTGGCCTGCGGTGTTCGGCTACCACGAGTTCTTCCACGCGGCCACGGTCGTCGCCGCGATCTGCCACCACGTCGCGATCTGGCTGATCCTCTTCTGACGGAATGCGGGCCGGACCGGCCGCGGTTGACCGCGGTATGACCGCCGCCACGCAGTTCGACCCGCACGCCCTGATCGCCGACGCCCGGCTCGGCGTGCTCGCCACCATCAAGGCCGACGGCCGCCCGCAGCTCTCCCCCGTCACCCCGTACTACGACCGGGACGCCGGGATCATCTACGTCTCGATGACCGAGGGCCGCGCGAAGACGGTCAACCTGCGCCGCGACCCGCGCGCCGCGCTGGAGGTCACGCGGGCCGACGGCTGGGCGTGGGCCACCGCCGACGGCACCGCCGAGCTGGTCGGGCCGGGCACCGACCCGGACGGCCCCGAGGTCGGGGCCCTCGTCGACTACTACCGCTCCGCCGCGGGCGAGCACCCGGACTGGGCCGAGTACCGGTCGGTCATGGTGAGCGACCGCCGCGTGCTCATGCGGCTGCGGGTCGAGAAGGTCTACGGGGCCGAGCTGCGCTAGTCGCTCTCGTCGGGGCCGCCGGAGTCGCCGGGGCCGTCGCCGGTCGGGCCCTTCGCCCGCAGCTCGTCGACCTTCGCCATCGCCTCGCGCAGCTCGGTGAGCCACTCGTCGGCGTGCTGGCCGACCAGCCGCACGGCCCAGGCCAGCGCGTCCGACCGGGAACGGGCGACGCCCGAGTCGACGAGCGTGTCGAGCACGATCCGCTCCGGCTGGCGCAGGCGCGTCATCACCGGCACCGACGCGACGGTGAACAGCTCGACCGTGTCGCCGATCCGGGCACCCCACGCGACCTTGCGCTGGTAGCGGTGCTCGGCCTGGCGGGCGATCTCGATGCGCTCCTCGCGCGTGGACTCCCGGAACCGGGAGATCCGCCCCGTGAGCGCGGCGGCGCGGTCGGCGCGGCCGGACTCGGTGTCGGCGAACTCGGTCTCCAGCGCCGGCAGCTCCCCGACGACGAGGATCTCCTCCCGGTCGACCGTGACGTCGGGCGGGGTGACGAACCAGCCGTCGGGCAGCCGCCCGTGGAACCAGGCGGCGGCGTCCTCCGCCCCGGGCAGGTCGGCCTGCTGCCACCCGCCCGGCCGGCCCCCGGCCGCGCCCGCCGGGCCCGTACCAGCCTCGGTGCATCCGTCCGGACATCTCGTGCCACCTCCACGTGCCTGCTGTCGTGATTACGAGATTACACAGCAAGCACGTAGCGCACAGCGTTTCGCTCGCGGTGAACCCCCAACTCGCGCGCATCCAGAGCGCGACTCGCGTACATCCAGGCCGCGACTCGCGGGACCCGTCCCGGCCCGGGCACCCCGGGACGCCCGCGAGTCGCGCCCTGAGTGCACGCGAGTCACGCCCTGAGTGCACGCGAGTCGGGGCCTGAGAGCACGCGAGTCGGGGCCTGGGTGCGCGCGAGTCGCTGGGTTACGGGCGCAGGACCAGGCTCGCCGTCAGCTCGGCCTCCGTGGTCACCGGGCGGTCGCAGACGAACCCCCGGCAGACGTACGCGGCCGCGCCACTGTCGACCAGCGGGCGCCCGGCCAGCAGCGGGACGCCGGGCGCGTCCGGCTCACCGGGGACGACCACCGTGCCGCCCGGGGCGAGCCGGCGGGCGTGCGCGAGCAGGACGTCCCGGTTCGGGTCGGCCGCCGCACCGGCGACGGCGACCTGCAGCGGCCCGCGCACCATCGCCTCGGCCGCCGTGAGCCAGTGGCCGGCGAAGCGCGGGTGCTTGTCGAGCAGCGAGCCCATCGACCGCAGCGACTCCTCCGCCGCGGCCGGTACCGGGCCGGCTCCTCCACCAGCACGGATGCCGTGAGCAGCGCGGACGTGAGCGCCGACGCCCCGCACGGGGACGCGTTGTCGGTGAAGTCGCGGGGGCGGTGCAGCAGCGCCTCGGCGTCGTCGGCGGTGTCGTAGAACGCGCCGGGCCGCTCGGGGTCGGCGAAGTGCGCGAGCGCGACGTCGAGCAGGTCGGTCGCAGCCGCCAGCCAGCGGCCCTCGCCGGTGGCCTGGTGCAGCGCGAGCAGGCCCTCGGCCAGGCAGCCGTGGTCCTCCAGCACGCCCGCGGCCGCGCCGACCACCCCGTTCCGCGACGAGCGCCGCAGCCGCCCGTCCACGACGTGCAGCCGCAGCAGCAGGTCGGCGGCCTCGGCGGCGGCCCGTACCCACTCCGGACGCCCGAGCGCGGCGCCGGCCTCGGCCAGCGCGAGGATCGCCATCCCGTTCCACGAGGTGACGACCTTGTCGTCGCGGGCGGGCTGGGGACGGGCGGCGCGGGCCGCGAGCAGCGCGGCGCGCACCCGCTCCCACCGCTGCGGGTCCTCGGGGTCGGCGAGCAGCTGCAGCGTCGACGCGCCGTGCTCGAACGTGCCCCGCTCGGTGACGGTCAACAGGAACGCGGCCCAGTCGCCGTCGGCCTCGCCGAGCACCTCGCGCAGCTGCGCCGGCGTCCAGACGTACGTCAGCCCTTCGACGCCGTCGGTGTCGGCGTCGAGCGCCGAGGCGAAGCCGCCCTCGGCGGTGCGCAGGTCGCCCAGCAGGAACCCGGCGGTCTCGGCGGCGACCCGCGCGGGCAGCCCGCCGGCGTCCGGCAGCCGGGCCAGGTGCGCGTAGACGCGCAGCAGCAGGGCGTTGTCGTAGAGCATCTTCTCGAAGTGCGGCACGACCCACCCGGGGTCGACGCTGTAGCGCGCGAACCCGCCGGCGAGCTGGTCGTACATGCCGCCGCGGGCCATCCGCTCGCAGGTCAGCAGGGCCATGTGCAGCGGCTCGGGCGCCCCGGTGCGCTCGTGGCCGCGCAGCAGGAACTCCAGCACCATCGACGGCGGGAACTTGGGCGCGCCGCCGAACCCGCCCGCCCGCCCGTCGAGGTCCCCGCGCAGGGTCGCGGCCGCCCGGTCCAGCGCGTCCGCGCCGACGGCGGCCGGCGGCAGCACGACGGCCGCGCTGTCGGCCAGCCGGGCCGCGATCTGCCCGGCCGCGCTGCGCACCCGCGCACCGTCCTCCCGCCACGCGCGCGTGACGGCGTCGAGCAGCTGCGGGAAGCCGGGCATCCCGGGCCGAGAGTCGGGCGGGTAGTACGTGCCGCAGTGGAACGGCTCGCCGGCCGGGGTCAGGAAACACGTCATCGGCCAGCCGCCCTGGCCGGTCATCGCCTGCGTGGCAGCCATGTAGACGGCGTCGATGTCCGGGCGCTCCTCGCGGTCCACCTTGATCGCGACGAAGTCCGCGTTCACCTGGGCCGCGATGGCCTCGTTCTCGAACGCTCGTGCGCCATGACGTGGCACCAGTGGCACGCCGCGTAGCCGACCGACAACAGCACGGGCACGTCACGACGGGCGGCCTCGGCGAACGCGTCGTCGGACCACTCCCACCAGTCGACGGGGTTGTCGGCGTGCTGGAGGAGGTACGGGCTGGTTGCGGCGGCGAGCCGGTTGGGCATGCCGCCAGCCTCTCAGGAGGGGCCGGAGCCGGCATCCCCGGCGCCGGGAGGCTGCTTGCCGTCCTTGCCGGCGTCCGCGCCCGCGGGCTCCTTCTCGAACGTGGCCGGCAGCCGCCGGATGCGCTTGCTCATCCCGCGGATCAGGAACACCGTGACGACCGCGAGCAGGATGATCACAACGAGCGCGACCGGCGAGGCCTTGCCGAACTCCTCGCCCTGCCCCGGGGGCGGCGTGGGGTTCTGCACCGGGACCAGCACGGTGGTGCCGGTGACGGTCGGCTCGGCCAGCAACGGACTCACGCCGCGAACGGTACGCGCATCAGACGGCCGGGCGAACCGCCACCCGCTCCTGGATCCCGGCGAACAGGTCGTCCTCGGGCGTCGGCGCGTCGACGAGGCTCCGGACGAGCTCGTAGTCCTCGGTGGGCCAGATCGCGCGCTGCATCTCCAGTGGCACGAAGAACCAGCGGCTCGTGGGGTCGATCTGCGTGCGGTGCGCCAGCAGGGCCTTGTCGCGCACCTCGAACCAGTCGGCGCACTCGACGCGGGTGGTGACGCGCTCGCCCGGGTCGGCCCGGTCCTCCCAGTTGTCCAGCCACTCCGCGTAGGGCGACTCCAGCCCCTGCGCGGTGAGCGCCTCATGGAACGCGATGATCCGCTTCTTCGAGAAGCCGTGGGAGTAGTAGAGCTTCAGCGGCTGCCACGGCTCGCCGGCCCCGGGGAACCGGTCCGGGTCGCCCGCCGCGTCGAACGCGGCCACCGAGATCTCGTGGGTGCGGATGTGGTCCGGGTGCGGGTAGCCGCCGTTCTCGTCGTAGGTGATGACGACGTGCGGCCGGAACTCCCGCACGACCTCCACCAGCCTGCCGGTGGCGACGTCGAGGTCGGCGAGCGCGAAGCAGCCCTCCGGCAGTGGCGGTTTCGGGTCGCCCTCGGGGAGCCCGGAGTCGACGAACCCGAGCCAGCGGTGCTGCACGCCGAGGATCTCGGCGGCCTGCGCCATCTCCTCGCGGCGGATGGCCGGCAGGTTCTCCAGCACGCCGGGCTGGTCCATCGCGGGGTTGAGGATGCTGCCCGCCTCACCGCCGGTGCACGTCACGACCATGACCTCGTGGCCCTCGGCGACGTAGCGCGCCATCGTGGCCGCGCCCTTGCTGGACTCGTCGTCGGGGTGCGCGTGGACCGCCATCAGCCGCAGCGGCTGCTCGGCGCTTCGGGGAACAGACGACATGGGATCGGCCGTGGTCCTTCCGGTCTCGCGGGGCTCGGCGACGGTCTGCGCTGACGGTCTCCCCGATGTTTCCAGGGCGTCCCGACAGTTTCACCGCCACGCGCATTCAACGCCCGGAACGTGCCGGCGCTTCCCGAAGTGGTGATGACTGTCCGTAGTTCCACTATTGAGCCAGACGGGTGACGCTCAGGTGAACGGCCGCCGCTGCGCCCGGCACTCGCGGTGCCCGCCCGCGACCGCTACGGTGTCCGCTCACGCAAAGCGACCCAGCGTCGGGCAGCTGCGCGACAGATGCACGTGCAGGGCATTGACCTGCACCGATGGGGCACCCGGAACTTCCCGGACACGCCAACCGTTCGTCGAAAGGCCGCGCCGAGCGGCCGGGAACCGTGTTACCGTGAACAACACACGGCCCGCAGGCGGGTCGTGTTTTTCCTTACTCGGGGGTGTACGGCCCCCGACATCGGGCTGCCCGTGTGGGGCGGCCGCGACCGCGGACAACGCTCCGTGGCCGCACAGGACCCTTTGGACAGCTGGAGGAGTGATGACCGTGACGGATACCCAGGTGACCTGGCTCACCCAGGATGCCTACGATCGGCTCAAGCAGGAACTCGACGAGCTGATCGCGAACCGCCCCGTCATCGCTGCCGAGATCACGCCCGCCGCGAGGAAGGCGACCTGAAGGAGAACGGCGGCTACCACGCCGCGCGCGAGGAGCAGGGCCAGCAGGAGGCCCGCATCCGGCAGCTCCAGGAGCTGCTCCGCACCGCGCAGGTCGGCGTCTCGCCGACCGACTCCGACACCGCCGCCCCCGGCATGGTGCTCAAGATCCGCTACGACGGCGAGGACGAGACGGAGACGGTGCTGCTGGGCTCCCGCGAGGAGGGCAGCCTCGGCGACCTGGAGGTCATCTCGCCCAACTCGCCGCTCGGCGGCGCGCTCCTGGGCGCGCACGCCGGCGACACCCGCGAGTACCCGCTGCCCGACGGCGGCAGCATGAAGGTCACGCTCGTGTCCGCCGAGCCCTTCCGGGCCTCGTAACCCCCGACCCCGCTCCCGGGCGAAGGGTCATCGCTCGTCGCCGCCGGCCGCGCCCGACACGTCGGACACCGCGTGGCCGGCGGCGCGCAGCGCGTCCACCACCTGCGCGCAGTGCTCCGGACCGCGGGTCTCCATCGCCAGCGCGACCTCCACCTCGCCCAGCGGGAGCGCTCCGGCGATGCGCGAGTGGGCCACGTCCAGCACGTTCGCGCCCAGCGTGCCCACCTGCGCGAGCAGCTCGGCCAGCGCGCCCGGCCGGTCGTCCACCCGCACCCGCAGCGACAGGTAGCGGGCCGCGGACACCATCCCGTGCTCGATCACGTGCAGCAGCACCAGCGGGTCCACGTTGCCGCCGGAGAGCACCGCCACCGCCGGCGTCGCGAAGCGGCGGGGCTCCTCCAACAGGGCTGCCACGCCCGCCGCACCGGCCGGCTCCACCAGCAGCTTCGCCCGTTCCAGGCAGTGCAGCAGGGCCCGGGACAGCGCATTCTCGCCCACCGTCACGATCTCGTCGACGAGCGCCGCGACCTGCGGGAACGTCAGCTCTCCCGGCCGGCCGACCGCGATCCCGTCCGCGATCGTGCGCATCGACGCGAGCTGCTGCGGCCCGCCCGCGGCCAGCGAGGCCGGCCACGCCGCGGCGCCCTCGGCCTGCACACCGACCACGGCGACGTCCGGGCGCTTCGCCTTCACGGCGGCCGCGATCCCGCCGAGCAGCCCGCCGCCGCCCGTGCAGACCAGCACGGTGCGCACGTCCGGCACCTGTTCGAGGATCTCCAGCCCGACCGTGCCCTGCCCGGCGATCACGTCCGGGTGGTCGAACGGGTGCACGAACACCGCACCCGTGCGCCGCGCGAACTCCGTCGCGGCGGCGATGCTGCCCTCGATGGTCTCGCCGACCAGCCGCACCTCGGCGCCGTAGCCGCGGGTGGCGCCGACCTTCGGGATCGCCGCCCGCTCGGGCATGAACACGGTGGCGTGCGTGCCGAGCATCTGCGCCGCGAGCGCCACGCCCTGGGCGTGGTTGCCCGCGCTCGCCGCGACCACCCCGGCCGCGCGTTCGGCCGCGCCGAGCCGGGCGATCCGGGTGTAGGCACCGCGGATCTTGAACGAGCCGGTGCGCTGCAGGTTCTCGCACTTGAGCCAGACGGGCCCGCCGCACAGCTCGGTGAGCGCACGGGAGCCGGCCATCGGCGTCACCTTCGCGACGCCGGTGAGCAGCGTGCGGGCGGCCTCGACGTCCACGAGCCCGACCGGCGGGGCGATCGTGCGGTCCGCGGCCATGCGCGCATCCTCGCACCAGGCCGGACCGCCCCGCGGCCCCGGCAACGACACGCGAAGATCACCCGGCGGACGCGCCGACCCTCACCCGTCCCGGTAACCTGGCGTTGCAGGTGTGCGGCGCTCGGTACCGCGTAGGTCGGTGCGCAGAGTGCCGCGTCGGGGAGGTCGGGATGACGCAGCTGCGGGCCATCGCGCCGCTGCTGGTGGCCGCCGTGCTGGCCGTGATCGCGGTGGTCACGGTGCAGAGCGCGGCGTGCGACGACCCGGGCCGCTACGTGCCCGTCGCGGGCGGCTACGAGCTGATCGGGGGCTGCATCGCCCCCGGCGACATCGTCGTCCCGCACCCGGCTCCGCACGAGGTCCCGTCGCTCGACCCGTCGGCCCCGCAGAAGGGCTGAGCGATCGCCGACACCGGGGGTCCGGCACCCGTCAACCCCTACCGGCGCCTGCGCTTCTATGCCGGCGACCACCACATCCACACGATGTTCTCCAGCGACGGCCGCTACGCCGTGCAGGACCACGCGGCCAAGGCCCGCGAGCTCGGCCTGGACTGGATCGTCGTCACCGACCACGGCGGCCCGGCCCACCAGAAGCTG
The DNA here is from genome assembly GCA_001942415.1 of Pseudonocardia sp. CNS-139. Classification (GTDB taxonomy): domain Bacteria; phylum Actinomycetota; class Actinomycetes; order Mycobacteriales; family Pseudonocardiaceae; genus Pseudonocardia. Next base: position 11,427 of record MKJX01000216.1, read on the forward strand.
TCGGTGGACCTCGTCGCCCCGGAGATCGAGGACGCCCGCACCCGCCACCCCGACCTGCTCGTCTACCAGGGCCTGGAGTGGAACATCCCCGGCGCCGAGCACGGCACGCTGTTCCTCCCGCCCGGCCGCGACACCGTCGAGATCCTGCGGGCGTTCGAAGGCGCGTACGACGGGTCGGTGCTGGCGGACCGGGGCGTCCTCCCCCGCGCCACCTCCCCGGAGGGGGAGCCCTACGCGCTCGCCGGGCTGCGCGACCTCGCCGAGCACGTCCGCGCCGGCCGCACCGAGATCGCCCTGATGATCGCCAACCACCCGGCCCGCCGCGGCCTCGACAGCCCCCACGAGCTGCGCGGATGGCGGGACACCGCACCCGGGGTGGCCGTCGGGATGGAGGGGGCACCGGGCCACCAGGCGGGCGGCATCCCGCGTTCGGCCGGCGGGCCCGGCGGCATCCGCGGCTACTACGAGGCCCGGCCGGGCCCCGACAGCTTCCGCGGCTTCGACCCGACGCCCACCGAGAACCCGTACCGCACGTACGGCGGCTTCGACTGGATGACGGCCAAGGTCGGCGGCATGTGGGACGCGCTGCTCGCCGAGGGCCGGCCGTGGTGGGTGACGGCGACGTCCGACTCGCACCACGTCTTCCTCGACACGCACGTCCCCGGCGGCCAGGACTTCCACGCCACGGGCAGCCGCGGCCGGCCGGTCGACACCGGCATCCCGCAGATCGAGGGCGACTTCTGGCCGGGCTTCTACAGCTCCACGCTGGTCGGGGCGGCGTCCCGCTCGTACCTGGACGTCATGCGCGCGCTGCAGGCCGGGCAGGTCGTCGCGGTGCACGGCCGGCTCGTCGACGGCCTGGACGTGCGCGTCCGGGCGCTCCACGACGGCGACCGGCTCGGCGTGACGCTCGGCGGGCGCACCTGGGTGCGCCGCGGCGGCGACGTCGAGCTGACCGTCGAGGTGCAGCCGGCCGCGGGGCCCAACCACGGCGGCGAGGTGCCGCGCCCGGCCCGGATCGACGTCATCAGCGGCCCGGTGACGGGCCCGGCCGCCGACCGCGACGCCTTCACCGCGCCCGAGACGGCCGTCGTGCGCACGTTCGAGGTGGGCCGGCGGACGATCTTCACGCACACGTTCTCCCGCGTCGAACGGCCCTTCTACCTGCGGATCCGCGGCAGCGACGGGCGCAAGTCGGACGCCGACGGCAACCCCCGGCTCGACGAGCCCGGCAACGCGCCGCCGTTCGACGACCTGTGGTTCTACGCGAACCCGGTGTTCGTCGACGTGACGACCTAACGCTGCCGACCGGCAGCGCCCTACGGCGCAGGGCCAACCCGGTGTTCGTCGACGTGACGACCAAACGCCGCCGACCGGCAGCGCCCCACGGCGCAGGGCCAACCCAGTGCCCGTCGACGCGACCACCAAACGCCGCCGACCCGCAGCGCCCCACAGCGCAGGACCAACCCCGTGCCCGTCGACGTCCGCTGAGCCGTCCCTCAGAGCTGGGCGAGCGCCTGCCGCAGGTCGTCCACCAGGTCCTCGACGTCCTCGATGCCGACCGAGAGCCGCACCAGGTCGCCCGGCACCTCCAGCGCCGACCCCGTGACCGAGGCGTGCGTCATCGCGGCCGGGTGCTCGATGAGCGACTCGACCCCGCCGAGCGACTCGGCCAGCGTGAACAGCCGGGTCGCCGCGCAGACCTTGAGCGCCGCCTCCCGGCCGCCCGCGACCGTGAACGACACCATCCCGCCGAAGCGGCGCATCTGCTTGGCGGCCACCTCGTGCCCGGGGTGCTGGGCCAGGCCCGGGTAGTACACCCGCGCGACGGCCGGGTGCCCGGCGAGCATCTCGGCGACGCGTTCGGCGTTGTCGCTGTGCCGTTCCATGCGCACGGCGAGCGTCTTCGCGCCGCGCAGCGTGAGCCACGCGTCGAACGGGCCGGGCACGGAGCCGGTGGCGTTCTGGGTGAACCGCAGCTCCTCGGCCAGCTCGTCGTCGCCGGTCACGAGCGCGCCGCCGACGACGTCGGAGTGGCCGCCGACGTACTTCGTGGTGGAGTGCAGCACGACATCGGCGCCCAGCGCGAGCGGCTGCTGCAGGTACGGCGAGGCGAACGTGTTGTCGACGACGAGCCGCGCGCGGGCCGTGCGGGCGACGTCCGCGACCGCGGCGATGTCGGCGATCCCGAGCAGCGGGTTGGTCGGCGTCTCGCACCAGACGGCCCGGGTGGTGGGGCGCAGCGCGGCCCGCAGCGCACCGACGTCGCCGAGGTCGACGGGCGTGTACTCCACACCCCAGCGCGCGAGCACCTTGTCGACCAGCCGGAACGTGCCGCCGTACGCGTCGTGCGGGATGACGACGTGGTCGCCGGGCTTGAGCAGCACGCGCAGCAGCACGTCGGACGCGCCCATGCCGGACCCGAACGCGATGCCGTGCCGCCCGCCCTCCAGCGCCGCGAGGCACTCCTGCAGGGCCGTGCGGGTGGGGTTGGCGCTGCGCGAGTACTCGTAGCCACCCCGCAGCCCGCCCACGCCGTCCTGCGCGAACGTCGACGAGAGGTGGACGGGCGTGATCACCGCCCCGGTGCTCGGGTCGGGCGCTGACCGGCGTGGATGGCGTTGGTGGAGAAGCCGTGCATGGCGCAACGCTAATCCCCGCCCGCCCGGAGCCGTCGGCCGACCGACTTGCAGCAAAGCCACCCCCATGCAGCGAGACGGCGTGAGGGTGGCTTTGCTGCAACCGGGGGCGGGTTCGTCAGGTGCCCAGGAACGCCAGGACGTCCGAGCGGGTGACCACGCCGGCCGGCTTGCCGTCGACCAGCACCAGCGTGGCGTCGGCCGTCTCCAGCTTGGCCATCGCCGTCTCCAGCGACTCGCCTGCGCCGATCGCCGGCAGCGGCGGGGACATGTGCTTCTCCAGCCGGTCCGAGAGCTGGGCCCGGCCGGTGAACAGCGCGTCCAGCAGGTCCCGCTCGACGACCGCGCCGGCCACCTCCGCGGCCATCACCGGCGGCTCGGCCCGCACGACCGGCATCTGCGAGACGTGGAACTCCCGCAGGTACTGCACGGCGTCGGCGACCGTCTCGTTCGGGTGGGCGTGCACGAGGTCGGGGATCGAGCCGTCCTTGCGGCGCAGCACGTCGCCGACCGTGGCGCCCGGGGCCGGCGGCAGGAACCCGTAGCTCGCCATCCACGAGTCGTTGAAGACCTTGCCCAGGTAGCCGCGCCCGCCGTCGGGCAGCAGCACGACGACGACGCGTCCGGGGGAAGCTCGCGCGCGACGCGCAGCGCGGCCGCGGCCGCCATCCCGCACGACCCGCCGACGAGCAGCGCCTCCTCGCGGGCGAGCCGGCGGGTCATGTGGAACGAGTCGGCGTCGGAGACCGCGACGATCAGGTCGCAGATGTCCTTGTCGTACGTCGTGGGCCAGAAGTCCTCGCCCACGCCCTCCACGAGATAGGGCCGCCCGCCCCCGCCGCTGTAGACCGAGCCCTCCGGGTCGCGCCGACGACCTGAACGCGGCCGCCGGAGACCTCCTTGAGGTAACGGCCGGTGCCGCTGATCGTGCCGCCGGTGCCGATGCCGGCGACGAAGTGCGTGACGCGCCCCTCGGTCTGCTGCCAGATCTCCGGGCCGGTGCTGCGGTAGTGCGACTCGGGGTTCTCCCGGTTGGCGTACTGGTTGGGCTTCCAGCGCCGTCGATCTCGGTGACGAGCCGGTCGGAGACGCGGTAGTAGGAGTCCGGGTGGTCCGGGTCGACGGCCGTGGGGCAGACGACGACCTCGGCGCCGTAGGCCCGCAGGACGTTGCGCTTGTCCTCGCTCACCTTGTCCGGGCAGACGAACACGCACCGGTAGCCCCGGCGCTGGGCGATCATGGCCAGGCCGACCCCCGTGTTGCCCGACGTCGGCTCGACGATCGTGCCGCCGGGCCGCAGCTGCCCGGACGCCTCCGCGGCCTCGACCATCCGCAGCGCGATGCGGTCCTTCACGCTCCCGCCGGGGTTGAGATACTCGACCTTCGCCAGGCACCGGGGCGGCGATCCCCTCGGCCACCGCGCCGAGCCGGACGAGGGGTGTGTTCCCGACCAGGTCCGACACGTGCTCGACGTAATGCATGGCGCAATGGTCCCACTCATGGGCGACGCGGCCGTCCGGACCGAGGCCTTCCGACGTGCGACACGCCCACTACCGCGTCACGATCCCCGAACGGACGTGTACTGGCGACACCGTTCGGAAGCGCAAGAGGTCGCGGACGGGCTACTGTTCGCCGTCAAGGAGGTTCCACCCAACCCGGCCGAGGGCGAGTCGGCCGGGTGACCCGACCACGCTCCGAGATCCACCCGGACGCGGGCCGCTCGCCGCGTCCGGCCACTCTTGCCCCCGTTCCCGACCAGAAGACCAGCAGGAGGGGCGCACCGGTGCCAGCGGCCGGGGACGACGTGACCGCGCTCGAGGAGGCCGACAGGGCCGCCTCGGTCCGCTCGGCGCAGCGCGACGCCGAGCTCAACGATCTCGCGCGTCTCGCGTCGACCGGCGACGCCCCCGCACTGGACCGCTTCCTGGAGCTCATCCGGCCGATGGTCGTGCAGTACTGCCGGGCCCGGATCGCAACGGCATGCTCGGGTCGCAGGCCGCGGAGGACGTCGCGCAGGACGCGCTCGTGGCCGTCTGCGGCGCGCTGGAGCGCTGGCAGCCGGAGAAGCGCGTGATGGCGTTCGTCTACGGGATCGCGAGTAACAAGGTCGTGGACGCCTACCGCGCGGCCGGGCGGGACCGGTCGGTGCCGACGGAGGGCGTGCCGGACTCCCCCGACCTGAGCCCCGGCCCCGAGCAGTCCGCGGTGTTCAACGCCGAGGTCGCGGAGCTGCGGGCGATGCTGGAGGAGCTGCCCGTGCACCACCGCGAGGTGCTCGTGCTGCGGCTGGCGCTGGGCCTGTCCGCCGTCGAGACGGCCGACACGGTCGGCTCCACGTCCGGCGCGGTGCGGGTCACGCAGCACCGAGCGCTCGCGAAGCTGCGCGAGCTGGTCGCGCGGCGGGCCGAGCGGGGTGTCTGACGAACCCCTGGACGCGGCCTGGGCGGCGGCCGGCGCCGGGGTCCGGCGCAGCCTGGAGCTGGCACACCGGTCCCTGCGCGCGGGCGGGCTGCCGGTCGGCGCCGTCGTGGTCGACCGGGACGGCGCGCCGGTCGCCGAGGGCCGCAACCGCGCCTACGACCCTCCCGGCGGCGACGACCCGCTGCAGGGCACCCCGGTCGCGCACGCGAGATGAACGCGCTCGGCCGTGTCCCGACCGGCACCGACCTGGCGGCCACGACGCTGTGGAGCAGCCACCGGCCGTGCCCGATGTGCGCGGCCGCGTGCGCCTTCACCGGCGTCGGCACCGTGCGGTGGGTGGCGCCGGACCCGTCGGACGCCGAGCCGGCGCCCGATCCCGCGGACGTGCCGGCCGTGTGGACGGTGGCGGCGAACGCGCTGTTCGTGGCCGGCGTGCGCGACCGGGCCGGGCCCGGGTCGCCGACCGTCGTGCGGGCGCGCACCCGGGAGCCCGAGGTCACCGACCTGCTCGACGCCGTCGCGCTGCGGCAGTGGCACACCCCGGACCTGGTGGCGGTGCTCGGCGCGGTGGTGCCGCAGGTCGTGGCCGTGGCCGCGGCCCGGCGTCGGACCGGTCAGGGAGCGTCCACCTCCGCCAGCCGCCGCAGCAGGTAGCGCCGCTCCGGCTCGTTGCCCACCAGCTCCACCGCCTGCCGGTACGCCGCGGCGGCCTCCACCCGGCGGCCGAGGCGGCGCAGCAGGTCGGCCCGGGCGGCGGGCAGGAGGTGGTAGCCGCGCAGCCGCTCGTCGGCGGCCAGCTCGTCGAGCAGCGCCAGCCCGCCGCCGGGCCGTGCAGCATCGCCACCGCCACCGCCCGGTTGAGCCGCACCAGCGGTGACGGCGCCACCGTCAGCAGCACGTCGTACAGCGCGACGACCTGCGGCCAGTCCGTCGTCGCGACGTCGGCGGCCTCGTCGTGCAGCGCCGCGATCGCCGCCTGCAGCGCGTACGGGCCCGGGTTCGCACCCAGCGCCGCGACGACGAGCCGGCGCCCCTCGACGATGCGGTCCCGGTCCCACCGCGAGCGGTCCTGGTCGTCGAGCAGCACCAGCTCCCCGTCCGGGCCGGTGCGCGCGGCCCGCCGGGCGTCGACGAGCAGCAGCAGCGCGAGCAGCCCGGCGACCTCCCGCTCGTCGGGGAGCAGCCGGTGCAGGATCCGGGCGAGCCGGATCGCCTCGTCGGCGAGGTCGGCGCGCACCAGCTCCGGGCCGGCGCTCGCCGCGTACCCCTCCGTGAAGATCAGGTAGAGGACGCGCAGCACCCCCGGGAGGCGGGTCGGCAGCTCGGCGCCCTCCGGCACCCGGAACGGGATGCGCGCGTCGCGGATCTTGCGTTTGGCCCGCACGATCCGCTGCGCCATCGTCGCCGGCGGCAGCAGGAACGCCCGCGCGACCTCCGGCGTCGAGAGCCCGGCCAGGCAGCGCAGCGTGAGCGCGGTCTGCGCCTCCAGCGGCAGCGCCGGGTGGCAGCACGTGAAGAACAGCCGCAGCCGCTCGTCGGGGACCTCGTCGCCCTCCTCGACGGTGACGGCGTAGCGTCGCGGTCCGCCTCGGCCTGCAGCACGGCGAGCCTCGCCGCGTAGACCCGGTCGCGGCGCAGCCGGTCGACGGCCTTGCGCCGCGCGGTCGTGAGCAGCCACGCGCCCGGCCGGCTCGGCACGCCGTCGGCCGGCCAGTGCTCCAGCGCGGCGGCGACCGCCTCGGACGCCACCTCCTCGGCCAGGTCCAGGTCACCGAACTGGCGGACGAGCGTGGCGAGCAGCCGGCCCCGTTCCTCGCGGAACACGGCCTCGACAGAACCCGCTGCCGCGCTCAACAGTGCACCCCCGCGCTCCGGGCGGTGTCCCGATCCCGTATCTCGGCGTGGCGAGCAGCCGGCCCCGTTCCTCCCGACCGCATCATCGGGGGGCCAGCCTCGACGGAGCCGACCGCTCTGCTCACGGCGTGCTCACGGGATGTCGAACTCCATGACCGGCCGGACCTCCATCTTGCCGCGGGTGGCGCCCGGGCAGCGGGCCGCCCACTCCAGCGCGGCGTCGAGGTCGGGCACGTCGAGCAGGTAGTACCCGCCCAGGATCTCCCGCGTCTCGGCGAACGGCCCGTCCGTGACCACGCGGTCGCCGTCGCGCACCTCGACCGTGGTGGCCGTCTCGACGCCCTGCAGCGCGTCGCTCGCGATCCGGACGCCGGCCTCGGCCACCGCCTTCTCGTAGGCAGGTACTCGTTCATCTCCTGCTGGATCGCCTCCGGGGTGGGCGGCTCGGTCGACCGGGCACCGTAGATCAGCAGCATGTACTTCATGCGGTGTTCCTCCGTCTCGTGTGCGTCTCGTGGCAGCTGGGGCGCCACCAGCATGACGACGAACGGTGAAGTCGCGAATCGACAGCGGACTCTTACGGCCGTTCGATACGGCGCAGCCCGCCCGCGGGACTCCAGGTCTCGACCCGGAGCATGTCGCCCGCCTCGTTGAGCCCGGTGACGACCACCTGCTCGATGTCGGCGCGGAAGAGCTCGCCCTCGGTGCCCTCGGTGGGCCCGGCCGGCAGCGCCCGGCCGGCCACCTTGGCGTCGCCCGCCCAGCCCGCCGCGTTGCCCTCCGGCGGGTCGACCGACGCGCTGTGCAACGCGAACCGCGGGTCGCGGCGCAGGTCGGCGCCCTTGCGCGCGTCCGGCATCGAGCCGAACGTCAGCTCGCCGCCGTCGAACTGCGCCTCGATCCCGGAGATGCGCGGCGCGCCGTCGCCCGCAGCGTCGCGATCGTCTTGTGCTTGTGCGCGTCGAAGATCCGGCGGGCGCGGGCGGCGAACTCCGGCTCGGCGTGCTCGACGTCCTTCCAGGTGGCCATGCGCCGAGCATGGCAGCCAAACCTGACAGTTCCGGTCAGGGTCGGACCGACGCCCTTTCGGGGTTACCGACGCGTACGCTCCGGCCGTAGCCACTCACGCCGAGGAGAGATGACGATGCCCGAAGCCGTGATCGTCGCAGCGGCCAGGTCCCCGATCGGCCGCGCCGGCAAGGGGTCGCTGGTGTCGATCCGCCCGGACGAGCTGACCGTCCAGATCGTCCGCGCCGCGCTGGCACAGGTCCCGCAGCTCGACCCGGCCGCGATCGACGACCTGATCCTCGGCTGCGGCCTGCCCGGCGGCGAGCAGGGCTTCAACATGGCCCGGGTGGTCGCCGTGCTGCTCGGCTACGACACGCTGCCCGGCACGACGGTGACGCGGTACTGCTCGTCGTCGCTGCAGACCACGCGGATGGCGATGCACGCGATCCGGGCCGGCGAGGGCGACGTGTTCGTCTCGGCGGGCGTCGAGACGGTCTCGCGGTTCGCGACGGGCAGCGCCGACTCCTGGCCCGGCACCCACAACCCGGTGTTCGCCGACGCCGAGGACCGCACCCGGCACATCGCCGAGAACGGCGCCGACGACTGGAACGACCCTCGCGAGGACGAGCACCTGCCCGACGTCTACATCCCGATGGGGCAGACGGCGGAGAACCTGGCGCGGCTCAAGGGCGTCACACGCGAGGACATGGACCACTTCGGCGTCCGCTCGCAGAACCTCGCCGAGAAGGCCATCGCCGACGGCTTCTACGCCCGCGAGATCACCCCCGTGACGCTGCCCGACGGCACCGTGGTCGGCAAGGACGACGGGCCCCGCCCCGGCGTCACCTACGAGGCCGTGAGCCAGCTCAAGCCGGTCTTCCGGCCCGACGGCCGGATCACGGCGGGCAACTGCTGCCCGCTCAACGACGGCGCCGCCGCGCTCGTGGTCATGTCCGACACGAAGGCCGCCGAGCTGGGCATCACCCCGCTGGCGCGGGTGGTCGCGACCGGCGTCTCCGCGCTCTCCCCGGAGATCATGGGGCTGGGTCCGGTCGAGGCGTCGAAGCAGGCGCTGGCCCGCGCCGGGATGACCATCGGCGACGTCGACCTCGTCGAGATCAACGAGGCGTTCGCGGCGCAGGTCCTGCCCTCGGCGCGCGACCTGGGCATCGACCCGTTCGGCGACACGCTCAACGTCAACGGCGGCGCCATCGCGCTCGGCCACCCGTTCGGCATGACCGGGGCGCGTATCACCGCCACCCTGCTCAACGGGCTGCGCACGCACGACAGGTCCATCGGCCTGGAGACGATGTGCGTCGGGGGCGGGCAGGGCATGGCGATGGTGCTCGAACGGCTCAGCTGAGGCCGAAACGCCGAGGCGAAACACGGCCTGCCCGATCGGGTGATCCGGCGTTGCCACCCGCACCCGACCCGAGGAGGGTGGCACGCGCCGGCGGCGCCGCCGGGGCGCTGCCCCGTCCGGAAGGGGGTGGACCTTGCACGCGCGTCCACCACCATCATGGCCCGTCCGCAGTCGATCGACGCGGGCATCGCGCACATCCGCGACGAGGTCATGCCCGCGCTGCACGACATGGACGGCTGCGTCGGGCTGTCCATGCTGGTCGACCGGGAGTCCGGCCGCTGCATCGTGACCACGGCCTGGCGGGACGAGGCCGCCATGCGGGGCAGCGAGCAGGCCGTCCGGTCGATCCGGGACCGGGCAGCCGACCTGCTGGGCGGCCGCCCGTCGGTCGACCAGTGGGAGATCGCGGTGCTGCACCGCGACCACACGTCGCGTCCGGGCGCCTGCGTCCGCTCGACGTGGGTGCGGATGGACCCCACGCAGGCCGAGCGCGGCGTCGACGCCTTCCGCATGGGCGCGCTGCCGACCATGCAGGAGGCGGAGGGGTTCTGCAGCGCGAGCCTCCTGGTCGACCGCACCAACGGGCGGGCCGTGTCGTCGGTGACGTTCGACAGCCGTGACGCCATGGACCGCTCCCGCATGGACGCCGCCGAGCTGCGCGAGCGGGTCACCGCGAGCGCCGGGATCGACGTCGTGGAGGTCGCCGAGTTCGACCTCGCGCTCGCCCACCTGCGGGTCCCCGAGATGGCCTGACGGGCCCGGGAACGGCGACGGCCCGGCACCCGCGGAGGGTGCCGGGCCGTCCGGCCGTACAGCTCGTGCGCTACTCCTGCCGGAGGTAGCTCAGCAGGCGCAGGATCTCGATGTAGAGCCAGACCAGCGTGGTCATCAGGCCGAACGCGATGTACCACGCGAAGTGGGCCGGGGCGCGGCGCGGATGGCCTGGTCGGCCTGGTCGAAGTCGAGCAGCAGGCTGAACGCCGCCACGCCGATCACGACCAGGCTGAACACGATCGCGAGCCAGCTGCCGTCGCGCAGCCCGAGGTTCACGCCGAACAGGCCCGCCACGAGGTTGGCCAGCATCAGGACGGTGACGCCGATGAGCGCGCCCATCAGCCACTTCGTGAACCGCGGGGTGACCTTGACGGCGCCCGTGCGGTAGACGACCAGCATGCCGACGAACACGCCGGCGGTGCCGATGATCGCCTGGGTGGCGATGCCCGGGTAGATCGACTCGAACACCTGGGTGATGCCGCCGAGCACCACACCCATGGCGATGGAGTAGGTGAGGACGAGCGGCGCCTTGGCCAGGTTGGGCTTGAAGATCAGGACGAGCGACACCACGATCCCGACGAGGAAGGCCGGCAGGGTGAGCCAGCCGAGCCCCGCGACAGCGGTGAGGACGCCGGCCACGAGGGCGGCACCCGCGCTGATCGCGGTCTTCGTCACGACGTCGTCGATGGTGAGCGCACGCTCGCCCGCGCCGGCGCGGCCGAAGCCGGTCTGCGCGGCCTGGGCGTCGGCGTAGGCGGCTGCGCCGCCCACCGCGCCCGGGCGGTCGAAGGTGGCGTAACCGCCGCCCTGCCCTCCTGGCAGGTTGCGGAACGCGGGTTGCTGCTGGTGCGCACCTGGTCCTCCTCGGAAGCGTGTCGTGCGTCCATGCTCATCAACGCAGGAGCGCGCTCGGGCGTTCCTCGTTCGGTAAAGCCGACTTTACTGCCGCCCGGGCGGACCTTGTCGACCGCACCGGCCGCCGGATCGATCACGATTCCGCCAAGGTTCGCACCGGCATCGTCCCGGGCCCCGCGGCGCGACGCTACGCCCGCTCACCCGTTCGAGCGAATCGGGACAGCCCGGCGCACCGACCGGAAGTCCGACGTTTCCGGCACGGCGCGCGCTCGTTTGGTAGCGCGTGACGCGGATCTCCCCCGACCGGGTCACGCCACCCCCGTCCCGGACCCGGCGACGGCCGGACCACGCGCCCGCACGAGGAGCCCGGATGGCCACCACCAGCACCGACCGGCCGGCCCCCGGCGGCCGCCACCACGCCGCGTCGCCGTCGCTGCGCGACCATGTCGTGGGCCGCCGCCGGTTCCTGACCTACGTGCTGGCCGGGTCGACGCTGACGGTGGCGGCCAAGCTCGGGTTCGACGCCTTCGCCCCCGAGGCCCAGGCGGTCCCGACGCCCAGCCTTCCGCAGCTCGGCGACGTCCAGGACCTCGGCGACGTCGTCGTGCTCGCCGGCCGCCCGACCGAGGGCCTGCTGTTCACCATCGAGATCCTCGACGACGGCCGGGTCCACGTGTCCCTGCCGCGCATGGAGGTGGGCCAGGGCATCACCACGGCCGTCGCGATGCTGGTGGCCGAGGAGCTGGACCTCCCGCTGGAGGCCCTCGACGTGGCGCTCGCCCCGGCGCGGCCCGAACTGCTCTTCAACCACATCACCGGCGGCTCCACCGGCATCCGCACGGTCTACGGGCCGGTGCGCGCGGCCGCCGCGGCGGCCCGCTACCGGCTGCGGCAGGCCGCCGCGCAGCGCTGGGGCGTCCCGGTGGACGACCTGCGCACCGGCGCCGGGAGCGTGCTCGCGCCGGACGGGCGCAGCCTCACCTTCGGCCTGCTGACCGGGATCGCCGCGCGCCTGCCGCTGGGCAGTCTCCTCGTCCCGACCAAGGACCCGTCGGAGTTCCGGCTCGTCGGCACGTCGCAGCGGCGGCTCGACGCCCGCGCGATGGTCACCGGCGCGTTCACCTACACGCTCGACCTGGACGTCGAGGGCGCCTGCCCGACGATGGTGCGCCGCCCGCCGACGATCAACGGCACCGTGCGCCGGGTGCACAACGAGGCCGCCGTGCGGGCCATGCCGGGTGTGCTCGACGTCGCGGTGATCGAGACCGGGGTCGCCGTCGTCGCCGAGACGTTCGGGCAGGCCCAGAACGGCACGGAGGCACTCGACGTCACCTGGGGTCCCGGCCCGGTCGACGACCTGTCCGACGAGGACGTCCGCAAGGAGCTGCGGCAGGCGACGCTGCCGTTCGTCCCGCCGGTGACGCTGCCGGGCCAGCACGAGTTCGAGTTCGACTGGGCCTTCCTCCCGCACGCGCCCATGGAGACCAACTCCGCCATCGCCGACGTCCGCGAGGACCGCGCCGACATCTGGGGCGGCATGCAGACGCCCGTGGTCGCCCAGCAGCACATCGCCAACGAGCTGGGCCTGCCGCAGAGCCGCGTGACCTGCCACGTCGTGCAGAGCGGCGGCTCGTTCGGCCGCCGGCTGTTCTGGGACGGGCCGCTGGAGGCCGCACGGATCTCGCAGGCCACCGGCCGGGTGGTCAAGCTGATGTGGACCCGCACGGACGACATGCGCCACGGCCGCGCCCGCCCCGCCGCCTACCACCGCTACCGCGTGACCACCGGCCCCGGCACCGTGCTCCGCCACGAGCACCACACCGCGTTCGTCGAGACCGACTGGTCGCACGGCCTCGGCGAGATCCTCACCGCGACCGCCGCCTCGCTGCCCGTCGCCGGACTGGGGTTCTCCGAGGCCGTCTTCCTGCTGTCGGTCGCCAGCCCCTACAACTTCGGCGTCGTCGACCAGCTGCTCAACGAGGTGCCCTTCAACATGCACACCGGGTCGTGGCGCTCGGTGTACTCGATCAGCTCGCGGGCCACCGAGGAGATCGTCGTCGACGAGATCGCGGACGTGCTGGGCCAGGACCCGTACGAGTTCCGGCGCACCTTCCTCAAGACCGACGCGCAGCGCGCCGTGCTGGACCGGGTGGCGAAGGAAGGCGGGTGGGGCCGCTCGATGGACGAGGGCCGGGCGCAGGGCATCGCGTTCCACGAGGAGTACCGCTCCCGCACCGCCGTGCTCGTCGAGATGGACGCCACCGACCCGGACGACCCGCGCGTCACCAAGGCCGTGATCGCCGCCGACTACGGGCTCCCGATCAATCCGCGCGGGCTCAAGGCGCAGCTGCTGGGCGGCCTGACCGACGCGATCTCCGTGACGCTGCGCGCCGGGCTGCATCTGGAGAACGGGCTGCCGCTGGAGGGCAGCTTCTCGCAGTTCCGCTACGCGCGGCAGCGGGACGTGCCCGCCGACGTGCAGGTCTTCGTCCTGCCCGGCGAGGGCGACCCGGGCGGCGCCGGCGAGCTGGGCCTGCCCGCCGCGGCCGGCGCGATCGCCAACGCCTACGCCCGCGCGACCGGGCGGAAGCCGCGCAGCTTCCCGATCATCCACCCGGTCGACTTCGAGCCGTTCCCCCGCTGACCCACCGAGCCCGAGGAGCACAGCCGTGCCGAACTACACCTTCACGGTCAACGGGCGCGAGGTCACCGTCGACGCCCCGGCCGACCTCCCGACGCTGTGGGCGCTGCGCGACCTGCTCGGCGTGACCGGCCCGAAGTACGGGTGCGGGATCGACGTGTGCAAGGCCTGCACCAGCCACCTGGACGGCGAGGCGTTCAACCCGTGCGTGACGCCGGTCGCCGACGTCGCCGGGCGCGAGGTCACCACGATCGAGGGCCTCGCCGACGGCGACACCCTGCACCCGGTGCAGGAGGCGTGGCTGGAGCAGGACGTCGCGCAGTGCGGGTACTGCCAGCCCGGCCAGATCATGCGGCGGTCGCGCTCCTGCGGCGCACCCGGAAGCCTACCGACGCGGAGATCGACGAGATCGAGAACGTCTGCCGGTGCGGCACGTACTTCCGCATCCGGGAGGCGATCAAGGCGGCCGCCGCCAAGATGTGAGCAGGTGGCGCTACCCGACGGCCTCCTCGCTCGGCTCGTCCAGGTACTTGCGGCCGGTGCTCGACGTCGGCCGCGGGCGGCGCGGCTCGCGCACCCCGGAGCCGCCGCCGCGGTCGGTCCACAGCTTCACCGGTGAGCCGGGCGCGGCCTTGGCCCCGGACTCCGGGCTCTGGTCCGTCACCACCGCGAGCGCGGCGTCCAGCGGCGGGTCGGCCGGGTCGGACGGGACGCCGAGCAGCCCGCGTCCGGCGAGCAGGTTGCGGGCCTCCTCGAACGACCGGCCGACCACGTCCGGCACGGTGACCGTGGCCCGACGGCGCACCTCGCCGGCCGCGCGTTGCAGCGCCACCGGGGCGTCCGCGCGTCGCCGGGAGCCGCCGCCGGCTCGTCCAGGTCGCGCCAGCGCTCCCACGCGGACTGCCGCGTGACGCCCAGCCGGACGGCGATCTCGGACCACGACCGGCCCCGCCGCCGCGCGCCCCGCACGGCCTCCAGCTCGGCCTCGTCGAGCAGCCGGCGCACGGTGCCGATGTCGCTCAGCGCCGCGAGCGGATCACCGCTCCCCTCCGCCGGCCGGGCGCTGCGCACCCAGTCGGCGATCCGTTCCCAGGCCTGGCGGCCCTCCCGCCAGTGCCCGCTCTCCCCGCTCATGACCCCTCCCCACCGGCGGCCCGGACACAGCCGCCTGGCGTCAGGCTACCCTGACGCGAGGCGGCGTGGGGCCGCCGGCGGAGGACGCGAGATCCCCGATCCCACCCTCACCGTCCGGGCCGACACGTGGTTGTGCGCTGTGCGCGGTGCACTGCTCACCTGTGCGCGGTTCTGGGCATGCGCTGTCCGGTGGGGAATCGAACCCCGTGTGCTGCCCTCCACACGCCAGAGAGCTGGATTTGCCCCGCCAGCTCACGGGGTTGTGTGCCCGCTCCCGTCCGGCTACCTGCTCGCGTCTACTCCTGCAGGTCGACGTTCCAGTTGGCCTGCTGGATACGGGCGTCCAGCTCGCGGATCTCCCGCGACACCCGGTCCGCCCGCTCGCGCAGCTGCCCGACCGGCAGCGCCGAGAGGTACCGCAGCTCCGAACGCAGCTGCCGGAACCCGCCGCGGCCCGCGGCCGCCTCGGCCGACGCGACCAGCACCGAGTGCCGCAGCCGCAGCGCGTCGCGGCGGGCCAGCGCGTCGGTCATCGTGCCGTCCCGGCCGAGGTCGGTGGCCGCGTTCGTCCGGTTGATCCGCCGGATCAGCGACTCCAGCTCGTCGAACAGCCGGTCGGCCTCGGTGAGCAGCGCGTTCGCGTCCTCACCCGGCTCCGTGCCCTCCTGGTACACCGCGTTGGCGGTGATGCGCGCCCGCAGCTCCTCGATGCGTCGCCGCGCGTCGGCGCGCAGCGTGAGCGCCTCGGCGAGCTTCATGCCGTTCCACCTCCTCCAGCCGATCGGACCGATCGGATCATGGGGTGATCGTGACAGCTCCGCCGGGCCGGACGCGACCGGATTCACTACCCTCCGTAGACATGTGGGCCTTCCTGTCGTCGCGGCTGCGGACCTGGCTGATCATGGCGGTCATCGTGCCCCTCCTCGGCTGGCTGCTCGGCCGGGCCGGCGACCTCGTCGAGGCGCGGCGCGGGCCGAACGGGCTGAGCAAGGGCCTCCACACGGCCGCGGGCTGGCTCGGCGGGCCGCGCGCCCGGCGCCGCCGCGCGGCCGACCCCGCCGGTCCGCAGGACCCCGGCCTCCCCGCCCGCTGACGTGGCCTGCTTCGTCCTGGTGCACGGCGCGTGGGGCGGGTCGTACGGGTTCCGCGCCGTCCGCCGGCTGCTGCAGGCCGACGGCCACGAGGTGCTGACGCCGGCGCTCACCGGCATCGGGGAGCGGTCGCACCTCACCGGCCCGCACGTCGACCTCTCGCTGCACGTGCTCGACGTCGTCAACACGATCCGCTACGAGGACCTCGACGACGTCGTGCTGCTCGGCTTCTCCTACGGCGGCATGGTCGTGACGGGCGCGCTGGACCACGTCGGGGACCGGGTGCGCGAGCTCGTCTACCTCGACGCGTTCGTGCCCGCCGACGGCGAGAGCGTCGCGTCATTGGGCGGCGCGCCGCCGACGCCGTTCCCGGAGATCGGGGCGTCGTGGCTGGTCCCGGCCACGCCGCGGGAGTACGAGGACGCGGCCGTCGGGGCGTGGTCCAACCTGCGGCGCACGGCCCAGCCGGTCGCGACGTTCACCGAGCCGGTGCGCCTGTCCCACCCGCTGGACGAGCAGCCGTTCGGCCGCACGTACGTCCGCGCGACCGCCGGGCCGCACCCGGCCGCGTTCGACGCCGCGGCGGCGCACGCCCGGGAGAGCCCGGCGTGGCGCTACCACGAGATCCACACGACGCACACGGTGCCGGAGAACCGGCCCGGGGAGCTGGCCGAAATCCTGCGCGACGTCGCGGCGGGGCGGGTTACCGTCCGGCCATGACCGAGGCCGTCGTCCACCGCTACCGGGCCGTCTGCTCGTGGTCCGGCACCACCGCCGACGGCTACGAGAAGTACGACCGCACGCACAGCGCCTCGGCCCCGCCGGCCGCCGCGTCGCTGTCGCTTGCCTCGGACCCGGCGTTCCGCGGCGACCCGGCGCTGCTCAACCCCGAGCAGCTCGTGGTGCTGGCCGCGGCGTCGTGCCAGCTCCTGTCGTTCCTCGCCGTGGCCGCGCGGGCCCGGCTCGACGTGCGCGCCTACCACGACGAGGCGAGCGCCACCATGCCCGAGGACACCCAACCGGTACGGCTCGCCGAGATCGTGCTGCGGCCGCGGATCACGCTGGTCAGCGGGCCGACGGAGGAGCGCGTGCGGCACCTCGTGGAGGTCGCGCACCGCGAGTGCTTCATCGCCAACAGCCTCGCGACGCCCGTGCGCGTGGAGCCCCGGATCGAGTTCGTGACGCCCTGAGCGGCGCCGCGCCCGGGCGCCGCTGAGCAGCGCCCCACGCCCCGGCCGCCCCGGGACCAACCCGGACGCCACCCCGGACGCCATCCCGGGGCGCCCTGCCGGAGGCGTCCCCCGCAGGGGGGTCCCCCGAAGATCACGTTACCCGGCAGGTCCGACAGAACCGGGCCGCGCGAGCGCGGTTGTCCACAGGCCGCACACCCGACGTTCACACCGCGGTTCTTGTCGCCCTCACAAAATGACCGTACATTTTGGAACCGATGCTCAGTATGTGGGTGATCGGTGTCGGGCTCGTGATCGGGCTCGTGGTGGGGGCGTTCGGCGGGGGCGGCGGGGTGCTCACCGTGCCCGTGTTGGTCTACGTGCTCGGGCAGTCGGCGCACGACGCCACCGCGACGAGCGTGGTGATCGTCGGCGCGACCGCCGCAATCGGCGTCCTCTCCCGCATCCGGGGGCCGATCGCGTGGCGCACCGGGCTCGCGTTCGGCGCCGTCGGCGTCCCGGCCGCACACCTCGGCACCGTGCTCAACCAGCACGCGCCCGAGGAGGCCGTGCTGCTCGCGTTCGCGGGGGTCGCGTTCGTCGCCGCCGCGGCCATGCTGACGGGCGCAGCCCCGAGCCCCGGCCGCCGGACCCGCGCCCGGCCGGCGGCACCGCCCTGCTCACCCGCACGACCGTGGTGACGGCGGCGCGGGTGATCGGCTGCGGCGCCGCGGTCGGGTTCCTCACCGGGTTCCTCGGCGTCGGCGGCGGGTTCCTCGCCGTGCCCGCGCTGGTCCTCGTCATGCGGCTGCCGATGACGACGGCCGTGGGCACGTCGCTGCTGGTGCTCGCGATCAACGCGGCCGCCGCACTCGGGTCGCGCGCCGGGCTCGCCACGCTCGACTGGCCGGTGGTGCTCCCGTTCGCAGCGGCGGCCGTGGTCGGCACGGTGCTCGGGAAGTCCGTGTCCGACCGGCTCTCCGGCCCGACCCTGACCAGGGCGTTCGCCGTGCTGCTCGCGGCGGTCGGGGTGCTGGTCGCCGTCGAGAGCCTGCTCTGAGGTCAGCCGGCGAGCCGCGCCGACGACGACAGCGCGAGCTCGGCGCGCAGGATCCCGGCGAGCTGCGCCGGCGCGACAGGAACGCGCGTGCGACGACGACAGCCGCAACACCCGCTCGGCCCGCAACGCCATCGCCTCCTGCGCCTCCACCGGAACCGCCCGGTCCTGCTCGCAGACCACGTACGTGCTCGGAATCGTGCGCCATGCGGCGCGGGTGACCCGCTGCCCGAACGCGACGAGCGACTGGTGCCCGAGCCGCCGGATCGCGTCGCGGGCGACGGCCTCGTCGACATCGGTGTAGAAGACCTCCAGCGGCCGCCGCGCATCGACGTACCCCTCGGCGGCGTGCACGTCCCACCAGTCCGCCGGGCCGCCCGCGGCCCGGCCAGCGACTCGCCGATGTCCAGCTGGAACCCGCTCACGTAGACGAGCCCCACCACGTTCGACAGGTCCGCGACGCCCTCGGTGACGGGCACGCCCCCGTACGAGTGCGCGCAGACCAGCACCGGACCGTGGATCTCCGTGACCGCCAGCCGGACGGCGGCGGCGTCCTCGTGCAGGTCGCCGAGGCACGCGACGTCCCGGCCCGCGGACGGGAGCGCGACCGTGCGCACGGCGACGTCCGGCATCTCCTCGACGAGCGCACCCCACATCCACGGCCCGTGCCACGCACCGTGGACGAGCAGGACCGTGGCCATCGGGGGCATCCGACACCTCCTAGCAGCGGCGTCCGCGCTGGTCGACGCGACAGTTCATCCAGGTCGGACGGGCCGTACAAGACGGTTTCCACACCTCGGAAACCGGTTCGGGAAAACTACATGATCGATACGCGTTCGGGGAGGGACCGACGTCGCGGATCCGGACGCTGCGCCCGCGGGCGGCCGCCATACTTGCCGCATGCAGAGCCGGCTGGTCGCGATCCTGGCCTACGACGGCGGCCAGGTGCTCGACCTGACCGGTCCCGCCGAGGTGTTCTGGGCCGCCGACCAGTACGTCGGCGGCGGCGCCTACCGCGTCGTGATCGTGTCCGCCGACGGCGCCGACACGGTCAGCGCGTCCGGGCTGCGGATGGGCGTGCAGGCCGCGCTCGACGACGTCGAGGGGCCGATCGACACGTTCGTCATCCCCGGCACCCCGGACTGGGCACGGCTCATGGCGCACCCGCCGCTGCTGCGGACCGTGTCGGCGGGCGCGGCGCGGGCGCGCCGGGTGGCGGCCGTCTGCGCGGGCGCGTTCCTGGCCGGCGCGGTCGGCATGCTCGCCGGGCGGCGCGCGACCACGCACTGGCTGTTCCTCGACGACCTGGAGAAGCGGTTCCCGGACACCATCGTCGAACGGGACCCGATCTTCGTCGGCGACGGGCTCGTCTACACGTCGGCCGGCGTCACGGCCGGGATCGACCTCGCGCTGGCGATGGTCGAGGCCGACCACGGCCCCGACCTCGCCCGCCAGGTCGCGCAGTACCTCGTGGTGTTCATGCAGCGACCCGGCGGGCAGGCGCAGTTCAGCGTGCGGATGCGGGCGCAGACCGGCAGCCGGTCACCGCTGCGCGAGCTGCTCGACTCCATCGTCGAGAACCCCGCGGCCGACCACCGCCTGGAGACCCTCTCCGACGCGCGGGGTTCAGCGGCCGGCACCTCGCCCGCGTGTTCCTCCGCGAGCTCGGCATGACGCCCGGCCGCTACGTCGAGCAGATCCGGGTGGAGGCGGCCCGCGTGCTGCTGGAGACGTCCGACGCGCCGCTGGACGTGATCGCGCGCGAGTCCGGGCTCAGCTCCACCGAGACGCTGCGGCGCTGCTTCACCCGCGAGGTCGGGGTCACGCCGCACGCCTACCGACAGCGGTTCCGCACCACCGGCGTGGGTCAGCCGGCGGTCGCGCCGTCCTGAGCCGCGCCGGTCCTCGCGTTCCGCAGCGCCCAGGCCAGCACGTAGTCCGCGATGTCCTCCCATCCGGGCGCGGCGGGGAGCAGGTGCGGCTTGCCGCCGAACTCGACGACCTCGGTCAGCGTCTTCTCCGACCGGTAGTGCGCGGCGTGGACCACTGCACCTTCGGCGGCATGATCGTGTCCTCGGAGCCGGCGACGACAGCAGCGGCGCGCGCTGGTCGTTGTGGTAGTTCACCCACGTCCCTGGTGGCCGGGGGTCAGGTTGGCCAGCGCGCTCTCGAAGAGGATCGAGCCCGACACCGGCACCGCGTAGCGCTCGTAGAGCCGGCGGGCCCGGTCCTCGGGGAAGGTGTTGGTGAACGCGTAGTTCCACTGTTCGAAGTCGTAGCCGACCGCCTTGTGCCGGTTGGCCGGGTTCCGCAGCACCGGGAACGTGGCCTTGACCTGCGACAGCGGCACCACCGGCACGCCCTCGGTGGGCGCCGAGTTCAGCGCGACGCCCGCGGCCCCGTAGCCGTGGTCCAGCAGGATCTGGGTGAACGCGCCGCCGGCGCTGTGCCCGATCAGGATCGGCCGGGTCGGCAGGTCCCGCACCACCGACTCCAGGTGCTCGACGATCCCCGGGATCGTGACGGCCTCGACGGGCGCCGGGTCCGCGTTCAGGGACTCGACCTCCACCTCGAACCCGGGGTACGCCGGCGCGATCACCCGGAAGCCGCGCTTCTCGTAGTGCGCGACCCACTCCTCCCAGCTGCGCGGGGTCACCCAGAAGCCGTGGATCAGGACGATCGTGTCGGGCGCGGTCGACTCGGTGCTCACTTGCGGCTCCTCCGGCCGTGGCGTGCGGTGGCGAGCGCCACCGGACGACAGCATCATGACGGACAAACGCCCCGGCAAGGACATCTCGGCCCTGGATCAGGACACGGCGGCGGACGCGGGCCCGGCGCCCATAAGGTGATCACGTGAACCGGCTGTCGCCCGGCGACCTCGCGCTCTGGGAGCTGTGGAAACGCGCGACCGGCACCGTGTGGGACCGGGTCGTCGAGGACGTCCGGAAGGAGACGGGGCTCTCAGCCGCCGACTTCTGCGTGCTGACCCGCGTGGCCGAGAGCGGCGGCCGGCTCCGCCAGAGCCGCCTCGGCGCGGCGGTCGGCTGGCCCCGCAGCCGGCTCTCCCACCACCTCGCACGCATGGCGGAGCGCGGGCTGATCACCCGGCGCCGGACGGACGGCGGCGCGGAGGTCCTGCTCACCGACGCCGGGCAGGTCGCGGTGCAGCGGGCCGGCCCGGCGCACGCCCGCGCCGTGCACCGGCATCTGCTCGACGGCCTCGACCCCGCCGAGCGCGCCGTGCTGACGTCCGTTCTGGAACGGCTCGTCCGGCCGCTGTGACCCGGGAAGAACGACGCAGCGCATCGCGCCACTCGAATGGAGCGGACGCAATCACGCGGCGTGATCAGTAATGCAGCAACCGAGTGACGTGAACGGTCACGGCTTCCGGCCGACCGCACCGACGATGCATTGTTGGATCGGAACGAGCGGCTTCACCCGCGGACCGTCCGGCCACCAGTCGGCGCACAGCACGAGACCCGGGTCGACGAGCTCCAGCCCCGGCAGCATGCTTTCGATCTGCGCGCGGGTGCGGAACCAGCCGCTGCCCATCGGGCTGTGCAGGAACACCTCCTTCGAGCTTCGCGCGAGCGGGCTGAACTCGCCGCTCTCCGGGTCGTAGAAGTGGCTCAGCGCGACGTAGGAACCGGACGGGATCGCGTCGACGTACTCCCGCATGATCTCGGCATAGGCGTCGCCGCTGTAGTGGTGCAGAGTGCCGCACTGGTAGAGCGCGAGCGGCTCGCTGAAGTCGACGTACTTGCGCACGACCTCGTTCTCCAGCACCTGGCGCGGCTCGAAGACGTCCGCGTCGATGAGGTGCGTGCGCTCGTTCTCCTCCAGTAGCGCCCGGCCGTGGGCCAGCACCACCGGGTCGTTGTCCACGTAGACGACCCGCGCGTCCGGCTCGATCCGCTGCACGACCTGGTGGGTGTTCTCGGCCGTCGGCAGGCCGGAGCCGCAGTCGATGTACTGGGTGATGCCGGTCTGGCTCGCGATGAAACGGGTGGCGCGGATCAGGAACTCGCGGTTGTCCCAGCCGAGCTGGGTGGCCTCCGGAGCGACCTTCTGGATCCTGCGCAGGACCTCGCGGTCGATCTCGTAGTTGTCCTTGCCGTTCAGAAATGCGTCGTAGACCCGGGCGACACTGGCCTTCGACACATCGATATACGCCGGGACGACCTCTTCGGATACAACGGGCTCGGCAGCGGGCATACGTCCCTCGCAACGTGGCGGATCGTGGATTTGCGACCTGCGGCGGCCGCCCGAGTGTAGGGCAGCACCCGATCTACTTGAAGTCGCAGCGGCAACTCTTCCGGCCCGGTAGGGGCGTGTACCGTTCACGTTCGGGCCGGACACCGGCGACTTCGGCGTACCCGGCGGGCGATCGTGCAGGGAGGAGCCAATGGCCGCGAGCGGGCACTCCGACGCGAACTCCGAGGGGAGCGCGTTCGGCAGAGGCTCCACCGCTCGGCGCATTGTGCTCGGGGCCGCGCTGCGGCGGCTGCGCGAGCAGTCCGGGATCTCCCGGGCCGACGCCGGCTACGTGATCCGGTCGTCGGACTCCAAGGTCTCCCGGCTGGAGCTGGGCCGCGTCGCCTTCAAGGAACGCGACGTCGCCGACCTGCTCACGATGTACGGGATCACCGACTCCACCGAGCGCGAGTCCTTCCTCGACATGGTCCGGCACGCCAACCAGCCCGGCTGGTGGCGCCGCTACAACGACGTCATGCCGCACTGGTTCCAGGACTTCGTGGGCCTGGAGGAGTCGGCGTCGCGCATCCAGGCGTACGAGCTGCAGTTCGTGCCGGGCCTGCTGCAGACCGAGGCGTACGCCCGGGCCATCGCCACCCGCGGCCGCCCCGAGTTTGCGCCATCGGACACCGACCGCCGCATCCACCTGCGCGTCCAGCGGCAGCGCATCCTGTCCGGCGTCAACCCGACGCGGCTGTGGGCCGTGCTCGACGAGTCGGTGCTGCGCCGCCCGATCGGCGGCCGCCGCGTGCTGCACGAGCAGCTGGAGAGCCTGCTCGAGTCCTCCCGCCAGCCCAACGTCACCATCCAGGTCGTGCCGAAGTACCTCAGCGGGTACGCGGCCGAGGGTTCGTTCACGATCCTGCGGTTCGCGGAGCCGGAGCTTCCCGACGTCGTCTACGTCGAGCACCTCGGCGGCGCCGTCTACCTCGACAGCCTGGAGGACGTCGAGCTGTACGGCCGCGCGCTCGACCGGCTCGCCGTCGACGCCGAGACGCCGGACCGCTCGCGCCAGCTCATCGCGAAGGTGCTCGCCGACCTGTCGGCCGGCGACTTCTGACCGGCCCCGGGAGAAAGAGGAGCGCCCGGCCGCCGCAGCGGTCCGGGCGCTCGTGCGTCCCTCGTGGGAGACGGGGTCAGGCGGGGAACTCCCCCTGCTCGACCCCGGTCACGAACTCCCGCCACTGCGCCGGCGTGAAGACCAGCGCGGGACCGGCCGGGAAGCGGGAGTTGCGGACGGCGACCTCGCCCGTCCCGAGCGTCGCCACCTCGACACAGTTGCCCTGGTGGCCGCTGTAGCTGCTCTTCCGCCAGACGGCGCCGGGAAGCCGGGCCGCCGACAGGCCGGTGCGGTCCTGGTGCTGCATGTGATCATCCCCGATTCGACTGCGAGTCTTGCGTCGTCGGGACGAAAAGTACCAGTTGCAGATGTACTTGCATATGTTCCTTACGGATGCATCCGCCGGTCGCAAGTCACGCTTTGTCGAGTCTTACCCCCGGACTTCTCCACATCTGCCCAGCTAGAGCCACTCTTTCGAGTGAGATTCGAACAGTGACTGCGCGGTGCCCTTGCTAGTGCCGTGCAGATGTACGTGCACTGTGCACGTTGCACGTGCACGTGCACGCTCGACTTGCATCTGCAACTCACGCCCGGCACACTGCTCTCTGTGCACGTCACAACACTGATCGCAACGCTCGCGGCTAGTGATGCCGAGGGCGTGCGAAGAGGTGACGACACCGGGGCCTCGTCACGGCTGGTGGACGGGCTCCGCGCCAGGTTCCGCCGCGGCAGCCACCGGCTGGGTGACGACCCGCAGCGGCAGTGGAGCATGACGCACGCTCCCGTCCGGTCCACGGGCCGCAGCTACGACGACTCCCGGCAGCGCGAACGCAACCCCCTCCATCCGCTGCGCAACCACATGCCCGGCTGGCACGCGACCTGAGGGAGCCGCTCCGAATGGCCCGGGAGCCGTCCGACCAGATCCGCAGCATCGCGGAGATCCTCGCCGTCGCCTACTCGGCCTCGGCGCTGCGCCGCATCCTGCTGGAGCACACGGCGGACGCCACCGGGCACTGCCGGGGCTGCCGGTCCCCCACCACCGCCGCGCCGGTCTGGCCGTGCCGGCTGTGGGAGATCGGCAAGGAGACCGAGCGCATCCGGCGCAGCTCACCGCCCAAGTAGTTGTCAGGCCGGTAGCCGCCGCCCGATCACCACCGTCCCGTCGAGCTCGGCGGAACCGACCGTGCGCGGGACGAGGCCGTGCCGGGCGACCGCCTCCGCCGTGTCCTCCGCCTGCCGTTCGCTGGTCTCGATCAGCAGGTGACCACCGGGCGCCAGCCACTCCGTGCGCCCGCCGCCACCCGCCGCTGGACGTCGAGCCCGTCGTGACCTCCGTCCAGCGCGACCCGCGGCTCGTGGTCGCGCGCCTCCTGCGGCATCGTCGCGATCGCGTCCGTCGGCACGTACGGGGCGTTCGCGACGAGCACGCCGACCCGGCCGCGGAGCCCGGCGGGCAGCGCTGCGAACAGGTCGCCCTCGTGCACGAGGCCGCCGATCGGCCCGACGTTGCGGCGCGCGCACCGGACCGCCGCGGGGTCGACGTCGGCCGCGTGCAGCTCGACGCCCGGCACGGCCGTCCCGACCGCGACGGCCACGGCGCCGGAGCCGCAGCACATGTCGACCACCACCGAACCGGGCCGGGACACGGCGACGGCCTCCGCAGCGAGCAGCTCGGTGCGCCGGCGCGGGACGAACACCCCGGGGTCGACGGCGATCCGCAGCCCGCGGAACTCCGCCCAGCCGAGAACGTGTTCGAGCGGCTCGCCCGCGACGCGGCGCCGGACCAGCGCGTCGAGGGCCCGGGGCGTGCGAGCGGCCGCGAGCAGCAGCCTGGCCTCGTCCTCGGCGAAGACGCAGCCGGCGGCCCGCAGCTGCGCGACCACGGTCGTCGGGTCGAACCCGGGTGAGGCTGAAGGATGAGCAGTCATGGGAGCACTCCGCGACCTCGTGGGCGCTCCCCCGCGGGCGGCCTTATGCCCGGAGTGGTGAGCACCCCTGCTGACCTGCGTAGATGGGTCCCACCTCCCTCGACTCGGTTGCGGGGAACTCTAGTGCCCCGTCCGGGAAGGTTGGGGCGGGAATCGGCGGATCCAGCCGTTCGCCGGCAAGGCGCCGACCGGCGGGCGGCTGGGCCGTCGAGTTCCGTGGCGAACCTTTCCGGACGGGGCACTGGCTCAGGGCTTGCGGCCCATCCCGGCCACCAGCACAGTGGTCCACGGCCCCTCGGGGCGGTGCGGGTCCGTGGCGCGCCAGTCGTGGGCGTAGACCAGGCCCGGATCGACCCAGTCCAGCCCGTCGTAGTAGCTGCGCAGCTGGTCCCACGTGCGCATGTAACCGCTGCCGACCTGCTGCACGACGTCGGCCTCCAGTGCGGCGTCGGCCTGCGGGTGGTCCTCGCGCAGCAGGTTCACCGTGAACAGGTACGAGCCGGAGGGCATCCGCTCGATGATCCGCTTGGTGACGCCGGCCGGGTTCTGCT
>MKJX01000217.1 GCA_001942415.1 Pseudonocardia sp. CNS-139
CGTGCTGTTCGCCGGCGGGCGGCCGCCCGCCTCACCCGTCGTGCGGCGGGCCGTCGTCGCCGCGGGGCCGGCCTGGACCGGCGGCGCGTACGGCGGCCCGGCCGGGTCCGCGCTCGCGGCCGCCGCGCTCCTCGGGCTCGCGGCCGTCGGCACCGTGCTGTTCGCCGGCGGGCGGCCGCCCGCCTCACCCGTCGTGCGGCGGGCCGTCAACCTCCTGGAGGGCTGCCTCATCGCCGCCGCCATCCCGCTCGCCCTGGCCGCGATGGACCTCTTCGCGCTGGTCCGCAGCCTGTGACCGGAACGCTGGCGGCACTGCTGGCGTGCAGCCTCGCCCTGGCCCCCACCCCCACCGCACACACCTCCGCGCCTCCGCACACACGTCCGGACCTGTGTGCCGAGGCCACGAGGTGTGTGCCGTCGGCGGCTCCGGGGCTGGTCGCGCCCGAGCGGTGCACACCGCCGGCCGCCGACGGGGCTCCGGCCGGCACCGGTCCGGCCGTCCTCCGGCTCGCCGACGTGCACCGCGTCGCGACCGGGCGCGGCCAGGTCGTCGCCGTGATCGACACGGGCGTCGCGCCGCACCCGCTGCTCGCCGGGCGGCTGACCGGCGCGGGCGACTACCTCACCGGCGGCAGCGGCCTCACCGACTGCGACGGCCACGGCACGGCGGTCGCCGGGCTGGTCGCGGCCGCGCCGGTGGGCATCGCGCCGGGCGCGCGGGTGCTCGCGATCCGGCAGTCGAGCCCCTCGCACACGGTGCCCGGACCCGACGGCCCGCGTCCGCCCGGCGACACCGACACGCTCGCCGAGGCGGTGGTGCTCGCGGTCCGCAGCGGCGCGGGCGTCGTCAACGTCTCGGAGGCGGTCTGCCTGCCGCCGGACCGGGCCGCGGCCGCCGGCGCCCGGCTGCAGGCCGCGCTGCGCTACGCGGCCGACGCGGGCACGGTTGTGGTGGCGGCGGCCGGGAACGCCGGGAGCGGCTCGTGCACCGCCGACGCCGACGGGCGGGTCGCGCTCCCCGGCTGGTACGACGACCACGTCCTCACCGTCGGCGCCACCGGACCCGACGGCCGCCCGGCCGCGTTCAGCGTGCCCGGCCCGTGGGTCGACGTCGCCGCGCCCGGCACCGGCCTGCGCTCGCTCGCCGTCGACGGCGGCACGACGGCCGAGGGCGTCACCGGCACGAGCTTCGCCGCACCCTGGGTCGCCGGGCTGGCGGCACTCGTGCGCGAGCGCTACCCGCAGCTGAGCGCGGCGGAGGTGGTCGAGCGGATCGTCGCGACGGCCCGTCCCGTGCCCGATCCCGCCGGCGCGGCCGGGGCGGGGGTGGTCGACCCGCTGGCCGCGCTGCGGGGCCCGGCCGGTCCCGCCGTCACCGAGCTGCGGCCGGGCCCGCCCCGGACCCGCCGCCGGTCGACCCGCTGGCCGCGCGTCGGGGGCCCGGCCGGTCCCGCCGTCACCGAGCTGGCCGGGCCCGCCCCGGACCCGCCGCCGGACGGCGTGCCGGTCGACCTCGTCGCCACCGCGGTGCTCGTCGGGGCGGCGGCGCTGGCGGCCGCGGTGGTGCGCGGCCGGCCCCGGGGATCACCGGGTGGCCGTCCGGGGGATCGTCGGGGAAACCCCTGATCCGGCGCCGGCCCCGTCCCGCGCGATCCGGCCCCCACCCCGTAGCGTGGAACCCGGGGGCCCACTCCCGGAACTGATCGGGCCCCGTACGGTCCGGGTCCGAACGACCGGCGGCACCCGCCGAAACCCCGCGCCCCACCACCCCCCTCCCGTACTGTGGATCTCGGGGGGCACCCGACCCCCGGGATCGTCCGGCACCACACCGTCCGGCCCCGGAGCATCGGCGCCGGCTCACCCCGGCAGCCCGTCCACCACCCGCCCCGCCACGGCGAGGTCGAGCGCGGGACCGGCCGGCAGCATCCCCAGCACGCGTCCGGCACGGGCCCGGCCCCCGTGATCCCGAGCGCCGCGGCGGTCTCCTCGTCCGCCACCCCGTGCACCACACCCGTGCTCGCCACCAGCGACAACGCCCCGCCCGCCGTCCGCACGGACCCGCCCGCGCCGACGCGACCGCGTCGACCCGCTCCCCCGCCCCGTCCGCCTGCGCCAGCCGCACCGGCACCGCGCCCGCCGGCAGCGGCACCGCCGCCCCGGCCCAGACGGCGCCGGCCGGGTCGCGCCCGTCCCACGTCCAGCACACGACGGGCGCCTCGGCCGGCTCCAGCGTGCCCGGCGCGACGGCCGGCCATCCGGCGACCTGCAGGTCGTCGACGACGGTCACCTCCGCGAGGTCCGCGGCGTCGATCGCCCGCGCCTCCCGTGCCCCGGACGACGCCCGCAGCAGCTCCGCGAGCACCGCCGGCACCTCCTGCACCCCGCCGCCCAGCACGGCGTAGTACCGCGGCTCCCCGCCGAGCGGGTTCGCGACCAGCACGTCGCCGACGCGACCGGGCAGCCCGTCGGGCGCGGCGGTGCCCCGGCGCGGGATCGCCGGCGTCGCCAGCTCCGGACCTTCCGGCAGCAGCGCGAGCAGCCCGGCCGTCGCGGCCCGCGGCACCCGGCCGGTCAGCCCGAACGCGGCGGCGAGCCGCCCGTCCCCGGTGTCGACGAGGTGCCGCCGCCCGGCCGCGACCAGCCACGTCGCCCCGTCCGGCCCGCTGAGCAGCACGCCGTCACCGGTCCCGGCGGGCACGGCCGCGCCGCCCGTCACCGTCGTTCCGACGAGAACCCCGTCCGCGGCCACCTCGTCGCACACCGCCCACCCCGGGGCGAGCGCGGGCCCGTCCGGCCGGACGGCGACGGCACCGGGGAGCGCGGCCGCAGGCGTGCGCGGCGCGGGGTCGAGCTGCGCGTCCGGCACCCGGACGGGGACGGCGGTGGCCGGGTCGGCCGTGGTGCCCCGCAGCGCGGCCAGCACGAGCCGCGCGGCGGGCAGGTTCGCGACGGGGACGAGCCGGTCGGGCTCGCGCGCCACCACGTACATCGCGCCCGACTGGGCCCCGACGACCACGTCCTGCCGCCGCCAGTCCGGTTCCGGCACGACGTAGGC
Organism: Pseudonocardia sp. CNS-139; assembly: GCA_001942415.1. Taxonomy (GTDB): domain Bacteria; phylum Actinomycetota; class Actinomycetes; order Mycobacteriales; family Pseudonocardiaceae; genus Pseudonocardia. The sequence continues at coordinate 3,056 of MKJX01000217.1, forward strand.
GAGCACCGCGGCGATGCACAGCCCGAGCAGCCCCAGCACCGCGCCGGCGAGGACGGCGCGGCGCTGCGAGCGGATCTGCTCGTGCAGCGGCACCGGGTCGCCGCGCACGAGCGCCGCCTCCTGCCGCCGCAGCCCGAACCGGTACGCGTCCACCTGGTCGCGGGTGGCCGGGGCGCGCACGGCGCTCGGACGGGACACGCCCGGACCGTAGCCAGGCCGGCCCGTCCCGCGGGGCCGTTCGGCGAAACCCGTGCGGCTACCCGACCGAGATCGCGTCCAGCCGCTCCTTGATGAACGGCGCCGAGACCACGGGCGCCAGGCCCGCGGTCCGGCCGACCGGCGGCGCCAGCGGCGTGACCAGCGCGTCGTGGTCGAGCTCGAAGAAGAACACGAGCGAGACGAGCTCCTCGTGCGGGTGGTCCGGCTGCGGCGGCAGCACGCGGTGCCGTCCGGACCGCCAGCGCAGGCCCGTCCAGTGCGCGAGCAGGTCCCCGATGTTGACGGTGAACGCGTCCGGGTCGTACGGGGCGTCGGCCCAGCCGGAGCCGTCGACGTCGACCTGCAGCCCGCCGGCGCCGGGCTCCCGGTCCAGCACGGTGACGGTGCCGAAGTCCGTGTGCGGCCCGATCCGGAACTGCCCCGGCGCGGCGGGGCCGACCTCGGTGAGCGGCGGGTACCGGTTGACGTTGAACGTCCAGGTGGGGTTGGCCGCGAGCGCGGTGAGCGTGTCGCGCGGGAGGCCGAGCGCGTCGGCGCACAGCTCCAGCAGGTCCCGCGAGAGCGCCGTCATGGCCGCCGTGTACCGGGCGACGGCCTCGGCCAGCGCCGGCACCTCCGCGGGCCAGACGTTCGGCGGGAACCAGACGGCGTCGACGGCCGGGTCGCCGGTCGGCGTGCCGGGCCCGGCCGCGAACGACTCCTTGAGGTCCGGCGGCGTCTGACCGCCCTCGGCGTTCCCGTTCGCCTCGACGCCCGGCGCGAGCCACCCGCGACCGCCGATCCGCACGGCGTAGCGCTGCTTCACCTCGGCCGGGAGCGCGAAGAACCGCCGGGCAGCCGCGCGGACGGGGCGGCGCGCAGCTCCGGGTCCACGCCGTGCCCGGTGACCAGCAGGAACCCCGCCTTCTGCAGCGCGGCGTCGACGGCCGGGCCGACCGCGGCGCCGGCGCGCCAGGCCGCCAGGTCGATCGTCGGGACGGCATTCACGACGGCTCCCCGATGTCCTCGTGCCACAGCTGCGGACGCGCGGCGATGAAGTCGGTCATGAGTGCGGCGCAGCGCTCGTCGTCGAGCACGGTGACGGCCACGCCGTGCTCGGCGAGCCAGTCGTGCCCGCCGTGGAACGTCCTGGACTCGCCGACGACCACCGCGCCGATCCCGAACTGGCGCACCAGCCCGGAGCAGTACCAGCAGGGCGAGAGCGTCGTGACCATCAGCGTCGAGCGGTAGTCGCGCTGGCGCCCCGCGTTGCGGAACGCGGCCGTCTCGGCGTGCATCGACGGGTCGTCGTCCTGCACGCGCCGGTTGTGGCCGCGCCCGAGCAGCGTGCCGTCGGCGGCGAAGAGCGCCGCACCGATCGGGATGCCGCCCTCGGCGAGCCCGGCGCGTGCCTCCGCGAGCGCGACGTCGAGGAGGCGGGCTGGGTTGACCACGGCACCAGTCTCCTATCGGCGGGCCAGGTGGGGGAACAGCAACGCGTGGACCGCGGCCGAGACCGCCGCCCCGGCGAGTACCGCCGCGCCGCCCAGGCCCGGCACGAACAGCGTTGCCAGCCCCGCGACCAGCGCGATCACCCCCGCGAGGCCGTGGTGCCCGCCGTCGGGCACGGGCCGGCCGCGGCGCAGGAGCCGGTCGGTGAGCACAACCCCGAGCCACGGCCCGACCCACTGCGCCACGACGGGCACGAGGCCCGCGTGGCCGGCCGCGTCCGCCACCACGAGCAGGGCGACGCCGTACCCGACCGCCCCGAACAGCGGCACGGCGAGGGCCCGCGCCCACCGCGGCGGCACGGGCACGCCCGTCCGCGAGCAGTGCCAGCGCGCCCGAGTGCACGTTCAGCACGCCTGCGGCGACGGCCCCGAGCGCGAACGCGAGCAGCGTGAGGCCGGCGAGCACGCCCGGCAGCACGCCGGCGAACGCGGCGGCCGGGTTGTCCGGCGCGACCCCGGCGCGCGCCGACGCGCTCACCGCCGCGGCCCCGACGACCATCAGCGCGGTGGCCGGGCAGAACAGGCCGAGCCCGGCGGCCAGTCCCGTGCGCAGCGGCGACACGTCCGCGGGGAGGTGGCGCGAGTGGTCCGCGGCGTACGGGGTCCAGGCCGCGGTGAGGCCGAACGCGGCCCCGGCGGTCAGCAGGAACCCGCCGACGCCGCCCGCACCGCCCCCGGCCGGGACGAACGCGGGGTCCGAGCGCAGCAGCACGAGCACCGCGGCGACCGCGAGCACCGCGGCGAGCACCGGGAACGTCCACCGCTCGAACGCCTGCACGGCGGCGGGCCCGAGGACCGCGACGCCGGTCTGCACCAGCGCGACGACGGCCAGCCACCAGACGACCGGCAGCCCGGTCAGCGCGCCGAGCGCGAGGGCGGCGGTCACGGCGTCGACGACGGCCCACCCGAGACCGGCGGTGATCGCCGTCAGCGCGGCCGGGAGCGCGGCGGCCCGGCCGAACGTGAGCCGGCCGAGCACCATCTGCGGCACCCCGGCCGCCGGGCCGCGCGCGAGAGCACCCCGTGGGCGAGCGCCGCGAGCCCGTTGCCCAGCAGGACGGCCGCAACGGCCTGCGCGAACGTCAGCCCGGTGACCTGCACGGACAGCACGCCGACGAGCACCGTCGCGAACCGGAGGTTGGGCGCGGCCCATGTCCAGAAGAGGAGGCCGGGACGGCCGCGGCGCGCGGTGGCGGGGATCGGCTCGACGCCGCCGGGCTCCCGGTCGACGGAGGTTCCGTCCGCCGCGCTCACGACGGGCGCCTGCGGGTCAGCGCGGGTCGGGGATGAGCGGGGTGGAGACGACGGTCAGGTCGAACACACGCAGGACGGACTGGATCTGCTCGACCGCGCTGCGGCCGGGGCGCTCCCGCAGCTGCGCCACCGCCCGGTCGACCTGGTCGGCCGTGACCGTCCGCACCGTCGGCGCGCAGCCGTTCGGGCACGGCGTGTCGGCCTCGCTCGTCCCGGCGGACGACGCCTGCGGAAGGCCGCCGCCGGCCTCGTCGCGCCGCCGGTGAGGCGTGGTGATCACGGTGTCTCCGTTCGGTCGAGTGCGCAGGGGCGACGGGACCCGTCCCAGCGCCGGTGCCGCTCACGCAGCGCCGATGTCACGGCCGTGATCCACGGTACGGGCTCGCGCAATCGTGAACATTGCGTAGAAGGAGGTATCCCATCCCGGTTACGCATTGTCGAGGCGGTTGACCCGCGCGGGCCAGAGTTCGGCGCCGACCGCGCAACCCGAGGCGCCCAACGTGATCGGTTGGCCGCCGATCGGGTGGTGCCGTTAGGCCGACGGTGGGACGCGCAGCCGGCGGGTCACGTCCGCCCGTGCGGCCAGCTCCGCAACCGGCGGGTAGTCCACACCGACGAGTGTCAGCCCGTGGGCGGGCGCGACCGGCACCTCGCTCGCCCGCTCCTCCCGCCGCAGCAGGGCGGCCGGCCAGTCCGCGCGCGGCGGCCCCGCCCGACCTCCAGCAGCGCCCCGACGAGGCTGCGGACCATCGAGTGGCAGAACGCGTCGGCCGCGACCGCGGCGACCACCACCCCGTCCGGCTCGCGGTGCCACGCGAGCTCCTGCAGCGCCCGCACGGTGGTCGCGCCCTCGCGCCGCTTGCAGAACGCGGCGAAGTCGTGCTCGCCCAGCAGCCCGTCCGACGCGGCCGCCACGGCGTCGACGTCCAGCGGGTGCGGCCAGCTGAGCGTGTCCCGCGCGCGCAGCGGCTCGGCCCCGTGCGGCGCGGTGGCCACCCGGTAGCGGTAGTGCCGGCGCAGCGCCGAGAACCGCGCGTCGAACGCGTCCGGCACCGGCGTGACGGCCCGCACGCGCACGTCCGACGGCAGCAGCCGGGCGAGCCGGCGCACCAGCACTCCGGGTCGGTGCCGGCCGGCAGGTCGGCGTGCGCCACCTGGCCGCTCGCGTGCACGCCCGCGTCCGTGCGCCCGGCGACGGTCAGCGCGACGGGCACCCGCAGCACCACCGTCAGCGCGCCGGCGAGCACCCCGCACACCGTGCGCCGGGCGGGCTGCATCGCCCATCCGGAGAAGTCCGTGCCGTCGTAGGCGACGTCCAGCCGGAACCGGGTGCGCTCGACCGGGGGCAGAACGCCGTCGAGCCCGCCGTCCGGGAGGGCGGCGGGCTCGACGGGGTCGGACTGCTGCGTGATCAGGACTCCTCGGAGTCCGCGTCCTCACGCTGCGAGGCGGGCAGCTCGAAACCGGCGGCCTCGGCGGCCTCCGGCGTGGCGAACCAGACCTCGGCCACGGTGCGGTCGTAGTGCGACGACCCGGGACGTGGTACAGCTTCGAGTCCTCGTTGCCCTTGACCGGGAAGCCCTCGGGGGCCTCCGACGGGTCGTCCAGCGGGGCGTGGCTGCCCTCGCCGTACGGCGCCTCGGTGGTCGACGCGCTCTCCTCGACGGCGTCGGCGGCCGGCGTGGCCGCGGCCTCCTCCGTCGCGGCGGGCGCGGCCGCGGCAGCGGCGCGGGCCTCCTGCGAGGCCGCCACCCGGCGGGCCCGCTCGGCCTCGTCGGTGACGGTCTTCTGCTGGACCAGCTCGATCACGGCCATGGGGGCGTTGTCGCCCTTGCGCGGCAGCGTCTTCGTGATCCGGGTGTAGCCACCGTTGCGGTCCGCGAAGAACGGGCCGATGTCGGTGACGAGCCGGTGGATCACGTCCTTGTCCCGGATCACCTTGGCGATCTCGCGGATGTTGTGCAGGTCGCCGCGCTTGGCCTTGGTGATCAGCCGCTCCGCGTAGGGACGCAGCCGCCGGGCCTTGGCCTCGGTGGTGGTGATCCGGCCGTGCTCGAAGAGCGCCGTGGCCAGGTTGGCCAGGATCAGCCGCTGGTGCGCAGGCGACCCGCCGAGACGGGGCCCCTTGGTGGGCTGAGGCATGGCTACAGCTGCTCCGTTTCTGCGTAGTCCTGGCCGTCGTCCCCGAAGTGGTCGGGGTCGAACGCCTCGGACCCGTACTCGGCGGCCGCGGCCGACGGGTCGAATCCGGGCGGGCTGTCCTTCAGCGCCAGGCCGAGGCCGACGAGCTTCATCTTGACCTCGTCGATCGACTTCGCGCCGAAGTTGCGGATGTCGAGCAGGTCCGCCTCGCTGCGGCCGACCAGCTCACCGACGGTGTGGATGCCCTCGCGCTTGAGGCAGTTGTACGAGCGGACGGTGAGGTCCAGCTCCTCGATCGGCATCGCGAAGGCCGCGATGGTGTCGGCCTCCTGCGGCGACGGCCCGATCTCGATGCCCTCGGCGTCGACGTTGAGCTCGCGGGCGAGCCCGAACAGCTCGACGAGGGTCTTGCCGGCGGACGCGAGCGCGTCCCGCGGGGTGATCGACGGCTTGGACTCGACGTCGAGCACCAGCTTGTCGAAGTCGGTGCGCTGCTCGACGCGCGTGGCCTCGACCTTGTACGTCACCTTGAGCACCGGCGAGTAGATCGAGTCGACCGGGATGCGGCCGATCTCGGCGCCGGTGGCCTTGTTCTGCACGGCCGGGACGTAGCCGCGGCCCCGCTCGACGACGAGCTCCACCTCGAGGCGGCCCTTGTCGTTCAGCGTGGCGATGTGCAGGTCCGGGTTGTGCACGGTGACGCCGGCCGGGGGCACGATGTCGCCGGCGGTGACCGGCCCGGGGCCCTGCTTGCGCAGGTACATGGTCACCGGCTCGTCCTCCTCGGAGCTGACGACCAGCTCCTTGAGGTTGAGGATGATGTCGGTGACGTCCTCCTTGCGCCCGGCACGGTGGTGAACTCGTGCAGCACGCCGTCGATGCGGATGCTGGTGATCGCCGCGCCGGGGATGGAGGACAGGAGCGTGCGCCGGAGCGAGTTGCCCAGCGTGTAGCCGAAGCCCGGCTCCAGCGGCTCGATGACGAACCGCGAACGGGTGTCGGTGACCGACTCCTCGGTCAGGGTGGGGCGCTGAGAGATCAGCATGGGTGGGTGCCTCCTTCTGGCCTGCGGCAACCGCTATTTGATGCCGCAGCGAGCCCCCGGCCCCTCCCTGCGGGACCGGGGGACGTCGAGCGCTACTTGGAGTAGAGCTCGACGATCAGCTGCTCGGTGACCTGGGTGTCGATCTGGGCCCGCTCGGGCAGCTGGTGGACCAGGATGCGCAGGGTCGACGGAACGACCTGCAGCCACGCCGGGATCGGCCGGTCGCCGACCAGCTCCTTGGCGATGACGAAGGGATCGGTGGCCATCGACTTCGGCTTGACGTCGATGATGTCGTACTGCCCGACCCGGTAGCTGGGGATGTTCACCTTCTGGCCGTTGACCAGGAAGTGCCCGTGGCTGACGAGCTGGCGCGCCATCCGCCGGGTGCGCGCGAGGCCCGCCCGGTACACGACGTTGTCGAGCCGCGACTCGAGGATCTGCAGCAGGTTGTCGCCGGTCTTGCCCTGGCGGCGGTTGGCCTCCTCGTAGTACCGGCGGAACTGCTTCTCCAGCACGCCGTACGCGAAACGGGCCTTCTGCTTCTCCTGCATCTGCAGGAGGTACTCCGTCTCCTTGATCCGGATCCGGCCGTGCTGGCCGGGCGGGTAGGGACGGCGCTCGAACGCCTGGTCGCCGCCGACGAGGTCGACCTTCAGCCGGCGGGACTTGCGGGTCATGGGGCCGGTGTAACGAGCCATTTCCTGTTACTCCCTTCCCCTAGACCCGGCGCCGCTTGGGCGGGCGGCAGCGTTGTGCGGCTGCGGGGTGCGTCGGAGATCGTGCCGACCTCGAGGCCGGCGGCCTGCAGCGAGCGGATCGCGGTCTCGCGGCCCGAGCCCGGGCCCTTCACGAAGACGTCGACCTTCTTCATGCCGTGCTCCGCGGCCTTGCGGGCGCAGTTCTCCGCGGCCATCTGCGCGGCGAACGGCGTGGACTTGCGCGAGCCCTTGAAGCCGACGTGGCCCGCGGAGGCCCACGCGATCACGGCACCGGTCGGGTCGGTGATCGACACGATCGTGTTGTTGAAGGTGCTCTTGATGTGCGCGTGGCCGTGCGCGACGTTCTTCTTCTCCTTGCGGCGGACCTTCTTCGGCCCACCGGGCGGCGCGTGCGCGGGGCGGCATTACTTCTTACCTGCCTTCTTCTTGCCGGCGACGGTCTTCTTCGGACCCTTGCGGCTGCGGGCGTGGTCTTGGTCCGCTGGCCGCGCACCGGCAGGCCCCGGCGGTGCCGGATCCCCTGGTAGCAGCCGATCTCGATCTTCCGGCGGATGTCGGCCTGCACCTCACGGCGCAGGTCGCCCTCGACGCGGAAGTTGTTCTCGATGAACTCGCGGAGCGCGGTGAGGTCCTCGTCCGTCAGGTCGCGCGAGCGCAGGTCGCGGTCGATCCCGGTGGCCTTGAGGATCTCCAGGGAGCGGGTGCGCCCGATCCCGTAGATGTAGGTGAGCGCGATCTCCATCCGCTTGTCGCGGGGGAGGTCGACGCCGGCGAGACGTGCCATGCGGCGGGTACTCCTGTCGTTCCCGTTGTCCAGGTCTTCCCGACGTCCGCCCCGGCGTTGCGTGGTGCTGCCGGGCCTCGGCCTGGTCCGAGGGTGACCCGGGCCCGTGTGGCCCGGGAGGTGCGTCGGGTTCCTCTGTTGTGGTGCGCGTCGTGCTCGTCGATCCGCGTGGTGGCGCGATCAGCCCTGGCGCTGCTTGTGGCGCAGGTTCTCGCAGATCACCATGACCCGGCCGTGCCGGCGGATCACCTTGCACTTGTCGCAGATCTTCTTGACGCTCGGCTGGACCTTCACGTCCGTCGCTCTCTGGTCAGACCGTTCACTTGTAGCGGTAGACGATGCGGCCGCGGGTCAGGTCGTAAGGCGACAGCTCCACGACCACCCGGTCCTCGGGGAGGATCCGGATGTAGTGCTGCCGCATCTTGCCGCTGATGTGTGCGAGGACCCGGTGTCCGTTCTCCAGCTCCACGCGGAACATCGCGTTCGGCAGGGGTTCGACGACCCGGCCCTCGACCTCGATCGCCCCGTCCTTCTTGGCCATGTCCTCCGCGTTCCGTGACGGTGTGCGTTCTCCTGTGGTACTGACTTCTGGTTCCGTGCACAGGCACGCCACAGCTCCGGGACCGCGAGCTACGGGAGACACGACGGAACCGGCGCCCCTGGGGCGCACCGAACTACCAGTGTACGTCGCTCCCGCCGGTGCCCGCTCCCGGGGTCGATGACCAGCGCCGTCAGTCGTCCTGGCCGCGCTGGCGACGCAGCTGCTGCCACGACCACAGCATCCCGAGCCCCCACGGCCCGACCACCCAGATCCACCACGGCACGATCAGCGAGCCGGACGCGATCGAGCCGACGGCCCACAGCGTCACGGCGATGAGGCTCACCCAGCCCCACGCCACGGTGCCGCGCCGCAGGTCGGCGGCCGAGAGCTCGCGGCGGGCCGGCGGGTTCGCGGGCTCCTGCGCGGGCCCGGGCGGCGGCGCGCCGAGCGGGCGCGCGGCGGGCGGGCCGCCGGGCAGGTCGGCCGACAGCTCGGCGAGCTCGCCGTAGGTGCGGGCGGCGAGCGCCGCGGTGACGCGCTCCTCGAACTCCACGGCGTCGAGGCGGCCCTCGGCGTGCGCCGTGCGGAGCCGTTCGAGCATCGCCTCGCGGTCGGCGTCGCCCGCACGCATGTCCTCGGGCCGCACGACGTCCGGCGGCGCCTGCTCGGACGCGCCGGTTCGGACGGAAGCCCGTCCGACGGCGCCGGGTCCTGTGGCACAGCCTCCTGTGGCACAGCCTCCTGCCGCGGTACCTCCGGTCGCACCGCCTCCGGCCGCACGGGCCGGGACTGCCCGCCGCGTCGTCCACGCCTCCATGGTGCCCCGCGGGCGGGCCGGGGGCCACCGGTCGAGCGGCCGGACGGCCAAATCGGGCGACCCTGTCGGTGCTTCCGGTTAGGGTCCGGAACGCCCTGATGCCGCCGGTCTCGACCTCGAGTCCGGTTCACGTGGTTCCGTGAAGGACGTGGAGACGACGATGACGCCAGCCCCGGCCCGTCGGCTGCCCCGTCCGCTGCGGCCGTTCGCGCACCGCGAGTACCGCCTGCTGGTCGGCTCCATGGCGGCCTCGCTCTTCGCCAGCGGCATCTGGCTCGTCGCCATCGTCTACCAGGTGATCGCCCTCGGCGGCGGCCCCGCGGAGCTGTCGATCGTCGCCACGCGTCCAGCCTCGGGATGCTCGTGAGCGTGCTCCTCGGCGGGGTGGCGGCCGACCGGCTGCCCAAGCGCACCGTGCTGCTGGTCGTCGAGTTCGTCCGGCTCGGCACGGCCGCGCTGGCCGGCGCGCTGGCCGTCACGGGCTCGCTGCAGCTGTGGCACCTCGCCGCCATCGCGTTCCTGGTCTGGGCGGCCGAGGCGTTCTTCTTCCCCGCCTACTCCGCGATCCTGCCCACCCTGCTGCCGGCCGACGACCTGCTCGCGGCCAACGGGGTGGAGGGCACGCTGCGGCCCGTCGCCCAGCAGGCGATCGGCCCGGCGCTGGCCGGACTGCTGGTCGGCGCGTTCGTCCCCGGGGTCGCGCTGTTGGTCGCGGCGGGCGTCTACGGGCTGGCGGCCGTGGTCCTCCTCGCGATGCGCAAGGTGGCCGTGGAGCCGCCCGAGGAGCGCACGTCCGTGCTGCGCGACCTCGGCGAGGGCTTCACCTACCTCTTCCGCACCGGCTGGTTCTTCGCCACGCTCGCCTTCGCGTCGCTCTACGTGCTGGTGGTGATCGGCCCGATCGAGGTGCTGCTCCCGTTCGCGGTGCGCGACCAGACGGGCGGCGGTGCGAGCAGCTTCGCGCTGGTGATCGGGGCGTTCGGGGTGGGCGGCGCGGTCGGCTCGCTGGTCGTCTCGTCGATGCGGCTGCCCCGCCGCTACCTCACGATCATGATGATGATGTGGGGCGCGGGCGCACTCCCGCTGATCCTCATCGGGGTGGCCCGGAACCTGTGGATCATGGTCGTCGCGGCGTTCGCGGTCGGCGTCACCAACTCGGTCGCGATGGTCATCTGGGGCACGCTCCTGCAGCGCCGGGTGCCCCCGCACCTGCTCGGCCGGGTCTCCAGCCTCGACTTCTTCGTCTCGCTCGCGTTCATGCCGATCTCGATGGCGCTCGCCGGGCCGCTCGGCGAGTGGATCGGCATCCCGATGACGTTCGTGCTCGCCGGGGTCATCCCCGTCTTCCTCGCCGTCGCGGCGGTGCTCGGGTGGCGGCTGCCGCGCGACGAGGTCGCGCACTCGCTCGACCCCGCTCCCGACGCGGCGTCCGGAGCCCGCGCCTGAGCCGAACTCCGGAAACCGGATTCCGCCGAACCGTGCATACACGCGGGCTTCCGCGCGAGAATCTGGCGCACCCGCTTCCACCGAACGGGGGATGCCGGGGGGACGGTTCGGGGTTCGCGGCGACGGTGCCGCGGGATGCGAGGAGAGCAGATGCTGCACGAGCGAGGTCGACCGTGTGCCCGCCGAGCATCGGGGGGTGCGGCATGACGCAGGCGGGGACACGATCCCGGCCGGGCGTCCGGTCGATCGTCATCTGGACGGCCGTGGCGATCGTCGGGGCCGTCGCGTGGGGGGTGCTCGCGCTGGCCCGCGGGGAGAACGTCTCCGCGATCTGGCTGGTCGCCGCGGCGCTGGGCTCGTACGCGATCGCGTACCGGTTCTACGCGCGGTTCATCGCCCGGCGGGTGCTGCGGGTGGACGACACCCGCGCCACCCCGGCCGAGCGCCTGGACAACGGCACCGACTTCCAGCCGATGGACCGCCGGGTGCTCTTCGGGCACCACTTCGCGGCCATCGCGGGCGCGGGACCGCTGGTCGGGCCGGTGCTCGCGGCCCAGATGGGCTACCTGCCCGGCACGATCTGGATCATCGTCGGCGTCATCTTCGCGGGCGCCGTGCAGGACATGGTCACGCTCTTCTTCTCGATGCGCCGCGACGGCCGCAGCCTCGGCCAGATGGCGCGCGACGAGATCGGCGTGGTCGGCGGGGTGGCGGCGCTGGTCGCCGTGTTCGCCATCATGATCATCCTGCTCGCGGTGCTCGCGCTCGTCGTCGTCAACGCGCTGGCGCACTCGCCGTGGGGCACGTTCTCCATCGCGATGACGATCCCGATCGCCCTGTTCATGGGCTTCTACCTGCGGGTGTTCCGGCCGGGCCGGGTGGTCGAGACCAGCCTGATCGGCGTCGCGCTGCTGCTGCTCGCGATCGTCGCGGGCGGCTGGGTGCAGAGCTCCGCGTGGGCCGACGCGTTCACGCTCGAACCGACCACGCTGGTGATCTGCCTGGTGATCTACGGCTTCGCCGCCTCGGTGCTGCCGGTCTGGATGCTGCTGGCGCCGCGGGACTACCTCTCGACGTTCATGAAGGTCGGCACGATCGTGCTGCTCGCGCTCGGCGTGCTGATCACGGCGCCGGTGCTGAACACGGCGGCGTTCACCGAGTTCGCGTTCACCGGCACCGGGCCGTGTTCGCCGGCTCGCTCTTCCCGTTCGTGTTCATCACGATCGCCTGCGGCGCGCTGTCGGGCTTCCACGCGCTCATCGCGTCCGGCACCACACCGAAGCTGATCCAGAAGGAGTCGCAGGTCCGGCTCATCGGGTACGGCGCGATGCTGATGGAGTCGTTCGTCGCGATCATGGCGCTGATCGCGGCGTGCATCCTCGACCCGGGCCTCTACTTCGCGATGAACGCCCCGGCCGGCCTGCTCGGCACCACCGTCGAGTCCGCGTCGGCGGCCGTCAACGACCTCGGGTTCACGATCACACCCGAGGCGCTCGCCGCGGCGGCGGCCGGCGTGCAGGAGAGCACGCTCATCGCGCGCACCGGCGGGGCGCCGACGCTGGCCGTCGGCATGTCGGAGATCTTCTCCGGCGCGTTCGGCGGCGACGCGCTGCGCGCGTTCTGGTACCACTTCGCGATCATGTTCGAGGCCCTGTTCATCCTCACCACGGTGGACGCGGGCACCCGGGTGGGCCGCTACATGCTCCAGGACACCCTGGGCAACGTGCACAAGCCGTTCGCGGACGTGAACTGGAAGCCCGGCCTGTGGCTCACGAGCGCGGTCGTCGTGGCGGCGTGGGGCTACTTCCTCTACGCCGGCGTGACCGACCCGCTGGGCGGGATCAACCAGCTCTTCCCGCTGTTCGGCATCGCCAACCAGCTGCTCGCGGCGGTCGCGCTCACGGTGGCCACCACGCTCCTGATCAAGACCGGCCGCGCGAGGTACGCCTGGGTCACGGGCATCCCGCTCGCGTGGGACGTCGCCGTGACGCTCACCGCGAGCTGGCAGAAGGTCTTCTCGCCGGACCCGACGCTCGGCTTCTTCGCCCAGCGCGAGCGCTACGCCGCGGCGCTGGAGCAGGGCCAGGTGCTCGCCCCGGCCCGCAGCATCGAGCAGATGCAGGCCGTCGTCGTGAACTCCACGGTGGACGGGATCCTGGCGGCGTTCTTCGCGATCCTGGTCATCATCGTGATCGGCAACGCGATGGTGGTCTGGTACCGGGCGCTGACGGCCACCGAGCCGCTGCCCAGCACGGAGGCCCCGGCCGTCCCGTCGACGATCGTGGCGCCGTCCGGGCTCGTCGCCACGGCCGAGGAGAAGCGGGCGCCGGCCGCGGCCGGCGGGCGCAAGTGACGCCCGGCGAGGTCTGGCGCGGGGTGCGCTGGTACCTGCGCGAGCTCACCGGCGAGTCGCAGTACGACCGCTACCTGGAGCGCCACACCCGCGAGCACTCCGGGGTCCCGCCGCTGACCAGGCGGGAGTCGAGAAGCGCCGCATCGCCGCCCGCGACGCGACGCCCGGCAGCCGCTGCTGCTGACCAGCACGGACGAACGGCCCTCCCGTCCGGTGGACGGGAGGGCCGTTCGGCGTTCGGGGCGCGGTCAGAGCGCCTTGAGCTCCTCCGCCACCTCGCTGACGCTCTTCTTCGCGTCGCCGAAGAGCATCGAGGTGTTGTTCGCGTAGAAGAGCGGGTTGTCGATACCGGCGAACCCGCTGCTCATCGACCGCTTGAGCACGATCACCGAGTGGCTCTCGTCGACGTTGAGGATCGGCATCCCGAAGATCGGCGAGCTCGGGTCGGTGCGCGCCGCCGGGTTGGTGACGTCGTTCGCCCCGATCACCAGCGTCACGTCGGTGCGGGAGAACTCGCCGTTGATGTCGTCCATCTCCTTGAGCGCGTCGTAGGGCACGTCCGCCTCGGCGAGCAGCACGTTCATGTGCCCCGGCATCCGACCGGCCACCGGGTGGATGGCGTACTTGACCTCGACGCCCTTGGCCTCCAGCAGCTTGGCCATGTCCTTCACCGCGTGCTGCGCCTGCGCCACCGCCATGCCGTAGCCGGGCACGACGATGACCTGCGACGCGTACGCCATCTGGATGGCCGCGTCGGCCGCGGACGTCGACTTGACCGTGCGCTCGACGCCGTCGCCGGCACCGGGGAGCGTGGTGGTGCCGCCGAACCCGCCGGCCACGATCGCCGGGATGGACCGGTTCATGGCCTTGGCCATGAGGTTCGTCAGGATCGAGCCGGACGCGCCGACGATCATGCCCGCGACGATCATCGCGGTGTTGTCGAGCGCGAGGCCGGCGGCGGCCGCCGACAGACCGGTGAGCGCGTTGAGGAGCGAGATGACCACCGGCATGTCCGCGCCGCCGATCGGCAGCACCACCAGCACGCCGAGCACGGCGGCCAGCACGAGCACGAGGACGATCCACGACCTCCACCCCGCCGCTGACGGCAGCGACCACGGCGAAGGCGACCGCGCCGAGCAGCAGGAGCCCGTTGACGAACTGCTGGGCCTGGCCCAACCCGATCGGTCGGCCGGGGAGGATCTCCTGCAGCTTGCCGAACGCGATCAGCGAGCCCCAGAACGACACCGAGCCGACGATCGCCGCGAACATCGACGCGACGACGACGTAGCCGGGCTCCGTGGCGAACCCGGTGGTGGTGCGGAACTCCGACCACGCGATCAGGGCCACCGCGCCGCCGCCGACGCCGTTGAACAGCGCCACCATCTGCGGCATCGCCGTCATCTTCACCTGGCGGGCCGACGGGATGCCCAGCGCCGCGCCGACCACGAGACCGATGACGATGAGCCACCAGTTGTGCTGCACCTGCAGCAGCGTGGCCACGAACGCGATCGTCATGCCGACCGCGGCGATCCAGTTGCCGCGCACCGCCGTCTTCGGGCCGGTCAGGCCCATGAGGCCGTAGATGAACAGCGAGAAGGCGACGATGTAGAGGATCGGGATGAGGACGTCCATCACGAGCCCTTCCCGTTCGAGGCGATCTTGTCGGCGGCCGGGGCCTTGGGCGCCTCGGGCTTGGCCTTGAACATCGCGAGCATGCGGTCGGTGACGAGGAAGCCACCGATGACGTTGATCATGCCGAAGGCGATCGCGACGACCAGGATGATCGAGTCGACGACCGACGGGTTCTCCAGGTGCCCGAGCACGATGAGCCCGCCGAGCAGCACGATGCCGTGGATGGCGTTGGTGCCGGACATCAGCGGCGTGTGCAGCGTGTTCGGCACCTTCGAGATCACCGCGAACCCGACGAACCCGGCCAGCACCAGGATGGCGAGGTTCGCCAGCAGACCGCTCTCCATCAGCTCTCCTCCGGTGTGTCCCGGGTGACGCAGGACTTCGCGAGCACCTCGTCGTCCCAGTCGGGCGCCAGCGCGCCCTCCTTGTCCAGCATCAGCTCCAGCAGCGCCGAGACGTTGCGCGCGTAGAGCTCCGACGCGTGCTCCGGCATCGACGCCGCCAGGTTCAGCGGCGCCGCGATCGTGACGTCGTGCTTGACGACGACCTCGCCGGGCTCGGTCAGCTCGCAGTTGCCGCCGCTCTCCCCGGCCAGGTCCACGACGACGCTGCCGGGGCGCATGCCCTCCACCGCGGCCGCGGTCACGAGGGTCGGCGCCTTCCGACCGGGGACGTTCGCCGTGGTGATGACGACGTCGAACCCGGTGATCGCCTCTTCGAGGCGCTTCTGCTGCTCGGCGCGCTCGTCCTCGGTGAGCTCGCGGGCGTACCCGCCCTCACCGACGGCCTCGATGCCGAGGTCGAGCCACTGCGCGCCGAGCGAGCGGACCTGGTCGGCCACCTCGGGACGCACGTCGTAGCCGGTGGTGCGGGCGCCGAGCCGCTTCGCCGTCGCGAGCGCCTGCAGGCCCGCCACCCCGACGCCGAGCACCAGCGCGGTGGCCGGCTTCACGGTGCCGGCCGCCGTGGTGAGCATCGGGAAGAACCGGGTGGAGCGGTCGGCGGCGAGCAGCACGGCCTTGTAGCCGGCCACGTTCGCCTGTGACGACAGCGCGTCCATCGACTGCGCACGCGAGATGCGCGGGATCGCCTCCATCGCGAACGCCTGTACGCCGCCGGCCTTGAGCGCCGCGATCGTCTCCGGGGAGGTGCGCGGCGCGAGGAAGCCGACGAACGTGGACCCCGGCCGCAGGCGGTCGATCTCCTCGGCGCTGGGCGGGTTCACCATCGCGACGACGTCGGCGGCCCACGGGTCTCCGATGGTCGCGCCCGCGTCCGTGAACAGCGAGTCGGGGATCAGCGCGCCGAGACCGGCACCAGCCTCGACCACGACCTCCACACCTCGCGAGCGGAGCTTCTCGACCACCTTCGGCACCAGGGCGACACGTCGCTCCCCGGCGGCAGACTCGCGCGGCACCCCGACAGTCGTGTGCCGCGGTACTGTGGATTCTGTATTCACAAGACGAAGCCTAGACCAGCGGACACCCGATCAGGACATACCTGTGACGTGGTAGGTGCCAGAGGTGCACCTTCGATCGATGCAGAAGGTTGACCGAAGGTTGTAGGGACGCGCCGCGCGGCTCAGTCGAGCGGGAGCGTCAGCACCCGCGGGCCGTCCTCGGTGATCGCCACCGAGTGCTCCCAGTGCACGGCGCGGCTGCCGTCGGCGGTCACCACGGTCCAGCCGTCCTCGAGCTCGCGGGTCTCCGGGTCGCCGGCGGTGAGCATCGGCTCCACCGCCAGGGCCATGCCCGGCAGCAGCCGCGGCCCTGGCCGGGAGCGCCGAAGTTGGGCAGGAACGGGTCCATGTGCATCGACGTGCCGATGCCGTGGCCGCCGTACTCGGCGACGATCCCGTAGCCCGCGCCGTTGCGGCGCCCGGCGGCCTCGGCCGCCACCTGCACCGCGTGCGAGACGTGGAGAGCCGGCCGCCGGGCCGCGCCGCCGCGATCCCCGCGTGCAGGGCCTCCGCACAGGCGGCGGACAGCGCGCGGTCGGCGTCCGAGACGGCGCCGACCTCGATCGTCACGGCGGCGTCACCGTGCCAGCCGTCGAGGATCGCACCGCAGTCCACGGAGATCAGGTCGCCGTCGGCGAGCACCTGGCCGGCGCCGGGGATGCCGTGCACGATCTGCTCGTTCACCGACGCGCAGATCGACGCCGGGTAGCCGTGGTAGCCGAGGAACGACGGCACGGCGCCGGCGTCCCGGATGGTCTGCTCGGCCAGCGCGTCCAGCTCGGCGGTGCTCACGCCCGGCTTCGTCTGCTCGACGACGGCCGCCAGCGTGACGGCCACGAGCGCGCCCGCGGCGCGCATGGCGTCCAGCTCGGCGGGCGACTTCAGCTCGATGTCACGGCCCCGCCAGCGCGCCAGCATGCCGCGGACACCGCCCCGCCCCCTGCTCACCGGGCGGTCACCGGGCGCGGAGGGCGTCGGCCACGCGGTCGGTGATCTCCTCGACCGTGCCGACGGCGTCGACCGTGACGAGCCGGTCCTGGTAGTAGTCCAGCAGCGGGGCCGTCTCCTCGCGGTAGACCTCCTGCCGGCGCCGGATGACGTCCTCGGTGTCGTCGGTGCGGCCGCGGCCGAGCAGCCGCTGCACGAGCTCCTCCTCCGGAACCTTGAACTCGACGACCGCGTCGATGTCCTCGCCGCGCTCGGTGAGCAGGTCGCTCAGCGCGTCGGCCTGGCTGATCGTGCGCGGGAACCCGTCGAGGATGAAGCCCTTCACCGCGTCGTCGTGGGTCAGCCGCTCGCGCACCATCTCGACCGTGACGCTGTCCGGGACGAGGTCGCCGGCGTCCATGTACCGCTTGGCCTCCTGGCCCAGCGGCGTCTCCTCCGACAGGTTGGCGCGGAAGAGGTCACCTGTGGAGATGTGCGGGACGTCCAGGCGTTCGGCGAGACGCGCAGCCTGGGTGCCCTTGCCCGCACCCGGCGGACCGACCAGAACGAGACGCACGCGAAACGACCTCCCAGAACCGAACTCTCGACACCCGACACACCCCGACCGACACCGACCAGACCGACGACGTAGCGCAGGAATCCGTCGTACCGACGCTGCATCAGCTGGCTCTCGATCTGTTTGACGGTGTCGAGGCCCACACCGACCATGATCAGAACGGCCGTGCCGCCGAACGGGAAGTTCTGGTTCTGCCCGGAACCGGTGATGCCGAGGAAGAAGTTCGGCAGCACCGCGATGATGCCGAGGTACAGCGAGCCGGGCAGCGTGATACGGGAGAGCACGAACTGCAGGTACTCGGCAGTCGGCCGGCCCGGGCGGATGCCGGGGATGAACCCGCCGAACTTCTTCATCTCGTCGGCGCGTTCCTCGGGGTTGAACGTGATGCCGACGTAGAAGTACGTGAAGAAGATGATCAGAAGGATGTAGAGGGTGATGTGCACCCAGTTCGACTGGTCCACCAGGTACGTCTGCACGAACTGCTGGAACGGGCCGCCCGTGGAGCCGGCGAGCCGGGAGATCAGGTCGGGCAGGTAGAGCAGCGACGACCCGAAGATCACCGGGATGACACCGGCCTGGTTGACCTTCAACGGCAGGTAGGTGGAGGTGCCGCCGTACATCCGCCGGCCGACCATGCGCTTCGCGTACTGCACCGGGATGCGGCGCTGGCCCTGCTCGACGAACACGACGCTCGCGATGATGGCCAGACCGAAGAAGCAGACGCCGGCGAAGACCAGCGGGCCGTTGGTGAGGATGTTGGCGCCCTCGGCGGGGATGCGGGCCGCGATGGAGGCGAAGATCAGCAGCGACATGCCGTTGCCGATGCCGCGCTCGGTGACCTGCTCGCCCAGCCACATGATGACCGCGGTGCCCGCCGTCATCACGACGACGATGATCGAGAGCGTCCAGATGCTGTCGTCCGGAATGATCGGCAGCGTGCAGTTCGTGAAGAGCTGTCCGCGTTCGGCCAGCGCGACGATGCCGGTGGCCTGCAGGATCGCGAGTGCGATCGTCAGGTAGCGGGTGTACTGGGTCAGCTTGTTCTGACCCGACTGCCCTTCTTTCCTGAGCTGCTCGAACCGCGGGATCACGACCGTGAGCAGCTGGATGATGATGCTCGCCGTGATGTACGGCATGATGCCCAGCGCGAAGATCGACAGCTGCAGCAGCGCGCCGCCGGAGAACAGGTTGATGAGCGAGTAGACACTGGAGTTCTCGCTGCCCTCGACCTGGCGGATGCACTCCTGGACGTTCGGGTACGAGACGCCGGGCGAGGGGATGGTGGCCCCGAGCCGGTAGACCGCCACGATCACGAGCGTGAAGAGGATCTTCTTCCGGAGATCCGGCGTGGTCAGTGCCGACCGAAAAGCGCTGAGCACTCGGTGATCCTCCTGTACTGGTGGCCCGCTCCCGGGCGGGCCGTCCGCCGCGGTCGGGGGCGCGGCGCCGGGACCTGCAGGACCCGGACCTGAACGACTCTAACAGCGGGGCGTCACCCGCTCGGCGCGGACCGGAGCACCCGCCCCGGCCCGCGCCGGACGGCTACTGCAAGCTCGGTGCGTGCCGGCCGGCGGCCGTGATCTTGCGCGGGCGCTGCCCGAGAACTTGTGCGCGGTGACGGTGAGCGTGATGCCCTCCAGCTCGCCGTCGCCGAGCACCTTGACCGGCTGGTTGCGCCGGACGGCGCCGGCCGCGACCAGCTCGTCCGGGCCGACCGTGCCGCCCTCGGGGAACAGCTGCGCCAGGTCGCCCACGTTCACGACCTGGTACTCGACCCGGAAGCGGTTCTTGAAGCCCTTGAGCTTCGGCAGCCGCATGTGCAGCGGCATCTGGCCGCCTCGAACGCCACGGAGACGTTCTTGCGCGCCTTCGTGCCCTTCGTGCCGCGGCCCGCGGTCTTGCCCTTGCTGCCCTCACCGCGGCCACCCGGGTCTTGGCGGTCTTCGCGCCAGGGGCCGGTCGCAGGTCGTGGATCTTGATGGGGGTGGTCATCAGGAGCCGACCTCCTCGACCGCCACGAGGTGGCGGACGGTGTGAATCATGCCGCGGATCTGCGGGGTGTCGTCCCGCTCGACCGACTGGCGGATCTTGCGCAGGCCCAGCGACTTGAGCGTGGCACGCTGGTTCGCCTTCGCGCCGATCGCGCTGCGCACCTGGGTGACGACGAGCTTGCCGGTGGAGGCGGCCATCACGACCTCGCACCCTGCGCGGCAGCCGCGCGGGCCTGCAGCATCTGGGCCGGGGCGACGTCCTCCAGCGGCAGGCCACGGCGGGCCGCCACCTCCTCGGGACGCTGGATCATCTTCAACGCGGCCACCGTGGCGTGCACGATGTTGATCGCGTTGTCGCTGCCCAGCGACTTCGACAGGACGTCGCGGATGCCCGCGCACTCCAGCACCGCACGCACCGGGCCACCGGCGATGACGCCGGTACCGGCGCTGGCCGGGCGCAGCAGCACCACACCGGCCGCGGCCTCACCCTGCACCTGGTGCACGATCGTGCCGCCGATGCGCGGGACGCGGAAGAAGTTCTTCTTCGCCTCCTCG
Source organism: Pseudonocardia sp. CNS-139 (assembly GCA_001942415.1). Taxonomy (GTDB): domain Bacteria; phylum Actinomycetota; class Actinomycetes; order Mycobacteriales; family Pseudonocardiaceae; genus Pseudonocardia. The sequence continues at coordinate 23,007 of MKJX01000217.1, forward strand.
ACACCCTTGGCGATCGCCGCCGGCACCTCCTTGGCCTTGCCGTAGCCGACGCCCACCAGGCCGTCGCCGTCGCCGACGATCATCAGCGCGGTGAAGCTGAACCGCCGGCCACCCTTGACGACCTTCGCCACGCGGTTGATCGTGACGAGCCGCTCGATGTACGGGGTCTTGTCCTGGGCCGCCCCGCCACGGCCTCCGTCCCGGCGGTCCCGGCGGTCGCGGTTGTCACCGCTGCCGCCACCGGGCCCTCCGCCGTCACGCCGTGTACGTCCCGGCATCAGACGTTCCCTTCCTGCTTGTACATCTGCATCAGAACTCCAGCCCGCCGCGCGGGCGGCGTCCGCCAGCGCGGCGATCCGGCCGTGGTACTCGTAGCCGCCGCGGTCGAACACGACCGTGGTGACGCCCGCCTCGCGCGCACGGGCGGCGACGAGCTCGCCGACCTTGGCCGCGCGGGCCTTCTTGTCGCCGTCGACCGTGCGCACGTCCGCCTCCAGCGTGGAGGCTGCGGCGATCGTGCGGCCGACGGAGTCGTCGATGAGCTGCGCGACGATGTGCCGCGAGCTGCGGTGCACCGCCAGGCGCGGCCGCTCGGTGCTGCCGACGACCTTCTTGCGCAGCCGCGCGTGCCGGGTGACACGCGCCTGCCGGCGCTTCCTGGACACCTGCGATGCGGCGCGCTTCTTGGCCGCCGCGGAGATCGTGTCGGCCATCACTTACCCGTCTTTCCGACCTTGCGGCGGACGTTCTCGCCCGCGTACCGCACGCCCTTGCCCTTGTACGGCTCCGGCTTGCGGATCTTGCGGATGTTGGCGGCGGTCTCGCCGACCAGCTGCTTGTCGATGCCCGACACGGAGAACCGCGTGGGCGTCTCGACCGCGAACTTGATCCCGTCCGGCGGCTCGATGACAACCGGGTGGCTGAAACCGAGCGCGAACTCCAGGTTCGAGCCCTTCAACGCCACGCGGTAACCGACGCGACGATCTCGAGCTTCTTCTCGTAGCCGGCGGTGACGCCGACCACCAGGTTGTTGACGAGCGTGCGCGACAGGCCGTGCAGGGCCTTGCTGCGGCGCTCGTCGTCCGGGCGCTTGACGAGCACGGCGCCGTCGTCGCCGCGCTCGACGGTGATCGGATCGGCACGGTGTGCGTCAGGGTGCCCTTCGGCCCCTTGACCGTCACCGTGCGGCCGTCGATGGTCACGTCCACCCCGGACGGCACGGTGACGGGCAGCTTCCCGATGCGGGACATCTCCTACCCCCTCACCAGACGTAGGCGAGGACTTCCCCGCCCCACGCCGTTCTTCTTGGCCTGCCGGTCGGTCTGCAGGCCGCTCGACGTCGAGATGATCGCGACGCCGAGGCCGCCGAGGACCCGGGGCAGGTTCGTGGACTTGGCGTAGACCCGCAGGCCGGGCTTCGACACCCGCCGCAGGCCCGCGATGCTCCGCTCGCGGTTGCGCCCGTACTTCAGCTCGATGACCAGGGCCTTGCCGACCTCGGCGTCCTCGACGTGGTGGGCGGCGATGTAGCCCTCCTTCTGGAGGATCTCGGCGATCGCCACCTTGAGCTTGGAATGCGGCATGACCACGCGGTCGTGGTACGCCGAGTTGGCGTTGCGCAGACGGGTGAGCATGTCTGCGATCGGATCGGTCATCGTCATGGATCGAGAGTCACCTTCCCGCCGTGGTTCCCGCCCCGGGTCCGGGTGTCCCGAAGGCAGAGCGGGCCTGCGGCGAACGAGTTACCAGGAGGACTTGCTGACGCCGGGCAGCTCGCCCGCGTGCGCCATGTCCCGGACGCAGACGCGGCAGAGGCCGAACTTGCGCAGGACGGCGCGCGGCCGGCCGCACTTCTGGCAGCGGGTGTAGGCCCGCACCTGGAACTTCGGCTTGCGCGCGGCCTTGATGATGAGAGCCTTCTTGGCCATCTCACGCCTCCCGAGCGGAGCTTGCGGAGGGAGCGTCGTCCCTGAAGGGGAAGCCGAGCCTGCGCAGCAGCGCCCGGCCTTCCACGTCGGTGGTGGCCGTGGTGACGACCGTGATGTCCATTCCGCGCGGACGGTCGATCGTGTCCGGGTCGATCTCGTGGAACATCGACTGCTCGTTCAGGCCGAACGTGTAGTTGCCCCGGCCGTCGAACTGGGTGCCCGAGAGCCCGCGGAAGTCGCGGATACGCGGCAGCGCGATCGTCAGCAGGCGGTCGAGGAACTCCCACATGCGGTCACCGCGCAGCGTCACCTTCGCCCCGATGGGCATGCCCTCGCGCAGCTTGAACTGCGCGATGGACTTGGTGGCCCGGCGGATCTGCGGCTTCTGGCCGGTGATCGTGGCCAGGTCGCGGACGGCGCCCTCGATCAGCTTCGCGTCGCGGGCGGCGTCGCCGACACCCATGTTGACGACGATCTTCACCACGCCCGGGATCTGCATCACGTTGGCGTACTTGAACTCGTCGCGCATCTGGCCCGCGATCTCCTCGCGGTAACGCGTCTTGAGCCGCGGCACGATGCGCTCCGTGGTCGGTGCGCTCATTCTCAGATCTCCTTCCCGGTCCGCCGGGAGATCCGGACGCGCTTGCCGTCCTCGGTGACCTTCTTGCCGACGCGGGTCGCCTTGCCGTCGGAGTCGATCAGCATCACGTTGGAGACGTGGATGGCCGCCTCCTGCGTGATGATCCCGCCGGACTGCGCCCCGCGCTGGTTCTGGGTGATCCGGGTGTGCTTCTTGATCCGGTTCACGCCCTCGACCAGCACGCGGTTCTCGGCCGGGTAGGCCTGGATGACCTTGCCCTTCGCGCCCTTGTCCTTGCCGGCGATCACCAGCACGGTGTCGCCCTTCTTGATCTTCATGGCCATGTCAGAGCACCTCCGGAGCGAGGGAGATGATCTTCATGAACCGCTTGTCGCGCAGCTCGCGCCCGACCGGGCCGAAGATGCGGGTCCCCCGCGGCTCGCCGTCCGGCTTGATCAGGACGGCGGCGTTCTCGTCGAAGCGGATGTACGACCCGTCCGGGCGGCGACGCTCCTTCACCGTGCGCACGACGACCGCCTTGACGACGTACCGCGCTTCACGCCGCGCCGGGGATGGCGTCCTTCACCGTGGCGACGATGGTGTCGCCGATCCCCGCGTAGCGCCGCGAGGAGCCGCCCAGCACCCGGATGCACAGGATCTCCTTGGCACCGGTGTTGTCGGCGACACGCAGCCGCGACTCCTGCTGAATCACTTCGCCTTCTCCAGGATCTCCACCAGCCGCCACCGCTTGGTGGCCGACAGCGGACGGGTCTCCATCAGCCGCACGCGGTCGCCGACGCCGGCGGTGTTGCCCTCGTCGTGCGCCTTGACCTTGTTCGTCCGGCGGATGACCTTGCCGTACAGCGGGTGCTTCACGCGGTCCTCGAGGGACACGACGATGGTCTTGTCCATCTTGTCGGAGACGACGTAGCCGTCCCGGACCTTGCGCTCCCCGCGGGGCGTCTCGTTCACGTTCTGGGCCTCAGTGGTCTCACTCATGCCGCACCCTCGTCGTTCTGGTCAGGGGCGACCGACAGGCCCAGCTCGCGCTCGCGCATGATCGTGTAGATCCGCGCGATGTCATGCCGGACGGTCCGCAGCCGCCGGTTGTTGTCCAGCTGCCCGGTGGCCATCTGGAACCGGAGGTTGAACAGCTCCTCCTTGGCCTCCCGCACGCGGAGCACGAGCTCCTCGTCGGTCAGCTCGCGCAGCTCGGCGGCCGTGGTGGACGCGGCCATCAGATGTCACCACCCTCACGGGTCACGATCCGGCACTTCATCGGCAGCTTGTGGATCGCGCGCCGGAGCGCCTCACGAGCGGTCTGCTCGTTCGGGTAGCTCATCTCGAACATCACGCGGCCCGGCTTCACGTTCGCGATCCACTTCTCCGGCGAGCCCTTGCCGGAACCCATGCGGGTCTCGGCGGGCTTCTTGGTGAGCGGACGGTCCGGGTAGATGTTGATCCAGACCTTGCCGCCACGGCGGATGTGCCGGTTGATGGCGATACGGGCCGACTCGATCTGCCGGTTGGTGACGTAGGCCGGCTCCAGTGCCTGGATGCCGTACTCGCCGAACGTCACCTTCGTGCCGCCGGACGCCATGCCGGTGCGGTGCGGACGGTGCTGCTTGCGGTGCTTGACCCTGCGCGGGATCAGCATGGTCAGGCCTCCCCACCCGGCTCGGCGGTGGCCGTCGTGGTGGCACCGCCACCGGACGACTGCTCGGCGGCAGCCCGCCCGGCCTCGGTACTCGTGGCCGTGGTGCCCGACGCGCCCGACCGGCGGCGCTGCGGGCGCTCACGGCGCGGCGCGCGCTCGGCGGCCGGCGCGGCGGCGGCAGCGGCGCCCTCACGGCGCCCGCCGACGACGTCGCCCTTGTAGATCCACACCTTCACGCCGATCCGGCCGAACGTGGTGCGGGCCTCGAACAGGCCGTAGTCGATGTCGGCGCGCAGCGTGTGCAGCGGCACCCGGCCCTCGCGGTAGAACTCCGAGCGGGACATCTCGGCGCCGCCCAGGCGGCCCGAGCACTGCACGCGGATGCCCTTGACCTGCGGCGAGCGCATGGCCGACTGGATGGCCTTGCGCATCGCGCGCCGGAAGGCCACGCGGTTGGACAGCTGCTCGGCCACGCCCTGCGCGACGAGCTGCGCGTCCGACTCGGAGTTCTTGACCTCGAGGATGTTGAGCTGGACCTGCTTCTTGGTCAGCTTCTCCAGCTGGCCGCGGATGCGGTCCGCCTCGGCGCCGCGGCGGCCGATCACGATGCCCGGGCGCGCGGTGTGGATGTCCACCCGCACGCGGTCGCGCGTGCGCTCGATCTCGACCTTGGAGATGCCGGCCCGCTCCATGCCCTTGGAGAGCATCTTGCGGATCTCGACGTCCTCCTTCACGTACTCCGCGTACTGCTTGTCGGCGTACCACCGCGACTTCCAGTCGGTGGTGATGCCGAGCCGGAACCCGTGCGGGTTGATCTTCTGACCCATCAGCGGGCCCTCCCTCTCGCACCGCGGGCCGACCGCGCCCGCTGGGGCTGCGACTCGACCTCGACGGTGATGTGGCTCGTGCGCTTGCGGATGCGGTACGCGCGCCCTGGGCGCGCGGCCGGATGCGCTTGAGCGTCGGGCCCTCGTCGGCGTAGGCCGCGGCCACCACCAGGGTGTCGCGGTCCATGTCGTGGTTGTTCTCGGCGTTCGCCGCGGCGCTCGCGACGACCTTGAACACCGGCTCCGCCGCCGCCTGCGGCGAGAACCGCAGGATGTCGAGAGCGTCCTGCACCGGCCGGTCCTTGATCAGCGCGATCACGCGCCGGACCTTGGTCGGCGACATGTGCACGTACCGCGCCACCGCGCGCGCCCGGGCGGGCGCGGCGGCGGAGGCTTCGGCTGTGTCAGCCATCGTTCGTCTCCTCTGCTCGCCCGCACTTCGCATGCCCTCGCCGGCGCTCGGTCAGCGCTTCGCGCAGGCGCTGTGTCGATGACTCGCTCGCAAGCTCGCTCATCGCCTGCGCGCCTTGCGGTCGTCCTTGATGTGGCCCCGGAAGGTCCGCGTGGGCGCGAACTCCCCGAGCTTGTGGCCGACCATCGAGTCCGAGACGAAGACCGGCACATGCTTGCGGCCGTCGTGCACCGCGATCGTGTGGCCGATCATGTCGGGGATGATCGTGGACCGCCGCGACCACGTGCGGATCACGGTCTTCTTGCCCGACTCGTTGAGCGCGTCCACCTTCTTGAGCAGGTGGTCGTCCACGAACGGGCCCTTCTTCAGGCTGCGCGGCATTGGTTACCTCCCTGCTCAGCGCTTCTTGCCGGTACGACGCCGGCGGACGATCAGCTTGTCGGATTCCTTGTTGGCCCGGCGGGTGCGGCCCTCGGGCTTGCCGGCCGGGTTGACCGGGTGCCGCCCACCGGACGTCTTGCCCTCACCACCACCGTGCGGGTGGTCGACCGGGTTCATGGCGACACCGCGGACGGTGGGGCGCTTGCCCTTCCACCGCATGCGGCCGGCCTTGCCCCAGTTGATGTTCGCGTGCTCGGAGTTGCCCACCTCGCCGACCGTGGCGCGGCAGCGCACGTCGACGTTGCGGATCTCGCCGGACGGCATGCGCAGCTGCGCGTAGGGGCCGTCCTTCGCCACGAGCTGGACGCTCGAACCGGCCGAGCGTGCGATCTTCGCGCCACCACCGGGGCGGAGCTCGATCGCGTGCACCACGGTGCCGGTCGGGATGTTGCGCAGCGGCAGGTTGTTGCCGACCTTGATGTCCGCGCGCGGACCGGCCTCGACGACGTCACCCTGCTGCAGCTTGGCCGGGGCGATGATGTAGCGCTTCTCGCCGTCGGCGTAGTGCAGCAGCGCGATGCGGCTGGTGCGGTTGGGGTCGTACTCGATGTGCGCGACCTTGGCCGGGATGCCGTCCTTGTCGTTGCGCCGGAAGTCGATCAGCCGGTAGGCGCGCTTGTGCCCACCGCCCTGGTGCCGGGTGGTGACCCGCCCGTGCACGTTGCGCCCGCCCTTGCTGTGCAGGGGACGGATCAGCGACTTCTCCGGCGTCGACCGGGTGATCTCGGCGAAGTCGGCGACGCTCGAACCACGCCGGCCCGGCGTCGTCGGCTTGTACTTGCGGATGCCATCTACCTTCAGCCCCTCAGCTCGCCCGGCCGCCGAAGACGTCGATCGCCGGGCTCTCCTCGGAGAGCGTGACGACGGCGCGCTTCGTGTCCTTGCGCTTGCCGTAGCCGGTGCGGGAGCGCTTGCGCTTGCCCGGGCGGTTCAGCGTGTTGACGCTGAGCACCTTGACCCCGAACACCTTCTCCACGGCGATCTTGATCTCGGTCTTGTTGGCGTCCGGTCGGACGATGAAGGTGTACTGGCGCTCCTCGAGCAGCCCGTAGCTCTTCTCCGACACCACGGGCGCGAGCAGGACGTCGCGCGGGTCGGGGATCACTTGTCAGCCTCCTTGCGCTGCGAGGGCGGCAGCTGGAACCCCGCCGCCTCGGCCGCCTCGGCGGAGGCGAACCAGACCTCGGCCTCGGTGCGGGCGTAGAACGAGCTGCCCGGCACGTGGTAGAGCATCGAGTCGCTGTTGCCCTTCACCGGGAACCCGGCCGGCTGCGACCCGTCGGCCAGCGGCGCGTGGCTCTGCGGCCCGTACGGCCCGCTCTCCTCCGCGTCGGCCTCGCCGGCGATCGCCTTCGCGACGGACGCCTTGCTCGGCACCGCGATCGGCCCGTCCAGGAAGGCGTCGAGCGCCTCCCGGGTGAACACCACGGCGTCGTTGACGAGCACGTCGTAGGTGTTGAGCTGGTCCGGCCAGATGAGGTGCACGTTCGGCAGGTTGCGCAGCGACAGCCAGGCCACGTCGTCGCCGCGGCCGACCACCGCGAGCACCCGCCGGCCGGCGTCGGCGACGACGGTCTCGATCGCCTTGCGCCCCGCCTTCGTGGACGGGGCGTCGCCGGTGACCACCGAGGAGACGACGAAGACCAGCCCGGCGCGGGCGCGGTCGGAGAGCGCGCCGCGCAGCGCGGCGGCCTTCATCTTCTTCGGGGTGCGCTGGCTGTAGTCGCGCGGCGTGGGGCCGTGGACGACGCCACCGCCGGTGAACTGCGGCGCGCGGGTGGAGCCCTGGCGGGCCCGGCCGGTGCCCTTCTGGCGGTACGGCTTCTTGCCGCCACCGCTGACCTCGCCGCGGGTCTTCGTGTCGTGCGTGCCTGCCGCGCGGCGGCGAGCTGGGCCACGACGACCTGGTGCATCAGCGGGATGCTGGCCGTCACGTCGAAGACGTGGGCGGGGAGCTCGACGCTGCCGTCGGCCTTGCCCTCGGGGGTCTTGATCTCGACGGAGGTCACTTGCTACCACCCTTCGCGGCCGTCTTCACCAGCAGCAGGCCGCCGCGCGGGCCGGGAACGGCACCCTTGATCAGCAGCAGCCCGCGCTCGGAGTCGACCCGGTGGACGGTGAGGTTCTGGGTGGTGACGCGCGCGTTGCCCATGCGCCCGGCCATGCGCAGGCCCTTGAAGACCCGGCCCGGGGTGGCGCAGCCGCCGATCGAGCCCGGGGAGCGGTGCTTGCGCTGGGTGCCGTGGCTGTTGCCGAGGCCGGAGAAGCCGTGGCGCTTCATGACACCCGCGGTGCCCTTGCCCTTGCTCGTGCCCACGACGTCGACGACCTGGCCGGCGTCGAACACCTCTGCGGTGATCTCCTGGCCGACCTCGTACTCGCCGGCGTCGGCGGTGCGCAGCTCGACGACGTGGCGCCGCGGCGTGACGCCCGCCTTCGTGAAGTGGCCGGTGCGCGGCTTGTTCACCTTGCGCGGGTCGATCGCGCCGTACGCGAGCTGGACGGCGGTGTAGCCGTCCTTCTCCGGGGTACGGACCTGCGTCACCACGTTGGGGCCCGCCTGGACCACGGTGACCGGGACCACCCGGTTGTCTCGTCGAAGACCTGGGTCATCCCGAGCTTGGTGCCCAGGATCCCGGTGATCTGTCGTTCAGCAGTCATCGTCGGTTTGCCCTACGGAATGGACGGTCAGGTGGATGCCCAGCAAGGCCGCAGCGAACGTGGCTTGCTCAGCAAGCGAGTGAGCGAGAACGCCGCTGGGCGCCGCCTGAGCGTTCATTGGATGTTGACGTCGACCGAGGCCGGGAGGTCGATGCGCATGAGCGCGTCGACCGTCTTCGGCGTCGGGTCGAGGATGTCGATCAGCCGCTTGTGGGTGCGCATCTCGAAGTGCTCGCGCGAGTCCTTGTACTTGTGCGGCGAGCGGATGACGCAGTACACGTTCTTCTCCGTCGGCAGCGGCACCGGCCCGACGACCCGAGCGCCCGTGCGGGTGACCGTCTCGACGATCTTGCGCGCGGAGGCGTCGATGGCCTCGTGGTCATAGGCCTTGAGCCTGATGCGGATCTTCTGTCCCGCCATGGTCGTCGGTCGTCCTCTTCTTCCTGCCGCTCATGTCCGAGTGCTCCGGGTGAGCACACGCGAGGAGCCCGGCCGCACCGTGGAGGTGCGGCCTCCGGTCTCACTCGGCGTGGGCTCCGGTCCACGAGGTCGGGCGTGTCGCGTTGTCCTCGCAGACTGGTCCCCGGATCACCCGCGACCCCCTGGGGGTCCGGTGCTCGGGGGCTGGCGCCGGGCCCGGTGCGCGCGGAACACGTCCGCGCGCACCGGATCCCTACGCGCAACCCGTCAAGGATGCCACACGGTGGTGCGGCACCCTCGGCCGGGGGTGTCGTCCGGGTCCTACTTGATGATCTTGACGACCTGGCCGGCGCCCACGGTCCGGCCACCCTCGCGGATGGCGAACTGGAGGCCGTCCTCCATGGCGATGGGCTGGATCAGCTTCACCGTCATGGTGGTGTTGTCGCCGGGCATGACCATCTCGGTGCCGCTGGGCAGCGTCACGACGCCGGTCACGTCCGTGGTCCGGAAGTAGAACTGCGGACGGTAGTTGTTGAAGAACGGCGTGTGCCGGCCGCCCTCGTCCTTGGACAGGATGTAGACCTGGCCCTCGAACTCGGTGTGCGGGGTGGTGGTGCCCGGCTTGGTGACAACCATGCCGCGCTCCACGTCGTCGCGCTTGACACCACGGAGCAGCAGCGCCGCGTTGTCGCCCGCGCGACCCTCGTCGAGGAACTTCTTGAACATCTCGATCGAGGTGGTGGTGGTCTTGAACGACTTCTCGCGAATGCCGACGATCTCCACCTCCTCGTTCACCTTGACGATGCCGCGCTCGATGCGACCGGTGACCACGGTGCCGCGGCCGGAGATCGTGAAGACGTCCTCGATCGGCATGAGGAACGGCTTCTCGACGTCGCGCACCGGCTCCGGCACGGACTCGTCGACGGCGTCCATCAGCTCGAGCAGCTTGGCGCCCCACTCGGCGTCGCCCTCGAGCGCCTTGAGCGCGGAGACGCGCACGATCGGCAGGTCGTCGCCCGGGTACTCCTGGGCCGACAGCAGCTCGCGGACCTCCAGCTCGACGAGCTCGAGGATCTCCTCGTCGTCGACCATGTCGGCCTTGTTCAGCGCCACGACGATGTACGGCACGCCGACCTGGCGGGCGAGCAGCACGTGCTCGCGCGTCTGCGGCATCGGGCCGTCGGTCGCGGCGACCACCAGGATCGCGCCGTCCATCTGGGCGGCACCGGTGATCATGTTCTTGATGTAGTCCGCGTGACCAGGGCAGTCGACGTGCGCGTAGTGGCGCTTCTCGGTCTGGTACTCGACGTGCGCGATGGAGATCGTGATACCGCGCTGGCGCTCCTCGGGCGCTTGTCGATCTGGTCGAACGCGTAGTCCTGGTTCAGGTCCGGGTACTTGTCGTGCAGAACCTTGGTGATGGCCGCCGTCAGCGTGGTCTTGCCGTGGTCGATGTGACCGATGGTGCCGATGTTGACGTGCGGCTTGGTCCGCTCGAACTTCGCCTTCGCCACTTGAGGGTCCTCCTGGACTTGTTTCTTGTCCGCCTTGCTGACGGCCAGGTCGTGGGTGGGTGCAGGTCGAGCCGCGGACGGTACCCCGTCCGCGGCTCGCGGCGATTACTCGCCCGTCGCCTTGGCGATGATCTCCTTGGCGACGTTGGCCGGGACCTCCGCGTAGGAGTCGAAGACCATGGTGTAGTTGGCCCGGCCCTGGGTCCGCGACCGCAGGTCGCCGACGTAGCCGAACATCTCCGAGAGCGGAACCAGGGCCTTGACGACACGGGCGCCGGCCCGCTCCTCCATGGCCTGGATCTGCCCGCGCCGGGAGTTGAGGTCGCCGATCACGTCGCCCATGTAGTCCTCGGGCGTGGTGACCTCGACCGCCATCATCGGCTCCAGGATCGCCGGGTCGGCCTTGCGAGCGGCCTCCTTGAGCGCCATCGAGCCGGCGACCTTGAACGCCATCTCCGAGGAGTCGACCTCGTGGTACTGGCCGTCGAGCAGCGTGAGCTTGATGCCCGTGAGCGGGTAGCCGGCCAGCACGCCGTACTGCATGGCGTCCTGCGCGCCGGCGTCCACCGACGGGATGTACTCCCGCGGGATCCGGCCACCGGTGACCTTGTTCTCGAACTCGTACAGCGCACCGTCGGCGGTGTCGAGCGGGGCGAGCGCGATGATCACGCGCGCGAACTGGCCGGAGCCACCCGTCTGCTTCTTGTGCGTGTACTCGTACTTGTCCACCGAACGGCGGATCGTCTCGCGGTAGGCCACCTGCGGCTTGCCGATGTTGGCCTCGACCTTGAACTCGCTCTTCATGCGGTTGACCAGCACCTCGAGGTGCAGCTCACCCATGCCGGCGAGGATGGTCTGACCCGTCTCGTCGTCCAGGGAGACCTGGAACGTCGGGTCCTCCTCGGCGAGCTTCTGGATCGCCGTGGAGAGCTTCTCCTGGTCGGCCTTCGTCTTCGGCTCCACCGCGACCTGGATGACCGGGTCGGGGAAGGTCATCGACTCCAGCACGATCGGCGTCTGCGGGTCGCTCAGGGTGTCACCGGTGGTGGTGTCCTTGAGCCCGATGACCGCGTAGATGTGACCGACAAGGGCCTCGTCGACCGGGTTCTCCTTGTTGGCGTGCATCTGGAAGATCTTCCCGATGCGCTCCTTGCGGTCCTTGGTCGAGTTCACGACCTGGGCGCCGGAGGAGACGTGCCCCGAGTAGACCCGGATGTACGTCAGCTTGCCGAAGAACGGGTGCGCGGCGATCTTGAAGGCCAGCGCCGAGAACGGCTCGTCCTTGACCGGCCGGCGGGTGGCCGGGGTCTCCCCGTCCTGCAGCGTGCCCTCGACCGGCGGCAGGTCGATCGGCGACGGCAGGTAGTCGATCACGGCGTCGAGCAGGGGCTGCACGCCCTTGTTCTTGAACGCCGAGCCGCAGAGCACCGGGTAGGCGACGCGGTCGTTGACGATCTTCCGGATGCCGTGCTTGAGCTCCTCGACGGTGAGCTCCTCGCCACCGAGGTAGCGCTCCATCAGGTCGTCGCTGGTCTCGGCCACGGCCTCGACGAGCGCCGTGCGGTACTCGTCGGCCCGCTCGCGCAGGTCGGCCGGGATCTCCTCGACCGTGTAGTCCTCGCCCTTCTGCACCTCGCCACGCCAGGTGAGCGCGCGCATCTCGACGAGGTCGACGACGCCGATGAAGTCGTTCTCGGAGCCGATGGGCAGCTGGATCGGGAGCGGCTTGGCACCGAGGCGGTCCTGGATGGTCCTGACCGTGAAGTAGAAGTCCGCGCCCAGCTTGTCCATCTTGTTGACGAAACAGATGCGGGGGACGTCGTACTTGGTGGCCTGCCGCCAGACCTGCTCGGACTGCGGCTCGACACCTTCCTTGCCGTCGAAGACCGCGACGCGCCGTCGAGCACCCGCAGGTTGCGCTCCACCTCGACGGTGAAGTCGACGTGCCCCGGGGTGTCGATCAGGTTGATCTGGTGGTCCTTCCAGAAGCAGGTGGTCGCGGCCGACGTGATCGTGATGCCGCGCTTCTGCTCCTCCTCCATCCAGTCCATGGTGGCGGCGCGTCGTGCACCTCACCGATCTTGTAGTTGATCCCGGTGTAGAACAGGATCCGCTCGGTGGTGGTGGTCTTGCCGGCGTCGATGTGCGCCATGATGCCGATGTTGCGGACCTTGCCCAGGTCCGTCAGCACGTCCCGTGCCACGGTCTCAGCTCTCTTCCCTCAGCAGGTTGGCGCGGACGGTCGGCCCGTCACCAGCGGTAGTGGGCGAAGGCCTTGTTGGACTCCGCCATCTTGTGCATGTCCTCGCGCCGCTTGACGCTCGCGCCCAGACCGTTGCTCGCGTCGAGCAGCTCGTTCATCAGCCGGTCGACCATCGTCTTCTCCCGGCGCTGCGCGGCGAAGCTCACCAGCCAGCGCAGCCCGAGGGTGGTCTGTCGCGGGGTGCGGACCTCGACCGGCACCTGGTAGGTGGCGCCACCGACCCGGCGGCTGCGCACCTCCAGCGTCGGCTTGACGTTGTCCAGCGCCCGCTTGAGCGTGACGACGGGGTCGGTGCCGGTCTTCTCCCGGGTGCCCTCCAGCGCCGCGTAGACGATGCGCTCGGCGAGCGAGCGCTTGCCGTCCTTCAGCACCTTGTTCACCAGCTGGGTGACCAGCGGCGAGCTGTACACCGGGTCCGAAACGAGCGGCCGCTTCGGCGCAGGGCCCTTCCGAGGCATCAGCCCTTCTCCTTCTTCGCTCCGTAGCGGCTGCGGGACTGCTTGCGGTTGCGGACACCCTGGGTGTCCAGCGAACCGCGGATGATCTTGTAGCGGACGCCGGGCAGGTCCTTCACCCGGCCACCGCGCACCAGCACGATCGAGTGCTCCTGGAGGTTGTGACCCTCACCCGGGATGTAGGCCGTGACCTCGATGTCGCTGCTGAGCCGCACGCGCGCGACCTTGCGCAGCGCGGAGTTCGGCTTCTTGGGCGTCGTGGTGTACACGCGCGTGCACACCCCGCGGCGCTGGGGACTCCCCTTGAGCGCTGCGGTCTTGGTCTTGCCGACCTTGTCCTGACGGCCCTTGCGGACCAGCTGCTGGATCGTGGGCATGAACCGTCTGCTTCTTCCCGTCGGTGGCGCTGTCTGGTGCTGGTGGTGCTTCTGGTCGTGCGGTGGCAGGTGGTCCTGCCAGGCGACGGAGTCTTCCCCACCGCCCCCCGAGGTCGGGCGTGTCCCGAGATCGGACGTGCTGCTGCCCGGGCACCGTTCGTCGAGATCGGGGACCTCACGGGGGCCATGGGCCTGTGCATCCTCTGTCAATCTCCACACCGGGAAATTGCCAGCTGGGCACACAGATCGGCCCGACCGTGGTCGAGCGCAAGACAACAGGGTACCCGCCCCGTCGGAGCACGGTCAAAACGGGTCGTCGTCTGCGTCAGTCGGTACGGGCAGAGTGCCGCATGCCTGGCGCGCCCGCAAGAGGACGCACCCGTTCGCCGCTCGGAGACTTCCACTCGTCGCAGGCGACGAAACTTACAACGCGTGCCCTCGCCGGGTGATTCCCGCTCCGCCGGCGCCGGGAACGGCGACGGGGCCGGGCCCCGCGCGGTGTGCGCGGGACCCGGCCCCGTCGGGTCGAGCAGGACTCGCCTCGGTCAGCGGTAGTCGCGGCCGAAGTCGTAGTCGTCCAGCGGCACCGCGGCACCGGTGCCCGTGCGAACACGTCGGGGCTGTAGTAGCCGTCGTCGTAGCTCGGCAGCGCGTAGGCGGCCGCGCGGGCCTCCTCCGTGGGCTGGACCTGGATGTTGCGGTAGCGGCTGATGCCGGTGCCGGCCGGGATCAGCTTGCCGATGATCACGTTCTCCTTGAGCCCGACGAGCTTGTCGCGCTTCCCGTTGATCGCGGCGTCGGTGAGGATCCGGGTGGTCTCCTGGAACGAGGCCGCGGACAGCCACGACTCCGTGGCCAGCGAGGCCTTCGTGATCCCCATCAGCACCGGACGGCCGGAGGCCGGCTCGCCGCCCTCGGCCACCACCTGACGGTTGGCGGACTCGAACTCGGCGCGCTCGGCGAGCGCACCCGGCAGGAACTCCGTGGAGCCCGAGTCGATGATCGTGACCCGGCGCAGCATCTGCCGGACGATGACCTCGATGTGCTTGTCGTGGATGTCCACGCTCTGCGTGCGGTACACCTTCTGCACCTCACGCACCAGGTGCAGCTGCACCTCGCGCGGGCCCATGACGCGCAGCACCTCGTGCGGGTCGGCCGTGCCCTCCAGGAGCAGCTGGCCCACGTGCACGTGGTCGCCGTCCGCCAGCGGCCGCTCGACACCGTCGACGACGGTCATCGCCAGCCACTGCCGCTTCGACAGCTTGTCGTAGACGATCTCCTCGCTGCCGTCGTCCGGCGTGAGGGTGATCTTCCAGAAGCGTTCGCCGTCCTCGATGGCGATGCGGCCGTCGCGTCGGCGATCGGCGCCTTGCCCTTCGGGACCCGGGCCTCGAACAGCTCCGTGACACGCGGCAGACCCGTGGTGATGTCGTCACCGGCGACGCCACCCTGGTGGAACGTGCGCATCGTCAGCTGCGTGCCGGGCTCGCCGATCGACTGCGCCGCCACGATGCCGACCGCCTCGCCGACGTCCACCAGCTTGCCGGTGGCCATCGAGCGGCCGTAGCAGGTGGCGCAGACCCCGGTGGCCGACGCGCACGTGAGCACGCTGCGGACCTTGATCTGCCGGACGCCGGCCGCGACGAGCGCGTCGAGGGCGGGGTCGCCCAGGTCGTCGCCGCGGCGGACGATGACCTGGCCGTCCGGTCCGACGACGTCCTCGCCCGACGCCCGCGCGTACACCGAGGTGCGCAGGTAGCGGTGCGGGATGAGCCGCCCGTCGCCCGTCTCCTCGTGACCGGCATCGTGATCGAGCGCTCGGTGCCGCAGTCGATCTCGCGGACGATGACGTCCTGCGACACGTCGACCAGACGACGGGTGAGGTAGCCCGAGTCGGCGGTGCGGAGCGCGGTGTCCGCCAGGCCCTTGCGGGTGCCGTGGGTGGAGATGAAGTACTCCAGCACCGTGAGGCCCTCGCGGAAGTTGGCCTTGATCGGACGGGGGATGTACTCGCCCTTCGGGTTGGCCACCAGACCGCGCATACCGGCGAGCTGCCGGACCTGGGTCATGTTGCCCGCCGCGCCCGACTTCACGATCGTCGGGATCGGGTTGTCCTCGGGGAAGTTCTCCTCCATGGCCCGGGCCACCTCCTCGGAGGCCTGGGTCCAGATCTTGACCATCTCGTCGTTGCGCTCCTGGTGGGAGAGCGCACCGCGCTGGTAGCGCCGGTTGACCTGGTCGGCCTTCGCCTCGTAGCCGTCCAGGATCTCCTGCTTGTTGTCCGGGACGACGACGTCGGAGATCGACAGCGTCACACCGGACCGGGTGGCCCAGTAGAAGCCGGCGTCCTTGAGCCGGTCGAGCACCTGCGCGACCTCGGTCATCGAGTAGCGCTCGGCCAGGTCGTTGATGATCGCGGCCTGGCGCTTCTTCGGCAGCGGCTCGTTGACGAACGGGTAGTCCGCCGGGAGCAGCTCGTTGAAGATGACCCGGCCGAGCGTGGTCTCGGCGACCCACGCCTCACCCGGCTGCCAGCCCGCGGCCGCCAGCGTGGCGGCCTGGGCCGGCGACGGCATGGCGTCGGTGAGCCGGATCCGGACGGGCGCCTGCAGGTGCAGGGCCTTCCGGTCGTAGGCCATGATCGCCTCGGCCGTGGACGAGAAGACCTGGCCCGCGCCGCGGCGTCGTCGCGCTGACGGCTCAGGTGGAACAGGCCCGTGACCATGTCCAGGCGCGGCATCGCCAGCGGCCGGCCGGACGCGGGCGAGAGGATGTTGTTGCTGGACAGCATCAGCACCCGGGCCTCGGACTGCGCCTCGGCGGACAGCGGCAGGTGCACCGCCATCTGGTCACCGTCGAAGTCGGCGTTGAACGCCTCGCAGACCAGCGGGTGCAGCTGGATGGCCTTGCCCTCCACCAGCTGCGGCTCGAAGGCCTGGATGCCGAGGCGGTGCAGCGTCGGCGCGCGGTTCAGCAGCACGGGGTGCTCGGAGATGACCTCCTCCAGCACGTCCCACACCTGCGAGCGGCCGCGCTCCACCATGCGCTTCGCGGACTTGATGTTCTGCGCGTGGTTGAGGTCGACCAGCCGCTTCATCACGAACGGCTTGAACAGCTCCAGCGCCATCTGCTTGGGCAGGCCGCACTGGTGCAGCTTGAGCTGCGGGCCGACCACGATGACCGAACGGCCCGAGTAGTCGACACGCTTGCCGAGCAGGTTCTGGCGGAACCGGCCCTGCTTGCCCTTGAGCAGGTCGGACAGCGACTTGAGCGGCCGGTTGCCCGGCCCGGTGACCGGACGGCCGCGCCGGCCGTTGTCGAACAGCGCGTCGACGGCCTCCTGCAGCATCCGCTTCTCGTTGTTGACGATGATCTCGGGCGCGCCGAGGTCGATCAGCCTCTTGAGGCGGTTGTTGCGGTTGATGACCCGGCGGTACAGGTCGTTGAGGTCGGACGTGGCGAAGCGGCCACCGTCGAGCTGCACCATCGGGCGCAGGTCCGGCGGGATGACCGGGACGCAGTCGAGCACCATGCCCATCGGCGAGTTGCCGGTGGCCTGGAACGCCGCGACGACCTTGAGCCGCTTGAGGGCGCGGAGCTTCTTCTGCCCCTTGCCGGTGCGGATGGTCTCGCGCAGGTTCTCGGCCTCGGCCTCGATGTCGAAGTTCTGCAGCAGGGTCTGGATCGCCTCGGCGCCCATGGACCCGGTGAAGTAGTCGCCGTAGCGGTCGTAGAGCTCGCGGTAGAGCCCCTCGTCCGCGATCAGCTGCTGCACGTCGAGCTTGGTGAAGGTGCTCCAGATCTCGTCGAGCCGGTCCAGCTCGCGCTGGGCCCGGTCGCGGAGCTGGCGCATCTCGCGCTCGCCACCCTCCTTGACCTTGCGGCGGACGTCGCTCTTGGCGCCCTCCGCCTCCAGCTCGGCGAGGTCGGTCTCCAGCTTCTGCGCCCGCGCCTCCAGGTCGGCGTCGCGCCGCTGCTCGACCCGCTTGCGCTCCACGCTCATCTCGTTCTCGAGCGTGGACAGGTCGGTGTGCCGCAGCTCGCGGTTCACCGAGGTGATGACGTAGGCCGCGAAGTAGATGATCTTCTCGAGGTCCTTGGGAGCCAGGTCGAGCAGGTAGCCCAGCCGGCTCGGGACGCCCTTGAAGTACCAGATGTGCGTGACCGGCGCGGCCAGCTCGATGTGGCCCATCCGCTCACGGCGCACCTTGGCGCGCGTCACCTCGACGCCGCAGCGCTCGCAGATGATGCCCTTGAACCGGACGCGCTTGTACTTGCCGCAGTAGCACTCCCAGTCGCGGGTCGGGCCGAAGATCTTCTCGCAGAAGAGCCCGTCCTTCTCCGGCTTCAGGGTGCGGTAGTTGATGGTCTCGGGCTTCTTGACCTCGCCGTGCGACCACTGACGGATGTCCTCGGCGGTGGCCAGGCCGATGCGCAGCTCGTCGAAGAAGTTGACGTCGAGCACTTAGTGTCCTCTGTTCCTTCGTAAGTCGGCTCGGAGCAGCGTCAGTTGACGACGTCGTCGACGGTCATCGAGTCGGAGCCCGGCCGGCTGGACAGGTTGATGCCCAGGTTGGCCGCGGCCCGCTCGAGGTCCTCGTCGTCGGCGTCGCGCATCTCGATCGCAGCGCCGTCGCTCGAGAGCACCTCGACGTTCAGGCAGAGCGACTGGAGCTCCTTGAGGAGCACCTTGAACGACTCCGGAATGCCCGGCTCGGGGATGTTCTCCCCCTTGACGATGGCCTCGTACACCTTCACGCGGCCGACCACGTCGTCCGACTTGATCGTGAGCAGCTCCTGCAGGGTGTAGGCGGCGCCGTACGCCTGCATGGCCCAGCACTCCATCTCGCCGAACCGCTGGCCGCCGAACTGGGCCTTACCGCCCAGGGGCTGCTGCGTGATCATCGAGTAGGGGCCGGTGGAGCGCGCGTGGATCTTGTCGTCCACGAGGTGCGCCAGCTTGAGGATGTACATGTAGCCCACCGCGACCGGGAACGGGTACGGCTCGCCGGAGCGCCCGTCGAGGAGCTGGGCCTTGCCGTCGGGACCGACCATGCGCTCGCCGTCGCGGTTGGGCCGCGTGGCGCCGAGCAGCCCGGTGATCTCGTGCTCCTTGGCGCCGTCGAAGACCGGCGTGGCGGTACGCGTGCCGGCCGGCACGGAGTACAGCTCCTCCGGCATCTTCGACGCCCAGTCCGGGGTGCCGTCGATCTCCCAGCCCGACTTGGCGATCCACCCGAGGTGGGTCTCCAGGATCTGGCCGATGTTCATACGGCGGGGCACACCGTGGGTGTTGAGGATGATGTCGACCGGCGTGCCGTCCGCCAGGAACGGCATGTCCTCGGCGGGCAGGATCTTGCCGATCACGCCCTTGTTGCCGTGGCGGCCGGCGAGCTTGTCGCCGTCCTGGATCTTGCGCTTCTGCGCCACGTAGACGCGGACCAGCTCGTTGACGCCGGGCGCCAGCTCGTCCTCGTCGTCGCGGGAGAACACGCGGATGCCGATGACCTTGCCGTTCTCGCCGTGCGGCACCTTGAGCGAGGTGTCGCGCACCTCGCGGGCCTTCTCGCCGAAGATCGCGCGCAGCAGCCGCTCCTCCGGGGTCAGCTCGGTCTCGCCCTTCGGGGTGACCTTGCCGACCAGGATGTCGCCGGGCTGGACCTCGCGCCGATGCGGATGATGCCGCGCTCGTCGAGGTCGGCGAGGACCTCCTCGGAGACGTTCGGGATGTCCCGGGTGATCTCCTCGGCGCCCAGCTTGGTGTCGCGGGCGTCGATCTCGTGCTCCTCGATGTGGATCGACGTCAGCACGTCGTCCTGCACCAGGCGCTGCGAGAGGATGATCGCGTCCTCGTAGTTGTGGCCCTCCCACGGCATGATCGCCACGAGCAGGTTCTTGCCGAGCGCCATCTCGCCGTTCTCGGTGCACGGCCCGTCCGCGATGACCTGCCCGACCTCCACGCGGTCGCCCTCGTCGACGATCGGCTTCTGGTTGTTGCAGGTGCCCTGGTTGGAGCGCGCGAACTTGTTGAGCCGGTACGTGCGGCGGGTGCCGTCGTCGGCCATCACGGTGATGTAGTCGGCGCACAGCTCCTCGACCACACCGGCCTTCTCCGCCACCAGCACGTCGCCGGCGTCGACCGCGGCCCGCAGCTCCATGCCGGTGCCGACCAGCGGGGCCTCGCTGCGCAGCAGCGGCACCGCCTGACGCTGCATGTTGGCACCCATGAGCGCGCGGTTGGCGTCGTCGTGCTCGAGGAACGGGATCAGCGCCGTGGCGACCGACACCATCTGCCGCGGCGAGACGTCGATGTACTCGACGCCGGCCGGGGAGATGTAGTCGATCTCGCCGCCCTTGCGGCGGACGAGGACGCGCTCCTCCTGGAAGTGGCCGTCGTCGTCGAGCGGCGCGTTGGCCTGCGCGATGACGAAGCGGTCCTCCTCGTCGGCGGTGAGGTAGTCGATCTGCTCGGTGACCCGGCCGCCGTCGACCTTGCGGTACGGCGTCTGGATGAAGCCGAACGGGTTGACCTGCGCGAACGTCGACAGCGAGCCGATCAGGCCGATGTTCGGGCCCTCGGGGGTCTCGATCGGGCACATCCGGCCGTAGTGGCTGGGGTGCACGTCGCGAACCTCGAAGCCGGCCCGCTCGCGGGACAGACCACCCGGACCGAGCGCCGAGAGGCGGCGCTTGTGGGTGAGCCCGGCCAGCGGGTTGTGCTGGTCCATGAACTGCGACAGCTGCGAGGTGCCGAAGAACTCCTTGATCGCCGCCACGACCGGGCGGATGTTGATCAGGGTCTGCGGCGTGATCGCCTCGACGTCCTGCGTGGTCATGCGCTCGCGGACGACGCGCTCCATGCGGGAGAGGCCGACGCGGACCTGGTTCTGGATCAGCTCGCCGACCGTGCGCAGCCGCCGGTTGCCGAAGTGGTCGATGTCGTCGACCTCGACCGGCACCGTGATCCCGCCGTTGCCCTCGGCGTCGGCGCCCATCGTCATCGAGGTCTCGCCGGCGTGCAGCCGGACCAGGTACTCGATGGTGGTGGCGATGTCCTCCTCGGTGAGCGTGCCCACCGCGGTCTCGATCGTCAGGCCCAGCTTCTTGTTGGCCTTGTACCGGCCGACCTTCGCCAGGTCGTAGCGCTTGTCCTTGAAGAACAGGTTCTCCAGCAGCGTCTGCGCGCTCTCACGGGTGGGCGGCTCGCCCGGGCGCAGCTTGCGGTAGATGTCGAGCAGGGCCTCGTCCTGGCCGGCGGTGTGGTCCTTCTCCAGCGTGGCCATGATCGTCTCGGAGAACCCGAAGCGCTCACGGATCCGCTCGGCCGTCCAGCCCAGCGCCTTGAGCAGGACGGTGACCGGCTGGCGGCGCTTGCGGTCGATGCGGACGCCGACGGTGTCGCGCTTGTCGACGTCGAACTCCAGCCACGCGCCGCGGCTCGGGATGATCTTGACCGAGTAGACGTCCTTCTCGGTCGTCTTGTCGATCGTGTGGTCGAAGTAGACACCCGGCGAACGGACCAGCTGCGAGACGACGACCCGCTCGGTGCCGTTGATGATGAACGTGCCCTTGCTCGTCATCACCGGGAAGTCGCCCATGAACACCGTCTGGCTCTTGATCTCGCCGGTGGTGTTGTTGGTGAACTCGGCCGTGACGAACAGCGGGGCGCCGTAGGTCATGTCCTTGTCCCGGCACTCCTCCTCGGAGGCCTTGACCTCGTCGAAGCGGGGGTCGGAGAAGGACAGCGACATCGAGCCCGAGAAGTCCTCGATCGGAGAGATCTCCGTGAGGATCTCCTCGAGGCCGCCCACGGGGTTCTCGTCGCCGGCGTCGATCCGCCGCTGGAACCACGCCTCGTCGCCGACCAGCCACTGGAAGGACTGGATCTGGAGGTCGAGGAGGTCGGGCACCTCGAGGGGCTCGCGGATCTTCGCGAAGGTGACCCGGGTAGGGGCACCGGGGAAGTTCGGGTTCGCCGAGACGGAAGCAAGCGCGGGGGTCGCGAGGGGGCTGGTGGCGCGGGACGAAGCCAAGATGCGTCCTTCCGAGAACTGCGCTCTCGTCTGGCGGGCACCGGCCCCCGCGCGCTACCGTCTGCTCGTCCGACCCGGGCGGGAGGTCCGGGTCGAGCGGGCTCGCGGAACGTGGGTCCGAGGCACGCCGTCAGTTGTCATGACGCAGCCACCGACCGAGGAGGCGTCCGGTGAGGGACCCTCCCTGGACTCCCCTGCGGGCGGAACGAACCCTCTGAGGCGCGCACGGCGTGGCTGGACGGAGGCAGCGCAAAGAGGCAGTCTAGCTGCAAACGCAGCCGCTGTCGAGACAGGTCGCCGAGACAACCATCGAGACCTAAGAGTGACCTTTCCGCCTCACCGCGTCAAGACTCTACGCGTCGGTAAGTGGTCCTTTTTCGCGGGACGACCGGGGCGGACTGCCTGATCAGCGCCTTGCCGACCGCTCGGCGCTCGTCTCCCACACCTTCGGGTGATCGTCGCTCAGCGTGGCCCGCCGGCTCCGGGCCACCGGGACGCCACCCGGCGGACACCGCGGTGACGTCTCGCACCGTCCCGGCGGACACCGCGGGGCGCACACCGATCCACCCGATCGTGCGTCATCCGGGCGCCCCGCGGGCGCGCACGACGAAGGGGCGGCACCCGTTCGGGTACCGCCCCTTCGCGCCGTTCGAGCGGCGCGGGTCAGCTCAGGCTGACCTTGGCGCCGGCCTCTTCGAGCTTGGTCTTCGCGGCGTCGGCCGCGTCCTTGGCGATGCCCTCCAGGATCGGCTTCGGGGCCGACTCCACGAGGTCCTTCGCCTCCTTGAGGCCGAGACCGGAGACGAGCTCGCGGACGACCTTGATGACCTGGATCTTCTTGTCGCCGGCGGCCTCGAGGACGACGTTGAACTCGTCCTTCTCCTCCTCGGCCGGGGCGGCGGCAGCGGCGGCACCCGGGGCGGCGGCGACGGCGACCGGAGCCGCCGCGGTGACGTCGAAGGTCTCCTCGAACTTCTTCACGAACTCCGACAGCTCGATGAGCGTGAGCTCCTTGAAGGCGTCGAGCAGCTCGTCGGTGGACAGCTTGGCCATGGTGGTTCCTCTTTCGGGTGGTGCGGTACGGGGGTGGTCAGCTCGCGGCGTCGGTGCTCTGGGCGGCCTCGGCCGGGGCCGCGCCGCCCTCCTCCGCGCGCTTGTCGGCGAGCGCCTGGGCCAGGCGGGCCACCTGCGACGCCGGAGCGGCGAACAGGCCGGCGGCCTTCGCCATCGTCGCCTTCATCGCGCCGGCTGCCTTGGCCAGCAGGACCTCACGCGACTCGAGGTCGGCGAGCCGGTTGACCTCGTCGACGGTGAGCGGGCGGCCGTCCATGAAGCCGCCCTTGATCACGAGGCCCTGGTTGGCCTTCGCGAACTCGCGCAGCGCCTTGGCGGCGTCGACGGGCTCGCCCGTGATGAAGGTGATCGCCGTCGGGCCGACGAGAATCTCGTCGAGCCCCTCGATCCCGGCGTCCGCGGCCGCGCGCTTCACCAGCGTGTTCTTCGCCACGCGGTAGGTCGCGCCGTCGCCGAGCGACCGGCGCAGCGTCGTGAGCTGCGACATCGTCAGGCCGCGGTACTCGGTGACCACCGAGGCGGACGCGTCGCGGAACTTCTCGGCGATCTCCGCGACCGCCGTGACCTTGTCGGGTCGGGCCATCCTCGCCTCCTCTCTCGTGGTCGTGGGGACGTGCGTACGTCCACCGGCGACGGACCGGAGAAAGAACGAACGCCCCGGCGCAGGAGCGCACGGGGCGTGGCGGACGGCGCGCGACAGCGCACCTCGCGATGACCTCGTCCTCCTGCGCGGGCCGCCCGCTCTCGCGGACCTTCGTGCATCCGGGGATGCAGACCTGCGGTCTTCGGTGGAACCGCGATCCAGGGTACGCGAGGCGCGGCGGCGCCGGCGAACCGGGCCGGGCTCAGCGCGGGACGACCGCCGCGATCTTCCAGCGGCCGTCGACCTTCTCGCCCGTGACGGTCAGGCGGCCGGCCGCCGCGAGCTGGCGGCTCTCCGCGTCCGGGGCCGCGCGGGTGGCCTGCTGGTCGACGAACGCCACGAGCACGGCGTGGTCGCCGGTCAGCTCCTTCACCGCGGACAGCGTGACCGTCGCCGACACGATCGCCTGCTGCTCCGGCGCCCGCCTGCGCACCTCCGCGAAGAGCCGGTCGAACTCCGCGGCGAACTCGGGCGTGATCACGTCGCGGGCCGCGCGCTCGTTCTCGTCGAGGCGGGCGAAGTCGAAGGAGTAGACGGTCTCCAGCGCGTCGGAGAGCTGCCCGGTCGCTCGGCCGTGCCCGCGACGTCGACGAGCGCGGTGTTGCTCGCCGTCGCGTGCTGCGGACGCTCGTGTCGAGCACGCCGAACGCCACCGCGAGGACGATGAGCAGCACGAACGCGCCGGCCAGCAGCGGCACCGGCCGGAGCAGGCCGCCGACGGACGGCGGGCGCGGCTCCCGGGACGGCTCCGCCTCATCGGCGACGGGCTCGGCGCGCAGCTCGGAGAGGTCGAGGACGGCGGTGTCGAACGTCGCCGGGTCGACGAGTGGCAGGGCCTCGGTCTCGAGGCCGGCCTCGGGGTCGTCGGGCTCCTCGCGGGCGGCGGGGCGGGGTGCCGGGCGGGTCGGGGTGGCCTTGTCGGCGGCCGGGCGGCCGGGGATCGCCACCGCGGGTCGCAGGGCCTGGGTAGGCGACTCCAGCGCGGCGGGGCGGGGGCGGTCGGGGGCCGAGCCGTTCGCTTCCCGTGTGTCGGTGTCCGGGCGAGCCGCGCGGGCCGCAGCCGGGCGGCCGGGTGCAACGCGGTCGGTGGCCTCGCGCTTCTCGGCCGGCACGGTCGCCGGCCGGACGGTCACGGGCCGCGACGGTCGCCGGCCGGACGGTCACGGGCCGCACGGTCCGCGGTGCTCTCCGCCGGACGAGCCGCATCGGGCCGGTCGGCTGCGGCCCGACCCGCGGTCGCACGGTCCGCGGCAGGCGGGGCCGGCCTCGCGCGGTCCCCCGCCGATCCAGCAGCTCCTGCACGGTCCGGCGCGGTGCCGGCCTGGCCGGTGGCGGACCGGTCCGTGTTGACCCAGTCGAGAAGGACCCGGTCGGCCGCCGGACCTTCCACGCCCGCGCGCTCGCGACCCGGACGGTCGGCGCCCGCACGGCCTGTCGCGCCGCCGCGGCCACCGGCCGGACGCTCCCCACCTGCGGGGTCGGGCGCCGAGCCGTCGGCCTGGTCCGCGCCGCCGGCGGCCCGGGGATCGGGCGCCGGCTCCTCCACGTCCGCAGCTTCCGCATCCGCTCGATCGGCGGCCGCGGTGTCCGGAGCACGGGAGCCCGGCGCGTCCAGTGCGGCGGCCGCCGTGCGGCCGAGGGACGGACGTCCGCCGTCGCCGGTCTCCGCGGTCCCCTCGGACGGGAGCCGGCCGGGCGTGGCCGGTTCGGTGGGCTCGGCGAGCGGGTCCTCGGCGAAGGCGGCGGGGCGTCGCTTGGCCGCCGAGGTCAGCCCGGCCACGCGGGGCCGGCGCGGCTTTCCGCCCTTGGCCTTGGGGCTGCGGGGACGCGGTGGCATGGCGCTCGCCTCCTGCTCAGCTCGACGGGGTGCGGACGGGGGCGACCCGGCTGGCGCGCCAGCCCTCGGCGGTGCGGGTCATCTCCAGCTGGAGCCGCTGGCGGGTGACCACCGGGTCCTGCCCCTCGGGGCGGACCTCGACGTCCAGCCCGACGAGCACCCGCGCGATCCCGGCGCGGACGTCCAGCTCGGCGACGGCGGCGTCCTGCACGGTCGCGACGGTGACCCGGCGGGCCTCGGTGACGACCTGCTCGTACTCGCCGCGGTTGGCCCGGAACTCCTCCAGCAGCGCGCCGGTGGACGTCTGCTCCCAGAGGTCGAGGCCGGCGGCGACGTTGCGGTAGTCGAGGCTGTTGAGGTTGATCGCGGCCTGGCGGGCGTCCATGAGGACGGTCTCCCGGTCGGCGGCCAGCTCGATGCCCTCGTCGTTCAGCGCGAGCACCCACCGGGCGCCGAAGAACAGCGCGGCGACGGCGGCCAACGCCACGAGCGCGACCAGCGCGGTGACCGGGCTGACCGCGGGCAGCCGCCGGCCGAGCCCACCGGGCCCGGGCTTCGTGCTGTTGTCCGTCGGCCTGTCGAGGACGGTCATGCGGCTCTCCGTCGGGTCGGGGGCGGACCGATCAGCCGAACAGGATCTGCGCCGGCGAGCTCAGAGGGGGAGCGGAGCCCACCGGGGCGGAACCTGCGGGCACTCCGCCGGGAGGGGGTCCGGCCGGGGCGTCCGCGGGCGGCTGCGGGGTCGCCGCCCTCGGCACATTCTGCGCACCACGTACGGTGATCGGACTACCGGGGGGCTCCGCACAGTAGGCGTCGTCGTTCACCCGTGTGGGCCCAACGTCGTCGCCGGGTCGGCGGTTGGTGCCTTCGTACCCCTGCGAGCAGGGGTAGGGGTCGAAGAGGTTGATCACCAGGCCGAGGTGCGCGGTGCCGTCGCCGGGCACGACGGTGTAGGTCGTGGAGACGACGCCCGGGTAGGTCACGAGCAGCTGGCGCAGGGCGTCCTGGCGGGGCTCGGCGACCCGCGAGACCGTCAGCAGGTTCGCCACCAGCTCGCCGAGGCCGTGCCCGCTCTCCCGCAGCAGCGAACGCACCTGCCACGACGCGTCGGGGCCCGTGTCGAGCAGCCGGCGCAGGTCCGGGTCGGACGAGCGGAGCTGGTCGGCGAGCAGCGAGAGGTCCCGGCTGAAGCTCCGGAACGAGCCGGCGACGTCGTTCTGCGTGGTCAGCACGGTGCGCCCGTCGCGGATGAGCTGGAGCGTCTGCGGGAGCGCGGCGACGGCGTCCTCGGTGAACGCGTCGGTCGTGTCGAGGATCCGCTGCAGCGGCTGCCCGGTGCCGGCGAACGCGGTGCCGAGCTCGTCGACGACGGTCCGCAGCGAGTCGAGCGGCACGGAGCGCACGAAGTCGTCGACACTCACGACGAGCTGTTCGACCGGCACCGGCGTGGTCGTCCGGGCCATCGGGATCACCGACCCGGACGCGAGCACCGGGCCGTTCGAGGTGGCCGGCTGCAGGTCGACGTACTGCTCGCCGATCGCGGAGAGGTTGTGGACGGCGGCGTCGAGGTCGGCGGGGATCGGCGGGGCGTCGCGGCGGATGTCGAGCCGGGCCTCGACGCCGCCCGGGATCAGCGTGAGCTGCCCGACCCGCCCGACGCTCACCCCGCGGTAGGTGACGTCGCGCCGGTGAAGATGCCGCCGGACTCGGCCAGCTCCAGCCGCACGGGGTAGGTCGTGGTGCCGAAGACGTCCCCGAACCCGGCGTAGCGGAACCCGACGTACCCCACGCCGAGCACCGTGACCAGCACGAACGCGAGCAGTTGGAGCCGGACGACGCGGGTGGTCACAGGTCACCTCCGAGCAGCCCGTCGAGAAGGCCGGGCGGCCGTGTCGGCGACGGCTCCGGCGGGTCGCGGTCCTCGGGCGGGATCGGCGACCCGGACGTCGGCGACGGCTGGACCTGGCCGGGCACCGGGATCGGCAGCAGGCCGCCCTCGCCGAGCAGCGGGAACCGCGGGTGCTCGCCCTCCGGCGGGCCGAGCAGCGGGGCGAGCAGCTGCGCGGTGGACGGCAGCCCCTCCAGCGGGCCGTGCGAGCCGAGCAGCGGGTCGTTGGACCGCGCCATGTTCTCCAGGACGTGCCCGAGGTCGAGGTCGGCCTTGATGTAGAGGTTGGAGTAGTCCCCGGCGAACGCGTCGACCGTGCCGTCGGAGAACGGGAACGTCGGCAGGATCGACAGCGCGCCGACGAGGTCCGGTCCGGCGTCGGAGAGGTTCGCGAGGATCGGCTCCAGCAGCCGGAGGTCGGCGATCACGTCGTCGCGGCTGCGGTTGACGACGTCGGTGGCGACACCGGAGAGCCGGTCGAGCGCCTGGAGCATGTCGACGAGCTGTCCGCGCTGCGCCTCCAGCTCGGCGAGGCCGGCCGGGAGGTCGTCGAGCGCCGTCTCGATCTGGCCGCGCCGGTCGTCCAGGGTGATGCTGAGCCGGTTGATCTCGTCGAGCGCGCGGGTGATCTCGGTCTTGCGCTCCTCCAGTGCCCCGACCAGCGCGTCGACGTCGTCGAGCAGGGCGCGGATCTCCGGCTCGTTGCCGGTCAGCGCCTGGTTCAGCTCGCGGGCGATGGTCCGGACCTGCGCGATGCCGCCCCCGTTGAGCAGCAGCGACAGGGCCCCGAGCACCTCCTCGACCTCGGCGGCGCGGCTGGTGCGGGCCAGCGGGATCGTGGCGCCGTCGGCGATCCGGCCCTCCCCGTCCTGCGGGGCGATCAGCTCGACGAACTTCTCCCCCAGCAGGCTCGTCGTGCGCACGCGGGCCAGCGCGTTGGCCGGCATCGGCACGTCGCCGTTGACGTGCACGGTGACGAGCGCCGTCCAGTTCGGGCCCACACGGATGTCGCCGACGGTGCGACCGGCACGTCGTTGACCTTCACGAGCGACTGCGGGACGAGGTCGACGACGTCGGAGAACTCGACGGTGAGCCGGTACGGGTGGTCGCCGAGCTCGGCGCCGCCGGGCAGGTCGACGCCGCGCAGCCCGCCGGAGAGCACACCGCATCCGCTGGTCAGAAGCACGAGCGCGGCCACGGCGGCAACGGCGGGACGCCTCATCGGTCGCCCCCGGGCGCCGGCTCGGTCGGGAGCGCGAGCATCGGCACCGGCGGCGGCTGCCCCGCCTGCAGCGCGGTGATGACGGCGGCCGCGCCGGGCAGCGGGAGCGCGCCGCCGAGCACCGGTTCGAGGGTGGCGCAGGCGTCCGAGAGCGCGGTCGGCAGCTCTTGCGGCGTGCCGCGTCGCAGCGACTCGCAGACGAGCAGGATCGGCGGCATCGTCAGCTCGTTGATGTCGGCCCGGGTGTCGAGCGTGCCGGACGAGCCGTTGTAGGCCAGCGCGAGGTTGCCCAGCGCGGCCGGGGCGACGTCGAGGATCTCGGCGAGCGCGTTGCGCTGCTTCACGAGCACGTCGGTGACCTCGGTGAGCCGGTCGACGTTCGAGTGCAGCACGTCGCGGTTGTCGCGCACGAAGTCGGCGACGTCGCCCAGCGCGACCGACAGCTCGTGCACGGCGGCGGCCAGGTCGCCGCGCTCGTCGGCGAGGAACCCGGCGACGCTCGCGAGCCGCCCGTTGAACTCGCGCACCTCGGCGTCGTTCGCCGCCAGCATCGAGACGAACGACTGCAGCTCGGTGACGGTGCCGAAGAGCTCCTCGCGGGAGTCGGCGAGCGTGCCGGACAGCTCCCCCAGGTTGTGGATCGTGCTGTTGAGCGCCTGGCCGTTGCCGCCGAGGTTGGCCGCGCCGACGTCGAGCACGTCCGACAGCGCGCCCTGGGCGTTCACGCCGTTCGGGCCGAGCGCGTCGGCCAGGTCGGTGGCGGCGCGGGCCAGGTCGTCGACGCCGAGCGGCACGGCCGTGCGCTCGACCGGGATCACGGCGCCGTCGGCCAGCTCGGGCCCGCCGGAGTACGTCGGTGTGAGCTGCACGTACCGGCCGGTGACGAGGCTCGGCGAGACGACGACGGCCCGCGCGTCGGCGGGAAGCCGCAGGTCCGGGTCGTCGAGGTGCATCACCACGCGCACCCGGTCGCCGTCCGGGACGACCTCGGTGATGCGCCCGACCGACACCCCGAGCACCCGGACGGAGTTGTCCTCGAACACGCCGACGGCCGAGCGGAAGTAGGCGGTGACCTCCCGCCCGGGCGGCTGCATGAGCACGTAGAGCCCGCCGGCGAGCAGCACGACGAGCACGGCGAAGAGGCCCGTGTACTGGAGCTGGCGGCGGTCGGTGTCGGTGAGCGGCACGGGGCTAACACCCCCCGGGGTTGATCGGGCCCAGCGGGGGCGGGAAGAGGCCGCAGACGTAGTTGTCGAACCACTCGCCGTTGCCGACGGCGTTGGTGAAGAGCCGGACGAACACGGCCTCCTTCTCCAGGCTCTCGTCGAGCGCGTCGCGGTTGCGCTGCAGGAGCGCGGCGACCCGGTCGAGCTGCTCCAGCGTGGGCCGCAGCTGCTCGCGGTTGTCGGCGACGAGCCCGCGCAGCTCCTCCGACAGCCGCCGGGTGCCGTCGAGCAGGGCGCTGATCGCGTCGCGGCGGCGCTGGATCTCGGCCAGCAGGAGGTTGCCGTCGGAGAGGAGCCTCTCGAACTCGTCGTTGCGCTCGGCCAGCACGCGCGACAGGTCGTGGGTGCCGGCCAGCAGCCTGCGGATCTCCTCGTCGCGGCTCGCGATGGTGGTGGAGAGCCGGGAGAGCCCGTCGAGCGCGCCGCGGACCTCCGGCGGCGTGCCGCGGAACGTGTCGGAGAGCGTATTGAGGCTCGCGGCCAGCTGCACCGTGTCGATCTGGTCGATCGTCCCGGAGAGCCCGTCGAACGCCTCGACCACGTCGTACGGGGACGCCGTGCGGGTGAGCGGGATCGGGGTGGCCGGGTCGAGCTCGCCCTCGCCCTGCGGGTCGAGCGCGAGGTACTTGGCCCCGAGCAGCGTCTTGATCTCGATGGACGCCGCCGTGCGGTCGCCGACCCACGCGTCGGTCCGGAAGGTGACGAGCACCCGGTCGCCGGCCAGTGCCACGTCGGTGACGCGCCCGGCCTCGACGCCCGCGACGGTGACCATGTCGCCGGACGTGAGCCCGGCCGCCTCGCCGAACTCGGCCTGGTAGGTGCGGCCGGGGGCGAAGAGCGTCGGCGCGTTGAACACGAGTGCGACGGTCAGCACGATCACCAGCAGGCCGGTGACCGCCATCGGCACGGGCCTCATCCACCCGCCCCCAGCAGCTGGCCGAGCAGCGGCAGCCCGCTGAGGTCGGCGGGGTCGACGGGCCGCACGGGCACGAGCGGGGGCGCCGGCACCGGGTTCGGCGCCCGGCCCTGCACGCCGTCCGGGTCGGGGCCGCAGCGCGGCGACGGGCTCGTGTAGACGGGCAGCTCGGTCGGCGGCAGGTAGGGCTCCAGCCCGACCGACCCGGACAGGCCGCAGAGGTAGAAGTTGAACCAGCTCCCGTAGCCGCCCGCGCGGCCGAGCCGGTCGAGCTTGTCCGGCAGGTTCCGGATGGTCCGCTCCAGCCGGTCACCGGAGTCGTTCAGGTTGCCGGCGAGCGTGCCGAGGTGCTCCACGTCGGCCCGCAGCGGCGGCCGCACGTCGTCCACGAAACCGGCCGTGACCTGCGTCAGCTCGCCGATCGCGCCGATGGCCTCGCCGATCGGCTGCCGGTCGGCCGACAGGCCTGAGACGAGCTGCTGCAAGGTCAGGATCAGCTCCGAGAGCTGCTCGTCGCGCGCGTTCACGGTGGTCAGCACCGCGTTGAGGTTGTCGACGACCTGACCGATCAGCTCGTCGCGGTCGGCGAGCGTGTTGGTCAGCGACGACGTGCTCGCGAGCAGGCTCTGCACGGTGCCGCCCTGGCCCTGCAGCACCTGGATGATCTCGAACGAGAGCTGGTTGACCTGCTGCGGGTCGAGCGCGGTGAGCAGGGGCTTGAACCCGTTGAACAGCACCGTGAGATTCAGCGGCGGCCGCGTGCGCTCGACGGGGATCGAGCCGCCCGCCGGGAGCGTCGCGCCGGCCGGCCCGGCGCCCTGCTCCAGCGAGAGGAACCGCTGGCCGATGAGGTTGCGGTAGAGGATCGCCGCGCTCACCGACCCGGGCAGCGGCCGGTCGCTGTCCACGCTGAACGCCACCTCGGCGAGGCGGCGGTCGACGATCCGCACGTCGTCGACGGTGCCGACGACGACACCCGCGATCCGGACGTCGTCGCCGGGCAGCAGCCCGGCCGCGTCGGTGAAGCGCGCGGTGTAGTCCGTGCGCCGGCCGCCGGACGCGTTGGCGATGGTCAGCGCGAGCACGGTGGTCGCGAGCGCGACCACCACGGTGAGCGCGGCGAACTTGAGGAGCGCGCCGACGGGGAACCGGCTCACGTCAGGCTCACCTCGGTGCCCCGGTAGAGCGGTCCGACGAGCATCGAGCCCCACGCCGGCACCGACGAGGGCGACGAACCCTCCTGCGCGGCGACCAGCTCGGCGACGAGCTGCTGCTCACCGGGCGAGTTGGGCATGCCCATGCCCTCGAAGGAGGACGGATAGGTGCCGAACGTCTCGCCGCCGACCGACTCCGGGTCGCCCTCCGGCGTGCGACCGGTGCCTCCCGGTCCCGCGCCGTGCCGTCCCGGTACGGGCCGTCCGGCGGCTGCTCGGGCCCGAGCGGCAGGATCGGGTAGCAGCGCGGGCCGCGGTCGTCCTCGTAGCGCGGCTCGTCCCGGCCCGGCAGGTACTTGCCCTCCGGGTTGACGATCTCCAGCGTGATGTGCAGCCCGGGCAGGTCGGTGCCGGCGCCGAACGCCCGGTCCAGCCGCGGCGCGATCCCGTCGAGCTGGTCGAGCAGGCACGGGAACTCGGGCGCGTAGCGGGCGAGGCTCTCCAGCGTCGGGCGGCTGGTGTCGGCGAGCGCGATCAGGTTGTTCCGGTTGGTGCTCAGGAACCCGCGCAGGTCGTCGGACGCGGCCGTGACGCCGGTGAGCAGCGCGTGCAGGCGTTCGCGCTGCTCGACGACGGTGCGGCTGGTGGCGCTGAGGTCGTCGAGGGCGGCGAGCAGGTCGGGCGCGGCGGCGTCGAGGTTGCCGGCGAGGTCGGCGAGCTGGGTGATGTCCTCCTGCAGGTCCGGGATGGCCGGGCGCAGCCCGCCGGTCAGCTCCTGCAGCCGCACGAGGGTGTCGCCCAGCGCCTCGCCGCGGCCGGACAGGGCCTGCGAGAGCGCGCCGAGCGTCGTCGAGAGGTCCTGCGGCTCGACGGCCTGCAGGAGCGGCAGCAGCCCGTCCAGCACCCGTTCGACCTCGCGGGTGGACGCGCTGCGGTCCAGCGGGATGACGTCGCCGGCCGCGACCGGGCGGACCGCCGGCCCGGGCGGGGTCACCAGCGAGACGTAGCGCTCGCCGAAGAGCGTCTTCGGGATGAGCCGGGCCGCGACGTTGGCCGGCACGAGGTCGGCGTACCGCGGCTCGATGGAGAGCTGCACCGTGGCGTGCTCCGCGTCGGTGCTGATCGACTCGACCTGCCGACCCGCAGTCCGCGGATCTTGCGTCCGCGCGCTCGGCGAGCTGCGTGCCGACCCGGTCGACCTGCAGCGTCACCGGCACGCCCCGGTCGAACACACCCGCGTACCGGCCGACGGCGAGCCCGGCCATCCCGACGAGCACAACGACGAACAGGAGCCCGAGCAGCCGCTTCTTGATCATCCGGACACGCTCACCGAGGTCGACGTGCCGTAGATGACGAGCGTCAGGAAGAAGTCGAGGATCGCGGTGCTCACGATCGACAGCCGCACCGAGCGGCCGACCGCGACACCGACGCCCGCGGGGCCGCCGCGCGCGGTGTAGCCGTAGTGGCAGTGGATCAGGATGATCACCACGGCGAAGACGATCACCTTGAGGTACGAGTACAGCACGTCGCTGACCGGCAGGAACAGCGCGAAGTAGTGGTCGTACGTGCCGCCGGGCAGGCCGTTGACGAGCGTGACGTTGAGCCGGGACGCGGCGAAGCTCGCGAGCAGGCCGATCGTGTACATCGGGATGATCGCGACGACGCCGGCGATCACGCGGGTGGTGATGAGGAACGGCACGCTGGGCACCGCCATCACCTCCAGCGCGTCGACCTCCTCGGAGATCCGCATCGCGCCGAGCTGCGCGGTGAAGCCCGCGCCGAGCGTGGCGGTGAGCGCGGCCGCGGCCACCAGCGGCGCGATGTCGCGCGTGTTGAAGTACGCCGTGATGAAACCGGTGAGCGCCTCGACGCCGAGCGTGTCGAGCGCGCGGAAGCCCTGCAGGCCCACCAGGCTCCCGACGAACAGCGACAGCGACAGCATCACGCCGGCCGTGCCGAGGATGACGATCAGCGCGCCGGAGCCGAAGCTCACCTCGGCGAGCAGCCGGGCGATCTCGCCGCGGTAGCGGCGCAGCGTGCGCGGGGTCCAGGCCAGCGCCCGGGCGTAGAGCGAGAGCTGGTCGCCGAGCTGCTCCAGCACCGAGAGGGGGGCGGCGGCGATGCGCCGCGCCCGGCTGCCGAACGTCGCCACGTCACGAACCCCGCGGCGGGACGAGCTCGAGGTAGAGCGTGGTCACCACGAGGTTGATCAGGAACACGAGCACGAACGAGATGACGACCGACTGGTTCACGGCGTCGCCGACGCCCTTGGGCCCGGGCGGCGGGTTGAGGCCCCGGTACGCCGCGACGATGCCCGCGGTGAAGCCGAAGAGCGCGGCCTTGACCTCGCTCACCACGATGTCGGAGACCTGCGCGACCGCCGAGAAGCTCGCGATGTACGCACCCGGCGTGCCGCCCTGCACGATGACGTTGAAGAAGTAGCCGCCGGCCACCCCGACCACGCTGGCCAGCCCGTTGAGCACCACGGCGGTCGTCGCCATCGCGAGCACCCGCGGCACGACGAGCCGCTGGATCGGGGAGATGCCGAGCACCTCCAACGCCGCGATCTCCTCGCGGATCGTGCGGGCGCCGAGGTCGGCGCACACCGCGCTGCCACCGGCGCCCGAGATCAGCAACGCGGTGACGATCGGCGCGGCCTGCTGCACGATCGCGAGCACGCTGCCGGCGCCCGTCTGGCTCTGCGCGCCGAACTGCCGCGTCAGCTCGGCCAGGAGCAGCGCGATCGTGCCCCGAAGGGATCGTGAACAGGCCGTGGGCAGCGCCGACACCTTCGTGACGAACCAGGTCTGCTCGATGTACTCGCTGAGCTGGAACGGGCGCCGGAACGTCAGGCGCACGACGTCGACGCCCAGCGCGAACATGCGGCCGATCGGGGTGAGGGCGCGGGAGACCGGGGTGGGAGCGGTCATGTGCTAACGCCCCGTCGACTCGTCGTCGGCGCCGTAGCCGGGGGCGTACGCGTCGAACGAGTCGGACTCGCGGCCGTACCCGGGCGCGAGCGGCGGGTAGCCGGACGCCCCGCCGGCGGCGCGCCGCGGGCGCGGCGTCGGGCGCCGGGTGGCGATCGGGCCGGTCGCGGGGTCCTCCGGCTGCCACTCCAGCGGGTCGTCGGCGTAGCTGTCGCGGATCGCCTGCTGCGCCGCGGGCGGCAGGTCGTGCAGCATCCCGAGCACCCGCTGCCGGCGCCGGGCGACGGCGCGCCGCTCCCCCAGCCCGCTGCTCGGGCGCAGCTGCGGCTTCAGCGGGGGCAGCCCGGACAGCTCGCCGGCCTCCGCCATCTCCCGGGCGGCCTGGGCGGCGTCCTTCTCCTCGGACATGCCGATCGGGCCCTGCCGCCGCCCGTTGAGGAACTGCGCGACGACCGGTTCCTCGCTGGTCAGGAGCACCTCGCGGGGCCCGAACATGGCCAGGTGCCTGCGGTAGAGCATGCCGATGTTGTCCGGCACCGTCTGCGCGGTGTTGATGTCGTGCGTGACGATCAGGAACGTGGCGTCGGTCTGTGCGTTCAGGTCGACGATGAGCTGGTTCAGGTAGGCCGTGCGCACCGGGTCGAGGCCGGAGTCGGGCTCGTCGAACAGGATGATCTCCGGATCGAGCACCAGCGCCCGCGCGAGCCCCGCGCGCTTGCGCATGCCGCCGGAGATCTCGCCGGGCAGCTTCCGCTCGTCGCCGGTGAGCCCGACCATCGCCATCTTCTCCTCGACGACGTCGCGGACCTGCGCCTCGCTCATGCGCGTGTGCTCCCGCAGCGGGAACGCGATGTTGTCGTAGAGGTTCATCGACCCGAACAGCGCGCCGTCCTGGAACAGCACGCCGAAGAGCTTCCGCAGCTCGTAGAGGCGGCTCTCGGAGCAGCGCACGAGGTCGGTGTCGTGGATGACGATCGAGCCGCGCTCGGGCTTGAGCAGGCCGATCAGGGTCTTGAGGAAGACCGACTTGCCCGTGCCGGACGGGCCGAGCAGCACCGAGACCTCGCCGGGCGGGAGGGTGAGCGTCACGTCGGACCAGATGTTGGCGCGGCCGAAGGACTTCGAGAGCCCTTCCACCCTGACCTCTACGCCAGCCACCGCGCCTCCCAGACCGTCCGGCGTGAACCTCCGGCGCGGGCGGGGAGCGGGGCGGCCGGCTGCCCACGAGTGGTCAACGACACTCGGGAGAGCCGGTTACTCGCGAGTCAGTTATCACCCGCAGGTTGCGCCGTTCGGAGCGTATCCCGTCCGCCGGGTGTCGTACGCCCGTCGCCGAGGGTCGCGGTCCGGGCCCGGGACCGCCCGGCCGGGAGGCCCTGACCGGGCGGTTCGTGCTGGTCGGCGTGCGGGCGCACGGCGGCACGGTGCGGCTCAGCCGGCCGCCACGAGCACCTTCTCGTCCTCGGCGTGGAACCGCTCCTCCAGCGCCTCCGGGCTCGCGTCGAGGTCGATCGTGCGCAGGTCCGCGCCACGGGCCGACTCGATCGCACCGAGCCGGCGGCCGATCTTGTCCATCGCGTACTCGGCCATCTCGTTCATGTCGACGGCGAACGGCGGCACGTCGCCCTCGTACCGCTCGAACGTCTCCGTGACGACGCCCATCGCGGGCACGAGCAGCTCCTGCATGCGCTCGTCGACCACGTCCCACATGGCGTCGTCGGCGGCCACGTGCCGGCGGCAGGTGAACGTGCCCCAGGCCATGTGGCGGCGCTCGTCGTCGCCGATGTGCTTGATGATCTGCTGCATCCCCGGCAGGATCCCGCGGCTCGTGCACACCTTCTGCCAGGCGAAGTAGCCGGTGAGCGCCAGCGTGCCCTCGACGATGTGGTTGTAGGTGACGGACGCGCGGATCTGGTTGCGCGGCGACGGGTCGTGCGCCAGCGCGTACAGGCTGTCCGGCAGCTCCTTGGTGAAGACCTGCATGTAGTGGTCGTTCGGCTCGATGAAGTCGTGCAGGTCGTCCAGCACGCCGACGGCGTCGAACCAGCGCCGGAAGGCCTCGGTGTGCTTGGCCTCCTCGTAGACGAACTGCGTCAGGTACATCTCGTCGGCGATCCGGCCCTCGGCCGCCATCGCCGCGACGAACGGCTGCAGGTCCTGCGTGACCGACTCCTCGCCGGCCATGAACTGGGCCGCGAGCGCGCACGTCCACCAGCGCTCGTCGTCGGTCATCGCGGCGTAGTCGCGGGCGTCCTGGGTGAGGTCGATGTCGGCGGGGTTCCACGGGCGGCCGTTGCCCTTGGCGAACAGCCGCATCGGGAACGCGTCGAAGTTGAGGCCGCCCTTCTGCAGGGTGGCGAAGCCGGTGCGTCTGCCGTGCTCGATCGATCGCTTCACCGCGAGCTCCTTCGCTCAGAGTGTGCTTAGAATCGGATCAGGCCGCGGATGTTGCGGCCCTCGCGCATGTCCCGGTAGCCGGTGTTGATCTCGTCGAGCGTGTACTCCCGGGTGACGAGCCCGGCCAGGTCGAGCTGCCCGAGGGTGGCCATCTCCAGCAGCCGCGGCACGTCGTGCTGGGCGTTGGAGCTGCCGAAGAGCGCTCCCCGGATCTGCTTCTCGTACAGCGTCAGCTCCAGCAGCGAGAGCGTCGCGGTGTCCTCGTCGGGGTGGCCGAGCGCGTGACGACCACGCGGCCGCGTTTGCCGACGAGCTGCAGCGCCGGCTGCAGGTACGCGCCCTCGGCCACGCCCGTCGTCAGGATCGCGGCGTCGGCGAGCTGGCCGCGGGTGAGCGACGAGACCGTGTTCCACGCCTCGTCCATGCTCGCGGCGACGTGGGTGGCGCCCAGCTCCAGCGCCTTCTCCCGCTTGAACCCGACCGGGTCGACGGCCACCACGTAGCGGCAGCCGGCCAGCCGCGCGCCCTGCACGGCGTTGGCCCCGATGCCGCCGATCCCGACCACGACGGCGGTGTCGCCCGGGCGCAGCTCGGCCGTCCGCACCGCCGAGCCGACGCCCGTCGTGACACCGCAGCCGACCAGCGCGGCCAGGTGCAGCGGGAACCCCTCGTCGATCTTCACGACCGACTTGACCGGCACCACCGTGTGCCGCGCGAACGTCCCGAGCAGGCACATCTGGCCGACGTCCTCGCCGCGGGCGTGGAAGCGGTAGGTGCCGTCGAGCTGCGGGCCGAGCGTGGCGCCTGCGCCGTCGTCGCAGAGCGCGGTGTAGCCGCGCACGCAGTAGCTGCAGCGGCCGCAGCTCGGCAGGAACGTCATGACCACGGGGTCGCCGACCGCGACCTCCCGCACCCCCGGCCCGACCTCGACCACCCGGCCGGCGCCCTCGTGCCCTCCGACCATCGGGTAGGCGACGGGCAGGTCACCGGTGACGAGGTGCTCGTCGGAGTGGCAGAGACCGCTCGCCGTCAGCTCGACGAGAACCTCCCCTGCGGCCGGCGGGTCGAGCTCGACCTCCTCGACCTCCCACTTGCCACCGAGTTCCCAGAGCACCGCTGCCGTGGTCCGCATGGAGCAAGCATGACGCCCGTCACGCCGAGGAGACAGGACCCGCCAGGGCCGGACCTGGCCCGACCGCGCCAAGCACGCGCCCCCGAACCGCATTCTGGCTCCAAGATGCACTCTGGAGAGCCGAAAAACTGCATTCTGGCTCCAGAATGCGACGAGGGGCCGGACAAGGGGCGGCTACAGGGGGAGCTCCAGGTGGGCCACCAGGCCGCCGCCCTCCCTCGGTTCGAGGCGTAGCTCGCCGTCCATGGCCGTGACCAGGGCCTCCACGATCCACAGGCCCAGCCCGGCCGTCCCGCGCCGTTCGCCCAGCGCGACGCCCTTGGCCGTGACAACGCCGGCCTGGCCCGGCGGGAGCCCGGGGCCGCGGTCGCGGACCTCGACGACGAGCCGCCCGTCGGTGCGGGTCAGGTCCAGCTCGACAGGGGCGGTGCCGCTGTGCCGGGCCGCGTTCTCGACGAGGTTGGTGAGCACGCGCCGCAGCCGTTGCGGGTCGCAGCGCACCACCGCCTCCGGCGGCGTGACGGACGGCGCCCGGCGGGCCGGCTCGACCGCGGCCGCGTCGAGCACCGCGTCGGCCAGCTCGGCGAGCCGGACCGGCCGGTCGCGCACGCGCCCGAGCGGGCTCCCCTCCCGCACCGCGACGTCGGCCAGGCCGTCGAGCATGTCGCGCAGGTGCACGGCGTGCTCGGCGAGCAGGCGGGTGGCGGTCTCGGCGGCGGGCCCGGTGAGCCGGCCGGCGGCGAGGTCCGCGGCGAGCGCGCTGAGCGACGCGACGGGCGTGCGGAACTC
Organism: Pseudonocardia sp. CNS-139; assembly: GCA_001942415.1. GTDB lineage: Bacteria > Actinomycetota > Actinomycetes > Mycobacteriales > Pseudonocardiaceae > Pseudonocardia. The sequence continues at coordinate 61,783 of MKJX01000217.1, forward strand.
GTGCAGCACCACCCGCACCCCGTCCATGCGGGCCTCCTGCAGGTCCCGCTCCTCCAGGAACGCCTCGTGCTCGGCGCGGGCCCGGGCCCGTTCCTCGGCGGCGGCCTCGAACTGCCGTTCCAGCATCCGGACGAGGATCCCGACGAGCACGGCCGCGGCCAGCGCCAGGTAGTCCCGTCCACCAGACCGCCGGCCGAGCACCCGCTGCGCCGCCGTGACCGTGCGTCCGACGCCGGCGAGCACCCGCTGCGCCGCCGTGACCGTGGCGTCCGAGCCGAGGACGGCGGCCACCGTGAACCCGGCGCCGAGCGCGAGCGCCGTCACCCGTCCGACGACCGCGCCGCCGCGCGGCGCCGCGATCACCACCAGCGGCAGGATCGCGACGGCGAGGCTCGCCGCGCCGCCGGTCAGCCCGCACGCGACCAGCGCCAGCACCGCGTCGATGCCGGTCGCGACCCGCGGCGGGACCGGGCGCCGGCCCCGCCAGGCCGCGACCGCCAGCACCAGCGCGTACCCCGCCGACGCGGCGACGAGCGGGACCAGCAGCCAGAGCCGGTCGCGGGCGATCCACGGCTGCACCGCCAGCGCCAGCGCGACCGCGGCCACGACGAGCAGCCGGATGACGACGGCCGGGCGCTCCTCGACCGGCGCGGCGCGACCCTCGGTGTCCACGCGGCCAGGATCTCCCACGGGGCAAGGACCCACGACCTATGCTCCCGGCCGTGCGTGACGGCCGTTACGTGGTGGTCATCGTGGACGACCACGCCCTGTTCTCCCAGGGTCTGACGCTGCTCCTGGAGTCCCGGGCGGGTGACACGTTCGCCGTCGCCGGGTCGACCACCGCGGGCGAGGAGGCCGTCGCGCTCGTGGGGCGGGAGGCCGCGGACATCGCGATCGTCGACCTCGCGCTGCCGCCGCTGGGTGGCGTCGAGACGATCCGGCGGATCACCGCGGCGTACCCGCGGACCCGGGTGCTCGCGCTCTCCGGCACCGACGACCTCGGGCTCGCGACCGCCGCGCTGCGCGCCGGGGCGGCCGGGTTCCTCGGGAAGTCGGCCGACCCGGAGGTGCTGGTCGCGCCGCTGCTGACGATCGCGGCCGGGGTGCGGGTGGTGCGCGCCGACCTGCTCGACGCGCTGCTCGCGGCCGGCGGGCACCCCGCGGACGGGCTGGTCGAGCGGCTCGGCAGCCGCGAGATGCAGCTCTGGGCGCTGCTCGCCCGCGGGCTGGAGACCAGCGAGATCGCCAAGCCGATGCTGGTCAGCGAGCGCACGGCCAAGCGCATGATCGCCGCGCTGCTGCACAAGATCGGCGCGGCCAACCGGATCGAGGCCGCCGCGCTGGCCGGCCGCTACGGGCTGCTGGACGAGCGGCCGCCGCGGTAGCTGGCCCGCGCGGGCCGCGCATGGCCCGGTCGTGGACTCCTCCGCCGGGGTCCGGATGCGCGAGACTGCCGCCGTCGACCGGACGAGAGGGGCTGCGACGTGGCGGCGTTCAAGGACGAGGCGGAGGTCTACGAGTACCTCGGCGGGATCTTCCGGCGTGGGGTGGAGGACCAGGAGCTGGTCGAGAAGCTCAGGCCGACCGGCATCGTCCTGCGGATCACCTACACCGAGCCGGACGCGGTGCTGACCGTCGACATGCCGAACACGGCCATCCACGAGGGCGCGGGCGAGGGCCCGGAGCCCAACGTCGAGCTGTTCATGACGGCCGACACCGGCAACCGGTTCTGGCTCGGCAAGGTCGTGCTCCCGGTGGCGCTGGCCAAGGGCGACGTGCGGGGGAAGGCCCGGTCGCGAAGCTGCTCAAGGTGCTGCCGCTGGCCAAGGGCATGTTCGGGCCGTACCGGACGCGGCTGGAGGCCGACGGCCGCCACGACCTGCTGGAAGCCTGATCACCCGTCCGAGTGATCTTTGCGTTGACCCGGCGTGTCCGCACCGATACTCCCCGCGTGGAGTCGGTCTGGCTCGATGTGCGCAAATGGACCGGGCTGCGCGGGACCTTCCACCCCTTCATCGAGGTGGACTGCCAGGTGCCCGAACCGCGTCCGGTCTCCGGAGACGAGTGGCAGGAGTGGGCGACGGCGCAGCTGCACGCCGTCGCCAGTCGCGAGCGTTGGCAGGCGGGCCGCTACGCCTACACGGCGGAGCGGCGCGACGAGGACGGCCGCAGCTTCGAGGAGCTGACGCGCGGCCAGTGGGACTTCCGCACCTGACGCGCCCGGCGGACCAGCACGGCGAGGTCGCCGCGCACGGTCGGCCGCGGCCGTGGCGGCGGCGGGGGCTCTCCGGGCGGTGGTCGCCGGCTGTCCACCCCGTAGCGCGGGGCGGCGAGGGCGATCGCGACGAGCACGGCGAGCAGCGGCCAGGCGGGGTCCATGAGGCCAGAGTCCGCCGGATTGGCCTTCTCCAGTAGTGCCAATTCTGCGAGGGTGGCCTCGTGGACCCCGACATCGAACGACGGATCGGCGCGCGCAGCTTCGCCCGTCTGCTCGGCGAGTGGCGCCCGCCGGGCGGCCGCGGGCTGGCGGACGCGCTCGCCGACCGCGTCCGGCTGCTCGTCCTGGACGGGCGCCTGCCGCTGCGCACCCGGGTGCCGGCCGAACGCGAGCTGGCCGCGGCGCTCGACGTCAGCCGCACGACCGTGGCCACCGCCTACGACGCCCTGCGCGCGTCCGGGGTGCTGCACAGCCGGCGCGGCGCGGGGAGCTGGACCCGGCTGCCGGCCGACCGCGCCGAGGGCGGGACCGCGCAGCCGTTCTCCCCGCACGGCAGCGGCGCGCACTACGACCTCGCGCACGCCGCGCCGGCCGCGCCGTCCACCCACCTGCGGGCCGCGGCGGCCGGCGCCGTCCACGACCTCGACGCGCACCTCGGCGGCCACGGCTACGACCTGCTCGGGATGCCCGCGCTGCGCGCCGCGCTCGCGGAGCGCTTCACGGCACGCGGCCTGCCCACCACCCCGGACCAGGTCATGGTCACGGCGGGCGGGCAGAACGCGATCGCGCTCGCCGCCACCGCGCTGACCCGGCCGGGTGACCGCGTGCTCGTCGAGCACCCCACGTACCCGAACGCGCTCGTGGCGTTCGCGAACCGGGGCGCGCGGGCCGTGCCCGTCCCCATGCTCACGGCCGACGACGGCACCGGCCGGTGGGACCTCGACCTGCTCGCGTCCACGATCCGGGACGCGGCCCCGCGCCTGCTCTACCTGATCCCGGACCACCAGAACCCGACGGGCGGGCTGCTCGACGCCGCCGGCCGCGAGCGGCTCATCGGCCTCGCCCGGCGCACGGGCACCCCGCTCGTCGTCGACGAGACGCTCGCGGAGCTGACGCTGGACGGCCCGCGGATGGCGCCGGTGGCGCGCACGGGGCGGCCGACTCGCCGTTCGTGCTGACGATCGGCTCGGCGAGCAAGGTGTTCTGGGGCGGGCTGCGGGTCGGCTGGATCCGCGCGACGGCGCCGACGATCCGCCGGCTGGCCGCCGTGCGGGCCGCCCTCGACCTCGGCGGGCCGGTGCTCGACCAGCTCGTCGTCGCGCGGCTGCTGCCCGGCCTCGACGAGGTCACGGCCGAGCGGCGGGCCGAGCTGACCGCCGCCCGCGACCACCTGCTCGGCCGGCTCGGCCACGTCTTCCCCGGGTGGACGCCGTCGCGGCCGCACGGCGGCATGTGCCTGTGGGTCGACCTGGGCGAGCCGGTGTCGAGCCGGCTGACGAGCGCCGCCCGCCGCCACGACGTGCTGCTCGCGGCCGGGCCGCAGTTCGGGCTCGACGGCGCGTTCGAGCGGCGGATCCGGCTGCCGTACACGCTGCGGCGGGACCGCGTGGACGCCGCACTGGAACGGCTGGCGCTGGCGTGGCGCGACCTCGATCACGTCGGACCGCCCGTCGACACGGACCCCGTCGCCGTAGCCTGACGCCGAACAGCACGCGTACGCACCGAGTTGTCCACCTCGTGCCCGGTTGTCCACAGGTTCCGCCGACAAGCCCGCCGCACCCCCCGGCGCCGATAGGCTGGAGCGGGGTCGCCCCCCAGGGAGGGTGGGGGATGGTGGCGGGCCCCGTCGGCGGGTCGGCGGGCGGCTTGGTGTCGCGCGAAGGGCGACGGAGGTGCGCACGTGGGTCGGAGCGGTCCGCTGGCCGGGCTGAAGGTCGTCGAACTGGCCGGGCTGGGCCCCGGCCCGCACGCCGCGATGGTCCTCGCCGACCTCGGCGCCGACGTCGTCCGCATCGACCGCCCCGGCGGGCTGCAGATCGGCTCATCCGACGCCGACCCCACCCTGCGCGGCCGCCGCCGCTTCGCCGCCGACCTCAAGAACCCCACCGACCGCGACGCCGTGCTCCGCCTCGTCGACCACGCCGACGTCCTGCTCGAGGGCTACCGCCCCGGCGTCACCGAACGCCTCGGCATCGGCCCCGCCGACTGCCACACCCGCAACCCACGCCTCGTCTACGCCCGCATCACCGGCTGGGGACAGGACGGCCCGCTCGCCGCCCGCGCCGGGCACGACATCAACTACATCTCCCTCACCGGCACCCTGCACGCCATCGGCCGCACCGGCGAACGCCCCGTACCCCCGCTCAACCTGGTCGGCGACTTCGGCGGCGGGTCGATGCTGCTGGTCACCGGAGTGCTCGCAGCCCTCTGGGAGGCCCAGCGCTCCGGACGCGGCCAGGTCGTCGACGCCGCCATGGTCGACGGCGCCTCCCTGCTCGCCCAGATGGTCTGGGGCCTGCTCGGCCAGAAGGAGTGGACCGACCGACCCGACGCCAACCTGCTCGACGGGCACGCCCCGTTCTACGACACCTACACCTGCGCAGACGGCCGCCACGTCGCCGTCGGCCCGCTCGAACCGCAGTTCTACGCGCCCTGCTGGACGGGCTCGGCCTCGCCGACGCCGGCCTCCCCGCCCAGTACGACCGCGACGCTGGCCCACCCTGCGCGCCCGCTTCACCGAGGTCTTCGCCACCCGCACCCGCGACGAATGGGCCATCCACTTCGCCGGCACCGACGCCTGCGTCACGCCCGTGCTCGCCTTCGGCGAGGTCACCACCCACCCGCACATGGCCGCCCGCAACACCGTCGTCGAACGCGACGGCATCCCGCAGGCCGCACCCGCACCACGGTTCTCCCGCACCACCGCCGACCTGCCCCTACCCCCGGCCGAACCCGAGTCGCTGGAGCAGATCCTCGCCGACTGGACGTAGTCCGGACACGACGAGACCCCCGCGCGGGAGGGACCGGGGGTCTCGAAGGGGCGAGCGGGGCTCGCTCAGGCGCTGGTGTCGTCCACCAGCAGGTTGCGGGTGCGGTTCGGGTCGACCGGGATGCCGGGGCCCGTGGTCGTGGAGACCGTGACCTTCTTGATGTAGCGGCCCTTCGCGGCCGACGGCTTGACCCGGAGGATCTCGTCGAGCGCGGCGCCGTAGTTCTCCACCAGCTTCTGGGTGTCGAACGACGCCTTGCCGATCACCAGGTGCAGGTTGGCCTGCTTGTCGACGCGGAAGTTGATCTTGCCGCCCTTGATGTCCTGGACGGCCTTGGCGACGGCCGGGGTGACGGTGCCGGTCTTCGGGTTGGGCATCAGGCCGCGCGGGCCCAGGATGCGCGCGATCCGGCCGACCTTGGCCATCTGGTCGGGCGTCGCGATCGCGGCGTCGAAGTCCAGCCAGCCGCCCTGGATGCGCTCGATGAGCTCGTCGGTGCCGACCACGTCGGCGCCGGCCGACTCGGCCTCGGCGGCCTTGTCACCGGTGGCGAACACGATCACCCGTGCCGTCTTGCCGGTGCCGTGAGGCAGGTTCACGGTGCCGCGGACCATCTGGTCGGCCTTGCGGGGGTCGACCCCGAGCCGCATCGCCACCTCGACGGTGGCGTCCATCTTCGTGCTGGCCGTCTCCTTGGCGAGCTTGGCCGCCTCGAGCGGGCTGTAGAGCCGCTCGCGGTCCACCAGCTCGGCGGCCTTGCGGTAGATCTTGCTGCGCTGTGCCATCTCGGTCCTCTGTGCTTCGAGGGGTCGTGGTCCGAGCCGCGCCCGGCTCTCCCACGCTTGCCTGGGGTGTGAACGCTCAGCCGTCGACGGTGATGCCCATCGACCGGGCGGTGCCGGCGATGATCTTGGCGGCCTGGTCGAGGTCGGTGGCGTTGAGGTCGCGCATCTTGGTCTGCGCGATCTGGCGCACCTGGTCCATGGTGACCGTGGCGACCTTGGTCTTGTGCGGCTCGCCGCTGCCCTTGTCGACGCCTGCGGCCTTGAGCAGCAGCCGCGCGGCCGGCGGGGTCTTGAGCTCGAACGTGAACGAGCGGTCCTCGTACACGGAGATCTCGACCGGCACCACGTCGCCGCGCTGCGACTCCGTGGCGGCGTTGTAGGCCTTGCAGAACTCCATGATGTTGACGCCGTGCTGGCCGAGCGCGGGGCCGACGGGCGGCGCGGGCGTGGCCGCACCCGCCTTGATCTGGAGCTTGATGATCGCGGAGAGCTTCCGCTTCTTGGGGGGCATTCTTCGTTTCCCTGCTTGTCGGTGGAGCGCGCCGCGGACCTGCCTGCCGCGGCGGTGGTTCTAGATCTTCGAGACCTGGCTGAACGCCAGCTCGACCGGCGTCTCGCGGCCGAAGATCGACACGAGCACCTTGAGCTTCTGCGCGTCCAGGTTGACCTCGCTGATCGTGGCCGGCAGCGTGGCGAACGGGCCGTCCATGACGGTGACGGACTCGCCGATCTCGAAGTCAACCTCGACCGCCGGCTTGCCGGCGCCGGCCGCGACGTCGGTCTTGCCGGCCGCGGCGGCCTGCTTGGGCTCGACCTTGGGCAGCAGGAACTTGATGACGTCGTCGTGCGACAGCGGCGACGGCCGCGACGTGGCCCCGACGAAGCCGGTGACGCCCGGGGTGTTGCGCACGGCGCCCCACGACTGGTCGTTGAGCTCCATGCGCACGAGGATGTAGCCGGGCAGCACCTTGCGCTGCACCTGCTTGCGCTGCCCGTTCTTGATCTCGGTGACCTCTTCGGTGGGCACCTCGACCTGGTAGATGTAGTCCTCGACGTCAAGCGTCTGCACGCGCGTCTCGAGGTTGCTCTTCACCTTGTTCTCGTAGCCGGCGTACGAGTGCACGACGTACCAGTCGCCGGGCGCGCGGCGCAGGGCCGCACGCATCTCCTCCACCGGGTCGGCCGCGTCGTCCACGGCGGCGTCGGGGGTGCCGTTCTGTGTAGCGGCGACCTCGTCGGCGTCGGTGTCGTCGTCCTCGACCTCGTCGGCGGCGCTGTCCTCGTCGGCGGCGGCCGCGGACTCGGCGTCGGTTGCCGTCGACAGCTCGTCGGTGCCGTCGACGTCCTCGCGTCGTCGGTCACGGCGTCGCGCTGGTCGACCTCACGCTCGGTCACGTGCCTCTCGCTTCCTTCGTCCATGTCGTGCGTCATGCCGGGTCAGGTGCCGAACAGGAACAGCACACCCTGCGCGAACACGAAGTCCAGCAGCCAGACCAGCGCGACCATGAACGACACGAAGACCAGCACCACGATCGTGTACGTCACCAGCTGGCTGCGGGTGGGCCAGATGACCTTCCGCAGCTCGGCGACCACCTCGCGCAGGAACCGCGCCAGCCGGCCGAACAGGGACACCTTCGCGGGCCGGCCGTCGCGGACGGCGGTGGCCCGGCCCTTGGAGTCGCCCGCGGGGCCGGATCGGAACGCCGACCCCGGCGGTCGGCGGCAGACTTCGGGCGCTCCCGCCCGCTGCCGTCCTCGCGCTCCTCAGTCACGCCCGTACCCTCCAGCTGCCCGCGGCCGGCGCCGCACGCTCGTTCCCGTACTCCGATCCAGCACATCCTGCAGTGGCAGGGGCGACAGGACTTGAACCTGCAACCTGCGGTTTTGGAGACCGCTGCTCTGCCAGTTGAGCTACACCCCTAGACCAGCTCCGCGACGGGCTGCGCCCGCACGCGAAGGGGTGCCTCACAGCTGTGACGCACCCAGCGGAACGAGTGTACGGCACCCCCGGAACGGGGATGAACTCGCACACCCCGTGGTCGCGCGTGCCCTCAGGCCGCGGCCGCACCCGGCGGCGGGAACAGCGGCGGCGGGTCCACGGCCGCCGGCCGGCGCCCGCGCCGAAGCCGGTGTCGTGCCACCAGCGGTGCCAGCAGGACCGGCACTGCACGAAGACCCGCCGGCCCTCGGCCGCGAGCAGGTAGCGCCAGTGCGCCTCGCAGGACCGGCCGGCCGAGCACTCCGCGCACGCGCCCTCGTCCGCGCACCGCGGGCAGCCGGTCCACGCCCGGCGCGCGACGTCGGCGGCCGGGTCACGCATCGAGCACCCCGGCCGCCACCAGCATGCGGTAGGTGGCCAGCTGGCCGGCGTCGAGACCGCTGTAGAGCATCCGGTGCGCCTCGGCCTCGTCGGCGAGCACGCGGCCCGGGTCGAGGTCGGGGGTGGCGGCGACGACGGCCGCCAGCCGGTGCTGCTCGTGGGCGCTCAGGTCGAGGACGTGCCTGCCGTCGGGGGTCGGCTGCATCCGGAAGCCCTACCGCGACGCGCGGGCCGGGCCCAGCGGATCGCGACGCACGTCACCGCGTGGCCCGCGTCACTCCGCCGGGACCGCCACCTCGGCCACGGCCTTCCCCAGCACGCCCCTGCCCTCGAACGTGGCCGTGATCGCCACCTTCGCGATCGTCTCGCCGCCGGCCTCGGCGAGGCCCGCGACCTTGCCGCTGACCTCGACGGATGCGCCGTCGTCGTCGTCCGGGACGACGACCGGCCGGGTGAACCGCACCCCGTAGCTGCGGACGGCCGCCGGGCCGGCCCAGTCGGTGACGATCCGGCCGGCCAGCGCCATCGTGAGCATGCCGTGCGCGATGACGCCGGGCAGCCCGACGCCGCCGGCCACGCGGTCGCTCCAGTGGATCGGGTTGAAGTCGCCGGACGCGCCCGCGTAGCGCACGAGGTCGGCCCGGGTGACCCGCAGCGTGAGCGGCGGAAGCTCGTCGCCGACAGCGAGCCCGGTCACGCGCCCTCCTCGGCCTGGGTGACGAGCATGGCGCGGGTGGTGACCACCGGCTCGCCCGCGACGTCGGTGGTCTCGCAGCGCAGCGTCAGCATGTGGCTGCCGGCGCGGGTCCTGAGGTCCTCCACGTGGATCACGGTGACGAGCTCGTCGCCGCCGTGGATCGGCCGGTGCAGCTCGATCGCCTGGTCGCCGTGGACCATGTGCGCGTAGTCCCAGCCGAAGTCCGGGTCGTGCAGGAACGCCTCGATGGCCGTCATGACGAACGTGGTGGAGAACGTCGGCGGCGCGATCACGTCCGGGTGGCCGGCCGCACGCGCGGCGGCCGGGTCCAGGCACACAGAAGCGCCCTCGCCGATGGCGAGGGCGAACTCCCGGATCTTCTCCCGACCGACCAGGTACGGGACCGTCGGCGGCAGCGCCTTGCGACGTACGACGCGTCGGGCACGCTCAGCGGGTTTCGCGGTGCTCGCGGTGCGTGCCGCAGCTGGAGCAGAACTTCTTGATCGCGAGCCGGTCGGGGTCGTTGCGCCGGTTCTTCTTGGTGATGTAGTTCCGGCGCTTGCACTCCTCGCACGCCAGCGTGATCTTCGGCCGGACGTCCGTGGCCTTCGCCATCGCGGGTGCCTCCTGCTGTGTCTCTCGGATCTGGTAGCGGTGGCCGGACTTGAACCGGCGACACAGCGATTATGAGCCGCTTGCTCTACCGACTGAGCTACACCGCTTCGCACAGCTGGCGAACACCAGCTGGCCGAGCCCCTTTACGGAATCGAACCGTAGACCTTCTCCTTACCATGGAGACGCTCTGCCGACTGAGCTAAAGGGGCGGCACGCCGGGCGGACGGTCACTCCCGCACGACGCGGACGATGCTACACACCTCGCCTGCGGGCCCGGAAACGGGTATGGCTCACCAGCTCGCCTTGCGCACCCCCGGCAGGTAGCCCTCGTGTGCGAGCTGCCGCAGCCGCACCCGGGACACACCGAACGCGCGCAGGTAGCCGCGCGGACGGCCGTCCACCCCGTCCCGGTTGCGGACGCGGGTGGCGCTGGCGTCCCGCGGCTGGCGGGCCAGCTCACGCTGCGCGGCCGCCCGCTCCTGCGGCGCCGTCGACGGGCGGGCGATGAGCGCCTTCAGCTCGGCCCGCCGCTCGGCGTGCCGGGCGACGACTGCCTTGCGCCGCTCGTTGCGGGCGACCTTCGCCTTCGTCGCCATCAGACCTTCCCTCCCTGGGCCCGGATGCGTGCGACGGCCGCGTCGATCCCGATGCGGTCGACCGTGCGGATCGCGGCCGCCGACAGCCGGAGCCGGACGTACCGGCCCTCGGCCGCGTACCAGTAGCGCTTGGTCTGGATGTTCGGGTCGAAACGGCGGCTCGTGCGCCGGTGGGAGTGGGAGACGTTGCGACCGAAGCCGGGCTCGCGCCCGGTGAGCATGCAGCGGCGGGCCATGTCACGCCCGCCCGGCACGCGGGTACGGCAGCAGCGCCATCTCCCGCGCGTTGCGGATCGCGACGGCGACCTGGCGCTGCTGCTGCGGCGTCAGGCCCGTCACCCTCCTCGCCCGGATCTTGCCCCGGTCGGACACGAACGTCCGGAGAAAGGTGGCGTCCTTCCAGTCGACCTCGGTGAGCCCCCGCGCGTGCAGCGGGTTGGCCTTGCGGCGCACGGGCCTTTGCGGGCGGCCTGCCACGTCAGCGCTCCTCGCGGAACTCGACGTGCCGGCGGACGGCCGGGTCGTACTTGCGCAGGACGAGCCGGTCCGGGTCGTTGCGGCGGTTCTTGCGCGTGACGTAGGCGTGCCGGTCCCGGCTGTGGACCTCATCTTCACGATCGGTCGCAGTTCGGTGCGAGCCATCGCCACCCCTCCTCGTAAACGACATCGATTTTCAACTACGGTAACACTGACGCCCTGCCGTTCATGCCCACCCCCGAGGAGGACGCCGTGACCCGACCCGAACTGCTGGTGGTGACCGGGCTCCACGCGCCCGGCGTCGAGGCCGTGATCGGCCGCATCCGCGCGCTCGACCCCGACGCCGCCGTGCTGCACCACGACCTGCGCGAGATCGGCGACGGCCGGGTGTGGCGCCGGCTGCGCCGCGGCGACCGCGACGAGACCGAGCTGGTCCGCCTGGTGCACGGCTGCCTGTCGTGCACGCTGCGCGAGGACCTGCTGCCGCAGCTCGTCGCCCTGGCCGGGCCGGGTGGGCCGCGCCGGATCGTGCTGCACCTCGACCCCGCGCTCGAGCCGGAGCAGGTGTGCTGGTCGCTGCTGCACGTGCTGATCGACGGCGCGCCCGTGACCGACCTCCTCGACCTGCGCGGGGTCGTCACGGCCCTGGACACCGGCACCTGGCTCGACGACGCCACCGGCGACGAGGCCCCGGACGAACGGGGCCTGGCCGAGCTGCCCGACGACGAGCGCACGCTCGCGCAGATCGCCGTCGGACAGGCCGAGTTCGCCGACCTGCTCGTGCACACGGGCACGGCCGAGCCATGGGTGCTCGCCCGCACCGAGGCCGTGCTGGACCGGCTGGCGCCGGCCGCCCAGCGCCTGAAGCTCGCCGAGCTGGACGCCCGGGTGCTGCTGCGCGACCTCTCGACCGCCGCCCGTCGCGGGCGCCCCGACGACGTGCACGGGCCGCTCCTGCGGGGGCTGCCCTCGCTCACCCCGGAGCACGGCGTGCACCTGCTGCTCTTCTGCGCACGCCGCCCGTTCCACCCGGAGCGCCTGCACACCGCGCTGGACGTGCTGCTCGACGGCGTGGTGCGCACGCGCGGGCGGATCTGGCTGGCCACCCGGCCCGAGGCCGTGCTGTGGCTGGAGTCGGCAGGCGGCGGGCTGCGGGTCGGGCACGCGGGCGACTGGCTCGCCGTCGCGGACGCCGCCACCTGGGACGCGGCGCCGGCCGAGCGCCGCGCCGTCGCCGCGATGGGCTGGCACGCGCGCTACGGTGACCGCGCACAGGACCTCGTCGTGCTCGCCCACGACGCCGACACCGACGTGATCGCGAACGCGCTGGCCGGCGCGCTGCTCACCGACGACGAGCTCGCCGCGGGCGAGCACACCTGGCGGACGCTGCCCGACCCCTTCGGCTGGTGGCACACCGACCCGTGCGACGACGCGGCCGACACCGCCGGGGAACACGCACACCACACCAACAGGAACACGGAGGAACGCTGATGGCAGTCCCGAAGCGGCGCATGTCCCGCTCCAACACCCGCAGCCGCCGCGCCAACTGGAAGGCGACCCCGCCGGATCTCGTCCCGATCACGGTCGCGGGGCGCCGGATCATGGTGCCGCGCCGGCTCGTGCGCGCCTACCAGCGGGGCCTGATCCAGCCCGAGTAAGGGGCCTGCGGAGCCCTTACCCGGCGGACGGCCGCGCAAGGCCCGAGAACGACGTGATCACCCGATGTCCGGGGCGGCCCCTCAGGCCGAACCTGGTCTCATGTTCACCGACTTCTCGCAGCTCGTCGCCCAGTCCGAGCTCCACCGCAAGGAACTGCTCGCCGACGCCGACAACTACCGGCTCGCCCGGCTGGCCGGCGCCCTGCGCCACCGTTCGCGGGAGGAGCAGGAGGCGCCGCCACCGGACGATCCGCCCGAATCCGCGCCGGCTTCTGCCCACAGCAACAACCACTCGGATCGTCGGTACGCCGTGTCACGATGACCGGCGTGGCGCGGCTGGGGGCGGGGATCGGCCTGGTGGGGCGCCGGCACGAGGTGTCGGCGCTGGTCGCCGCGCTGGGCCGGGCCACCGCCGGCCACGCCACCGGTGTCCTCATGTCCGGCGATGCCGGGGTCGGCAAGTCCCGCCTGGTCAACGAGGCCGTCGAGCGGGCCGCGGCCGACGGGTTCAGCGTGCTCGTCGGGCGCTGCCTCGACACGGCCGAGTCCGCGCTGCCGTACCTGCCGTTCACCGAGGTGGTCGGCACGCTCGCGGCCACCCAGCCCGAGCTGCTCGAACGCCACGAGGCACTGCGCCACCTGCTGCCCGGCGGCTGGGCCCGCGGCGGCACGGCCCGCGGCGAGGACCGCGACCTCGGCCAGCTCCGCGTGTTCGACGCCGTGCTGTCCTCGCTCGACGACCTGACAGCCGCCGCGCCGGTGCTGCTCGTCGTCGAGGACCTGCACTGGGCCGACCGGTCGAGCCGCGACCTGCTGGTGTTCCTGCTCTCGCGGCTCACCGGCCAGCGGCTGGTCGTGCTCGCCACCTACCGCACCGACGACCTGCACCGCCGGCACCCGCTGCGCCCGGTGCTCTCGGAGCTGGTGCGGCTGCCGGCCGTCGAGCGCGTCGACCTCGCGCCGCTCCCGGAGCCGGACGCGCTGCTGCTCGTGCGGGAGCTGGCCGACGGCACGCTGTCCGACGCGATGCTGCGCAGCGTGGCCCGGCGCAGCGAGGGCAACGCGTTCTTCGCCGAGGAGCTGGTCTCGGCCTCGTCCGACGGGCTGCCGCACGGGCTCGCCGAGGTGCTGCTGGCCCGTGTGGAGGCGCTCTCCCCGGCCACCCAGCGGATGCTGCGGATCGCGTCGGTCGCCGGCCGCCGGGTGCGGCACGACGGCCTGGCCGCCGTCTCCGGGCTGCCCGTCGACGAGCTGGAGCAGGCGCTGCGCGAGGCCGTCGCGCACCACGTGCTCGTCGCGGCGGGCACCCAGCCGGGCGGCCCGCCCGACGACGACGCCTACGTCTTCCGCCATGCGCTGCTCCGCGAGGCGATCTACCACGAGCTGCTGCCCGGCGAGCGCAGCCGGCTGCACGCCGCCTACGCCGCGCTGCTCGCGCTCCCGGGCGGGCGCGGTCCGCGGGAGGCCGCCGAGCCCGGCCGGGCCGCCGAGCTGGCCCACCACGCGATGGCCGGGCACGACCTGCCGCTCGCGCTGGCCGCGTCCGTCCAGGCGGCGCACGAGGCCAACGACCGCGAGGCGCCCGCCGAGATCCTGGTCCACGCCGAACGGGCCATCGAGCTGTGGCCCGCCGTGCCCGACGCGGAGCGGGTGGCCGGGGCCGACGAGGCCACGCTCACGCGCTGGGCCGCGTGGGGCGCGAGCGCCACGGGCGACCCGGACCGCGGCATCGCGCTGGGCCGCCGCGCGCTGGAGCTGGCCACCGAGAAGGGCGATCCGCTGCTCACCTCGGCCATCGCCCGCCGCTACGCGCTGCGGCTGCTCGACCTCACGGGCCACGAGCAGGAGGCGCTGGCCACCACGCGGCGGGCGCTCGCGCTGATCGCCGACCTCCCGCCCTCGGCCGAGCTGGCGTTGACGTACGCCGTGCTCGCCCGGGTGCTCGGCCGGCTAGACCACCTCACCGAGGCCGCCGCCCAGGCCGGGAGCGCGCTGGAGATCGCGAAGTACGCCCCGGCGGACGAGGCGGTCGGCGCCGCGGGAGCCACGGCCGACGCGCTGGTCACGCTGGCCGTCTGCGCCGAGTACGACGGCCACCCGGAACGCGCCCGGCAGCTGCTCGCCGAGGCCAAGGAGCTGGCCCGGGAGTCCGGGTTCCTCACCGTGGAGCTGCGGGCGCACTACGCGGGAGGCATCTCCCTGCTGGACGAGGGCCGGCTGGCCGAGGCCGGCGACGAGTTCGCGGCCGGTGAGGAGCGGGCCGTCACCAACGGCCTCACCTGGGGCGGCTACGGGCTGGAGCTGCGGGTCGCGCACGTCATCGCCCGGTTCCTGCGCGGCGAGTGGGACGCGGCGGAGGCGGCGGCCGAGATCGCGGGCGAGTCGGTGTCGGCCACGGTGGCCACCCGGCTCACGGCGGCCGGCCTGCTGCCCGCGGTCGGGCGCGGCCGGTTCGCGGCGGCCGAACGCCGGCTGGCCGAGCTGCGCGACTTCGCGCCCGTCGACGACCAGGTGATCATGCTGATGGGCCAGGCCGGCGCGGAGGCGGCGCTGTGGCAGGGCCGTCCCGACGTCGCCGTGGAACGCGTCCAGGAGACGCTCACGGGCCTGCGCAACACCGGGTTCGTGGCCCCGCACCTGGGCGGCATCATGCTCGGCGCGCTCGGCGCGGCGGCCTACGCGGGGCTGGCCGCCGCCGGGCTGCGGCCCCGTGAGGAGGCCGCGGCCGGGGCCGCCGAGATGGTCCGGGCGGCCGAGGAGGCCGCGGAGCACGGCCTGCCGCGAGCGGGGGTGCTCGGGCCCGAGGGGCGCGCGTGGCTGGCGCAGGCCCGGGCCGAGCGCGCCCGCGCCGCCGGCGAGCCCGACCCCGACGCCTGGCGTGAGGTCGCGGCCGCGTTCGCGTACGAGGTGGCCGTTCGCGTACGAGGTGGCCGACTGCGCCGCCGGTTCCGGGCCGGCGCCGGCGCGCCCGGCTACCGCCAGTCCTACGCGCTGCTGCGGCGCGCGGAGGCGCTGCTGGCCGCCGGGGCGCCGCACCCGCAGGTCGAGCCCGACCTGCGGGCCGCCCTCGCCGGGGCCGAGCGGCTCGGAGCGGGCCCGCTCGGCGAGGCCGTCCGCGAGCTGGCCGAACGGGCCGGGGTGCGGCTCGCCGAGCCCGGCCCTGCCCGGCCCGCCGGGCCCGACCCGCTCACCCCGCGCGAGCGCTCGGTGCTCGCCCTTGTGGCCGGCGGCCGCACCAACCGCCAGATCGGCGCGGAGCTGTTCATCAGCGAGAAGACGGTGAGCGTGCACCTGTCGCGGGTGATGGCGAAGCTCGGCGCGAGCAGCCGCACCGAGGCCGTCGCCGTCGCCTACCGGCGCGGCCTGCTGGCCCCTGCGGGCCGCGCGTAGGGTCGCGCGCCGGTGATCCACTTCGCCGCGGGCAGTCGAGCGCACGGCGGCCGAGATGGGCGGGCTGCCGGTGGCGTTGCGCTGACCGGGTGGTTCGGCACCGCCCCGGGTGACGCACCGTTAACGGCCGATCGCCCGATCCCGATTGCACACCCGTGCGGACCTCCGGTCAGATCCCGCCCACCGTCACGACCCCGGCCCGGCGCAGGGCGGGGTGGGCCGTGGTGGCGGTGGTCGACACGGCGGCCCGGGTGGGGAGCGTGGTGACGCTCGCGGCGCTGCTGGTGCTCGCGGCCACCGCGGCCGGGCTCGCCGACGGCGTCACGGCCGGGGAGGCCCCGACCGTGACGGTCACGTACGAGCGCTGACGGCGGTCAGGCGGCCTCGGACTGGGCGATCGGCGCCTTGAGCACGTGGTCGACCAGGCGCATCACGAGCTGGCCGCCGCCGAGCCGGTACCCGAACTCCTCCCAGGTGAGCAGCTCGCGGGAGAGCAGCTCGCCGACGGGGCCGGGGTAGAGGCGGGTCACGCGGAACGCGGCTGCACGCAGCCGCATCTTCTCGTGATGATCCATGGGGACGGGGGTCATGTATCGACTCACCTCCGCGGTACGAAGCGGTCCGGCGCGTGCTCGGCGCTGAGTCGCCCGTGGGTGTACATCGTGAACCACCCCGATGTTCACCCCGGCGTATCGTACCCGAAGAGTGACCGAAGTCTCACGATCCGCGAACGAGGCGTACGTGATCCGTGACCCAGAGCTGTGAAGAGGCCGTCAGATGGCCGTAACGTGCCACGCATGGTGACGACAGCCGGCTCCGGCTTGCGGACCCGGGACGTGCTCTGGTCGGACGTCGAGGACGTCTACGCGGCGATCCTCGCCCACCCCTTCATCGCCGGGCTGACCGACGGCACGCTCCCCCGCGCGGCGTTCCGGCACTACATCGTGCAGGACGCGCACTACCTGCGCGGCTACGCCAGGGCGCTCGCGGTGTGCGCGGCGAAGGCGCCGACCGAGGACGACACGGTGATGTTCGCCGAGCACGCCGCCGGCGCGATCGCCGCCGAGCGCGACCTGCACGCGGCGCTGATGGGCGAGATGGGCTCCTCGCCCGAGGAGGCCGCGAAGGAGCCGGTCGCGCCGACGACCCAGGCGTACGTCTCGTACATGATGGCGTCGGCGCTGGGCGGGTCGTACGCCGAGGCCGTCGGCGCGGTGCTGCCCTGTTACTGGATCTACGCGCGGGTCGGCGACGAGCTGCTCGCCCGCAGCTCCCCGGACCCGCTCTACGCCCGCTGGATCGCGATGTACGGGGGCGAGGAGTTCCAGGCCGTGGTCGAGGCCGTGCTCGCGGTGACCGACCGGATCGGCGCCCGGCTCTCCCCCGACGACAGCGACGCGATGCGCCGCCACTTCCGCACGACGTCCCGGTACGAGTGGATGTTCTGGGACGCCGGGTACCGGCAGGAGACCTGGCCGGTCTGACGTCGCCGCTGGTCAGCGCTGGTCGAGGCGGTCCGGGATGAGGAAGTGGAGCAGGAACCGACCACCCCGACCACGATCGCGCCGAGGAACGCCGCGCCGAACCCGCCGACGCTGAACGGCAGCCCGACGACGCCGGCGATCCACCCGACCAGCATGAACAGCAGCGCGTTCACCACGAACGCGATGAGCCCGAGCGTCAGGACGTAGAACGGGCAGCCGACGACCTTGACGACCGGCTTGATGAAGGCGTTGACCAGCCCGAAGATGATCGCGACGGCGAGCAGCGTGCCCCACCGCGCGGGCTCCGTGCCTGCCGTGTTGTCGATGCCCGGGACGATGAGGGTGGCCACCCACAGGCTGACGGCCACCACCAGCACCCGGATCGTGATCGCGAGGGCGTTCGACATCGGTATCAGTCCACCAGGGCCTGGTTGACCAGCGTGCGCAGCTGGGGGCGGATGGGGTAGGTGCTCGACGGCATGAGCTGGGTGAGGAACAGGGCGGTGACCTCGGCGGCCGGGTCGACCCAGAACGCCGTGCTCGCGAGCCCGCCCCACGCGTACTCGCCCTCGTGGGTGAGCTGCTTGCCCGCCGCCGCGTCGACGACCACGGAGAAGCCGAGCCCGAAGCCGACGCCGCGGTAGGGCGACTCGGCGAAGTTGGGCCGGCCGACCGTGTGCAGGTCGGCGCCGCCGGGCAGGTGGTTGCGCGTCATGTAGGCGACGGTGTGCGGGCCGAGCAGCCGCACGCCGTCCAGCTCGCCGCCGCGGGCGAGCATCTGCACGAACCGGTGGTAGTCGGCCGCGGTGGAGGCGAGCCCGCCGCCGCCGGAGAGGAACGCGGGCTCCCGGGTGATCGCCTCGCCCAGCACGGTGTTGCGGCGGAACCCGCCCGCCGGGTCCACGGAGTAGAGCGCGGCGAGCCGGCCGACGTCGTCCGGACCCACGGAGAACGCGGTGTCGGTCATGCCGAGCGGGTCCAGGACGTGCTCGGCGAAGAACGCGTCGAGCCGCTGCCCGGACGCGACCTCGACCACCCGGCCGAGCACGTCGGTGGAGACCGAGTAGTTCCACTCGGTGCCGGGCTGGAAGACCAGCGGGATGCGGGCCCAGGTGTCGCACGCGGTGGCGAGGTCCATCCCGGTGGGGACGGCGACCTCGAAGCCCTTGGCGCGGTAGATGCCGTCGACGGCGTGCGCGTGGTGCCAGCCGTAGGTCAGCCCGGACGTGTGGGTGAGCAGGTGCCACACCCGCACCGGCTCGGTGGCCGGGACCGTGCCGGGGTTGGCGGACGAGCCGCCCGCGTAGACGCGCGCGTCCGCGAACGCGGGGATGTACCGCGACACCGGGTCGGTCAGCTGCAGCACACCCCGCTCGACCAGCATCATCGCCGCGACGGACGTGACCGGCTTGGTCATCGAGTAGATGCGCCAGAGGGTGTCGTCGGCGACCGGACGGCCGGCCTCGACGTCGGCCGTGCCGTAGTGGCCGTAGAGCACCACCCGGCCGCGGCGGGCGACGGCGACGGTCCAGCCGGCGAGCCGGCCCTCGTCGACGTAGCGCCGGAAGTGGCTCTCCACCCGTGCCAGACGGGACCCGTCGATCCCCACCTCTTCCGGCTCGACGTCCACCTTGAGCTGCGCCACGGAGGCGACACTACCGCCGCGCGATCTCCGGCAGCGGGCTCGCGGACGCGCGCGGCGGACGGCCGGATCGGTGCGGGCGGCGTCGTCGATGACGAGCACCCAGCCGCGTCCGCGGTCGCCCTCGCCGGTGTCCGGCGGGAAGAACGGGACGGCCACGTCACGGCGCACCGAGCCGACGTCGACGGCCTGGCCGGTGCGCGGGTCGAACCACCACCCCTTGAGGTGCGGGCCGCGCAGCGCCGTGGTGTCCACGCGGACCGGCGCGCCGGTCGGCGTGTGCACGACGATGATCGAGTCGTCGATCGCGACCGGGCCCTCGTCGTCCGGCGGCGGGGACGCGGCCCCGGTCAGGGCCGGCAGCACGGTCACCGCGGCGATCGCCGCCGCCCACATCGGTGCTCGTGGCATCGCGGCCCCCTCCCGGGTACGTCGTGCCGCCGAAGCTAGGAGCGCGGTGATTTCATGGTCAACCTCTTCGACCCGGTCGGGCCGGGATGCCCCGCTTCCGGGGGAACCCGCTGGTCGGGCGTGCGAAGGTGGAGCCGTGGAGTACCGCAGCGCGCTGCTCGTGATCGTCCCGGAGGCCGAGCCGCTCGTCGGCCCCCTGCGCGCCGCGCTGGACGGGAACGCCGCGCTCGGCGTGCGGGCGCACGTCACGGTCATGGCGCCGTTCCTGCCGCCCGCCGAGATCGACGACGGCGTGCACGCCGCGCTGCGCGAGATCGCGGCCGGGGTGCCCGCGTTCGACGTCCGGTTCGCCGGGGTCGGCTGGTTCGACGAGTCGGTCTGGCTGGTCCCGGAGCCGGCCGCCCCGTTCGTGACGCTCACCCGGGCCGTCGCCGCGCGGTTCGGGCTGCGGCCCTACGGCGGTGAGTACGGCGACGACGTCGTGCCGCACCTGACCGTCGGTCACCGGGCCCCGGCGCAGCGCCTGCGGGCCGCCGCGGCGGAGGTGGAACGCGGACTCCCGCTCATGGCGCCCGTCCGCACGTTGTCGCTGCTCACCGGCACCGAGAAGGAGGAATCCTGGCGTGTCGTGGCGGAGTTCCCGCTGACCGGCTGAGCCCCCGCGAGGGATGATCGGGGGGTGCCGCCCGCCCTGCCCGGTGACGACGAGGTGCTGAGAGCGCTCCTGCGCCGCCGCGACTCCGGAGACCGCGCCGACGGGCACACCATCGCGCTGGCCGTGAGCGGCGGCGGGATGCGCGGCGCGTACGCGGGCGGGATGGTGCACGCGCTGGACGACGCCGGGCTCGGCCCCGCGTTCGACGTCGTCTACGGCAGCTCGGCCGGGGCGTACGTCGGGGCCGGGCTGCTGCTGGGCAGCGGACGGGGGTCCTCGCACATCTTCTTCGAGGACATGGCGTGTCGGGCGTTCATCGACCTGCGCCGGTTCCCGCGCCGCCCGCTGGTGTCGCTCGACCACCTGCTCGACGACGTGCTCGTGCGGTCCAAGCCGCTGCACTGGGACCGGCTGCGGGACTCGCCCGTTCCGCTGCGCGTGATCGCGACGGCCGCCGACGACCTGCGGCCGCACGTGCTGGCGCCCACCACGTCGGCGGAGTGGAAGCTCGCGCTGCGGGCGACGGCCTCGATCCCGCTGCTCGCCGGCCCGCCGGTCGAGCTGCACGGGCGGCGGTGGATCGACGGGTCGGTCACCGAACCGGTGCCGGTCCTGCGGGCGCTGCGCGACGGCGCGACCCACGTGCTCGCGCTGTTCACGCGGGCCGCGACCGAGCTGCGCCGCGGCCCGTCCGGGCCGGCGCGGTGGGCACGTGCCTCGACCTGGTCGCGCCCGGCCTCGGGATGATGGCGAACGAGAGCCACCGGCACGCGCCCGTGCTCGCCGTGCTGGCCGACGCCGCGCACCCCACGCGGGCGGGCGCGCACCTGCTCGCGCTCGTCCCCGAGCGGGACGCCGGGGTGCGCGGCCTCACCACGGACGTGCCGCGCGTCCGGATGGCGGCCCAGGAGGGCTACCGCACGGTCACGGCTGCGCTGCGCCGGGTGGCGGCGACCGCCTGACCGTGGGCCGTCCTTGACCGTGGCCTGCGTCACCAGGAGGGTTGCCGCATGGACGCCGATGTGATCGTCGTGGGCGCCGGGCTGGCCGGCCTCGTCGCCACGGCGGAGCTGGCCGACGCCGGACGCAAGGTGCTGCTCCTCGACCAGGAGCCGGAGTCGAACCTCGGTGGGCAGGCGTTCTGGTCGTTCGGCGGGCTGTTCCTCGTCGACTCGCCCGAGCAGCGCAGGATGGGCGCGTGCGCCGACTCCGCCCCGACCCTCGCGCTGCAGGGACTGGGCTCGGGCAAACGGGCCCGGGTTTCGACCGCGGCGTCGACGACCCGGGGACGGAAGGACTTCTGGCCGGCAGTGGCCACCGCCTACGTCGACTTCGCGGCCGGCGAGAAGCGCGCCTGGCTGCACGGGATGGGCGTGCGCTGGTTCCCGGTGGTCGGGTGGGCCGAGCGCGGCGGGCACCTCGCGGACGGGCACGGCAACTCGGTGCCGCGGTTCCACGTCACCTGGGGCACCGGGCCGGCGGTGGTGGCCCCGTTCGAGCGGCGAGTACGCGAGGCCGTCGCGAACGGGCTGGTCGAGCTGCGGTTCCGGCACCGCGTCGACGGGCTGAGCGTCACGGGCGGGATCGTCGACGGCGTGCGCGGCGCCGTGCTGGAGCCGAGCACCGCGGCCCGCGGCGTCGCGAGCTCGCGCACCGAGGCCGGCACGTTCGAGCTGCACGCGCAGGCCGTGGTCGTGACGTCCGGCGGGATCGGCGCGAACCTCGACCTGATCCGCGCGAGCTGGCCGCAGCGGCTCGGGCCCGCGCCCGCCACCATGATCTCCGGCGTGCCCGAGCACGTCGACGGGCGCATGCTCGGGATCGCCGAGACGGCGGGCGCGCGCCTGGTGAACCGCGACCGCATGTGGCACTACACCGAGGGCATCCGCAACTGGGACCCGATCTGGGCCCGGCACGGCATCCGGATCCTCGCCGGTCCGTCGTCGCTCTGGTTCGACGCGAACGGGCGGCGCTTCCCGCGCCCAACTTCCCAGGCTTCGACACGCTCGGCACGCTCGCCGCGATCACCGCGAGCGGCCACGACCACTCCTGGTTCGTGCTCACCCAGAAGATCATCGAGAAGGAGTTCGCGCTGTCGGGCTCCGAGCAGAACCCGGACCTGACCGGCAAGGACATCCGCAAGGTGCTCGCCCGCGTCCGGCCGGGCGCACCGCCGCCGGTGGAGGCGTTCAAGCGGGAGGGCGCCGACTTCGTGGTGGCCGGCACGCTCGCGGAGCTCGTCGACGGCATGAACAAGCTGACCGACGAGCCGCTGCTCGACCTCGACGGGATGCGGCGCCAGATCGAGGCGCGCGACCGCGAGCTGGACAACCCCTTCGCGAAGGACCCGCAGATCGTCGCGATCCACGCGCCCGCGCCTACCGCGGCGACCGGCTCGTCCGCGTCGCCGCCCCGCACAAGATCCTCGACCCGGCGAACGGGCCGCTCATCGCCGTCAGGCTGAACATCCTCACCCGCAAGACGCTCGGCGGGCTGCAGACCGACCTCGCCGGCCGGGTGCTGCGCGCCGACGGCACCCCGTTCCCCGGCCTGTACGCCGCGGGCGAGGTGGCCGGGTTCGGGGGTGGCGGCGTGCACGGCTACCGCTCGCTGGAGGGCACGTTCCTCGGCGGCTGCCTGTTCTCCGGACGCCAGGCCGGACGGGCGGCGGCGCTGGCGGTCAGCTGAGCGCGTCCGCCATCCAGCGGGTCCAGGACTCGGACGCCTTCTCCTGGTCGACGTCGGGCAGGTAGTAGTGGTGGCCGACGCCGATCGGCATGTCCAGCAGCGAGCGGCCGTGGAAGCGCAGGAGCGCGTCGGCCGTGCGGATGCCGAGGTAGCACTCCAGCACGTCGTCGACGACGCCCTCGATGGGCTCCGGGCCGGTGAGCCGCACCTGCTGCCCGAGCACCGGCGGCGCGTCGAGCCCGAGCGCGGCGAGCATCCGGTCCCACGCCTCCGGCGCCGCCGAGGCCGCCGGCCCGTCGGCGTAGACGAACGTGACCGGCCGGCCGAAGAAGTGCCGCAGGTACTCGTTGAGCGTGCGCAGGTAGCAGTCCCAGCCGGCCTTGGTGGCCTCGTACTCGGTCTCCCAGTTGTCGCCGGCGAAGCCGGACTGGGTGAACCGCAGCACGGTGCTGCCGCCGTCCCGACCCTCGACGAGGTACTCGAACGCGTCGGGCGCCTCCTCGGTGCCGCCGACGACCTCCAGCCGGCGCGGCGGGTCCCATGCGGTGATCCGCGACTCCGCGGCGAAGTCGCCGACCGTCAGCCGCACGACACCGCCGACGCCGGGCTCGACCTCGTGCGTCATGAACCATGAGGTGAGCCCCGGTCCGGTGGCGATGGCCTCCCAGACCTGCTCCGGCGACGCATCGAGCGTCACCTCCTTGCGGATCTCGAACTTGCGGGACATGCGGAACGCTCCTTCGTTCGGGGTCGGGGCGACCCTCCCACCGACAAATTCTCTTGTCAAGACGGGGATGATTGTCGGATCAGCCCTCGCCGGGGACGACCAGCCCCGTCTCGTACGCCAGCACGACGAGCTGCACGCGGTCGCGGGCGCCGAGCTTCGTCAGCAGCCGCCCGACGTGGGTGCGCGCCGTCGCCGGGCTGATGAACAGCCGCTCCCCGATCTCGGCGTTGGACCGCCCGGCCCCGACCTCGGCGAGCACCTCGCGCTCCCGGTCGGTCAGCCGGGCGAGCCGCTCGGTCGCCAGCTGCGGCCGGCCCGCGGCGGCGCCCTGCATGACCCGCCGGGTGACCGCGGGCGAGAGCATCGCGTCGCCCGCCGCCACCAGCCGGACGGCCCGGCGCAGGTCGTCGGGCGCGGTGTCCTTCAGCAGGAACCCCGCCGCCCCGGCCCGCACGGCCTCGAAGACGTGCTCGTCGGTGTCGAACGTGGTGAGCACGACGACGTGCACCCCGGCCAGCCCCGGGTCGGCGACGATCCGGCGAGTGGCCGCCAGCCCGTCCGTGCCCGGCATCCGGATGTCCATCAGCACCACGTCGGGACGCTCGCGGGCCACCAGCGCCACGCCCGCGCCGCCGTCGCCCGCCTCGCCCACGATCACGATGTCGTCGGTGCGTTCGAGCAGGGCGCGCAGCCCCGCCCGGACGAGCTGCTGGTCGTCGACCAGCGCCACCCGGATCACGACGGCCCCGGCACCGGCAGCACGGCCTCGACGACCCACCCGTCCCGGCCGGGCCCGGCCTCGACCCGGCCGCCCAGCAGCGCCGCCCGTTCGCGCATACCGGCAAGCCCGAACCCGGCGCCGCGCGGCGCGCCGGACCGGCCGCCGTCGTCGCAGATCCGGACGGTCAGCTCGGCCGGACCGCGGTCGAGCCGCACCGTGGCCGTGCCGGCGCCGGAGTGGCGCAGCACGTTCGTCAGCGACTCCTGCACGATCCGGTAGGCCGTCGAGGCGACCACCGCCGGCACGCCGGCCGAGGCGTCAGCGCCTTCGACCCGGATGTCGAGCCCGGCCGCCGCCGACGCGCGGACCAGCCCGTCGAGCTGGTCGAGCCCGGGCACCGGGTCCCCGCCCCGCAGCAGCCCGACCGTCGCGCGCAGCTCCCGGGACGCGCCGCCCGCCGCGTCCCGCACGGCCGCCACCGCCGACCGCGCGGCCGGGACGTCCGGCGGGGCGTCGTCCAGCGCCTCCGCGGCGAGGCTCCCGTGCAGCGTCACCACCGACAGCGTGTGCGCGAGCACGTCGTGCAGCTCGCGGGCGATCCGCAGCCGCTCCTGCTCGACACGCGCCGCCGCCTCGCGCTCCCGTTCCGCCGCGGCCGCCGCGGCCTCGCGCCGGCGGGACCGCACCGCGTCCCCCAACGCGACGACGGCGACCATCAGCCCGGCCTGCGACGCCAGCTCGTACCCGAGGAGCAGCCCGACGGGGTCCCCCTCGCGCAGGCGCATGGCCGTGGACACCGCGAGCAGCGCGAGCCCGACACCGGCCGCCCACCGGGTGCGGCCCGCCTCGGCCGCCGAGTAGAGCGCGACCGCCACGGGGACGGCGAGCCCGACCGACGGGTTGCCCGACGCGTAATACAGCAACAGCAGCCCGGCGGATGCGAGCAGCACCGCCACCGGCCACCGGCGGCGGCCGAGCACGAGCGCGCCGAACGCGACCACGAACACGTACGTGCCCGGCCCCGCCCCGACGGCCGGCACGTCCAGGTCCGCGGCGGCCGCGACGCCGACCGACACGGCAACGAGCACGGCGAGCGCGGCGTCGACGGCGACCCGCCGGTGGCTGGGCTTCACCGCACCGAGCCTAGGGGCGGCTCCGCTGCTGGTCAGTGCCGTGATCGGAACTGTCGCCACCCGACGTACGGCCCTCACCCGGACGTACGTCGGGATGCGTACGGCCCGCGCGCGCCGAGGCCGACGACACCGGCGCACCCCGTTCCTAGCGTCGCTCCCGTCCACCTCACACCGTGATCGGAGAGACCATGAGGACAACCAAGCCGGCCGTCGTGGCGACCGTCGCGTTCGCCTGGATCGCCACGTTCGGGTTCGGCGGGCTGGTCATCGAGACCCTGCTGCTCTACCCCAACATCTTCGCCGACGTACCGGCCTCGCTGACCCGAGCGCTCGAGTTCATGTCGGTCACCGCCCCCAACGACGTCCTGCCGCCGCTCGGCGCCGCCACCCTCGCCACGGCGCTGGCCGCCGTCGCGCTCACGCTGCGCCGGCGGGAGGTCCGGCTCTTCACGATCGGCGCCGTGTCGAGCATCGCGCTGGGCGAGCTCCTGTTCTCGGCCATCTGGTTCTGGCCGCGGAACACGATCATGTTCGTCGACGACCCGGCCCTGTACGACGCGGCGTTCCTGCAGCAGGTGGCCGCCGAGTTCCAGGCGGGCCACTGGGTGCGGGTGGCGGCGGGCGCGATCACCGCCGGTCTGGCGTTCGCCGCGATGCTGCGGATGCACCGGATCGCCGTGGCCGAGCGGGCCGACCGGCCCGTGGTGGGCGCCCGGTCCGCGTAGCCGACGAACGTCGGTGCCCACTGGGAGGCTCCGGCCATGGATCTCCGCGAGCTGACCGCCCAGGTCGAGCACGTCTCCCGCGCCTACGCCGCGCGGTTCGGCATCACCCGCGACGGCAACTGGCAGATCCTCAAGCTGCACGAGGAGGTCGGCGAGCTGACGCAGGTGCACCTGATGCGCCAGGGCCAGGCCCGCACGAAGGGCCTCACCGGCGCCGACATCGACGCGGCGTTCCGGGCGGAGGTCGCCGACGTCCTCGGCCAGGTCCTGCTCCTCGCGCACCACCACGGCATCGACCTCGTGACCGAGATCGAGCGGAAGTGGCTCGCGAGGCGCGACGTCGCCGATATCTCTGACTAAAGTCAGAGATATGGACACCGAGGCCGTCGCGCAGGTCCGGCGCTTCAACCGGACCGTCACCCAGCGGGTGGGCGCGCTGCAGGACCGCTTCCTCGGCCGCGCCCGCCCGCTCGGCGAGGCGCGGCTGCTGTGGGAGATCGGGGCGGACGGGCGGACGTGCGCTCGCTGCGCGTCGACCTCGGCCTCGACTCCGGTTACCTGAGCCGGATGCTGCGCTCCCTGGAGCGCGACGGCCTGGTCACGCTCGAGACCGACCCGGACGACCGGCGGGTGCGCGTCGCCCGGCGCACCGCCGCGGGCCACGCCGAGCAGCAGGCGCTCGACCGGCACAGCGACCGCGCCGCCGAGGCCCTGCTCGCCCCGCTCGGCCCGGGGCAGCGCGCCCGGCTGCTCGCGGCGATGGCGGACGTCGAGCGGCTGCTTCGGGCGTCGGCCGTCGAGATCGCGGAGGCCGACGCCGACCACCCGGACGTCCGGCGCTGCCTGCGGACCTACTACGCCGAGCTGGACGCGCGGTTCGAGGGCGGGTTCGACGCCGCGGCGTCCTACCAGGACCCCGGGCCGCAGTTCCGGCCGCCGAACGGGCTGTTCCTCCTCGCCCGGCTCGGCGCGGAGCCGGTGGCTGCGCCGGGCTGCTGTTCCCCGCCGAGGGCGTCGCCGAGATCAAGCGGATGTGGGTCTCCGGGACCGTCCGCGGCTCCGGGCTCGGCCGGCGGCTGCTCGGCGAGCTGGAGGCGCGCGCCGCCGCCCGGGGCGCGCGGTCGGTGCGGCTCGACACCAACCGCGCGCTGACCGAGGCGATCACGATGTACCGGTCGGCCGGCTACGCGGACGCGACACCGTTCAACACGGACCCGTGGGTGCACCACTGGTTCGAGAAGGCCCTCGGCTGAGCGTCAGCAGCACGCCTGCGTGGCGCCGCACACGCACTCGCCGGTGTCGGCCGCGGCGACCGGGTGGATGCTCGTCGCGTCCGGGGCGTCGGCCTTGACCGTGTAGACCTCCCACGGCTCCGCGCCCGGCCCGCGCACCCAGACCTTGTCCTGCAGCGCATAGCAGCAGGTCGTGTCGTTCTCGACCGCCGTGAACAGGCCGAGCGACGACAGCCGGGCCGTGGCCTCGTCCACCTCGGCGGTGCTCGCGACCTCGACGCCGAGGTGGTCGAGCACGGTCGGCTGCCCGGGCTCACCCTCGATCAGCACGAGCTTGAGCGGCGGCTCGGCGACGGCGAAGTTCGCGTACCCCGGACGGCGCTTGGCCGGCTCGACCCCGAAGAGCGACCGGTAGAAGCCGATCGACGCCTCCAGGTCGGACACCCGCAGCGCGAGCTGGACTCGGGACATGGCACTCACCCCTTGGTTCGACATCCGTCGAGACAGCATGGTTGCGCCGTGTTTCGATGGCTGTCAAGGTAGACGTGTGTCGAATCAGGTCGCGTGCTGCTCACCGCTCGTCCGGGAGCCGCTGTCGGAACCGCAGGCCGCCGACCTCGCGCGGGTGTTCAAGGCGATGGGCGACCCGGTCCGGCTGCGGCTGCTCTCGCTCATCGCCTCCCACGCGGGCGGCGAGGCGTGCGTGTGCGAGCTGACCGGCGTGTTCGACCTCAGCGGCCCGACGATCTCCCACCACCTCAAGGTGCTGCGCGAGGCCGGCCTGATCGCGGGCGAGCGGCGCGGGACGTGGATCTACTACCGCGTGCTGCCGGACGTGCTGCGGCAGGTCGGAGCGCTCGTGGACGTCAAAGGGGTGCCGGCGTGACCGCCCCTCTGCGGCGGCGGCTCCTGGCCGAGGGGGTCGGCACCGGGCTGCTCGTGACGGTGGTCGTCGGCTCGGGCATCGCGGCCCAGCGGCTCTCACCCGGCGACACCGGGCTCCAGCTCCTGGAGAGCTCGACGGCCACCGCGTTCGGGCTCGCCGTGCTGATCCTGCTGTGCGGCCCGGTGTCCGGCGCGCACTTCAACCCTGCGGTCTCGGCCGCCGCGTGGCTGCTCGGCCGGCCGGACGGCGGCGGGCTCGCCGGCCGGGACGCGCTCGCGTACTCCGCCGTCCAGGTCGTCGGCGCGCTGCTCGGGGCACTGCTGGCCAACGCGATGTACGACCTCGCCCCGGTCCAGGTCGCCGCGACCGTGCGGAGCGGGCCGGGCCTGTGGCTCGGCGAGGTCGTCGCGACGGCCGGCCTGGTCGCGGTGGTGTTCGCGCTCGTCCGCACCGGTCGTGCGGCGTACGCCGCCGCGACGGTCGGCGCCTACATCGGGGCGGCGTACTGGTTCACGTCCTCCACGTCGTTCGCCAACCCGGCCGTGACCGTCGGCCGGATCCTCAGCGACACGTTCGCCGGCATCGCGCCCGCGTCGGTCCCGGCGTTCGTGATCGCCCAGCTCACCGGGGCCGCGCTCGGCGCCGGGCTGGTCGCCGTCCTCTACCCACGAGCCCGAACCAGGAGCCTCACATGAGCGACGTGCCCGAGGTGCTGTTCGTCTGCGTGCACAACGCGGGCCGCTCGCAGATGGCGGCCGCGCTGCTGCACCACCACGCCGCCGGCCGGGTGCGCGTCACCTCGGCCGGGTCCGAGCCGGCCGACCGGATCAACCCGGCCGTCCGGGAGGTCATGGCCGAGATCGGGATCGACCTGTCCCAGGAGTTCCCCAAGCGGCTCACGACCGACGCGGTGGCGGCCGCGGACGTCGTCGTGACGATGGGCTGCGGCGACGCCTGCCCGGTCTTCCCCGGCAAGCGCTACCTCGACTGGGAGCTGACCGACCCGGCCGGGCTCCCGGCGGACCGTGTCCGCCCGATCCGCGACGAGATCGACGCCCGCGTGCGCGCGCTCCTCGCCGAGCTGGGCTGACAGCGAAACGGCCCCTTGGCCAGCGTTTACTGCTGGTCAGGGGCCGTTTTTTACCCCGGGCGTGGCGGGTGAGGATTCGAACCTTCGTAGCTGAGCCGACGGATTTTTACAGTCCGCTCCCTTTTTTGGCCGCTCTGGCAAACCCGCCCGGTGCGCCGTGACGCGGACACGAGGATACGACAGCGCGGAACCGGGCACCGCAGGGGCCTGGTCACGAGGAGGCACCGCATGGCCGACCCGTCCTTCG
Source organism: Pseudonocardia sp. CNS-139 (assembly GCA_001942415.1). Taxonomy (GTDB): domain Bacteria; phylum Actinomycetota; class Actinomycetes; order Mycobacteriales; family Pseudonocardiaceae; genus Pseudonocardia. Next base: position 91,170 of record MKJX01000217.1, read on the forward strand.
ACGTGGTGAGCAAGGTCGACCGGCAGGAGGTCGACAACGCACTCAGGCAGGCCGCGAAGGAGTTCGCGCAGCGCTACGACTTCCGGGGCACGGGCACCTCGATCGACTGGTCGGGGGACGACGGCGTGCTCATCGAGTCGGAGACCGAGCAGCGCGTGCTCGCGGCCGTCGACGTCTTCAAGGAGAAGCTGATCAAGCGGAACGTGCCGCTCAAGGCGTTCGAGGCGGGCGAGCCGGCCGTCTCGGGCAAGGTCTACAAGGTCAGCGGCAAGATCCTGCAGGGCATCGCGGCGGACAAGGCCAAGGAGATCAGCAAGGCCATCCGCGACGAGAAGCTCAAGGGCGTGCAGGCCCAGATCCAGGGCGACCAGCTGCGCGTCACGGGCAAGAAGAAGGACGACCTGCAGGCCGTGATCGCGCTGCTCAAGAACCGCGACTTCGGGATCGCGCTGCAGTTCACCAACTACCGCTGAGGCCCATCGGGCGCCCGCCGGGTGAGCACCAGCGGCGCGTCCTCGGTGACGGCGACCGTGTGCTCGGAGTGCGCCGTGCGCGACCCGTCGGCCGACCGGATGGTCCACCCGTCGGGGTCGAAGACGATCCGGTCGGTCGTGCGGGCGAACCAGGCTCGATCGCGAGGGTCAGCCCCGGCCGGAGCTTCAGGCCGCGGCCGGCCTGGCCCTTGTTGGGGATGTGGATGTCCTCGTGCATGGTGCGGCCGATGCCGTGGCCACCGAACTCGGTGTTGACCGGGTAGCCGTGGTCACGGGCGACCGCGCCGATCGCCGCCGAGATGTCGCCGATGCGGTTGCCCGGACGCGCCACCGCGATCGCCGCCTCCAGCGCCACCTCGGTGGCGCGGACGATCCGCAGGTCCTCCTCGGCGGGGGTGCCGACGATCACCGTGCGCGCCGAGTCGGCCGCCCAGCCGTCGATGCGGACGCGAGTCGGCGCTGAGCACGTCGCGTCGCGCAGCGTGTAGTCGTGCGGCAGGCCGTGCAGGACGGCGTCGTTCACCGACAGGCAGATGACGTTGCGGAACGGGCCCTTCCCGAAGGACGGCGCGTAGTCCCAGTAGCACGACTCGGCCCCGCGCCGCTTGAGCATCCCGCGGGCGTGGTGCTCCAGGTCCATGAGGTTGACGCCCACGTCGGCGAGCCGGCCGATCTCGGTGAGCACCTCGGCGACGAACCGCCCGGCCACATGCATGCGTTCGATCTCCGCACGCGTCTTCAGTTCGATCACGAGTACCTCACGTCACAGATCGGTATTTCTATACCGGACCGTAGCAGTTGCCGGTATAGGAATACCACCTAGGCACTGACCGGTGCCGCGTGCCGGCGGCAGGCCTGCGCGTACGCCACGGGCGTCATGCCGACGGCGGCGGTGAAGTCCCGGATGAAGTGGCTCTGGTCGAAGTAGCCGAGATCGGCCGCCACCTCGGCCCACGGCCGGTGCTGCTCGCGGGCCAGCACGGCCGCGGCCTCGTGCAGCCGGTAGCGGCGCAGCACCCACTTCGGGCTGACGCCGACGTAGCGCTGGAAGAGCCGCTGCAACGTGCGCTGCGGGATGCCGAAACGCTCGGTGGCGTCGTCGACCCGGGTGGTGGAGCGGTCGTGCAGGAGCGCGGCGACGATGCGGCCGACCAGCTCGACCTGCGGGTCCGGGGCGGGCAGCCGCTCGCGCAGGAACGCCTCGGCCAGCGCGACCAGCTCGTCGACGCCGCGCGCGGCCGTCATGCGGGCGGCCAGGTCGCCCGCGGCCGGGCCCCACAGCTGCTCGGCGGGCAGCACCGCGCCGGTGATCTCGGCGAGCGGCCGGCCGAGGAACGGCAGGAACGCCCCCGGCCGGAACTTCACGCCGAAGACGCGGCCGCTCCCGGCGAGCGGGTAGGTGAAGCGCTCGCGGCCGACGCCGCAGACGGTGAGCCGCCCGCGGTCGAGCACCACGTTGACGCACGGGTGCGGGAGCAGCGTGACCGACGAGGCCCGGCCGGGCGGCACGTGCCACTCGACGAGCCAGTGCCGCTCGACGGCACCGGCGAGGTCGGCGGCGGGCGGGAAGCGGTCGAGCGTGAAGTCGGCCTGCACCCCGAGCACGCCGTGCTCGCTGGTGGTGGCGACGTGGTGCTCCCTCACGGGCTCAGGATGCCCCGGCCGTCCGACAGTCCGGCGAGCCGGCGCAGACCGGCCGCGGCGACCAGGTGCCCGTCGGCCTCGGCCCGGCGAAGGGCGCGCCGGCGAGGCCGGCGCACCCGGGGTCGCCGCGGGCCGCGGCCAGCTCGGCCTCGGCGAGCCGGGCCTCGTGGTGGCCCAGCGGCGGCCCGATCGCGAGCGCCCGGGCCACGAGCGGCTCGGCGGCGGCGACGGCCCCGGCCGCCAGCGCGACGAGCGCGGCACGGGCCGCGGCCCACGAGGCGAACAGCGTCAGGGCGTCGCCGGCCACCGCGGCCTGCTCGGCGTAGGCCCGGGCGGCCGCGTCGAGGTCGCCGCGGGTCTCGAACGCGATGCCGAGCGCGCGGTGCGCGGTCGCGGTCCAGCCGCGGTGGCCTGCGGCGCGGGCGATCCGCAGCGCCTCCCGGGCGTCGGCCGCGGCCTCGTCGGTGCGGCCGAGCCCGGACAGCGCCTCCGAGCGGTGCCACAGCGCGTAGGCCTGGCCCTCGGGCGCGTCCAGGTCGCGGGCCAGCCGCAGCGCCGCGGACGCTCGGCCAGCCCGTCGGCCGGGCGGGCGAGGAAGACGAGCCCGTGCCCGCGGGTGGAGCGCGGCGTGACCACGCGCAGCAGGTCGCCGGAGTCCTCGAAGAGCCGCGCGACGCGGTCGAAGAGGTCGACGCCGCCCGTGATCCGGCCGTCCAGGAACGTCGCCATCGCGCGGCCGTCGAGGATCCGTGCGACGCCGCGCCCGTCGCCGAGGCCGCGGTAGCTGCGCAGCGCCTCCTCGGCCCGCGCACGGGCCCGTTCGGGGCGGCCGCGGTTCATGTCGAGGATCGCCGCGGTCTCCAGCGCGAGCGCGCGGGCGGCCGGGTCCGGACCGGCCTCCACGACCGCGAGCTCGGCCAGCTCGGCGGCGCGCTCGATGTCCTCGGCCCCGGACGTCAGCGTGGCCAGCCGGGCGAGCCGGCGCGACCGGGCCGGGCCGGGCCCGCCGAGCGCGCCCTGCACGTCCTCGACGCGCCGGCGATGTCGCCGTGCGCGGCCCGCGCCTCGGCCCGGGCCTCCAGCAGCCGCTCCCGCACGGACGGACGCGGGCGCCAGCAGCCGCTCCCGCACGGACGGACGCGGGCGCAGCGCCAGGCCCGCGTCGGCGAGCGCCGCGGCCTCGCGCGTGGCGTGCCCGTCGAGCGCGCGGTGCGCGGCGAGCGCGAACGCCTCCGCTGCCGCCGCCGCGTCCCCGGACTCCCGGTGGTGCCGGGCCACCTCCGCCGGGTCGGCGCCCTCGGCCGCGAGCGCGGTCGCGAGCAGGCCGTGCAGCCGGCCGCGCTCCCCGTCCGGGAGGTCCGCGCCGACGGTCTCGCGACGAGGTCGTGCGCGGGCGCCCAGCCCTGCTCGCCCAGGCGCAGCAGACCGGCCCTGGCCAGCTCGGACAGCTCCCCGAGGACGGCCCGCTGCTCCTGTCCCGCGGCCGCGGCCAGCGTGCGCGCCGGGGCCTCCCGGCCGAGCAGCGCGACGAGCCCGAGCAGCGCCGCACGCACCCCGGTCTGGCGACGGGCCCGGCGCGGACGCGCGGCGCTGGCCGGCGCGGCCCAGCTCGAACGCCAGCCGGACGGCCTCGGGGCCGGTCCCGCGCCACCCGCCCGGCCCGGCGGCCACGGCCGACTGCGCGACCAGCTCCCGCAGCACCTCGGACACCGCGAACGGGGTGCCGTCGGTGGCGGCGAGCAGGGCGGCGGCCAGCTCGCGGTCGGCGACGAGCCCGGTCAGCGCCGGGAGCGGGCCGAGCGCCAGCTCGGTGAGCGGACGGGCCTGCGCGAGCGCCGCGAGCACGGCCGGGTCCGTCTCGTCCGGGCGGTGCGCCAGCACGGCGGCCAGCCCGGGGAGCCGGGTCAGCGCCGAGCCGACCAGCACGAGGCTGCTGGGGTCGGCCCACTGCAGGTCGTCCACGACGAGCACGGCGCCGTCGCCGACCACCGCCTCCAGCACGCGCAGCCCGGCCGCCAGCGCGAGCGCCCGGCGCGTCTCGCCGTCGGTGCCGGCGGGCGGGCCGGGGCCGGCGTCCGGCAGCACCACGCCGAGCCCTTCCCGCAGCCGGCCGGGCAGCCGCTCGACGGCGTCGGCGTCGAGCGCGACGGCCTCCTGCAGCAGCGTGCGGGCCAGGCCCCACGCCTCGGCGCGTTCGGCCGGGTAGGCCCGCGCGGCGACGACCGGCAGCGCGCAGCCGCGTCCGGCCTCGGCCAGCAGCCGGGACTTGCCCACCCCTGCGACCCCCGCCACGACCAGCACGTCCCGGGCCGCGACGGCCGTGCGTACGGCGGCCAGCTCGGCGTCCCGGCCGACGAACGCGAGCCCGTCGAACGCCGCGGGCCGGACGGGCGCGGGCGCGGCCACCCGGCGCACGGCAGGCGTCTCCCCGCGCAGCAGCCCGAGCTGCAGCTCCTCCACCTCGGCCGACGGGTCGACGCCCAGCTCGCCGGCCAGCCCGGCCCGCAGCTCCGCGAGCCGGCGCAGCGCGGCGGCGCGGTCCCCGGCCGCGGCGAGCGCCCGGCACAGCACGAGCGACGGCGCCTCGCGCAGCGGCTCGGCGGCGACGGCGTCGGTCGCGGCGGCGACGGCGGTCCGGGCGTCGCCGGACTCCAGCGCGGCCCGGGCGGCGATCTCCAGGGCGTCGCGCGGCCGCAGCAGCCGGTCGCGCGGGCCGTGGGCCCAGTCGGCGTAGGCGTCCTCGGGCAGCGGGTCGCCCCACAGCGCCAGCGCGTCGGACGCGGCCCGCAGCGCGTGGGCCGGGTCGCGGGCGGCGCGGGCCCGGCCGAGCGCGGCGTCGAACTCGGCGACGTCGACGGTGCAGTCCCCGAGCGCGTAGCCGGCCGTCCCGGTGACGACGAACCCCGGGTCGCCGACGGCCCGCCGGGCCCGCGTGACCAGCACGCTCAGGTTGGCGGCCGGGTCGGCGGGCAGCCGGTCGGGCCAGACGGCGTCGGCCAGTGCGTCGTGCGGGACGAGGTCGGGCCGGCGCACCGCCAGCACCCGCAGCAGCGTGCGCACCTTGCGGCCGCCGAACGCCGCGGGCGGCACCTCCTCGCCGTCGCGGCGGACCTGGAACCGCCCGAGCAGCTGCACGTGGGTGCCCGGCACGCGGGCCATCGTCCTCGACCGCCATCGAACTGCAAAGTGCCCGACCTACCGTCCCGACTGCCCCGAACAGCCGCAGGACCAGGGAGGACATGATGGGCACGGGCTACGAGCAACAGGACTTCGCCGCTCCGGCGGAGACCCGCCAGTTCCCGCACGGCCGGCTCGACCTCGTCCGGATCGGGGGCGCCGACATCAGCCGGCTCACCCTGCAGCCGGGCTGGCGCTGGTCGACCGACGTCCGGCCGCTCGCCGGCACGGAGCTGTGCGAGGCGCCGCACTTCCAGTACCACATCTCCGGGACGCTGCGTGTGCGCACGGCCGACGGCCAGGAGTTCGACGCGGTCCCGGGCCAGGTCACCGCGCTGCCGTCCGGGCACGACGCGTGGGTGGTGGGCGACGAGCCGGTGGTCGTCGTCGACTGGTGGGGCGCGTCCGACTATGCGAAGGGCTGAGCCGATGGACGTCAGGGAGGTCTACACGCGCTGCTCCGCCGAGTTCGCCGACCGGGTGCACGCCGTGGGCGGGCGCTGGGACCGGCCGACCCCGCTGCCCGGCTGGGACGTGCGGGCGCTCGTACGGCACCTCGTCGACGAGGAGCTGTGGCGCCGCCGCTCTTCGCCGGGGAGACGATCGCGCAGGTCGGCGACCGGTTCGCGGGCGACCGGCTCGGCGCCGACCCGGTCGGTGCGTTCGACGACGCCGCCGCGGCCGCGCTCGCGGCGGTGCAGGCGCCGGGGTCGCTGGAACGCACCGTGCACCTCTCGTTCGGCGACCACCCGGGCGAGGAGTACGCGATGCAGCTCGCCGCCGACCACCTCGTGCACGCCGTCGACCTCGCGCGGGCGCTCGACGCCGACGACTCCGTCGACGGGGACACCGCGGCCGCGGTGTGCGACTGGTTCGGCGCGGTGGAGGCCGTCTACCGGGAGATGGGCGCGATCGGGCCGCGGGTGGAGGTCCCGGCGGACGCCGGCCCGCAGGCCAGGCTGCTGGGGATGGCCGGGAGGACGCCGTGAACGCGGCGGTGGCGGCCTTCCAGAAGGCGTTCGACGCCCGCGACGTCGACGCGGTGATGGCCGCGATGACGCCGGACTGCGTCTTCGAGGACACCAGCCCGCCCGACGGCGTCCGGCACGTGGGCGCCGCAGCCGTGCGGGCGGCGTGGACGGCGCTGTTCGCGGCCTCGCCGGACGCGGCGTTCACCACGGAGGAGGTGGTCGAGGCCGGCGACCGGGTGGTCGTCCGGTGGCGGTACTCGTGGGGCGACGGGCACGTGCGCGGCGTCGACGTCTTCGCGGTCCGCGGCGGTCTGGTGGCCGAGAAGCTCTCCTACGTGAAGGGCTGAGGCCCGGCGGAGCCTTGACAAGTTTTCTTGTCGGTGAGAACGTCTCCGTCGTGCAGGAGCTCAGCGTCATCGACGATCCCGCCGCGGCGGGCGTCTCCCTCGACCCGGTGCGCGCCCGGCTGCTCGCGGAGCTGGCCGAACCCGGCTCCGCGAGCAGCCTCGCCGCGCGCGTCGGCCTGCCCCGGCAGAAGGTGAACTACCACCTCCGCACGCTGGAGCAGCACGGGCTCGTCGAGCTGGTGGAGGAGCGGCGCAAGGGCAACATGACCGAGCGGGTCATGCGGGCCACCGCGGCGAGCTACGTCATCTCGCCCGCCGCGCTCGGCGCCGTCGCCCCCGACCCCGGACGCGCGCCGGACCGGCTCTCCGCCCGCTGGCTCATCGCCGTCGCCGCGCGCACGGTACGGGAGGTGGGCGAGCTCCTCGCCGGCGCGACGAAGGCCGGCAAGCGCCTCGCGACGTACGCGATGGACGGGGAGGTCCGGTTCGCCACGGCGGCCGACCGCGCCGCGTTCGCCGAGGAGCTGACGGCGGCCGTCACCGCGCTGGTGGCCAATACCACGACGAGAACGCCGAGGGCGGGCGGACGCACCGGGTGGTCGTCGCCGTGCACCCCGGCATCACCAGAGACCCAGGACAGGAGCGACCGTGACCGAACGGCGGCTGGAGAAGCGGATCGAGCTGGACGCGACCCGGAGCAGGTGTGGGCGGCGATCGCGACGGGCCCGGGCGCCTCCGCGTGGTTCGTGCCGCACGAGGTGGAGGGCCGCGTCGGCGGGTCGGTCCGGCAGGACTTCGGCGGCGGCGCGACCACGAACGGGCAGGTGACGGCCTGGGAGCCGGGCAGGCGGTTCGCGTACGGGGCGTTCGAGCCGCCGCAGGAGGGGCAGCCGGACTTCGCGTTCGAGTTCCTCGTCGAGGGCCGCGACGGCGGCGGCACGGTGCTGCGGTTCGTGCAGAGCGGGTTCCTGGACCGCGACGGCTGGGAGGACGAGTTCCACGGCTACGAGACCGGCTGGGACCTGTTCTTCGGCAACCTGCGCAGCTACCTCACGCACTTCGCCGGGCAGCCCGCGCAGGGCGTCGTGTCGATGGCGTTCACGGCGCAGCCCACGGCGCAGGCCTGGTCGCTGCTGCACAAGGCGCTCGGGCTGGCCGGCCCGCCGGAGCCGGGCACGACGGTGACGCTCACGCCCGACGGGCCGCCGCCGGTCGAGGGCGTGGTGGACCTCGTGACCCCGGCGTTCCTGGGCGTGCGCTCGGCGCACGGCCTGCACCGGATCGGCGCGGAGGGCGGCGACTCCGGCTGCGGCGTGAGCGCCTACCACTACCTCTACGGCGGCGCGGTGGACGTCGGCGGGCTCACCGCGCAGTGGCAGGGTTGGCTGAGCGCGCTGTTCCCGGCCCCGCAGGACTAGGGGGCGTCCCCTAGCGCTCACGGCTGCCGCAGGTGCATCTCCTCCAGCCGCCGGATCCGGTCGGCGAGCGGCGGGTGCGTCGAGAACAGGCGCGTCATCGGCTCGCCGGCCCGGAACGGGCTGGCGATCATCAGGTGCGACTGGGCCATGAGCTGCGGCTCCGGCGGCAGCGGCGCGAGCTGGGTGCCGCGCTCCAGCTTGCGCAGGGCGGACGCGAGGGCGAGCGGGTCGCCGGTGAGCGCCGCGCCGCTCGCGTCGGCCTGGTACTCGCGCGACCGGCTCACCGCCATCCGGACGAGCCCCGCGGCGACCGGCCCGAGCAGCGCGATGAGCAGCAGCGCGACCGGGTTGGGCCGGTCCTCGTCGCCGCCGAAGAGCCCGGCGAACATGGCGATGTTGGCCAGGAAGCCCACCATGGCGGCGAGCGTGCCGGCGACCGACGAGATGAGGATGTCGCGGTTGTGGACGTGGCTCAGCTCGTGGGCGAGCACGGCCCGCAGCTCCCGCTCGTCGAGCATCGAGAGCAGGCCGGTGGTGGCACAGACGGCCGCGTGCCGCGGGTTGCGGCCGGTGGCGAACGCGTTGGGCGCGGCGGTCGGGCTGACGTAGAGGCGCGGCATCGGCTGCCGGGCGGCCCGCGACAGCTCGCGCACGATCCGGAACATCACGGGGTGCTCGGGCTCGGTGATCGGCCGGGCGTGCATGGCCCGCAGCGCGAGCCTGTCGGAGTTGAAGTACGCGTAGCCGTTGACGGCCAGGGCCAGCAGGAAGGCGACCACCAGGCCGGCGCGCCCGAACAGCGACCCGATGAACAGCACCAGCGCGCTCAGCCCACCGAGCAGCAGGGCCGTCTTGAGCCCGTTCATCGACCTGTGCACCTCGGGTCCTTCCCTTCCGGGGAGTTCAACGAGCAACCACCTGGTCGTGTTCCGGCCGGCGGGCCAGGTCGTTAGGCAAGGTAACTTTTCGGCCCGCCGACGACCACCGGGCAGGATGCGGCGCATGGTCAGCGAGGTCCGCACCGAGATCACCGACCGCGTCGCCGTGCTCACGCTGGCGAACCCGGCCCGGCGCAACGCGCTCGACGCCGACCTGTCGGCGAAGCTCGCGACGGCCGTGCGGACCGCGGCCGCCGACGGCGCGGCCGGCGCGCTCGTCGTCACCGGCGACGGGCCCGCGTTCTGCGCGGGCGGCGACCTCGACGAGCTGGCCGGCGCCGACCCGGCCACGCTGCATGCCGTGTACGCCGGGTTCCTCGCGGTCGCCGAGTGCCCGCTGCCGACCGTCGCCGCGGTGAACGGTGCGGCCGTCGGCGCCGGGCTCAACCTCGCGCTGGCCTGCGACGTGCGGCTGGCCGGCCCGCGGGCCCGGTTCGACGCCCGGTTCCTGCCGCTCGGCCTGCACCCCGGCGGCGGCTACACGTGGATGGTCCAGCGTGCGCTCGGCCCGCAGGGCGCCGCGGCGCTGACGCTCTTCGGCGACGTCCTCGACGCCGCGGAGGCGGCCCGGACCGGGCTGGTGCACCGGGTGGCCGACGACGTCGTGGCGGCCGCCGTGGAGCTGGCCGGGAACGCGGCGGCGGCCCCGCCGGACGTCGTCCGGACGACCAAGGCGACCCTGCGCCTGACGTCCGCGATGAGCACCCAGGCCGAGGCCGTGGAGGTCGAGGTGCGGGCCCAGGCGGCGTCGGTCCGGTCGGCCGAGTTCCGCGAGCGGCTGGCCGCCCTCCAGGCCAGGATCAGCAGGTCGGCCCGGTGATCGCCCGGTGATTGCCCGGTGGTTTCACGCTGTGAACGGACGGTTGCGGCCGTTGGAACGAACGCGTGTGACATGGACCGGGGCGCGACGACACCTGGGGTGTTTGCGAGCTAATCTCGATAGGCGACCCTCAGCACCGGCCGGGGCCACCGTCACACGCCCTACCCCGGTGCGTCCCGCCGACCCGAGGACACTGACCTCGCAATGACATCTGACACCGCCGTCGAGCCGTCATCCGCATCCGGCGGCGGCCGGGAGGTACAGCAGCGCGACCGGGTTGTGATCCGGTTCGCCGGCGACTCCGGCGACGGCATGCAGCTCACGGGCGACCGCTTCACGTCCGAGACGGCCGTGTTCGGCAACGACCTGTCGACGCTCCCCAACTTCCCCGCGGAGATCCGGGCCCCTGCCGGCACCCTGCCCGGCGTGTCGTCGTTCCAGCTGCACTTCGCGAACTACGACATCCTCACCCCGGGCGACCGGCCGGACGTACTCGTCGCGATGAACCCGGGGCGGCGCTGAAAGGCGACATCGGCGACCTGCCGCCCGGCGGCACGCTGATCTCAACACCGACGAGTTCACCAAGCGCAACCTGACGAAGGTCGCTACGAGGCCAACCCGATCGAGGACGGCTCCCTCGGGCAGTACGCGGTGTTCCCGGTCGCGATGGCGACGCTCACCCGCGGCGCGCTGGAGGAGACCGGGCTGTCGAAGAAGGACGCGGAGCGCGCGAAGAACATGTTCGCGCTCGGGCTGCTGTCCTGGATGTACAACCGGCCGAGCGAGGGCACCGAGCGGTTCCTGCGGGAGAAGTTCGCCCGCCGTCCCGAGGTGGCGGAGGCCAACATCCTGGCGTTCCGCGCGGGGCACGCCTACGGCGAGACCACCGAGTCGTTCGCCGTCACCTACGAGGTCGCGCCCGCCAAGCTGGAGTCCGGCACCTACCGGCAGATCACCGGCAACACCGCGCTCGCGTACGGGATCGTGGCGGCCGGGCAGGTCAGCGGGCTGCCGGTGTTCCTCGGGTCGTACCCGATCACGCCGGCCTCGGACATCCTCCACGAGCTGTCCAGGCACAAGAACTTCGGCGTCACCACGTTCCAGGCCGAGGACGAGATCTCCGGCGTCGGCGCGGCACTGGGCGCGGCGTTCGGCGGGGCGCTCGGCGTCACCACGACGTCCGGGCCGGGCATCGCGCTGAAGTCCGAGACGATCGGCCTCGCGGTCGCCCTGGAGCTGCCGCTGCTGGTCGTCGACGTGCAGCGCGGCGGCCCGTCCACCGGGCTGCCCACCAAGACCGAGCAGGCCGACCTGCTGCAGGCCATGTACGGCCGCAACGGCGAGGCGCCGGTGCCGATCGTGGCGCCGCGCTCGCCCGGTGACTGCTTCGACGCCGTGCTGGAGGCCGTCCGGATCGCGGTCACCTACCGCACCCCGGTGCTGGTGCTCTCCGACGGCGCGCTGGCCAACGGCTCCGAGCCGTGGAAGGTCCCGGACGCCGCGGCGCTGCAGCCGATCGACCCGGGCTTCGCCACCGAGCCCAACGCGCCCGACGGGTCCGGCGAGTTCTGGCCGTACCTGCGCGACGACGAGACGCTCGCCCGTCCGTGGGCGGTGCCCGGCACCAAGGGCCTGGAGCACCGGATCGGCGGCCTGGAGAAGGCCGACGGCCGCGGCTCCATCTCCTACGAGCCGGACAACCACGACCGCATGGTCCGGCTGCGCGCCGCCAAGATCGACGGCATCCAGTCCCCGACCTGGAGGTCGACGACCCCACCGGCGACGCCGAGCTGCTCGTGCTGGGCTGGGGCTCCACGTACGGCCCGATCGGGGCCGGTGCCCGCCGCGTCCGCGCGATGGGCCGCAGCCTCGCCACCGCGCACCTGCGCCACCTCCACCCGCTGCCCGCCAACCTCGGCGACGTGCTCGCGCGCTACCGCAAGGTGCTGATCCCCGAGATGAACCTCGGGCAGCTCGCGCTCCTGCTGCGCGGCCGCTACGCCGTGGACGTCAGCAGCTACACCCGGGTCTCCGGCCTGCCGTTCAAGGCCGAGGAGCTGCAGAACGTCTTCCTCGACCACCTCGACCCCACCGGCCTCGACGCGGGGCAGGTCAACACCGGCCGCGTCAACTCCGGCCACGTCGATACCGGCCAGATCGATGGAGTGCCCGCATGACCGCGATCGACCTGGGCCTTCCCTCGCTGGGCGGGCTCGACGGCGTTCCGACCACCGACGAGAAGCAGACCGCCAAGGACTTCACCTCCGACCAGGAGGTGCGCTGGTGCCCCGGCTGCGGTGACTACGCGGTGCTCGCGGCCGTCCGCGGCTTCCTGCCGACGCTCGGCATCAAGCGCGAGAACACCGTGTTCGTCTCCGGCATCGGCTGCAGCTCGCGGTTCCCGTACTACCTCAACACGTACGGGATGCACTCCATCCACGGCCGCGCCCCGACGATCGCCACCGGCCTCGCCGTCACCCGGCCCGACCTGTCGGTCTGGGTCGTCACCGGCGACGGCGACGCGCTCTCGATCGGCGGCAACCACCTGATCCACGCGCTGCGCCGCAACGTCAACCTCAAGATCCTGCTGTTCAACAACCGGATCTACGGGCTGACCAAGGGCCAGTACTCGCCCACCAGCGAGGAGGGCAAGGTCACCAAGTCCACGCCGATGGGCTCGGTGGACCACCCCTTCAACCCCATCTCGCTGGCCCTGGCGCCGAGGCCACCTTCATCGGGCGGGCGCTGGACTCCGACCGCAAGGGCCTCACCGAGGTGCTCGGCGCGGCCGCCGCCCACCGCGGCACCGCGCTGGTCGAGATCTTCCAGGACTGCCCGATCTTCAACGACGGCAGCTTCGACGTGCTGCGCAAGGGCGACGACGTGCAGGAGCGGCTCATCCCCGTCAGGCACGGCGAGCCGATCCGCTTCGGCCCCGCCGCCGAGGACGGGCTGGGCGCCTACGGCGTCGTCCGCGAGGGCTTCGGGCTCGGCGTCGCGAAGGTCGACGAGGTGGGCGCCGAGCAGGTCGTGGTGCACGACGCCGCCGACCACAACCTCGCGTTCGCGCTCTCCCGGCTGTCCGACCAGAACCTCACGCACACCGTCACGGGCATCTTCCGCAACGTCGACCGCACCACCTACGACGACGCCACGCGCGAGCAGGTCGCGCGGGCCACCGCGAAGGGCACGGGCGACCTGCAGTCGCTGCTCAACGGCCGCGACACCTGGACCGTCGCGGGCTGAGCCCGGGCTCACTCCAGGTCGTCGGGCGTCCGCTGGGTCGGCACGCCCAGCTCGTCCAACGCGTCCGCCGCCGACGTCCCGGTCCGCCGGGGCGTCGGCCCGCGGCGGGTGTCGAGCACGGCGATCGCGGGTTCGACGGGCGCAGGCGGTGTCGCGGGCAGCGGCGGCCGCTCGGGCGTGCCGGGCGCCGCGGTCAGCCAGTCCGCCGGCCGCCGCCGGGGATGCCCGCCACCGGCCGGGCCCGGGCGCCGCGGCCGGACGAACGCGAGCCACGTCGCGGCCGCGCCGGCCAGGAACGCCACGGCGCACAGCAGCCAGACCTGCGCGAAGAGCCAGAGCATCGGCGCGCCCCCCTCACCCGTCCGGGCTGATCTCGGCGCGGCGGCTCAGCGCTGCCGTCGCGCGCGGGACCTCGGCGCCGCGCCCGCGGGCGGTGACCCGGCCCGGGTCGACGCCCGCGGCGGCCAGCTCGTCCGCCACCGCCGCGGCCCGCCGCTCGGCCAGCCGCACGCCGGCCTCGGTGGCGTCCGGGGTGCTCGCGACGTGTCCCTCCACCAGCACCGGAACGCCCGGGACGGCGACGAGCAGCGCCGCGGCCCGCGCGACCGTCCGGTGCGCGGAGGCGGTCAGCTCGGCCGAGTCCGGCGCGAAGAGCACCGGCCCCAGCGCGGCCAGCGCCGCCGCGAGCCGCTCCCGTTCGGCCGGGGTGGGCACGCCCGGCTCGGCCGGGGCGGTCGGCCCGGTCGCCGTGGGAGCCGTGCCCCGCGGCGGCACGGCGGGTGCGAGCAGCTCCACGGTCCGCACCCCACCCACGCCCCCGACGGCCGAGACGGCGCTCCCCTCCGCCCCGGCCGGCACGTTCCCGAGCCGGGCGTCCCGCCCGTCGAGCGCCACGTGGACGTCCGGGAGCCCCGCCGCGTCCAGCGCGGCCGCGGACCGCGCCCGGAGCCCGTCGGCGAGCTGCGGACCGGGCCAGCCGAGCGCGACACCGGCGAGCACCGTCGGAACGGCGAACAGCGCCGCGACCCACCACCCCCGCCGGAACCCGCGCTCCGCCACGGCAACTCCCCCGGTGCAACCTGAGAAAACGGTGACACGAGGCGGGTGACCCAACCAGCCCCCATCCGGGCACGACACACACCTCCCGGCCTCCGCACACACGTCAGGACGTGTGTGCGGAGTGCCGGAGGTGTGTGCGGTGCTCAGAAAAGGGCCAGCGGGTTCACCGGTGAGCCCGTTCCTCCTGGGATGACCAGGGGTGCTGTCACCAGCATGAACTCCCGGCGGGCCTCCGCCTCGCACACCTGGGCCAGCGGGCCGAGCTCGCAGTTGTCCACGAGCGCCACACCCAGGGCGAAGATCGCGGCGTGGACGGTCCACGGCACCTCGAAGCGGTGCGGGAAGGCGTCCATCATGTCCCACGCCAGCACGCTGACGTCGTGGTCGCCCAGGAACCGCACGCAGCTGGCGTCCAGCCCGGGCCGCTCGGGCGCCCCGCCCCACGGCCCGTGCTCGGCCTCGAACCGGTCCCGACCCGAGTAGACGACCAGCGCGTCGCCCGCCTCCGGCACCGTGCCCTGCGCCTCGGCCACCTCGTCCAGCTCGTCCGCCGTGACCGGCCGCCCCGGCTCGACGTAGGCCGTGCCGCGGAACGCCGGGACGTCGAGCAGGACGCCGCGGGTGGTGATCCCGTCGCCCCAGCGGTCGACCGTCCCGAAGGTGGCGCCGTCGATCGTGAGCGCCTGCTGCGGGTCCCGCCCGTTCCACATGCCCCGGTCGTCCCACGCGTGGCAGAGCGCGTCGATGTGGGTGCAGGAGTGCCCGTGGTAGTCGATGCCGACGTAGTCGAGCGCCACCCCGCCGCCGTGCTGGCGCCGGTCCCGGCGCAGGTAGTGCTGGGCCGGCCGGGCGTTGCCGGGCGCGGGCGCGGTCGGGAAGTCGCGGCTCAGCGAGACCGACCGGCCGGTGCGCACGAGCCCCGCGGCGGCCACCCGCTTCTCCGCCGTGATCAGGTTGATCGCGCCGAGCTCGTCGTCGGGTCCCCACCGGCCCCAGTTGCTGCCCTCGCGCAGCAGCGCCTCCAGCTCGGCGGTACCGAATTCACCCACGTGCGGACTCCTCGTCGTCGTCGACTTCCGTTCGGGTCAGGTCCTGAGATCGGGATGGTTCCCCGTGCGGATGCCGCGTTCGAGCGCGCCGAGCGCGGCCATGTCGGCGGCGTCCAGCGCGAAGCCGAAGACGTCGATGTTGGCGGCGATGCGCTGCGGGTTCGCCGACTTCGGGATGGCCGCGTGCCCCGACTGGACGTGCCAGCGCAGCACGACCTGCGCGGGCGTCCGGCCGTGCTTCGCGGCGGCGTCGAGCACGACGGGCTCCTCGAACAGCCCGCGGTCGCGGGCCAGCGGCGCCCACGCGACGGTGGTGATCCCGTGCTCGGCGTGGAACGCGCGCAGCTCGTCCTGCTGGAGCCACGGGTGCAGCTCGACCTGGTTGACGGCCGGCACTGTGCCCGTCTCGTCGAGCACCCGGCGCAGGTGCGGGAGCTGGAAGTTCGACACCCCGATCGCCCGGGTACGCCCGTCCGCCACCAGCTTCTCCAGCGCTCGCCACGTCGCGATGTAGAGGTCCTTGACCGCCACCGGCCAGTGGATCAGATAGAGGTCCACGTACTCCAGACCCAACTGGCCGATGCTCTCGTCGAAGGCACGAAGGGCCTGGTCGTAGCCGTGTGAGTCGTTGAACACCTTCGTCGTGACGAACAGGTCCGCGCGCGGGATCCCGGACGCCCG
This sequence comes from Pseudonocardia sp. CNS-139, assembly GCA_001942415.1. GTDB lineage: Bacteria > Actinomycetota > Actinomycetes > Mycobacteriales > Pseudonocardiaceae > Pseudonocardia. Next base: position 107,014 of record MKJX01000217.1, read on the forward strand.
CACGGCCTCGCCGACCTCCTTCTCGTTGGTGTACTGCGCGGCCGTGTCGATGCTGCGGTAGCCGGCGGCGAACGCGGTGGCCAGCGCCGGCGCGACCGCATCGCCGAGGATCTTGTAGACGCCGAACCCCAGCTGCGGCATCCGGACGCGTTGTTCAGCGTCAGCAGCGGCGCGGTCACCGGGAGGCCCAGCCCATCGCCTCGCGCACGGCCGGGTCGCGTCGGTGCCCAGCGCCCGCCAGTCCTCGCCGGGCTCCAGGATCTTCTCGGCCGCCCGGATGCCGCGGAAGTCGCGGCCGGGCCCGCCGAGCCCGGGCGGTGGCGTGCCGTCCTCGCGCAGGGCGCGCGCCGCGGTGATGAGCATCCGCCGCATCCGGATGACGGCCCGGTCGCTCGTGCCGAGGTGCTCCTGCGAGCGGTCGTAGATCCGGCCCATCGACTCGGTGACCATCAGGTCCTGCGCGTTGAAGTCGGGGATCCCGGTGAACGTCGTGCCCCGCTGGACGCCGCGGTCGATCCGGTAGTCGTTCTCCGGCGTGAAGTCGCGCGGGGTGATGCCGCTGCCCGACTGGTTGAGCCGGGTGACGTACGGCGTGCCGGCGAAGAGCGGCGCGCCGCCGTACCCGCGCGGGTTGCCGAGGTCCTGCGTGACCAGGCCGTACCGCCACGTCCGCTCGTCGTCGATCGGGACGCACAGCGCCTGCCGGCTCGTGTACGGGATCGCGGCGACGATCGCCGTGTACGGGGCGATGAAGTCCGTGATCCGGACGTGGACGTTGCCGGCCGGGGTGGCCCGCAGGCCCGCGTAGCGGTAGCCGTACCAGGTGTCCTCGACCTCCAGCCTCGGCGCCGGTCGTGCCGCCAGAACGCCCACGAGCTGGCGTTGGACGGGTAGCCGGGCTTGTCCGAGCCGTCGTCGGGGATGTCCTCGACGGCGTCGAACTGGTGCAGCCACGAGATGTGCGTCGTGTCGAGGTTGCCCTCCATCGACTGCACCCAGTTGCACTCGGCGAGCTGCTTGCGGGCCTGCACGTGCTCCGGCGCGAGCGACTCGGTGCCGAAGTCCCGGAACGGGGTGACCGTGTCCGGCGGCCCCATGTACGTCCAGACGATCCCGCCCGACTCGTGCACGGGGTAGGACGTCGCCGTCACCCGGTCCTTGAAGGTGCTGGCCGGCGGCTCGGACGGCATGTCGATGCAGCGCCCGTCCGCGCCGAACGCCCAGCCGTGGTACGGGCAGCGCAGCCCGCCGTGCTCGGTGCGCCCGAAGTACAGGGACGCGCCCCGGTGCGGGCAGTTCTCCTGGATGAGCCCCACCTGCCCGGACGTGTCGCGGAACGCGACCAGGTCCTCACCCAGCAGCCGGACCCGCACCGGCGGGCCGTCCGGCTCGGGCACCTCCTGCGACAGCAGCGCCGGTGTCCAGTACCGGCGGAGCAGGTCGCCCATCGGGGTCCCCGGCCCGACCCGCGTCAGGATCTCGTTGTCCTCGGCCGACAGCAATCGTCCTCCCCTGTTAGGCCGCCACGACTCCGGCAGCGACAAGTGCGTCGATCTCCGCGGGCGTGCGGCCGAGCTCGGCCAGCACCTCGCGGGTGTCGGCCCCGAGCGCCGGCGGGACCATCCGGGTGGCCGGGCGCTCCCCGTCCCAGCGCACGGGGAGCGCCACGTCGCGGTAGCCCGCGATCCGCGGGTGCTCGGCCGCGCGCAGCAGCCCGAGCACCGCGACCTGCTCGTCCGCCACGACCTCGTCGACCGTGCGGATCGGCGACGACGGCACCCCTGCCGCGTCGAGCACGCGCTCCCAGTGCGCGGTCGGCCGCGCCGCGAACACCGCGGACAGCCGCTCGGCCAGCGCCGGGCGGTTGCGCACGCGGTCCGGGTTGGCCTTGAACCGCGGGTCGGTGAGCAGCCCCGTCGCGCCGATCGCGTGGCAGAGCCGCTCCCAGAGCGTGTCGTTGCCGGCCGCGACCATCAGGTGGCCGTCGGCCGTCGGGAACGCCTCGTAGGGGGCGTTCATCGGGGTGCCCGAGCCGTGCCGCCCCGGCACCTGCCCGGACCCCAGGTACGCCATGACCTGGTACGGGATCCAGCTCACGGCCGTCTCCAGCAGCGAGGTCTCGACGAGCCGGCCGCGCCCGGTGCGCTCGCGCTCCATCAGGGCCGTGAGCACGGCGAGCGCCGCCCACAGGCCCGCGCCCATGTCGTTGATGGAGGTGCCGACGCGCACCGGCGGGCGCGGCGGCTCGCCGGGCGCGGCGCGTTCGCCCGTGATGCTCATCAGGCCGCCGTACGCCTGCATCAGCGGGTCGTAGCCGGGCCGGTCGCCCTTCGGGCCGGTGCCGCCGTACGCCGAGATCGAGCAGTAGACGAGCCGCGGGTTGAGCGCGCCGACCGCCCCGGGCCCGAACCCGAGCCGGTCGATCGCGCCCGCCCGCAGGTTCTGCACGAGCACGTCCGCGTCGCGCACCAGGTCGGCGAACACGGCCTTCCCGGCGCCGGACGCGAGGTCGACGGCGAGGCTGCGCTTGTTCCGGTTGAGCGCCAGGAACGTGCAGCCCTCGTCGCCCCAGTACGGCGGGGCCCACGAGCGGGCGTCGTCACCGGTGCCGGGCCGCTCGACCTTCACGCGTCCGCGCCGAGGTCGCCGAGGATCATCGTGCAGTACGGCCCGGCCGCGCTCTGCGTCACGTCGACGACGCGCATCCCGGCGAGCGGCCCGCCCGCTGACCCGCTCACGAGCCGGCCGGCCGCAGGCCCGCCTTCGGCGAGCCCTCCCGCGTGTAGATCATCGCCGTCCGCTTGAACGTGATGACCGTCGTGCCCTCCTGCGTGTACCCGCGGGTCGCGACGTGCACGAGCCCGGCGTACGGCCGGCTCTCCGACGGGCGCTTCGACAGGATCGTCGACTCCGCGTAGAGCGTGTCCCCGACGTAGACGGGGTGCGGCAGCCGCACCTCGTCCCAGCCGAGGTTGGCGACGGCGTTGTCGCTGATGTCGGCCACCGTCAGCCCGTTCACGATCGCCATCGTCATGCCGCTGTTGAACAGCGCCCGGCCGAACTCGGTGCGCTCGGCGTACTCGTTGTTGACGTGGTTCATGTTCATGTTGCAGGTCAGGAGCGTGAACCAGATGTTGTCCGTCTCCGTCACCGTTCGGCGGTCGAGTGCCGGTAGACGTCACCGACCTCGAAGTCCTCGTAGAAGTTGCCGGCCCACCCGGTCTTGACTGCCATTTCTGCCTTTCGCTCGCGGTCAGCGGTCGCGCCACAAGGTGGCGTAGAACATCTCCCGGGAGAGGTAGCGGACGACGCCGTGCACGTTCTTGCGCGCGACCGTGCCGAGGTAGCCGCGGGCCAGCCACACGAACGGCAGGTCCTGGCCGGCGAGCACCTGCGCCCGCTGGTACGCGGCGATCTGCCGGTCCGGGTCGGTGGCGCTCTCCGCCTCGTCGAGTGCGGCGTCCACCTGCGGGTTCGAGTAGCGCCCGTAGTTGGTGGACCCGCCGGTCCGGTACATCGCCTGCATGCTCGGGTAGGGGCCGTCCCACGGGCCCAGCACCGTGGTGGACGCCTGGAACTTGCCGCTGATCGCGAGTTGCTTGAACGCCGCGAGGTCGCTGAAGCTCAGCTCGACGGTCAGGCCCGCGGCCGCCCACTGGGCCTGCAGGAACGTGGCCAGCGCGACGTTGTTGGGCGCGCTGCTCGTCGCGAGCGTGAAGTCGGGGTTGCCGCCGCCGGCCCGGTACTCCTCGACGAGCCGCTTGGCCGCCTCCAGGTCGAACGCCGGGTACTCGTCGGCCGCCTCCTGGCTGTAGAACGGGCTGTCCGGCGGGAACGCGGTCTGCGCCTCGTCCATGAACCCGCGGAACTGCGTGGCCGAGAGCGCCTTCAGGTCGATCGCGCGGGTCACCGCCTCGCGCATCCGCTTGTCGTCGAACGGGGCCTCGTTCACGTTCAGGTTCAGGTACTGCCCGCCGCCGCCCTGGCCGTAGTAGACGTCCAGATTCGGGTCCTCGGACGCCCGCAGGATCTCGATGTGGTAGCCGGCGTAAATCATGTCGACGTCGCCGTTCGCGATCGACGCCGACCGCGAGTCGGTGTCCGGGATCGGCCGGAAGACGATCTCGTCGAGGTACGGCAGGCCGGGCTGCCAATAGCGGTCGAACTTCTTGAGCACGATCCGGCTGTCCGGCACCCATTCGACGAACTGGAACGGCCCGGCACCGACCGGGTGCCGCCCGTAGTCGGCGCCCCACTGCTGGATCGCGGCGGGCGAGCCGATCGAGCCGAGGTTGCCCTGGTTGAACGGGAACGCGAACCCGAGCGGGAACGACCCGTTGGGCCGGGTGAGGTCGAACCGGACGGTGTGGTCGTCCACCGCCGTCATCGACTTGATCGTCAGCGTGTACTGGTGCCCCGGCGACGTCGTCTTGTCGATGTGCCGCTGCACGTTGAAGATCACGGCGGCGGCGTCGAGCGGGGTGCCGTCGTGGAACGTCACGCCGTCGCGCAGGCCCAGTACCCAGGTCCGCCCGTCGTCCGGCGTGGTCATCGACTCGGCCAGGTACGGCTGCGGCTGCGACCGGTCGTCCAGCTTGAGCAGCGAGTCGTAGATGGCCGACGCGGCCTCGCGAGCCGACCCGACCGTCGGGTCGAGGGAGGCCGACTCGGACTGCATCCCGACCGTGAGCGTGCCCCCGGTGACGGGGGTGCCCTCGGCGGCGAGGTCGCCGCCGTACGGACGGGAGCTGTCCAGCGCGGCGGCGCTGCCCGGCGACTCGGCCGGTGCCACGGCGACGTTGCCGCACGCGGCGGCGAGCACCAGCACGGCGGCGGCCGCACGGCCGGGACAGGCGATCGGAAGGACCGCTTTCGCACGGTTTCCGGGATCCTCTGAAGCACCCTCGCTCCTTCCGCGGCGTTGCGACTCGGGAACGTCCGAGCGCGGCGGAGCATACCTCCGAAATTCGCCCGGGCAATACCTTTCACCATCTGCCCGAGTTAGGTCCGACAAACTTCATCGGCGGCCGTCGATGAATGCATCGGTGATTGCCGATCAATTGATCCGGGAGCATTTCGGCGCGGATTCAAGATCATTCTTTCCGCATGGTTGCGGCGTGCCGGATACTGGCTCCCATGCAGGGGAGCAACGACGCATCCTGGCAGCAGCTCTCGGCCGCCGACGCGCTGACGTACGCGGGCTGGTTCGGCTGCCTCGCCGAGCCCATGCGCGTGCGCATGTTGCACGCAGTGGCGATCTCCGGGCGTGCCGTCACCATCGGCGAGCTGACCGAGCAGCTCGACATCAGCCAGTCGACCTGCTCACACCACGTCCGCAAGCTCGCGGAGGTCGGGCTGGTCCAGGTGCGCAGGAAGGGCACGGCCACGCTGGTGTCGGTGGACGTGTCGTGCTGCGCCGGCATGCCGAACGTCGCCGACCTCGTGATGGGGCTGGTGGCGCCGCAGCGTTTCGGCGAGCCGTCACCCGGGATCGTCGTGCGCCCGCTGGAGGCGCGCGACTGGGGCCCGGTCCGGCGGATCTACGCCGAGGGGATCGCCGCGCAGAAGACGACGTTCGAGACCGAAGTGCCGAGCCGGCGCTCGCTGGAGCACATCTGGATCCCCGGGCAGCGCTGGATCGCCGAGATCGACGGGCGGGTGGCCGGCTGGGCGGCCGCCAAGCCCATCTCGGACCGTCCCGAGTACGCGGGCGTGGTGGAGACCATGATCCACCTCGGCGACGGCTACTACGGCCGCGGCATCGGCCGGGCGCTCATCCACCGGCAGGTCACCGCCGCCGACCGGGCCGGCCTGTGGACGCTCCAGACGTCCGTCTTCCCGGAGAACCGGGCCCGCACGGCGCTGCACCTCGCGGCCGGGTTCCGGACGCTCGGCATGCGCGAGCGGATCGGGCGGTGGCACGGCGAGTGGCGCCACACACTGGTGCTGGAACGCCGCCGGGCCGCCGACCCCAGCTAGCCCTCGCAGCACGTCGCGCCCCCTCGCAGCCCGTCGACGGGCTGCGACGAGACGCCGCGGGCTGCGACGGCTCGCGCTCAGCCTGTCCGGTCCACCACGTATGTCGTGAGGGCCGCCAGCGCTTCGGTGGCCGCGCAGCGGGGGAGCTTGTCCAGCTCCGCGCGCGCTGCGGCGGCCTGGCCGGCCAGGTAGTCGCGGGCCCGGCCCAGGCCCGGCGCCGCCCGCAGCAGCCCGAGCGCCTCGGCCACCTCGTCGTCGTCGGTGATCGGGTGGGCCAAGAGCTTGCGCAGCCGGTCGGCGTCGGGGCCGCTCTCCTGCATCGCGTAGAGCATCGGCAGCGTGTGCACGCCCTCGCGCAGGTCGGTGCCCGGCGTCTTGCCCGAGGTGGCGGCCGGCGAGGCGATGTCGATGACGTCGTCGGAGATCTGGAACGCGGTGCCGATCGTGGCGCCGAACCGGCGCAGCGCCTCGACGTGCTCGGGCGAGCAGCCGGAGAACATCCCGCCGAACCGGCCGGACGTCGCGATCAGCGAGCCGGTCTTCTCCGCGACGACCGCCAGGTAGTGCTGCACCGGGTCCTCGTCCGGGCGCGGGCCGCGGGTCTCGCGCATCTGGCCGGTGACGAGCTCGGCGAACGTCTCGGCGATGATCCGGACGGCGGCCGGTCCCAGGTCGGCGACCAGCCGCGACGCGTGCGCGAAGAGGAAGTCGCCGGTGAGGATCGCGACCGTGTTGTCCCAGCGCGAGTTGGCGCTCTCCGCGCCGCGGCGCATGGTGGCCGAGTCCATGACGTCGTCGTGGTAGAGCGTGGCCAGGTGCACCAGCTCGACGACGGCGGCCGCCGTGACCACCTCGTCGGCGACCGGCGTCGGCCCGACCTGGGCCCCGAGCAGGGTGAACAGCGGCCGGAACCGCTTGCCCCCGGCATCGATCAGATGCAGGGAGGTCTCGGTGACGAACCGGTAGTCGCTGCGCACCTCCCGGTGCAGCAGCTCCTCCACCCGGGCCAGGCCCGCCTCCGTTGCGGCGCCGAGCTGGGGGTCCCCCAGCTCGACACCGGCGATCGCGCTCGCACTCACGTCACTAGCCTACGAAGCCGCCGCCACCGGCCCAGTCCAAGGCCAGCGTCGGGACGATGCCGAGCAGCAGGGTGACCAGAACGCCGAGCGTGATGGCCGCCGTGGTGAACGCCCCGGGCACCGTGACGGTGGGCCCGTCGGCGGCCGGCTCGCTGAAGTACATCAGCACGATCACCCGGACGTAGAAGAACGCCGCGATGGCGCTCGCGACCAGCGCGATCACCACCAGCGGGGCCATCCCGTCGCCCAGCGCCGCCGCGAACACCGCGAACTTGGCGGTGAAACCGCTGGTCAGCGGGATGCCGGCGAGCGCGAGCAGGAGGAACGTCATCACCCCGGCGACGAGCGGCGAGCGCTTCGCGAGCCCGGCCCACTGCGAGAGGTGGGTGGCCTCGCCGTCGGCGTCGCGCACCAGGCTGATCACGCCGAACACCGCGAGCGTGGTGAAGCCGTAGGCGAGCAGGTAGAACATCGTGCCCGAGACGCCCTGCTCCGTGATGGCCATCGCACCGAGCAGCAGGAAGCCGGCGTGCGCCACCGAGGAGTACGCGATCATGCGCTTGATGTCGGTCTGGGTGAGGCCGATCACGGCGCCGATCGCCATCGACGCGATCGCGACGGCCCACAGCACGCCCCGCCACTCCCACGCGGGTGTCGCCGAAGGCCACTTGCAGCACCCGCAGGATCGCGCCGAACGCCGCGACCTTCGTGCACGCCGCCATGAACGCGGTGACCGGCGTCGGGGCGCCCTGGTAGCCGTCCGGCGCCAGGTGTGGAAGGGGCCGACCGAGCCCTTGAACATCAGGCCGACGACCAGCAGCGCGAGCCCGCCGAACAGCAGCGTGTCCGACACCGGCGAGCCGGCCGCCGCCTCCGCGATGGCGGAGAGCTGCACCGAGCCCGCGTAGCCGTAGATCAGGGCAAGGCCGTAGAGGAAGAACGCGACGCGAACGCGCCGAGCAGGAAGTACTTGACGGCCGCCTCCTGGGAGAGCAGCCGGCGCCGCCGGGCCAGCCCGCACATCAGGTAGAGCGGCAGCGACAGCACCTCGAGCGCGATGAACATCGTCAGCAGGTCGTTGGCCGCGACGAACGTCATCATCCCGCCGAGCGCGAACAGCGTGAACGGGAAGACCTCGGTCTGCATCGTCGGCGCGAGCCCGGGCGGCCGTACGAGCGGTCCTCGGGGCCGTCCCCGACCGTGACCGGCCCGTTGCCGTGCACGGCCCGCGCGGCCGCCGACGCCATGATGGCCCCGCCGGGCTCCACCGAGCGGTCGGCGATCAGCAGGAGGCCGCCGAGCCCGAGGGCGAGCAGCGTGCCCCACAGGAAGAGCGTCGGCCGGTCGATCGCGAGCGCGTCGCCGAGCGTGGTGAACCCGTCGGGCCCGGCCGAGCCGGCGTAGATCCCGAGCGCGATCCCGGCCGCGCCGATCGTGACGACCGACAGCGCCACCTGCGCGGGCCAGCGCTGGTGGCGCGGCAGGAACGCCTCCAGCAGCACGGCGATGCACGCCGCGCCGAGCACGATCAGCAGCGGCGCGATCGCCCCGTAGTCGATCGGGGGCACCGAGAGCGTCCCCTGCGCCAGCGTTTCCACTACCGGAGTCCTCCCACCGGGTCGGCGAGACCCACTTCAGTCATGGTGGCCGCGACCGACGGGTTGATCACGTCGAGCAGCGGGCCGGGGAAGAAGCCGAGCGCGATGATCAGCACGATCAGCGGCGTCAGCACGGCGATCTCCCGCCCGGACAGGTCCGGGAAGCCGGCGCCGCCGCGCTTCACGGCGACGTCGGGGTCGAGCATGGTGCCGGGCCCGCCCCGCTCCAGGGCGCCGAGCACGGCCGCGCCGCGCACCGGGCCCTGCATCGTGCGCTGGTAGGTCCAGAGCACGTACAGCGCGGCGAAGATGATCCCGACCGTCGCGATGATCGTGTACACGGGCTCGCGCGGGTAGGAGCCGACCAGCACCAGGAACTCGCTGACGAACGAGTTGGTGCCCGGCAGCGCCAGCGACGAGAGCCCGGCCACGAGGAACGTGCCGGCCAGCAGCGGGGCCAGCTTGTGCACCCCGCCGTAGTCGGCGATCAGCCGCGAGCCGCCGCGGGCGATCAGGAGCCCGACCACGATGAACAGCATCCCGGTGGAGATGCCGTGGTTGACCATGTAGAGCGTCGCGCCGGCGAACGCCTGCGTGGAGAACGCGAAGATACCCAGCGCGATGAAGCCGAAGTGGGCCACCGAGGTGTAGGCCACGAACCGCTTCATGTCGGTCTGCCCGACGGCCAGCAGCGCCGCGTAGAGGATCCCGATCACCGCGAGCGTCAGCATGAGCGGCGCGAGCCGCTGCGAGGCCAGCGGGAAGAGCGGCAGGCAGTAGCGCAGGAAGCCGAAGGTGCCGACCTTGTCGAGCACGCCGACGAGCAGCACGCCCGCCCCGACCGGGGCCTCGGCACCGGCGTCGGGCAGCCAGGTGTGGAACGGCACCAGCGGCGCCTTGATCGCGAACGCGACGAAGAAGCCGAGGAAGAGCCAGATCTGCGTGGACTCCGGCACCGTGGCCGCGATCGACTGGAGCTCCGTCCAGGAGAACGTCGCCTGGTCGAGCCGGGTGCCGCTGACGACGTACAGGCCGATCACCGACGCCAGCATGATCAGGCCGCCGAGCAGCGAGTACAGGAAGAACTTCACCGCCGCGTACTGCCGGCGCGGCCCGCCGAAGCGCCCGATCATGAAGTACATCGGGATCAGCATGGCCTCGAAGAACACGTAGAACAGGAACACGTCGGTGGCCGCGAACACCCCGACGAGCAGGCCCTGCGTGGTGAGCAGCAGCGCGAAGTAGCCGGACGTCGTGCGGCCCTCGGGGATCTTCTCGTTCCACGAGAAGCCCATGACGATCGGCACGAGCACCGCGATCAGCGCCAGCATCACCAGCGCGATGCCGTCGACGCCGAGCGCGAACCGGGTGCCGAACGCCGGGATCCACGGCACCGACAGCTCCAGCTGGAACCGCGTGCCCTCCTCCGCTGCGGCCACCGAGTAGGAGAACCAGGCGACCGCCGTGAGCACGACCGACGCCAGCGCGAAGCCGAGCGCGACCAGCTTGGCCAGCTGCGCGTTGCCCCGGATCGGCGCGACGACGGCCGCGCCGACCAGCGGGAGCAGGAGCAGGATCAGCAGCACAATGCCTCCGGTCATGAGAACCGCACCGCCAGCAGCGCCGCGACGATGACAACCCCGCCGGCCAGCATCGAGAGCGCGTAGGAGCGGACGAAGCCCGTCTGGAGCCGCCGCAGCCGGCCGGAGCTGCCGCCCAGCAGGGCCGCCGTACCGTTGACGATCCCGTCGACGCCGCGGTTGTCGACGAAGACGAGGAACCGCGCGAGCCAGGTGCCCGGCCGCGCGATCAGGGCCTCGTTGACGGCGTTGGCGTAGAGGTCCCGGCGGGCGCTGCACCGGCCACGAGACCGGCTCCGGCCGCTCGACCGGCGTGGGCCGGCGCCCGACCGTCAGCCAGGCGACCAGCACGCCGATCGCCGAGATGCCGACCACCAGGTACGGCACGACCGAGTGGTCGAGCACGCCGTGCGTCTCCTCCAGCTCACCCAGCGACGGGGTGAGCCAGTCGACGAGCACGTGGTTGTAGCTGAGCAGGAAGCCCGCGCCGACCGAGCCGAGCGCCAGGATGATCATCGGCACGGTCATCGAGGTCGGCGACTCGTGCGGGTGGTAGTCGTGCCCGTCGGCCGTCTTGAGCTTCTCCCAGCGCTTCTCGCCGAAGAAGGTCATGAACATCAGGCGGGTCATGTAGAAGGCGGTGAGGCCCGCGGCCAGCGTCGCGATGCCGCCGAACACCCAGCCCTGCCAGCCCGGCTGGCCGAACGCGGCGCCGATGATCTCGTCCTTCGAGTAGAAGCCCGAGAGGAAGGGGAAGCCGATCAGCGCGAGATAACCGAGCCCGAACGTCACGAAGGTGATCGGCATGAACCGTGCCAGCCCGCCGTAGCGGCGCATGTCCACCTCGTCGTTCATGGCGTGCATGACCGAACCGGCCCCGAGGAAGAGCCCCGCCTTGAAGAAGCCGTGCGTGAGCAGGTGGAAGATGCCCAGCGCGTAGCCGGCCGGGCCGAGCCCGACCGCGAGGATCATGTAGCCGATCTGGCTCACCGTGGAGTACGCGAGCACCTTCTTGATGTCGTCGTACGCACAGCCGATGATCGCCCCGATCAGCAGCGTGACCAGGCCGATCAGCGCGACGACCAGCCGTCCCGTCGCCGAGAGGTCGTAGATCGGGTTGGCCCGCGCGATCAGGTAGACACCCGCGGTGACCATCGTGGCCGCGTGGATGAGCGCGGAGACCGGGGTGGGGCCCTCCATCGCGTCCGGGAGCCACGCCTGCAGCGGGAACTGGCCGGACTTGCCGCACGCGCCGAGCAGCAGCAGCACGGTGATCGCCAGGACGGTGCCGGGGTCGACCTCGCCGATCCGCTCGAACACCTCCGTGTACTGGAGCGTGCCGAGGTTCGTCCAGAGCAGGAAGATCGCGATCGCGAGCCCGACGTCACCGACGCGGTTCATCAGGAACGCCTTCTTCGCCGCGGTGGCCGCGGACGGGCGGTCCTGGTAGAAGCCGATCAGCAGGTAGGACGCGAGACCGACGCCCTCCCAGCCGAGGTAGAGCATCACGAAGTTGTTGCCGAGCACCAGCAGCAGCATCGCCGCGACGAACAGGTTGAGCTGCGCGAAGAACCGCCGGCGTCCCGGGTCGTGGCTCATGTACCCGGTGGAGTAGATGTGGATCAGCGACCCGACACCGGTGATGAGCAGCACGAACGTCAGGGAGAGCGGGTCGAGCCGCAGCCCGAAGTCGATGTGCAGCGAGCCGACCGAGATCCAGTCGAAGAGCGACAGCTCCCGCGTGCGCTGTGCCGGATCGAGCGCGACGGTCTCGAAGAAGATGACGAGACCGACGACGAACGACGCGACGACCGTGAGCACGCCGAGCAGGTGGCCCCACGCGTTGGCCCGCCGGCCGGTGACGAACAGGACCAGCGCCCCGAGCGCCGGCAGTGCGAACAGCAGCCAGGCCAGGGACGCGGCGCCGGTGGCCGCGCCGACCTCGGGCAGCTCGGCGGCTGCGCGAGCACGGTGTTCATCGGTCCACCTCAGGGCCACGGCTGTGGCGTGGGCTGAGCACGGGGAGCACTCCTTGTCGCCGGAAAGTCAGTACTTGAGCAGGTTGGCGTCGTCGACGGACGCGGTGCGGCGGGTGCGGAAGATCGACATGATGATCGCGAGCCCGACCACGACCTCCGCCGCGGCGACGACCATCACGAAGAACGCCATCACCTGGCCGTCCAGCGCGCCGTTGATCCGCGCGAACGTCACCAGCGAGAGGTTCACGGCGTTGAGCATCAGCTCGATGCACATGAACACGACGATGGCGTTGCGCCGCACGAGCACGCCGACCGCGCCGATGCAGAACAGCAGCGCCGAGAGCAGCAGGTAGTAGGTGGGGCTCATCGTTCGGCCTCGCGGTCGTCGTCGGCGGCGTCGGGCCGGCCGCCGGTGAGGGCGTGCGCGTCGGGGTGCGGCTCCTCCACCGGCTTGACCGGGGTGGCGTCGATGATCGCCGAGATCGACTCGGGCGCGATCGAGCCGTCCGGCAGGACGGCCGGCACCGCGACGGAGTTGCCCGTGGCGAAGACGCCGGGCCCGGGCAGCGGGGAGATCCGGTCGTGCTCGCCGCGCAGGCGGGCCAGCACCGTCTCCTTCTGCGTGCGCTTGGTGTGGGAACGGCCCTGCGCGTAGGTGAAGACCATCGCGCCGAGCGCGGCCGTGATCAGCAGCGCCGAGGTGAGCTCGAACGCGAACAGGTAGCGCGTGAAGATCAGCGCGCCGAGCCCGGTGACGTTGCCGGTGGAACCGGCCCCGTTCGCCGCGAGCCCGACGGGCGTGACGGCGACCAGCGCACGTCCGATCATCCCCACCAGCAGCACCGCGAGCCCGACGCCGAACACGAGCGCCGCGAGCCGCTGGCCGCGGAGCACCTCGACCACGGAGTCGGAGCTGTCCCGGCCGACCAGCATCAGCACGAACAGGAACAGCATCATGATCGCGCCGGTGTAGACGATGATCTGCACGAAGCCGAGGAACGGCGCCTGCTGCACGATGTAGAGCACCGCGAGCGAGAACATCGTGGCCACCAGCGAGAGCGCGGAGTGCACCGCGTTGCGGGCGAACACCATGCCCAGCGCGCCGAGCAGCGCGACCGGGCCGAGGATCCAGAACGTGACCGCCTCGCCGACACCGACGGTGTCGCGGCCGCCTGCGCGAGAACCGTCACTTGACCTGCTCCCCGACCGGGTCGCCCGCCGCGCCCTTGCGGGCGAGCACCGGGCCCTGCACGTAGTAGTCCTGCTCGTTCTCACCCAGCCGCATCGGGTGCGGCGGCTGCTCCATGCCGGGCAGCAGCGGCGCCATCAGCTGTTCCTTGGTGTAGATCAGGTCCTGCCGGTTGTCGTCGGCCAGCTCGTAGAAGTTGGTCATCGTGAGCGACCGCGTCGGGCAGGCCTCGACGCACAGCCCGCAGCCGATGCAGCGCAGGTAGTTGATCTGGTAGATCGCGCCGTACCGCTCGCCGGGCGAGTAGCGGGCCTCTTCGGTGTTGTCGCCGCCCTCGACGTAGATCGCGTCGGCCGGGCAGGCCCACGCGCACAGCTCGCAGCCGACGCACTTCTCCAGCCCGTCCGGGTGCCGGTTGAGCTGGTGCCGGCCGTGGTAGCGCGGGGCCGCCGGCGGGAAGTTCTCCGGGTACTCCTCGGTGACGACCTTCTTGAACATCGTCCCGAAGGTGACGCCGAACCCCTTGAAGAACTCGAACATCTAGTCGCTCTCCTTCCGGGAGTCGCCCCCGGTGAGCGCCGGCTCGCGGTCCTGGGCCGGGCCCAGGTCGCGGCGGCGCAGCTTGTGCCGCGACTTGCTCGGGACCTCCAGGTCCAGTGGCGGCACCGGGTAGTCCGAGCCCAGCTCC
>MKJX01000218.1 GCA_001942415.1 Pseudonocardia sp. CNS-139
CCGTCTCCCGGGAGGCCGTCCCGGCCCGGCTCGGCGGTACGGCGCTCGTCGGAGGCATCGAGACCGTCGTGCCGCGGGCCGTCGAACCCGTTCTGCCGGGTCTCGGCCGGTCCGCCGGACCGGCCGGGGCCGTCCCGACCCGGCTCGGAGTCGCCGAACCCGTTCTCGGCGGGACCGCCACGCCGGCCGAACAGATCGTCACCCTCACGCGCGCCCGGCTCGGCCACGCCACCGTGCTCGTCCGGCCCCCGGGCCCCGCGCGCCGCGGGTCCTCGAACCCGTCCCCGGCCGGCCGCCGCGCCCGAGGGCGCCGTCCCCGTACCCGCGGTCGTCCGCGTAGGCGCTGGTGTCCACGACCCGCGCGCCGAACGTGTCGGACGCGGCGTCGTCGTGGTCCGGGTCGTCGTGGTCGAGGTCGTCCGGCCCCCCGCCGGCGGCCCCTTCGTCCAGCGCCCACTCGTTCAGGGCCGGACCGGCACCCCGCCCGTCGCGGGCGCGGCCGCCTCGGGCATGATCGGCAGCTGGCGGCCGCCCGCCGTCGTCCGGCAGCCAGGCGCGGCCCACGCGGGCCCAGCCGCCGTTCGGTCGGTTGTCGTGCGCCCCGTTGCGCGCGGTCAGCTCGTTCGGCACCCAGCCCCCTGGTTGCGCGGGCCGCCCGCCTCCCCCTTCGCGGTACTCCACGCCTAGATGGTCCCTTGTCGGGTCGGAGGCCCGGTCATCGGCCGTCGACCAACCAGCCGTGCGGCGTTCACCGGGCGCCCAAACGGCATCCTGTGGCCATTCGTCGTGACCCCGGTCTCGCCGGCCGCCGTCCCCGGGCCCCCAGCCCGCGAGATCGTCGGCCACGGCATGCCGGGCCGAGCTACGTCCTCCACCCACCGGCTCACCGGCCATCGCACGCTCCCGTCACCTGGACCACCGTCGGCCTGTCGTCACAGGTGCAACGAAGCCACCACGACGAAGGAGCGGGTTCGGCCCGCACGGCGCCCGCGTGAGTGACTGCCATCACATGCCGTGGTTGTCCGTCCCCGCGTAGAGTGCGCCGTTTGTCACTGCTGGTCACCGACGACCGCCCGGCCGGGGGACACCGGCAGCCGGACGACGCTCCGCGTAGTCGGCCGTCCACGACCGGGGTCGCCCCGACACGCCGCGCCGAGGCGGAATTCCGTCACCTGAAGGTGTCGAGTGCACCGCGGACCGCGTCGGTCATCAGGTCGAGGTGCTCCTCCGCAAGGGTGAGCGGCGGGGAGAACGCGATGGCCGAGATCATCGGCCGGACCAGCACCCCGCGCTCGCGGGCGGCCAGCCCGACGGCGCCGACGAGGCCGGGCCGGGCCGCGAGCCGCTCGGCGTCCAGCTCGATCGCGCCGAGCACACCGGTGCCGCCCCGGACCTCCGCGACCAGCGGGTGGTCGGCGAGCGTGCGCAGGGCCGCGTACATCGGCCCTTCGAGCTCCTCGGCGCGCTTGAGCAGGCCCTCGCCCTCGAGGATGTCGAGGTTGGCCAGCGCCGCGGCCGCGACCGTCGGGTGCCCCGCGTACGTCGCGCCGTGGCGGAACGGCGCCGCGCCGCGCTCGAAGAACGGCGCGGCGATCCGGCCGTGCGCGAGCACACCGGCCAGCGGCAGGTAGCCGCTGGTGACGCCCTTGGCGAACGTCACGAGGTCGGGCTCGATGCCGAACCGGTCGACGCCGAACCAGTCACCGAGGCGGCCGAAGCCGCAGATCACGCTGTCGACGACGAGCAGCACGCCGTGGCGCGTGCAGATGTCCCGCACCCGCTCGACGTAGCCCGGCGGCGGGGGCAGCACCCCGCCGGCGCCGATCACCGGCTCGCAGAAGAACGCCGCCACCCGCTCCGGCCCGACCCGCTGGATCTCGGCCTCAAGGGCCTCCGGGTCGTCCCAGGCGACCTGGACGACGTCCGGGACGAACGGCCCGGCGACCCGGTTCGGCACGATCCCGCCGAGCGCGGTGCCGAAGCCGTGCGTGCCGTGGTAGGCGTTGGTGCGGCTGACCAGCACGGTCCGCTCCGGACGGCCGACGCGCGCGAAGTACTCGCGGGCGATCTTGGCCGCGGTGTCGACGGCGTCGCCGCCGCCGCTGCCCAGGAAGACCTTCGCGCCCGGCATCGGGGCGAGCCCGGCGAGGCGGCTGGTCAGCTCGAGCACCGGGCGGCTCGCGAAGTCCCCGAACGTCTGGTAGGTGGCGAGCTCGCGCATCTGCGCCGCGACCGCCTCGGCGATCTCCGCCCGCCCGTGCCCGACGTTGACGCACCACAGGCTCGCCGTCGCGTCGAGGTAGCGGCGCCCGGCCTCGTCCCACAGCCAGACGTCCTGGCCGCGGGCGACCACGAACTCGGCGTCGCGGACCGCGCCCATCGCGGCGAACGGGTGCCAGAAGGCGGTGTCGGTCATGGGCTGACCGTACTCTCTCGCCGGCACCCCGGATCCGGTTCCGAAACGGCCGGCCCGGCGAGCGCGCGGCCTGCTACGGCGTCGACGACGCGTGGCGCACTCGGCGCGACGGAGGACTGACAGGCGATGGCGAACCCGGCGGCGCAGACCGCGATCGGCCCGATGGTGATCGTGGCGTTCGACCAGTACGACCCGCATCCGCTGGTGCGCGACGACCTGGCCGCCCGGCTGCTGCCGGGCGCGACGCGGGGCCTCGTCGGGCTCGCCCGGTGGCGGCCGGTGCGCCGGGCCGTCGCCGCGATGACGGAGAAGCAGGTCCCCGGGCTCTGGGCGAGCATCCTGTGCCGCAAGCGCTACGCCGACGACGTCGTCCGGCTCGCCGTCGCGGACGGGGTGACGGCCGCGGTGATCCTCGGCGCGGGCATGGACACCCGCGCCTACCGGCTGCCCGAGCTGGCCGGGCTCCCGGTGTTCGAGGTGGACCTGCCCGCCAACGTCGAGCGCAAGCGCGCGCTGCTCACCGGCGTCTACGGCGCGCCGCCCGCGCACGTCACGCTGGTGCCGGTGGACTTCGACACCGAGGACCCGGCCGCCCGGCTCGCCGCGGCCGGCTACGACCCGGCCCGGCCCACGGTGTTCGTGTGGGAGGCCGTCACCCAGTACCTGACGGACGCCGGGGTGCGCGCGACGCTGGCGTTCCTGGCCGCGGCGCCCGCCGGCAGCCACCTCGTGTTCACCCACATCCGGCAGGACTTCCTCGACGGCACCGACCGCTACGGCGCCGACGTCGCCTACCGCCGGTTCGTCACGGACTCGCACCTCTGGAGGTTCGGGCTGGACCCCGCCGAGGTCCCCGGGCTCCTGGCCGGGTACGGGTGGCGGCAGGTCGAGCAGGCCGGCCCGGCCGAGCTCACCGCGCGCTACCTGGAGCCGGCCGGCCGGCCGCTGCCCGTCACGGAGATCGAGCGCAGCGTGCACGCCCGCAAGGACTGAGCGTGCGCGCTCACGGCCTCGCGAAGAGCTGCGCCGGGTCGGCGAACGCCTTGAACTCCAGCGCGTTGCCGGCCGGGTCGAGCAGGAACATCGTCCACTGCTCCCCCGGCTCCCCGGCGAAACGCCGGTAGGGCTCGATCACGAACGCGTGCCGGCGCCCCGCAGCCGCGCCGCCAGCTCGTGGAACCGCTCGACGGCGAGCACGAGCCCGAAGTGCGGGACCGGCACCTCGTGGCCATCGACATGGCTGTGCCCGACCGGCCCCGAGCCCGGCGCGCGGTGGGTGACGAGCTGGTGCCCGTCCAGGTTCCAGTCCACCCAGTTGACGTCCGAGCGGCCCTCGGCGAGGCCGAGCACGCCGCCGTAGAACGCACGGGCGGCCGCGATGTCGTCGACCGGCACGGCGAGGTGGAACGGGGAGAGGCTCACCCGCGCATCATCGCAGGACAGCCGGGTGCCCGGAGCGGCGTTAACAGAGCGGAGCACCACGACGACCCTGCGTACGGACAGGGGGACGAACTCGTGGACACAGAGACGGACACCCGACCCGACGACCGACCCGACGGAACCGACGACAGAGCCGACAGGCCCGATGACCGGGCCGAGCCTGCACCCCAGAGCTCCCTGGACGTGCCGACCGTGCCCGAGATCGTGGCGCCGCGCTGGCCCCCCGACGAGGACCCGTTCATCACGCTGGGGCTGTACGACGACCTGATCTGACCGCTCCGGCCGGCACCGGCTCAGACGTGCTTCAGCACGGCCGCACACACCGCGCCGTACGTCGTGAAGTCGCCGAACGTGGTGCGGTTCTTGGTGACGGCGACCGACAGGCCGGTGGCGGTGTCCGCGTACGCCGCGGTGCCGCCGCTGCCGGCCATGCCGAAGACGGTCGGCCCGTCGAACGGGCCGGGGCCGCCGACCGCGTAGCCCAGGCCCCAGCTGGCGGGGTTGCCGAGCACGGCGTCCGGGCCGGACACCGCCACCGCGGTGACGGCCCGCAGCCGCTGCGGCCCGACCAGCCGCACCCCGTCCACGTCGTGCAGGAGGGCGGCGTACATGCGGGAGACCGCGCGGGCCGTCATGGTGCCGCCCGCCGGGACGTCGGTCGTGAGGAGGTCGGCGCGGTTGCCGTACTCCGCCGTGGGCAGCACCGCGGGCGGCGCCCACACCCAGCCTTCCTGCGCGCCGGGCGGCGACGGCATCGCGAAGCCCGGACCGGCGGGCGCCGGCGGCGGGTCCTCCAGCCGGGCCAGCCGCGGCAGCTGCGCCGCCGGGACGCCGAGGAACAGCTCGCCGGCCACGCCGAGCGGCCCGGCGACCTCGTCGCGCAGCACCTCGGAGATCCGCCGCCCGCTCGCGCGGCGGACGATCTCGCCCACGATCCAGCCGAACGTCTGCGCGTGGTAGCCGGTGGCGGTGCCCGGCTCCCACCACGGCCGCGCCCCGGCGACCAGCGCGCACATCGCGTCCCAGTCCAGGAACGCGTCGGGCGTGATGTCCGCCGGCAGGCCGGGCACGCCGACGGCGTGGGTCAGGGCGTCCGCGACGGTCGCGCGGTCCTTGCCGTGCGCCGCGAACTCCGGCCACAGGTCGGCGATGCGGGTGGGGTAGTCGAGCACGCCGCGTTCGGCGAGCACGTGCACGACGGTCGCCGTGACGCCCTTGCCGGTCGAGGTGACGAAGACCGGGGTGTCCGGGGTCATGGGCCGCCCGGTCGCGGGGTCGGCCACGCCCGCGACGGCGTCCACGAGCAGCTCGCCGCCGCGGTGGACGGCGGCCTGCACGCCGCGCTCGGCCCCCGACGAGACCAGCTCGTCGAGCACCGCCTGCACGTCCCGCTGGATGTCGGCCATCGTCGTGCCCCCTCCCGCCGGTGCGGAAGACTCGGCCCGGTGGACCGGACCCGCCTGCGCGCCGACTGCACCCGCTGCGCCGCACTCTGCTGCGTCGCGCCGGCGTTCGCAGCGTCGGCCGACTTCGCGATCGACAAGCCGGCCGGCACCCCCTGCCCGAACCTGGGCGCCGACTTCCGCTGCGGCATCCACGACACGCTGCGCGAGCGCGGGTTCCCCGGTTGCGTCGCCTTCGACTGCTTCGGCGCCGGCCAGCACATCACACAGGTGATCTTCGGCGGCCGCGACCGGCGGGCCGAACCGGGGATCGCGGCAGGTATGTACGCGCTGCTCCCGGTGGTGCGCCAGCTCCACGAGCTGCTCTGGCACCTCGCCGAGGCGGCCGAGCGCACCACGGGCCCGCTGCGCGCCGAGGCCGGGCGCCTCGCCGCCGACGTCGAACGCCTGACGCACGCCGGTGCCGCCACCGTCGCGGCGGTGGACGCCGGCCCGCACCGGACGCGCGTCGGGGAGCTGCTGGAACGGGTGAGCGTCCGGGTCCGCGCGGAGCACCCGGGCCCGGACCGCCGCGGTGCCGACCTCGCCGCGCCCGGACCGCCGCGGTGCCGACCTCGCCGCCCCGGCTGCGCGGCGCGGACCTGCGCGGGGCGAGCCTGCGCGGCGCCCTGCTGATCGGGGCCGACCTGCGCGACGCCGACCTGCGCACGGCCGACCTGCTCGGCGCGGACCTGCGGGGTGCCGACCTGCGCGGCGCGGACCTCACCGGCGCCCTCTTCGTCACGGCCACCCAGCTCGGCGGGGCCCGCACCACCACGCACTGAGGACCTGACGACCACCCGGACGGCTGTGGACAACTCCGGCCCTCAGGCCCGCGACCAGCGCTTTCCGTCGCCCCCGCCCGGTACTGTGGATCTTCGGGGGACCCATCCCCAGAGGACGGGTCCCCTCAGACGGGTGCGCCCAGGGCCTGCGAGATCGCCCGGGCCGCCGCCGCCACCCGCGGGCCGATCTCGTCGGGGTAGCGGCTGTCCGGGTCGCTGGTGAGCTGCGAGACGCTGACGGCGCCGACCACGCGCCGGGTGTGGTCGACCACCGCCGCCCCGACGCACCGGACGCCGGCCTCGTTCTCCTCGTCGTCCACCGACCAGCCGCGCGCCCGCACGCCGTGCAGGTCGGCCACGAGCTCGGCCGCGTCGGTGAGCGTGCGCGGCGTGCGGGCCGGCCGCGGGACCCGCGCGATCAGCGCCCGCACCTCCGCCTCGGGCAGCGCGGCGAGTGCCGCCTTGCCGATGGCCGTGCAGTGCAGCGGCATCGCCATCCCGATCCGCGACGCCATCCGGTACGGCTTGCTGCCCTCGACCTTCGCGACGTAGACGGCCTCGTCGCCGTCGAGCAACGCGAGGTGGACGGTGCCGCCGCACTCGGCCTGCAGCGCCGCGAGCTCGGGGCGGGCGCGCTCGGCGGCGTCGGTGCGGGCGAGCACCCGCCCGGCCAGGCCGAGGATGCGCGCCCCGCCCTGGTAGGTGCCCTGGTCGGTGGCGCGGGCGAAGCCGAGCCGGGCGAAGTCCTGCAGGATGCGGTGCACGGTGGACTTGTGCAGGCCGGTGGCCTGGGCGATGTCCGCGATGCGCTCGTGGTCGCCCAGCGCGTCGAGCACCGCCAGGGTCTTCTCCACGGCGTTGCTGCCGGACGGTCGGGGCACCCTGCCAGGGTAGGACGCGCCGGCTACCGCCCGCCGGAAAGCCGGGCCGGCCCGGCGTCGGCGATGTCGACGTCCTTCATCTCGGGTGCCGCGACGAACGCGACGAACGAGATCGCGCACAGCCCGATCATGTACGCCGCCACCACCCACGGCGCCCCGCCCGCGGCCGCGACCATGCCGGCCGCGATCAGCGGCGTGAACCCGGCGAGCGCCGCGCCGACCTCGCGCGAGGTCGCGAACCCGCTGTAGCGCACGCGCGCCCCGAACAGCTCCGCGTAGAACGCCGGCTGCACGGCGATCATCGGCGCCCACCCGAACGCCGTGACGACCACCAGCGCGACCACCACGAGCACGGGCTCGCGGGTCTGCAGCAGCAGGAAGAACGGGTAGATGAACGCGGCGAGGAACACCACCGAGAACACGTTGAGGGGCTTGCGGCCGATCCGGTCGGACAGCGCCCCGTACACCGGCTGGAGCGCGATCACCACCACCCCGAAGATGATCACCCCGGTGAGCACGGTGCCGCGCGGGATGCCGAGCGTGCTGGTGGCGTACGACACGGTGAACGTCGCGAAGAGGTAGGCGGCCGCGGTGTCGGCGATGTGCGCGCCGACACCGATCAGCAGGTTGCGCGGGTAGCTGCGGAACGCCTCCAGCACCGGCATCCGCACGACCGTCTGGCGCGCCCGCATGTCCCGGAACACCGGGGACTCCTCCACGCGCAGCCGCACGTAGAGCGCGATGCCGATCATCAGGAAGCTGACGAGGAACGGCACCCGCCAGCCCCACGACAGCAGCTGGTCCTCGGGCAGCAGCGCGACCAGCAGGAACGCGATGTTGCCCAGCACGAGCCCGATCTGCACACCGGTCTGGGCGTAGGAGGTGTAGTAGCCGCGCCGCGCGGGCGGGGCGTGCTCGGCGAGCAGGGTGGCCGCGCCGCCGAACTCGGCCCCGGCGCCGAGGCCCTGCAGCACGCGCATCAGCACGAGGAGCGCAGGCGCCCATGCCCCGATCGCGTCGTACGTGGGCAGGAGCCCGATCAGTCCGGTCGAGAGGCCCATGACGAGCGTGGTGAGGATCAGCGTCTCGCGCCGGCCGATGCGGTCGCCGATGTGCCCGAAGACGATCCCGCCGAGCGGCCGGAAGACGAACCCGACGCCGAACGTCGCGAACGCGGTGAGCGTGCCGACGACCGGGTCGGCCTGCGGGAAGAACAGCACGTTGAAGACCAGCGCGGCGGCCGTGCCGTAGATGAAGAAGTCGTACCACTCCAGCGCGGTGCCGACGGTCGCGCCGGCCACCACCCGGCGCAGCTCGGTCGGGGTCGTGCGCGGGGTCTCGGTTGCCTCGCGCGGGACGACGTCGTCGCTCACGACCACCACTCCGTTCCGTCGTTGGCGTTCCGTCTCATAGGACGAGATTCCATGCGTGGCCGGAGCGTACGCGGTCGACGGCATACAGGGAAGCGACAGACGTTGCGAAACGGGCAGGCGGGTCAGACGACGTACGGGATGGTCTGCGGACCCTCCGGCAGCACGCACACCCGGCTCTCCGGCCCGGCCGCCGCGAGCAGCTCGGCGACCGTCGCGCCGATGTCCGGCGTCTGCGTGAGGTGCGCGGTGGAGAGGTCGGCGTCGCTGAGCCCGCCGGTGTGCATGACGACGTTCGCGCGGCTCTGGATGCCGGCCTGGATCTGCACCTGCCACTGGTCGGGCGTGGTCTCGGCGCGCCCGGCGATCGACGCGACGAGCGCCTGAGGGGAGGGCGCCGACGCGAGCACCTCGCGGTAGGAGCCGTGGTCGGGGAACCCGTCGCGGCACTCGGCGGCGCAGATGATCGTGCCCCGCTCGGCGAGCACCGTCATGCCCGCGGACATGCCCTTGACGGACTGGTAGAGGTTCTGGTCGAGCGGGAAGCCGGAGCCGGTGGTGACGACCACCTCGAACCGGCCCGGCACCGGCGCCATCGCGATCTCCTTGGCCGCGGCCCGCGCGGCGGCGTGCATGGCGAACAGCTCCCCGCCGAACGCCGCGACGATCCGCTGCTCGCTGTTCAGCACGACGTCCAGCGCGAAGTCGACCTCGCCCGCGCCGCCGACGACCGCGCGGATGTCGTCGTGCACCGGGTTGCCCTCGCAGACGGCCCACGTGGCGTGCGGGTGCCCGATGCGGGCCGCGTCGTGCAGCGTGAGCACGGTGTCGAGGCCCGCGAGCCCGGGCGCGACCATCTTCGGGCCGCCGCTGAACCCGGCGAAGAAGTGCGGCTCGACGAACCCGGTGGTGATCCGCAGGTCGGCCTCGACCCAGTGCCGGTTCAGCCACACCGGCACGCCGTTGCCGTGCACCCCCCGCCAGACCAGCGACGACCGGTCGCGGGCGTCGTGGTTCACCACGTGCACCCGGTCGTAGGCGGCGCCGAGCATCGCCCGCAGCTCGTCCTCGGTGTTGCCGCGGTGGGTGCCGGTGGCGACCAGCACCAGCACGTCGTCCGGGTCGACGATCCCGTCCAGCTCGTCGAGCACCGCGGGGACGACGAGGTCGCGCGGCTGGGCGCGGGTGCCGTCGCAGATGGAGATCGCGACGCGCTGCCCCGGCCGGGCCAGCTCCCGCAGCGGCGGGCCGGCGACCGGCGAGCGCAGCGCCGCCCGGAGCACGGCGCCGGCGTCGGGCGCGGCGGCCCGGGCCACCGGCGTGACGACCGTGGTGCGCCGCTCGGGCAGCTCCACGTCGAGCCCGTCGCTGCCGTAGGCGAGATGTACCCGCACGTCCGCCGTCCTCCCCCGGGAGCCCTCCCGATCGTCCCCGCAACACTAGGTCAGCGACGCGCTGGTCCGACGTACCGCCGCACGGGGGAGAACGGGGCAATCGGTTCACCCGTCTGTTGCCGGATATGTGTCGGAAGGTGATCACAGGCCACCTTGTGGGGGACGCCCGCGCTATGGTCCGCCGTGCTCTCCGTGCACCTCCCCGATTTACGCTCCCTGGAATTACTGCTCGCTGTCGCGCGCACCGGCAGTCTCGGCGCCGCAGGCCGTGAGCTGGGTCTGACCCAGCAAGCCGTGTCTGCCCGAATTCGCACGGTCGAGCAGCTCGTCGGCCTCCCGGTCGTGCACCGCGGGCCCCGGGGCAGCACGTTGACGGGCGCGGGTGCACTGCTCGTGGACTGGTCCACGCGCGTGCTCACCGCGGCCGAGGAACTCGACGCCGGCATCGCCTCACTGCGCCGGCACGGCCGCAACGGGCACCTCGCCGTCGCGGCCTCCACGACGATCGCCGAGTTCCTCCTGCCGGGCTGGCTGGTGCGGCTCGGCACCGAGCAGGACGCGGCCGGCCGCCAGCAGCGCACGGCGGTGCGGCTGGCCGTGCACGACAGCGAACGGGTCGGCGCCGAGGTGCTCGGCGGCCGCGTCCAGCTCGGGTTCGTCGAGGGTCCGGACGTGCCGGCCGGGCTCGCCGCGGACGTCATCGGCCGCGACGAGCTGGCGGTTGTGGTGCCGACCGGGCACCCGTGGGCCCGCCGCACCGTGGACGTCGGCGAGCTGGCCGCGACGCCGCTCGTCGTGCTCGACGGCGGGGCCGGGCCCCGGCAGGCGTTCGACCGCGCGCTGGCCGCCGCCGCGCCGGGCCGGCGGGCGCAGCCGCTGCTGGAGCTGTCGGCCACCGCCGCCGTCCGCAGCGCCGTGCTCGCCGGGGCCGCCCCGGGCGTGCTCTCCGACCTGGCCGTGCGCGACGACCTGGCGTCCGGCCGGCTGTACCGGGTGGCGGTCTCCGGCCTGGGGCTCACCCGCGAGCTGCGGGTGGTCCGGCCGGACGGGCCGACCCCGGAGGGCCCCGCCGGGCACCTGCTGCGGATCGCCACGCGCGACCCCGCGAGCCCGTAGCCACCGGGCCGTCCTGCGACGATGATCACGGTCCGGCCGGCGATCCGGCGCACGCGGGCGGCACCGGCGGGCCCGGCTCGTGGCCGCCGGCACCACCCGGGCGGGGAGGTTCTCCGAACGCAGTGGCCGGACCGACGACGTCCCGGCGCACCGGTACGGGCGCGACCTACCCTGACACCGTGGTCGCGCCCGAGGAGGTCCGTGCGTTCGAGGCCCAGCGGGCGCGCCTGTTCGCGATCGCCTACCGCCTGCTCGGCTCTGCGAGCGAGGCCGAGGACGCCGTGCAGGACACCTACCTGCGGTGGGACGGCGCCGACCGGGCCGGGGTGCGCGAGCCGGCCGCGTGGCTCACCCGCGTGCTGACCAACCTCTGCCTCACCCGCCTGACGTCGGCCCGCGCCCGCCGCGAGACCTACGTCGGCCCGTGGCTGCCCGAGCCGGTGCTGACCGCCGGGGCCGGCGCCGACGCGCTCGGCCCGCTGGACACGGCCGAGCAGCGCGACTCCGTCTCGATGGCGTTCCTGCTCCTGCTGGAGCGGCTCACCCCGCCGGAGCGGGCGGTGTTCGTGCTGCGGGAGGCGTTCGGCCACTCGCACCGCGAGATCGCCGCGATCCTCGACGTCACCGAGTCCGCGAGCCAGCAGCTGCACCACCGGGCCCGGCAGCACGTCGCCGACGGGCGGCCGCGGTTCGAGCCCTCCCCCGCCGAGCGCACGCGCGTCGCCCGCCGGTTCCTGGCCGCCGCCCGCGGCGGAGACCTGGCCGCGCTGGAGGAGCTGCTCGCGGCCGACGCCGTGTCGTGGGCCGACGGCGGCGGGCGCGTCACGGCGGCCCGCCTCCCGGTGCGCGGCGCCGCGAAGGTGGCCCGCTACCTGGGCTGGCTCAGCGGCGAGGTGACCGGCGTGGAGGTCGTGGAGACCGAGGTCAACGGGCAGCCGGGCGTCGCGGTGCTGATGGACGGCGCGCTGGGGCTCATCGTCGTGCTGGAGATCGCGGACGGCCGGGTCGGGACCGTGCGGCTGACCGTCAACCCGGACAAGCTCGGGTTCGCCGCCGCCCAGCTCGGCGTGAGCGGGATCACGGCGGAGGGCGTCAGGAACTGGAGCGCCGCTCGGCTCAGGTGATGTCCCACCGCCGAGAACGAAGGAGCGCACGGTGGCGCATCGCATCGTGGTCGCGGGGGCCGGTTACAGCGGCCTCGCGGCGGCCCTCAGGATCGCCCGGCAGACCCACGACGCCGGGGTCGTGCTCGTCAACGCCGGCGACCGGTTCGTCGAACGGGTCCGGCTGCACCAGATCGCCGCAGGTCAGAACGTGGGCGAGCACCCGCTCGCGGACGTCCTGCGCGGCAGCCGGGTGCGGCTGGTGGTCGCGCGGGTGCGCGCGATCGACCCCGACCGCCGCGAGCTGGTGCTCGACGACCGCGAGCCGCTGCCCTACGACACCCTCCTCTACGCGCTGGGCAGCGGGCCGGCGGCCGGCACCGCCGACTCGGGGGCCGTGCCCGTCGCGCACCTCGACGGGGCCCGCGAGCTGCGCAAGCGGGTCGCCGACCTGGCCGCGGGCGACACCCTCACGGTGGTCGGCGCCGGGCTGACCGGCATCGAGACCGTCACCGAGCTGGCCGAGGCCCATCCCCGGCTGCGGGTGCGGCTGCTGACGGACGCCGAGCCGGGCGCCGGTCTCTCGCCGCGGGCGCGGGCGCACCTGCGCCGGGTGTTCGACCGGCTCGGTATCGCGGTGCGCACGGGCGTCACCGTCGCCGAGGCACGGCCGGACGCCGTCGTGCTCGCGGGCGGGGAGACCGTCCCGAGCGACCTGACGGTACGGACCACCGGGTTCTCGGTGCCGCGGCTGGCCGCCGACGCGGGATCGCGACCGACCCGAACGGCCGGGTGCTCGTCGACGGCACGCTGCGCTCGGTCTCCCACCCGGACGTCCTCGCGGTCGGCGACAGCGCACTCGCCCGCACCCCGCAGGGGGCCGAGGTGCGCATGTCGTGCGCGGCCGGGCTCCCGACCAGCCAGTACGTCGCCGACGCGATCACCGCCCGGCTGGCCGGGCGGCAGCCGCGCCCGCTGCGGTTCCGCTACTACCTGCAGTGCCTGAGCCTGGGGCGCCGCGACGGGCTGGTGCAGGTGGTCGACCCGGAGGACCGGCCCCGCGACCTGGTGCTCACGGGGCCGGCCGCGGCCCGGGTGAAGGAGCTGATCGTGCGCGGGGCGTACTGGACGGCGCGCAACCCGGGCCCGTACGCGCCCCGCCTGCGCTGACCCGTCAGCCGGCCGTCAGCCACAGCGCAGCGGGCGTGCGCACCTGCATGAGCGGCTTGTAGGTCAGCGGCGCGTCGGGGGCGAGCGCCAGCCTCGGGAACCGGCGGGCCAGCTGCTCCAGCGCGACCTCCAGCTCCAGCCGGGCCAGCGGCGCGCCGACGCAGTTGTGCAGGCCGTAGCCGAACGCGAGGTGCGCCTTCCCCGGCCGGCCCGGCCGGAACACCCCGGGCTCGTCGACGACGGACTCGTCGTGGTTGGCCGACCCGTAGAGCAGCAGGAGCCGGTCACCCGCGGCGATCCGGGCGTCGCCGAGCACGGTGTCGCGGGTGGCGGTGCGGAAGTTGCCGAGGATCGGGGTGTCGAGGCGCAGGCCCTCCAGCGCGACGGCGGCCGGGTCGAGCTCGCCCGCCACCAGCGCGTCCCACGCGCCCGGCTCGCGCAGCAGCGCCAGCACGGTGTTGGTCAGCGCGCTGCCGGTGGTCTCGTAGCCCGCGGCGACGAGGTTGAAGATGTTGTTCGCCACCTCGTCCGGGGTGAGCGCCGGGCCGCCGTCACCGATCATGAAGCTGACCAGGTCGGAGCCGGGCTCGGCGGTCCGGCGGTCGACGAGCCCGCGGAAGTACGCGACGGCGGTGGCCAGGTCGGCGCCCAGGGTCTCCAGCTGCTCCTCGGTCATCGCCCGGTGCCCGAGGCCCACCGCGACCAGCTCGTCGGCCCACCGGCGGATGTCGGCGAGGTCCTCCGCGGGCACGCCGATGACGTCCATCACGACGGCCACGGGGAAGATCGCCGAGAACTCCGCGACCAGGTCGAACCGCTGCGGGTGCGGGATCGCGTCGACCTTCGCGGCGATCGTGGCGCGCACCGCCGGGTCGTACCCGCTGATCGCCCGGGGCCCGAAGCTGGTGTGCAGCGCGCGCCGGATGGGCCCGTGCGCGGGCGGGTCGAGCTGGGTGACCGTGCCGTTGTCGTAGTGGTAGTCCATGACGGCCTGCGCCTTCGGCGGCAGCCCGGTGGGGCGCGGGAAGACGTCGCGGGAGGAGAACGTCGCGGGGTCGGTGCAGACGGCCCGGATGTCGGCGTCGCGCGTGACGCACCACGACGCCAGCGCCTCCGAGAAGAAGACCGGCTGCTCGCGCCGCGCCGTCGCGAGGTGCGCGTAGGCGTCGGGCCCGTGCGGGCCGAACGGGTTGAAGCCGGCGCCGGCGAAGCCCGGGGTGTGCACCGGGCAGGTGGCGGAGTCGGTGGTGGTCATGCGGGCTCCTCGGTGGGGCGCGGGGTGAAGACGACGTCGAGCCGTTCGGGGCCGCGGGTGAAGAGCCCCGTGCGGACGGGCGTGCAGCCGTCGGCGAGGCGCAGGTCGCCTGCCATGTCGAGCAGCGCGTTCACCCCCGCGACGACCTCGGCCCGCGCGAGCTGGGCGCCGACGCAGAAGTGCCGGCCCAGCCCGAACCCGACGTGGTCGGCACCGCCGCTGAAGGCCCGCCGCGTGTCGAGGTCGGGCCGGTGGACGTCGAACTCGGCGGGCCGGTCGAACCGGCGCGGGTCCCGGTTGGCCGCCCCCACCAGGCACGTCACGGTGCTGCCGGCGGGGACCGTGCCGCCGGAGAAGTCGACGTCCTCGGTGGTGATCCGCATGACCATCTGGATCATCGGCGAGTGCCGCAGGCTCTCGGCGAACGCGGCCTCGACGAGCGCGCGGTCGGCCCGGACCGCGGCGAGCTGGTCCGGGTGCTCCAGCAGCAGCTGCATGACGCTGCCGATGCCCTTGTCCGTCGTCTCGGCGCCCGCGGTGAGCAGCAGGCTCACGAACGCCTTGACCTCCACGTTCGACATGCGCACGCCGTCGATCTCGGCGTGGGTGAGCGTCGAGAGCAGGTCGTCGCCGGGCGCGGTGCGGCGGCCCTCGATGAGCGGGATGAGGTACTCCGCGATCTCGTCGCGGGTGCGCAGCCCGGCCGCCTCGGCCTCGGGGCTCTGGCCCAGGCTCGACACGAAGTCGACGATCAGGGTGTACCAGCGGTGGAACCGCTCGTGGTCCTGCGGCGGCAGCCCGAACACGTCGACCATCACCATGATCGGCAGCCGGGTGGCGAACTGCCCGACGAGGTCGGCGCGGCCGTCCGGGGCGAACGCGGCGGCGAGGTCGCGGGCGGTGCGCTCGATCACCGGCTGGAACTTCTCGGCCAGCTCCCGGCCCCGGAACGACGGCGCCACCAGCGCCCGGCGGGTGGCGTGCTCGCGGCCGTCCATCTGCATGAACGTCGGCCCGTGCACGGGCTCCAGCTGCCACTCGTAGTTCTTGGTGGAGAATCGCGGGTCCTTGAACGCCAGCTCGACGTCCTCGTAGCGGCTGACCACGTAGGTCTGCAACGTCTCGTGCCAGAGCAGCGGGTGCTCGTCGAGGAAGGCCGGGTAGAGCGCGTTCGGGTCGGCGGCGAAGGCCGCGGAGAGGATGTCCGGCACGGTTTCGGTGCTGCTCACGGAAGATCGACGCCCTTCGGACGGACCGGGTCGGCAGCGTGGGGCTGCCGGGCGTGACGCTAGGTCGGTGATCGGGACGGCGACTGAGTAACGAGTACTCATCACGGGCCGGCGTGGACCGTCCGGACGGGCGCCGCTGGGCCGTCCGGACGAGCGGTTCCCGGTCGGAACCCGGCCGTAGACTGCGCCGGTGGCCCCCGACGTTCCGGAGCTCGGCATCCCCGGCCTGGAACACCCGGAGGTCGTCGGGCGCGGCGGCTACGGCACCGTCTACGCCGTCGACGAGCCCGAGTTCGGGCGCCGCGTCGCCGTGAAGGTGCTGCACGACCGGCTCGACGCCGACAGCGTCCGGCGCGCGTTCGTCCGCGAGTGCCAGGCGATGGGTGCCCTCTCCGGGCACCCGAACATCGTCACGGTGCACCGCGGCGGCACCACCGGGCGGGACGAGCCCTACATCGTGATGGACCTCATGTCGGGCGGCTCGCTCGCCGACCGGCTGGCCCGCGAGGGCCCGCTGCCCTGGCCCGAGGTGCTGGACGTCGCGGTCACCGTGGCCGGCGCGCTGGAGACCGCGCACCGGGCGGGCATCCTGCACCTCGACCTCAAGCCGGCCAACGTCCTCGTCTCCCGCTTCCGCGAGCCGAAGCTCAGCGACTTCGGCATCTCCCGGCTGCCGGGGTCACCGAGACCACGTCCGAGGGCCGCATCCGGGCCAGCACCGCCTACGCCGCGCCCGAGCGGCTGCTCCAGGCGTCGCGACGCCGGCCGCCGACCTCTACGGCCTCGGCGCCACCATGTTCGCGCTGCTCACCGGCCGGCCGGCGTTCGTCACCGACGGCGACGACCTGCTCGCCACGGTCGCGCGCATCTCCACCAACCCGGTCCCCGACCTGCGTCCGGCCGGGGTGCCCGGCGAGGTGTGCCGGATCGTCGAGCGGCTGATGGCCAAGACCCGGCCGGCCGGTACGGCTCCGCCGCCGAGACGGCCACGGTGCTGCAGGCCGCGCAGCGCGCGCTGGGACAGCGGGTGAGCCGCGCCGCGATCGAGGGCGGGCCCGGCACCGCGACGGTCCCGGCGGTGATCAGGGTGCCGACGGCGGCCGCGCTCTCCGGGCTGCCACCGGCCGCGCCGACGCTCTCCGCGACGCACGTCCAGCCGGCCGCACCCCGGCAACCACCGGACCTCCGGCCGCCGCCCGCCGCGCCGCCGCCGCGCCGGGCCGTCGCGGCTCGTGATCGCCCTCGTGGCCGCCGTGCTGGTCGTGGGCGTCGGGTCCGTCGGGCTCCTCCAGCTCGTCGGGCCGGGGCGGGCATGGAGCGGCCCGCCCGCCACGACCACGGCCACCGCCCGGGGGGGGGGGTCGTCACCGTCGCGCCCGGGGTGACGGACCCGGCAACCGATGTGGCCCGCGGCGTGATCGAGCGCTACGTCTCCGCGATCAACGAGCGCCGCTACCCGGACGCGCTGGCCGTCTTCCACCCGGACTCCGACGCGGTGCGCGACGGCCTCGACGCGTGGGTGGACGCGCACTCCACGACCCGCATCCTCGACCCCACCATCCACGGCGTCAGCGCGCCGGCGCCGGACCGGCTGGAGGTGCTGGTGACGTTCACGAGCACCCAGGACCCGAGCAAGGGCCCCGAGGGCCAGGCGTGCACCCGGTGGGACCTCGCCTACGACCTCGTCGGCCCCGAACCCGACTGGCAGATCCGGCGGGCCCGGCTCCTCACGCCGCTCCTGCCCTGCTGACGGGCGGAAGTTCGACCTCGCCCGGCTACCCCGACCCTGATCCGTGTGCCCGGCTCCGGTCGGATCTGGGGTCCGCTGAACCTCCGCTCCCCGCTAACACCGGCCAGCAGCGAGCGAGTACCCCGGCGTGACGGACGAACCCGACGGCGACAAGGACGCGGCGGATACCCCGCCGCCCGAGCCTGCCGAAGTGACTCCACCGAGCCCGGAGCCGCAGCTGGTGTTCCGCCCGCCGCCTGAACCACCGCGCACGCAGGGCCAGCTCTCCGACGTCGCGAGGTTCATGCTCGGAGACCGAGGTCCCGGACGCGTCGCGGAGCAGATCCAGGCCATGAAACTGGACGACCCCCCGGACGAAGTCGTGATGGCCGTTGCCAGAGAGGTCTTGTGGGTGGCCCGGTCGGGTGTCGCCGAGAAGACCCCGGACCGCGAGATCCTCTCCGAGATTCTGGAGCGCAGGCTAGGCGCGGTCTGGTGGAACAACCGGGGGACGAAGAAGGAGCAGACGGAGTCCAGCAAGGTGGCCTTGGCTGCGCTGACGGTTGCCGTGCTCGCGCTGGCCCGGGACTTGGCCGTGGACGGAATCTGGCCTAAAGAGGACGAGGAGGTCCGGACCGTCGCTGACCGGCCGGCCCAGGAGGCGCCGCACCGACCGACCCAGGAAGCGCCGCGACCTCGCCCAGCGACCGAGCAGGGCAACCAAGCCGTCGTCGGCCACCCGTTGCCGCTCCCTCAGGCCGACATCGGCTGAGCGCGCGCGTTAGAGCGCGATCCCCGGCGGGCCAATCGTGACCGTTGCCGCCGAGCCGAGGGTCGCCAAGTCGGTCATGGTCGTGGTGGTCGTGGCTCGCATCAAGATCTTCTAACCGCTCTGCCACACCGCCAGGCTATCCGGCGAGTCTGCGCTCTGCTCGTAGCAGCAGATCACGATCACGCCTGGTTCTCCCTGGTCAACGGCCTAGCCCGGCTCGGCTGCACCCGCATCGGCTCGCCCGGCATCTTCGGATACTCGGGCGGGTAGGGCATGTCGCCGAGGCCGCGGTCGCGCTCGTCGGCCGCGTACCAGTCGAGCGCGACCTCCAGCCCGCCCACCGCGTCGTCCATGCCGGCGTGCGGGTCGCCGCGCTCGGCCAGCAGGCCCGGCACCGTCCGCACGTCGAAGTCCTCCGGCTCGACGTCCGGCAGCGTCTCCCACGTCACCGGCATCGAGACCGTGGCGCGCGGCCGCCCGCGCACCGACCACGCCGACGCGACCGTGCGGTCCCGGGCGGCCTGGTTGAAGTCGAGGAACACGCGCTCGCCGCGTTCCTCCTTCCACCAGTCGACGGTCGCCCGGTCGGGCAGCCGCCCGGCCACCCGGCGCGCGATCGCGATCACCGCGTGCCGGACGCCGACGAAGTCCCACTCCGGCCGGATCCGGCAGAACACGTGGATGCCCCGCCCGCCCGACGTCTTCGGCCAGCCGACGAGGCCGGCCTCGTCGAGCACCTCGCGCAGCACGCCCGCGACCACGGCGGCGTCGGCGAAGTCCGTGCCGGGCTGCGGGTCGAGGTCGACGCGCAGCTCGTCCGGGCGGTCGGGGTCGGCGCGGCGCACCGGCCACGGGTGGAAGTCGAACGTGCCCATGTTCGCCGCCCACACCAGCACGGCCGGCTCGGTCGGGCAGAACGCGTCGGCCGTGCGCCCGCTCGGGAACGTCACCCGCGCCGTCTCGACGTAGTCCGGCGCGCCCTTGGGCAGGCGCTTGGAGTAGAACGGCTCGCCCTCGACGCCGTCCGGGTAGCGCTTGAGGTTGGTCGGGCGCTCGCACAGCACGCGGAACAGCGGCTCGGCGACGGCGCGGTAGTACTCCACCACCTCGCCCTTGGTGATCCCCGGCTCCGGGAAGTACACCTTGTCCGGGCTGGTCAGCCGCACCTCGCGGGGGCCCGCCGGCCCGGGGACCGTGAGCAGCACCGCCGCGCTCTTGCTCGCCACGCCCGCGCACGCTACCCGCTACCCTGACGAAGGTGCCCGAACTCCACGAACCCGGCCGTCCGGCCCGGTCCCGGCAGTTCGACGACGAGCTGGTCGGGCTCGACCCGGAGGACCGGACGCGCAGGCGTTCGCCGCCCACCTCGACCGCATGCAGCGCGAGTCCCCCACGTTCACCGTGGAGGGCTATCTGGACGGCGTGCGCGACTTCGCGGAGTCGGCCAACCGGGCACAGGGGGTGCGGTACTGGGCAGCCGTGCTGGTGGCCGTGCTGCTGCTCGTCGGGGTGGTGTACGTGGTGTGGGAGTCGCTGCTCTTCGTGCTCACCACGTGGCTGTAGCCACGCATAGTCTGGACGCCATGGATCCTGTGACCGAGCAGCCGGCCAAGGTCGTCAAGACCGACGCCGAGTGGCGGGCCCAGCTCAGCCCGGAGGAGTACCACGTGCTCCGCCGGGCGGGCACCGAGCGGCCGTTCACCGGCGAGTACACCGACACCAAGACCACCGGCGTCTACCACTGCCGCGCGTGCGGCGCCGAGCTCTTCCGCTCGGAGACCAAGTTCGACTCCCACTGCGGCTGGCCGTCGTTCTTCACCCCGCTCGCCGGCGACGCCGTGATCGAGCGGGTCGACACCAGCCTCGGGATGCGGCGCGTCGAGGTGCTGTGCGCGAACTGCCACAGCCACCTGGGCCACGTCTTCGAGGGCGAGGGCTACCCGACGCCCACCGACCTCCGCTACTGCATCAACAGCGTGTCCCTCCACCTGGAACCCACGGAGTGAGCTGAACGGCGGATGCCGTTCACCCGTCGGCGGTAGCCGAACACGTCACCCGGCCGGTAGAGGTTGTAGCTGCACGTGACGACCGCTGCCGGAGGTCCCATGCCACGCCGTGCCACCCGTCCGTTCGCTGTGCTGCTGGCCGGGTTGCTCGGGGTGGCGGTCGCGAGCGCGCCCGCCGCGGCCGACCCGCCCGACGGCGCGCCCGACGACGGCACGGCGCGGCCGGGCTACACGATCGTGCTGCCCCAGCTCCCGCCGCTCGCCGTCGACGGCGGCCACACCCGCGTCCTGACCGGCGTCACCCGCAACGCCGGCTACGCCATCGAGGTGCCGCCGCGCTGGAACGGCGAGCTGGTCGTGTGGGCGCACGGGTTCCGCGGCAACGGCGCCGAGCTGACGGTCGACCCGCCCGCGTTCGGCCTGCGGGAGCGGTTCGCCGCCCAGGGCTACGCGTGGGCGGCGTCGTCCTACGACCGCAACGGCTACGACGCCGGCGCGGGCGTGCGGTCCTCCCGGGCGGTCGCGGACGCTTTCGCCGAGCTGGTCGGCCGGCCCGAGCGGACCTACCTCGCCGGGGTGTCGATGGGCGGGCACGTCGTGGCGCGGTCGCTGGAGGAGTACCCCGGCTTCTACGCCGGCGGGCTCCCGCTGTGCGGCGTGCTCGGCGACGCGGCGCTCTTCGACTACCTGCTCGACCACCAGTCACCGCCCACGCGCTGGCCGGCGTGCGGGCGTTCCCGCCCGGCCCCGACTACGCCGACGCGGTGCTGCCCGGCGTCTACGCGGCGCTCGGCCTCGCGCCCGGCGACCCGGCCGTCACCACGCCGGCCGCGCAGCAGCTCCGGACGGCCACGGTGCTCGGCTCCGGCGGGCTGCGGCCGGGCGCGGAGGCCGCGTACGCGTTCTGGAAGGACTTCCTGTTCCAGCTCGGTGTGCCGGACGTGAGCCCGACGCCGGTGGACGGGGTGGCCGCCGACCCCGGGCTGGTCGCCGGCAACCTGCGCACCGACTACCGGCCCGACGCGCCGCTCGACCTGGACGCCGAGGTGCAGCGGGTGCCGGTGCGGGAGCCCGGCGTCCGCGGGTCCGAGCGGCTCACGGCGGTGGCGGAGGTCGACGGCCGCCCGACCGTCCCGGTGCTGTCGCTGCACGGGCTGGGCGACCTGTTCGTCCCGTTCGCGATGGAGCAGGTCTACGCCCGAGAGGCCGCGGACGCGGGCCGGGCGGAGCTGGTCGTGCAGCGCGCGGTCCGGACCACCGGCCACTGCGAGTTCTCGGCGACGGAGGCCGGCACCGCCTGGGACGACCTCGTGACCTGGGTGGAGCGCGGCGAACGCCCCGGCGGTGACCCCGTCACCGACGCGGCGGCCGTCGCGGACCCGGCGTTCGGGTGCCGGTTCTCCGACCCGGCCGCCTATGCCGCCGCCGGCCCGCCGTCCGAGCAGGACACCCGGCGCCTCTACGCGGCCTGCGCCTGACGTCCGCCGGCCAGCTCCAGCACCGCGAGGCCCACGGCGGTGACCGCCACGCCCATCACGCCCCATGGCGCGTAGATGTGGTCGAGCACGAACGGCACCGCCCCGACGACGAGGATCACCGCGCCGGGCGCCACCGCACGCCCGTCCCGGCGCAGCAGGGCGGCGGCGGCGAGCACCGCCGCGGCGAGCCACGCCCACCGGCCGACCTCGCCCAGCTCGTTGCCCAGGGCGAGCAGCCGGTCGACGGACGGGGTCCGCTCCCCCTGGACGTCGAAGACGAGGCCCGCGGCGATCCCGGAGAGCACGTCGAGCCCGGTGTAGAAGACGGCGTAGCCGTAGGCGGCGACCCGGGCCAGCCACGCGAGCGGCCCGTGCTCGCCCCGCAGCAGCACGAACAGCGCGACCGCGAGCAGCGGGAACACCGGCAGCAGCCAGACGTGCATGGTCCACCAGTGGTGTGCGCTCGCCGCGTCGAGAACCATCGGGTGGGTGGTGCCGGCGACCGCCAGCACGATCCCGGGGAGGGCGAGCGCGAGCGCGCGGGCCACCCGCGCGCCGACCCCGACCGGCGCGAGCCCCTCCCCCGCCACCGTCAGGGCAGGGCGGCGATCAGGTCACCGGGCTGCACGCGCGGCCCGGTGAAGAAGGGCGTCTCCTCGCGGACGTGCCGGCGGGCCTCGGTGGCGCGCAGGTGGCGCATGAGGTCGACGATGCGGTCCAGCTCGTCGGCCTCGAACGCGAGGATCCACTCGTAGTCGCCCAGCGCGAACGCCGGCACCGTGTTGGCGCGGACGTCCGGGTAGCCGCGGGCCTCCTTGCCGTGGTCGGCGAGCATCCGGCGGCGGTCCTCGGTCGGGGAGCAGGTACCAGTCGAGCGACCGCACGAACGGGTAGACGCAGACGTACCGTCTCGGCTCCTCGCCGGCGACGAACGCGGGCACGTGGCTCTTGTTGAACTCGGCCGGCCGGTGCAGCGCGACCTGGCTCCAGACCGGCTCGCTGGCCCGGCCGAGCGCGGTGGTGCGGCGCAGCGCGGCGTACGCGGCCTGCAGCGCCTCGACGTTGTCGGCGTGCCACCAGACCAGGTAGTCGGCGTCGGCGCGCATGCCCGTGAGGTCGTAGACGCCGCGGACGGTGACGCCCTTGCCGGCGAGCGAGTCGAGGAACTCGGTGGCCTGCGCGGCGGCGTCGGCCCGGGACTCACCCAGCTCACCCGGCCGGACCCGGAACACCGACCACATCGCATAGCGGATCGCGTTGTTCAGCTCGGAGTAGTCGACGCGGG
Organism: Pseudonocardia sp. CNS-139; assembly: GCA_001942415.1. Taxonomy (GTDB): domain Bacteria; phylum Actinomycetota; class Actinomycetes; order Mycobacteriales; family Pseudonocardiaceae; genus Pseudonocardia. The sequence continues at coordinate 22,872 of MKJX01000218.1, forward strand.
CCATGCCCTCATCCTGCCATCCGTCACGCCGGGCCGAGCAGGACCGCCACCAGTCGGCGGGCGAGGTCGGCGCGGTCCGCGTCGGAGGGCAGCTCGCCGGAGAACGTCGCCAGGAACGCGTGGTGGAAGCAGGCGCCGACGAGCAGCGACGCCATCGCCCGCGGGTCGGCGTCCCGGTCGACGCGGCCGAGCCGCTGCTCCGCGTCGAGGTAGCGGGCGAGCCCGTCGAGCGGCATGTGCGGGCCGGCGCCAGTTCGTGCACGCGGTCGCGATGCTCGGCGAGCAGCGCCTGCGTCGAGTAGATCGACATCGCGACGGGGAACGTCTCGGCGTAGAACGCGATCGCGGTGGCGGCGAACTCCTCCAGGTTACCCCGGACGCCGCCCTCCCCCGCCCGCTCGCCGAGCCCGCGGACCAGCGGGTCCAGCCCGGGCATCCGCTCCCCGAGCACGCTCAGGAAGATCTCGGCCTTGTCCGGGAAGTGCTTGTAGAGCGCTGCTTCCGAGAAGCCGGCCTCCTGCGCGATCGCCTTCGTCGTGGCGCGCGCGTACCCGTCCCGGCGCATGATCCGGGCGGCCGCCGCCACGATCTCCTCGCGCGTTCCCATGCGCCTCCTCAGCGGTTCCTCAGCGCCTGCTTGACGGTGAGTGAGTGCTTACCCACCATAGTGGTGAGCGTTCACTCACCCTACTCGGGAGGAATCATGGAGCTCACCGTCTTCGGGGCGACGGGCGGCACCGGGCGGCTCGTCGTCGAGCAGGCGCTGGCCGCCGGGCACGACGTCACGGCCGTGGTCCGGGACCGCGCGCGGCTCCCGGTGCCCGACCAGGAGCGGCTGCACGTCGCCGTCGGCCCGGTGACCGACCGCCCGGCCGTGCTCGCCGCCGTGACCGGGGCGAACGCGGTGGTCGACGCGCTGGGCGCGAACGACACCGGGCCCACGTCGATCCGCGTCGACGCCGCGCGGGTGATCGTCCCCGCGATGCGGGAAGCGGGGGTGACCCGGCTCGTGGTGGTCAGCGCGGCGGGGTTCCACACCACCGGCGACGGCCCGTTCGTCCGGTGGGGGGTGAAGCCGGTGCTGGGCCGCTTCCTGCGGCACTCGTTCGCCGACATGGCCGCGATGGAGAAGATCGTGCGGGCCAGCGGCCTCGACTGGACGATCGTGCTGCCGCCGCGGCTCACGAACGGCCCGCGCACCGGGCGGTTCCGCAGCGCCGTGGACCGGAGCGTTCGCGGCTCCTTCTCGATCACCCGCGCCGACCTCGCCGACGCCGTGCTCCAGGCCGTCACGGACGACCGGCTGCGGCACGCGGAGTTCTCGGTGGCGGCCGCCTGACGTGGTTGCAGCAAAGCCACCCCAACGCCACCACGTTGCACGAGGGTGGCTTTGCTGCAACGGGGGGCGCAGTGGGGCGGCGCAGAGCTGACCGTCGGGTCAGGCCCTTGTCGCGACCGTCACCTGCGCCGCGACCCGCTCCGCCGCCCCCCGGCCGGTCGCGACACACGCCGGCACCCCCACCCCGTGCAGCGCCGACCCCGCCACGGCCAGCCCGGCGGGCAGGCCCTGCTCGATCGTGCGGACCCGGTCGAGGTGCCCGACGCCGTACTGCGGCAGCCCGCCACCCCACCGCTGGACGTGCACCGCGACCGGGTCGGCGGTGAGGCCGGCGAGCGTCGCGAGGTCGGCGCGGACGCGGGCGACCAGCTCGGCGTCGTCGGCCTGCAGGCTCGCGGCCTCGCCGAACCGGCCGAGCGACGCCCGCAGCCGGACCAGCCCGTCCGGAGAGAGGTGGCCCCACTTGGTGGTCGAGTAGGTGACGGCCTTCACCGCGAGCGGCTCGTCCGCGGCGACGAGCACACCGGACGTGCCCGGCAGCGCGGCGTCGGGCGCGCGGTAGGCGAGCGCGACGACCACCGACGACGCCAGCTCGATCCCGGACGCCGCGGCGGCCGCGGCGGGCGCCACGTCCGCGAGCAGCCGCGCGGCCGCCGGGGCCGGGACGGCGAGCACGACCGCGTCGGCGTCGAGCGGTTCGGGGTGGGTGGTGGGGCCGAGCGTGAGCCGCCAGCGTTCGCCGCTGCGGGTCAGCGCGCGGACGGTGGCGCGCAGCCGCACGTCGGCGCCGGCCGCGGCGGCGAGCGCGTCGAGCAGCACGCGGTAGCCGCCGCGCACGGCCCCGAAGACCGGTCCGGGGACGGCCGGCCCGGCCGGGGTGGCCGCGTCGGCCGCGGCGGTCAGGGAGGCCGCGCCGGCGTCGAGGGCCGCGGCCAGCGCGGGGACGGTCGCCCGCAGCCCGAGCGCGTCGACCCGGCCCGCGTACACGCCGCCGAGCAGCGGGTCGGCGAGCCGGTCGGCCAGCTCGTCGCCGAAGCGGGCGCGCAGCAGCCCACCCAGCGCCACGTCGACGCCGTTCTCCCAGGTCAGGGGCAGGTCGGGCTCGGCGGCGACGGCGGCGAGGCCGGCGGCGGACAGCAGCCCGTCCAGGCGCGCGGCGTGCGTCGGGACGCCGAGCACCGTGCCGCCCGGGAGCGGTCCGGTGCGCCCGCCGGCCCTCACGGACGCGGCCGCGCGGGTCGGGTGCACGAGCGCGTCGGCCAGGCCCAGCTCGGCGAGCAGCGCGGGGACCTCGGGCCGGCGCGCGAGGAACGCCTCGGCCCCGACGCGAACGCGACGCCCGCGAGGTCGACGGTGTGCAGCACGCCGCCGAGCCGGTCGCGCTGCTCCAGCACGGTGATCGTCGCCGCCGGGCCGAGCAGCGCGCGCAGCCGGTGCGCGGCCGCGAGCCCGGAGACCCCGCCGCCGACGACGGCGACGGACGGGGCCGGCGCGGCGGTCACGGCCGCAGGGTGTGCACCAGCTCGACGAGCCGGGTGAGGACGTCCGGGTCGGTCTCGGGGAGCACGCCGTGGCCGAGGTTGAAGACGTGGCCGGGGGCGCTGCGGCCCTCGTCGGCGATGCGGCGCGCCTGCGCCTCGACCGAGGCGCGGTCGGCGAAGAGCACGGCCGGGTCCAGGTTGCCCTGCAGCGGGTGGGTGCCGCCGGTGCGGCGGGCGGCCTCGTCGAGCGGGACGCGCCAGTCGACGCCGACGACGTCCGCCCCGGCCTCGGCCATCGCCGCGAGCAGCTCGCCGGTGCCGACGCCGAAGTGGATGCGCGGGACGCCTGGGCCGTCGAGGCCGCGCAGCACCCGGGTGGAGTGCGGCAGGACGTACTCGCGGTAGTCGCGCTCGGACAGCGCCCCGGCCCACGAGTCGAAGAGCTGCACGGCGTCGACGCCCGCGGCCACCTGCGCCTGCAGGAACGTGCCGGTGAGGTCGGCCAGCCGGGCCATCAGCGCGTGCCACACGTCCGGCGCCGAGTACATGAGGGCCTTCGTGCGCTCGTGGTTGCGGCTCGGCCCGCCCTCGACCAGGTACGACGCCAGGGTGAACGGGGCACCGGCGAACCCGATGAGCGGCGTCTCCCCCAGCTCGCGCAGCAGCAGGCCCACCGTCTCGGTGACGGGCGCGACCTGTTCGGGGTGCAGCGGCGGCAGCCGTTCGACGTCGTCCAGGGTGCGGATCGGCTCCGCGACGACCGGGCCGGTGCCGGGCACGATCCGGACGCCGACGCCCGCGGCGTAGAGCGGCACGACGATGTCGCTGAACAGGATGGCCGCGTCGACGCCGTGCCGGCGCACCGGCTGGAGCGTGATCTCGCAGGCCAGGTCGGGGGTCAGGCAGGCGGCCAGCATGTCGTGGCCGGCGCGCAGCGCGCGGTACTCGGGCAGCGAGCGCCCGGCCTGCCGCATGAACCACACCGGGATCCGCGAGGGCCTCTCGCCGCGGGCCGCGCGCAGGAACGGCGCCGCGCGCAGGTCGCGCCGGACGGGGAGGGCGGGGACAGCGGGCGCCATGACGCCATCATCCTCCCTCGCGCTTCGCCACTCACCGCGCACCCGGTTCCCCCGTCCGGGTTGCGACGTTCGCGGCGCGCCTCGGCGGCGGATCACGGAGAGCGACCTAGAGTCCACGCTCGTGCCCGACGCGCCCGCCCCACCACCGGAGTTCGCGCAGGCGGTCGCCTCGCTGCGTGCCGTGCGGCTGCGCCCCGAGCTGGCCGTCGCCCCCCTGGAACCGCCGCCCCGGCTCGCGCCGTGGACGTGGGGGTTCGAGGTCGAGGCCGACGCGAACGCCCCCGGCCCCGTGGACGACCTCGCCGAGCCCGACACCTCCGGCCGGCTCATCCTGCTGCACGACCCCGCCGGCCAGGACGCGTGGGAGGGCCGGTTCCGGCTCGTCTGCTTCGTGCAGGCGCGCGTGGAGCCGGAGCAGGTGGGCGACGAGATGCTGCCCGTCGTCGGCTGGTCGTGGCTGACGGAGGCGCTGGAGCTCGCCGGCGCGGACCACGTGGCACTCGGCGGCACCGTCACGCAGACGTCGTCCGTCCGGTTCGGCGACATCGCAGGCCCCCGTCGGGACGACGACGTGGAGCTGCGGGCGTCATGGACACCCGTCGGAACGGACCTCTCCCGGCATGCGGAAGCGTTCTGCGGGCTGGTCGCCTCGGCGGCGGACTGCCGCCGTCCGGGGTGTCACCGCTCGCCCGCCGCACCGTCTGATCAGGGGTTCAACCACTTCCGTGCCCCTCTCCGTCGGCTGGCCGTGATCACGTCCATCACCCGATCGAGTGGAGCGACGTCGACAACGCTGTAACTTTCACCCGGAGAAGTGCGAACCACTACACGACGTTAGACCGCTTGGGGGGCTAGGCTTCCTCCACGACACCTCCTCGGGCGGTCGGGCGAAGGTTCTTCCGACCGGGGTTCTGGTGCCGGTCGGGGGGCAACGACCGACTCCAGGGAGGTAACGTGGCCGTTGTGGGCCAGGGCGCGCCAGTGCGCGGCACCACCGGTGCTGTGCTGTCGCCCGCGATGGTCCCGCATCCGCGGGAAGAGCTGTTCTCGGTGTTGGTCGTGGACGACCACCCCCTGCTGCGTGAGGCCATCGCCGCGCGGCTGCGGGCGATGGGAGCCGGCACCGTCTACGAGGCCGCGTCCGTCGCCGAGGCCCGCGCGCGGGCACACGCCAACGGGCCCTGCGACCTCGCGATCCTCGATCTCGGTCTCCCGGACGGGAGCGGGCTCGACCTCGTCACCGAGCTGCGTTCGCTCGGCTGGAACCGGCTCGTCGTGCTGGCGTCCTCGGACGACCCGTACGCCGTGCGGTCGGCGTTCCAGGCGGGCGCGCAGGCGTACCTGCTGAAGTCGGCGTCGGCGGCGATCGTCACCGACGGCGTCAAGCGGGTCCTCGACGGCGGCGTCTACGCCGACCCGACCGTGGCACCGCTGCTCGCGACCGGCACCCGCGTGCCGGGCACGGACAACACGCCGCGCGAGCTGTCGGCGCGTGAGGTCGAGGTGCTGCAGCTCGTCGCGGACGGACAGTCCAACAAGGAGATCGGCGAGGCGCTGAGCCTGTCCGCGCTCACCGTCAAGAGCCACCTCTCCCGCATCGGGCGCAAGCTCGGCACGGGCGACCGTGCTCAGATGGTCGCGCTCGCGATGCGCGCCGGGGTCATCCGCTGACCGCAGACCAGCCCCACCCCGCTCGCATCGAGCCGGACGAGCTCGACCGGGCGGGGACCCCAGAGCACGACGACCCCGAGCACGACGAGGAAGGCCCGCCCGCACCGACGCCGCTGCTGGCGCCGGCCGACGGGCTTCCCGCGGTCGTCGAGGACCACACCGCGTTGGCCCGCACAGCCGACGCGTTCACGCGCGGGACGGGACCGGTCGCGGTCGACGCCGAGCGTGCCTCGGGTTTCCGCTACTCGCAGCGGGCCTACCTCGTGCAGCTCCGGCGCGCCGGGGCCGGCACGGCGCTGGTCGACCCGATCCCGCTGGGCAGCGACCTGTCCGCGCTCGCGCCCGCCCTCACGGGGCCGGAGTGGGTGCTGCACGCGGCCAGCCAGGACCTCCCCTGCCTGGCCGAGGTCGGCCTCGTCCCGGCCCGGCTGTTCGACACCGAGCTGGCCGGACGCCTCGCCGGGCTCCCCCGCGTCGGGCTCGGGCCGCTCGTCGAGCAGCTGCTCGGCCTGTCGCTGGAGAAGGGCCACGGGGCCGCCGACTGGTCGCGCCGGCCGCTCCCCGAGGACTGGCTCGTCTACGCCGCGCTCGACGTCGAGGTGCTGGTCGAGCTGCGCGACGTGCTCGCCGGGCTGCTCGCCGAGCAGGGCAAGCTGGAGTGGGCCCTGCAGGAGTTCGAGGCCGTCCGCACGGCGCCGCCGCCCGCCCCGCGCGCCGAGCCGTGGCGGCGCACGTCGGGGATCCACAAGCTGCGCAAGCCGCGGCTGCTCGCGTCGGCCCGCGCGCTCTGGGAGGCCCGCGACCGGCTCGCCGCCGAACGCGACATCGCCCCGGGCCGGGTGCTGCCCGACTCCGCCATCGTCGAGGCGGCCACCGCGGCGCCCCGCACCCCGCAGGACCTGGCCGCGCTGCCGATCTTCCGCGGACGGGCCCAGCGCCGCCTCACCGGCTACTGGTTCGGCGCGCTCTCCGAGGCCTACCGGCTCGACCAGACCGACCTGCCCCGCGCCTCGCCCGTCAACGACGGCCCGCCGCCCGTCGCGCGCTGGGCCGACCGCGACCCCGACGCCGCCGCCCGCCTCACCGCCGCCCGCGCCGCCGTGGCGGCCGTCGCCGAGCAGTGGACGGTGCCGGTGGAGAACCTGCTGCAGCCCGACCTGCTCCGCCGCCTGTGCTGGACGCCCCCCGCGGACGGCGACGTGCGCGCCGCCCTGGGTGCCGGCGGCGCCCGCCCGTGGCAGGTCGGCCTGCTGGCCGACCTGCTGGAAGGCGCGCTCGCGACGCGCAGCTGAGAGCCGCCCACCCGACGCCTAGGAAGCTACGTTCCGGGCGGCTACCGCCCCGAACGTGGCTTTCCCGGCAGTGGGGCGGGGAGATCCACCGTCACGCTCAGGCCGCCGCCGTCGACCGGCTCGGCGTGCACGCGGCCGCCGTGGGCCGTCACCACCGCGCGGACGATCGAGAGGCCGAGGCCGGAGCCGGGGGTGTCGGCGGTGCGGGCCACCGGCCCGCGGCGGAACGGCTCGAACAGCTCCGCCACCCGGTCGCCCGGGATCACCGCCCCGCTGGACGTGACGCGCAGCCGCGCGCACCCGTCGGGTGCGCCGGTGCAGACCTCGATCCACCCGCCGTCGACGTTGTGCCGCACGGCGTTCTCCAGCAGGTTCCCGGCCACCCGTTCCAGCAGCACCGGGTCGCCGCGGGTCGGCGCGGGGGCGGTGTCCACGCGGATGCGCAGCCCGCGCCGGCCGGCCTCGGCCCGGACGGCGGCGAGCGCCGGCACCGCGACGTCCGCGAGGTCGCACGCGGTGACCTCGGCCAGCTCGGCGCCCTCGGTGCGGGCCAGCAGCAGCAGCCCGGCGACGAGGTCGTCGGCCCGGCGGGTGGCGTCGCGCACGACCCCGGCCATCCGCCGCAGCTCGGCGACGTCGGCGTCCGGGTCGGCGAGCGTCACGTCCACCTCGGTGCGCAGCACGGAGAGCGGCGTGCGCAGCTCGTGGCTCGCGTTGGCGACGAACCTGCGCTGGGCGTCGAACGCGGCCTGCAGCCGGTCGAGCATCGCGTCGAACCCGGCGGCCAGCTCGGCGACCTCGCCGCGGGCGCCCGCAGGCCCGTGCGCGTGTCCAGGGACTCGACGCCGAGCCGCCGCGCCGTCGCGGTGACGGCCTGCAGCGGCCCGAGCACCGCCCGACCAGCACCCACGAGACGACCGCGGCCGCGAGCACCACCAGCGGGAACGCGACGAGCCCCGCGCGCAGCACGTCGGCCCGGGCGGCCTCGCCGAGCGCGTCCGACAGCCGCTCCGCGGGCACGTCGACGTCCCCGACACGCACGGACGTGCCGGCCGGGAGCGCCGGCACCGCGCGCGCGACGCCGCCGACGAGCAGCCAGCCCAGCCACAGCAGCAGCGCGCTGACCAGCGCGACCACGCCCGTGCAGACGAGCGTCAGGCGCGGCCGCAGGCCCACACCGCGCGCGAGGCGGCGAAGCAGCACCGCGCCACTCCGATCAGCCGGCGGCCGGCACCCGGTACCCGGCGCCGACCACGGTCTCGATCACGCCGGGGTCGCCGAGCTTCTTGCGCAACGTCATGACGGTGACCCGCACGGTGGTGGTGAACGGGTCGGCGTTCTCGTCCCAGACGCGTTCGAGCAGCTCCTCGCTGCTGACGACGGCCCCGCCGGCGCCGAGCAGCACCTCCAGCACCCCGAACTCCTTGCGCGTGAGCTCGACCGGCCGGTCCGCCCGCCGGACGGTGCGCCGCGCCGGGTCGAGCGCGACGTCGCCGGCCACGAGCAGCGGCGGCACGGCGGGCGTGGCGCGCCGGCCCAGCGCCCGGCACCGCGCGACCAGCTCCGGGAAGTCGAACGGCTTGGCCAGGTAGTCGTCGGCGCCGCGGGAGAGGCCGTCGACCTTGTCGGCGAGAGTGCCGCTCGCCGTCAGCATCAGCACGCGGGTGGTGGCCCCGGACGCGACGATCTCCGCGCACAGCCCGTCACCGCTCATCCCGGGCAGGTCCCGGTCGAGCACCACCACGTCGTAGCGGGTGACGAGCGCCTTCTCGTGCCCGGTGTCGCCGTCGTACGCCACGTCGACGGCCATGGCCCTCGCGCCGCAGGCCGCGGGCGACGGCGTCGGCCAGCGCACGTTCGTCCTCGACGACCAGCACGCGCATCAGCGCGGCTCCTCCGACGCGGCCGGCTCCTCCGACGCCTCCTCGGGCACCTGCACGCCGGACCCGGCGGCCGCCCACTCCGTGACGCGCCGCGCGACGTCCTGCGCGGTGAGCCCGGCGGCGGCGAGCACGTCGGCCCGGCTGCCGTGGTCCAGGAACCGCTGCGGGATGGCGAGGTCGCGCAGCGGCACGTCGCACTCGGCGGCGCGCAGCGCGTCGCCCAGCGCGGAGCCGAAGCCGCCGTGGCGGCCGCAGTCGCTGACCGTGACGACGAGCTTGTGCGCGCGGGCCAGGCCGACGAGCACCTCCGGCACGGGCAGCACCCACCGCGGGTCCACCACGGTGACGGCCACCCCCTGCTGGGCGAGCCGCTGCGCCGCCGCGACCCCGAGGTCGCCGAACGCGCCGACGCACACCATCAGCACGGACGCGTCCGCGGCCTCGTGCAGCACGTCGACCCCGCCGACCCGGCGGACGGCCGGGACCGCCTCGATCACGGCGCCCTTGGGGAACCGGACGGCCGTGGGCCCGTCCTCGACCGCGACGGCCTCGGCCAGCTCCTCACGCAGCGTGCCGGCATCGCGCGGGGCGGCGACCCGCATGCCCGGCACCATGCCGAGCAGCGAGAGGTCCCACATGCCGTTGTGCGACGGCCCGTCGTTGCCGGTGACGCCCGCCCGGTCCAGCACGAGCGTGACGCCCTTGCCGTGCAGCGCGACGTCCATCAGGAGCTGGTCGAACGCGCGGTTGAGGAACGTGGAGTACAGCGCGACGACCGGGTGCATCCCGCCGAGCGCGAGCCCGGCCGCCGAGGTCAGCGCGTGCTGCTCGGCGATGCCGACGTCGATGCAGCGCTCCGGGAACGCCTTCGCGAACGGCACCAGCCGGTGGGCCCGAGCATGGCCGCGGTGATCGCGACGACGTCCGGCCGCTGCGCGCCGAGCGCCACAATCTCCTCGGAGAACACGCTGGTCCAGCTCACCGACGGCGGCCCGGTGGGCAGCCCGGTCTCGGGGTCGAACGCCGACGGGCTGTGCATCTGCTCGGCCTCGTCGTTCTCGGCCGGCGGGTAGCCGCGGCCCTTCTGCGTGACGGCGTGCACGATGACCGGCCCGCCGAAGTGCCGGGCCCGGCGCAGCGCCGACTCCATGGCCCCGATGTCGTGGCCGTCGACCGGCCCGAAGTACTTGAGGCCGAGGTCGGAGAAGAGCTCCTGCGGGCTGAGCGCGTCCTTGCGCCGGCCTTGAGCGCGTGCAGGCCCGCGTAGATCGGCGGCCGACCACGGGGGTGCTGGCCAGCGCGTGCTTGCCGGCCTCCAGCACCCGCTCGTAGCCGGGCTGCAGCCGCAGCGACGCGAGCCGGTCGGCCAGCCCGCCGATCGTGGGGGCGTAGGAGCGGCCGTTGTCGTTGACGACGACGATGACGTTGCGGTCCTTGCCCGCGGCGATGTTGTTGAGCGCCTCCCAGGCCATCCCGCCGGTGAGCGCGCCGTCGCCGATCACCGCGACGACGTTGCGCCGCTGGCCGGTGAGCGCGTAGGCGCGCGCCACCCCGTCGGCCCACGACAGCGACGTGGACGCGTGGCTGTTCTCCACGTGGTCGTGGTCGCTCTCGGCGCGGCACGGGTAGCCGGACAGCCCGCCGGTCTTCTTGAGCCGCTCCCAGCCGTCCTGGCGGCCGGTGAGCATCTTGTGGACGTAGGCCTGGTGCCCGGTGTCCCAGATGATGGTGTCGCGCGGCGAGTCGAACACGCGGTGCAGCGCGATGGTCAGCTCGACGACGCCGAGGTTGGGCCCGAGGTGGCCGCCGGTGCGGGCCACGGACGTCACCAGCTCGCGGCGGATCTCGGCCGCGAGGGTGGGGAGCCGGTCGGCCTCGAGGCGTTTCAGGTCTGCCGGGCCACGGACTGATCGCAACACCGTCACCCTGGTCAGCTTACGGAACACCTCAGCTGGCCGCGCGCGGCGCCGGGATGTCGCGGACGGCCGCCCCGCCGGCGACGCGCACGAGGTTGCGCCCGTCGCGCTTGGCCGTGTACAGCGCCGCGTCGGCGGCCTTGAGCACCTGCTCCAGGCCGGCGCCGTCGGCCGGCACCGCGGCCGCGCCGACCGAGACCGTGAGCCCGCTGACCGTGAGCCCGTCGCCGTCGGGCGTGCGGACGGCGACGTCGAGCGCCGCGACCCGCTTGCGGACGCGCTCGGCCACCTCGTACATCTGCGTGTGGCCGGCGGCCCCGGGCGCGAGGTCGGGCAGCACCACCACGAACTCCTCGCCGCCGAACCGGCCGACGACGTCCTGGTCGCGCACGCCGGCCCGCAGCGCGCCCGCGACGGCCGCGAGCACCACGTCGCCGGCGAGGTGCCCGTAGGCGTCGTTGACCAGCTTGAAGTGGTCGAGGTCGAGGATGAGCACGGCCGACGACCCGCCGGAGCGCTGGGCCCGCCGCACGGCCCGCGCCGCCTCCGCCTGCCACGCGGCGGCGTTGAGCAGGCCGGTCTTGGCGTCGGTGCTGGCCTCCTCCTCCAGCTGGCGCACCTTCACGGCACGGTGCAGCACGAGGATCGGCGGCAGCACCAGCGCGATCAGCCCCGGCGTGGAGCCGAGCGCGACGGCCGCGAGCGCGCCCATGCAGAGGGTGGCGACCTCGACGGCGTTGTCGTCCCAGCGCCCGACCAGCTCCCGGATGCCGGCCCGGTCCCGGGTGACCGCGAGCGCGGCCGCGACCAGGATGTTGTTGACGACGACGTAGAGCAGCACCGCCAGCGCGACGCTGACCACGCCGACGACGTCCTCGGGGCCGTCGGGCAGGCCGCCCGCGCTCGCGACCACGGCGTGCGCGGCGCCGGCCGCGAGCAGCACGGTGGCCGTGGTGTAGACGTGCCGGTAGAGCGGGGTGTGCGTGGGGCGCCAGACCCGCTGCCACAGGTGCAGGTAGACCAGCGCGATCACGCAGGCCGCGAGCAGCGGCGGGAGCAGCAGCGCCGCCGCGAACGCCAGACGGAGCTGAGGTCGAAGTAGGACGTTCCGCGGCCCGGCGGCGGGCCCGCCTCGATGCCGGTGGCCAGCTCGGTGTGGACCACCGCGAGCAGCGTGAGGAACCCGGCGAGGCCGATCTCGGCGGGGGTGGGGGTGGTGGCGAGGGCGGCGACGAGCGCGAGGGCCCCGACCTCGACGGCGAGGACGACCGCGATGGCCCGCGGCGGGAGCCGCCAGAACGGGCGGCGCTCCTCCGGCGGGGACGGCTCGTGCACGACCGTTTCCTCCATCCCAGCAACCGAGTTGCCGCAGCGATCCGGCTCACTTCCGGAGGCTAGTGAGGCGGCGTGGAGGTGTCAGGAGGTCTGACATCGCTCATCGGGGTGGACCTGTGCTACGTGCAGGTCACCCTGCGTGATGTTGGCCTGGTCAACCGGCCGCGGCGGGCGGCGCGGCGCTCGCGCTCGGCGACGGGACGGGCAGCGCGCGGCCCAGCCGCACCAGGTTGCGCCCGGCGCGTTTCGCGGCGTAGAGCGCGGTGTCCGCGGCCTGCAGCACGCCGCGCAGGTCGGCGTCCTCGGGGGCGACCGCGCCGCCGATCGACACGCTCAGCCCGGTGACGGTCAGCGGGCCGTCAGGCGTCGGGATCTCGACGCGCAGCGCGGCCACCCGGCGGCGGATGCGCTCGGCGACGTTCTCCAGCTCGTTGCGCCGGCGTCGCCGGAGCCGGCCATGGCCAGCCCGGTGAGCAGGACGACGAACTCCTCGCCGCCGAACCGGCCCACGAGGTCGCCCTCGCGCACCTCGGCGCGCAGCGCGCCGGCCACCGCGGCGAGCACGTGGTCGCCCGCGATGTGGCCGTGGGTGTCGTTGACGACCTTGAAGTGGTCGAGGTCGAGCACGAGCACGCCCTGCGGGCCGTCCTCGCCGCGGCCCCGGCGCAGCACCCGCTCGGCCTGCGCGTGCCACGCGGCCGCCGTGAGCAGGCCGGTCTTGCCGTCGGTGCGGGCCGCCTCCTCCAGCTGGCGCACGAGCACCGCGCGGTGCAGCACCAGCAGCGGCGGGAGCACGAGCAGCACCAGCCAGCCGTTGATGCCCAGCACGATCGCCACCAGCGCGCCCAGGCACAGCGTCGCGATCTCCAGGACGTTCTCGTCCCACGAGGCGAAGACCTTGCTGAGGTTGGCCTGCGGCATGCTCACCGCGATGGCGCCGGCGACCAGACAGCTGTTGACGGTGGTGTAGACGAGCAGGGCGAGCGCGAGCGCCCACAGCTCGTGGCCGCCCACCGTCGGGGCGCCGCCCGTGAGGCCGTCGGCGTAGCCGAGCACGGCGGCCGCCGCGAGGCAGGCCAGCACGACGGTGGCGGAGTTGTAGACCTGCTTGTAGGCCGGGACGCGCAGCCGCCAGGCCCGCCACCACAGGTGGCAGTGCACGATCACCGCGACGAGCGCGGCCCACGCGCCGGGCAGCGCGACGGCGGCCGCGAACGTCCAGACCGAGCCGAGGTCGACGTGGTTGCCGTCGGTGAAGCGCCGCCGCACGCGTTCGACGCCGAGCGAGATCTCGGTGTGCGCGATGCCGAGCGCGCACAGCACACCGGCGATCTGCAGCTGCGGGACGGTCGGGATCGGGCCGCCGGCGAGCCCCAGCGCGACGAGCCCGAGCGCGGTGGCCTCGACGACGAGCACCGGCCCGAGCAGGCGACCGGACAGGCCCCAGAGCGGCCAACGGTGCACGGCGGTCCACCGGGCCCGTGGACCGCTCGTCCCGTCGTCGTTCGCTCCGTCTACAGCCATCCGCGCTCTCAGTCGACGTGCCGCGGCTCAAGGCGGGGAACCCTCGGCCCGGGGGTACGGGGCGCCAGCCTAGTCCAACGCCCCGAGCCAAGACCACACGCAAGAGTTGCGGCACCACCCGGTCGTGTAACAGTGAAGCAGCTCAGAGCCACGAACAGTGACCAATGCCACTTTCGGGTGAGTTAGGTAGGCCGGATGGCGGGCTCTTCCTCGTGCCGACGGGGGTATGCCTGCCGCCGTGCGGGCGCCCGTTCCGGAGCCACGGCGTCCCCGCCTGAGAACGCGCAGTTCCCGAACGATCCACCGCTGTCGGCCCGAGTCGCGGGATCATCCCGACCGGTGACCGACTCTGTAAGAAGTAGACGCGGAACGGGGAGGTGATCGAATTTCGCAACCACAACTGGTGACAAAAGTGCCCGCCGATCCCGGCCCATCGAGGAGGACCCGTGCGCAACCACAACTGGTGACCGACGACAGCCACCCGACTTGTGCGGAGAGGAGCGCCCGATGCGCAACCACAACTGGTGAGACCATCCCGCCACCGGCCCTCGAACAGCCCTGGACCCGGCCCTGACCAGCACGGAGGTGACCCGCAGTGCGCAACCACAACTGGTGACCCGCGGAGCCCGCAGCAACCGTTCGGAATGCGAACAGGAGTGGACGGAAGGAGTGGCTGCAGTGCGTAACCACAACTGGTGAGACCACACCCTGAACGGCCCAACGACCGATGAGGAGTGCGCGATGCGCAACCACAACTGGTGACCCGGATACGTATCAGACATGACGCAGTCGCGACCACGAGGAGATCCC
>MKJX01000219.1 GCA_001942415.1 Pseudonocardia sp. CNS-139
TCCGGTTCCTTGGTGACGGTGGCGCCGCAGCCCGGGATCGCGTCCCACCGCCGGATCGGGGTGAAGATCGCGGTGTCGAGGCCGTGCTCGTCGATGCAGCCGCCGCCAGCGGTCCGGTTCCTTGGTGACGGTGGCGCCGCAGCCCGGGATCGCGTCCCACCGCCGGACGGCCGCGGCGAACTCGGCGAGCGGGGTCTGCCGGCCGTCCGGTCCGTCCGTGCGGAACGGCAGCAGGTCCAGCTCCGCGCGCCTTCGGCCGGGGTGAACGCGTACCAGCGCGAGTGGAGCCGGTCGTGGTCGCGGTTCGGGTCGGCGGGCTGCGTGCGGTCGGCCCACTCGTGGACGGCGCCGGTGACCAGCCGCCGCCCGCTCGGCCCCGACCACTCGACCACCACGTGGGCGGTGTCGGCGCCGAGCACGTAGTCCTCGAGGTGCTTGCCGGTCGCGGCGGTGGCGAGGAAGTCGCGCCGGCCCGGCCGGATCAGCGCGCAGATCAGCGACAGCACCGTGGACTTCCCGCCGCCGTTGCGCAGCCACAGGATCGTGTCGAGCGGGTGCCCGTCGCCGTCGCGGAAGTCGAGCTCGACGTCGAGGAACCGGGCGGCCGACGGGCCGATGCGGTCCAGCCGGACCCGCCGGATCTTCCAGAGGACGTCCACCGCGCTCACCCGGACTCCTCCTCCTGCTGCGCCGCCGCCCGGACCGTGCGCAGCGCCTCCAGCGCCGCGTTGCCCGCGCTGTCGGCCACGAGCAGCCGGAACCGGTCGGTCAGGTGGTAGGTGTCCGGCCCGAGCGTGGGCGCCTCGCGGGCCGCGCCCTGCTCGACGAGCCAGCCGCAGACCTCCTCCACCGCCCGCAGCGTGCAGCCGCGGGCCCGGCGCCCGGTCTGCGTCGGCACGAACGAGGGCAGGTCGGCGTACACGTCGGCGGCCGCGCGGGCCCGCCCGTCGAGGTCCGGCGGAGGCAGCGCCGCGATGGCCGCACGCAGGAACTCGTCGATCCGCAGGACGTCCACGAGCTTGGTCTCCGGGTCGTCGAAGTCGACCTCGTTGGGGTACGCGTAGGCCGCGATCCCGACCAGGACCAGCCCGAACACGAGCCGCTCGTCCTGGTCCATCGGGCGCAGGTCCGACATCCGGGTGGCGAACGGCCCGCCCGGCTCCGGGACCAGCACGATCCCGGCCCGCGGCGTCCCGAGCACCTCCAGGCCGAGGCCCTCGGCCATCGTGTCGACGACGTCCTTGAACCGCAGCTCGGTGCGGTACCGGTCGAGCAGCGCGCGGTAGTCGCTGCCCTCCACCGGCCGGGCGCGCCGGGCCAGCCCGAAGGTGATCAGCTCGGCCGCCGCGCGCACGTCGGTGAGGTCGGCCGCCACGCTCGCCGTCATCCCGGGACCTCCTCGGTGATCTCCCGCTGCGGCCGTGCGAGCAGCAGGTCCCGCCCGCCCGCCAGGGCGTGCCGCAGCGCCGCGCCGTCGTCGTGGGCCGTCAGCCCGCCGGCCAGCACGCCCGCCGCCGCGCCGGTCTCCTCGTCCCGGTCGGACGGGTCGGGCGCGAACGCCCACAGCGCCGAGAGCACCAGCAGCTCGGCCACTTCCGGCTCCTCGACGCCTGCGAGCAGCTCGGACAGGCGCGCCGGGCCCTCGTCCACGCGTTGCAGCGCCGTCCGCGCCGCGGCGACGACGCGTCCGGGTAGCCCTGCGGGTCCTCGGTCACGTCCGGCACGACGACGTCCTCGGCGTCGACGGGCACCGGCTCGGCCACCCGCGGCACCGCCCACAGCGCGTCGAGCACGTCGTCGAACCGGACGAGCCGGGGCACCGTGACCCCCAGCGCGCGGCCCGCGAACGCGTCGGTCACCGCGGCGGCGTCCGCTGCGGGCAGCGCGAGCGCGGGCACCAGCAGGTCCGGGCCGGCCGTGAACATCCGCAGCCGGCTGCGCCGGGCGATCCGCTGCCGCACGTGCGCGGCCAGGAACACGTCCCGCGCGCCGACCAGGCGCCGTTCCAGGTCCAGGTGCACCTGCTTGGCCCGCCCGACCAGGTCGACGATCCGGCCGGACACGGCCCGCACCTCGGGCGACGCCTCGGCGTCCAGCCCGCCCTGCACGTGCTCCAGCAGCCGGTCGTCCTCCTCGATCCGCACCTCGACGTGCCGGCGCGCCCGGGCGAGCCGCTCGGGCAGGTCGGTGGCCCAGTCCGTCGAGCCGACGTCGCGGCGGGTGGCGTCGAGCATCTCGGCGAGCGTCGCGGCGAGCCCGACGCTGGTGCGCTCGGCCTGCGCGGCCGTGCGCGCCGCGGCGTCGAACCGCTGGTCCTCCAGCTGCCGCTGCAGAACGTGCGCGAGCGCCCGGTCGGCGTCCTCCAGGTCGACGTCGAGGCCGTGCAGGTAGAGCGTGATCGCCTGGTCGCTGGCCACCAGCACGGGCCCGAACTCGGTGTCGCGCAGCGACAGCAGCCGGAAGCTGTAGTGCTCCCACCGCGTCCCGTCCGGGCCCATCTCGGCGAAGTGATAGGTGAATCTCCGCTGCTCGTGCGCGTCGTTGAGCAGCCCTTTCAGCACCGCCTGGGCGACGTCCTGCCACTCCTGCGCCCACTCGGGCGCGGGCCGCATCCGGGCGGCGAGCCCGGTGAGCGTGTCGACGACCTCGTCCACCGTGGTCTCACGCGCGAACCCCATCGACCCGACGACGAGGTCGATCGCCGCGAGCGCGAGCTGCCGCAGGTCGTAGGCGGAATCGTCGATGCCGGTGTGGGCGGCGTTGCGCACCAGCCGGGCCACCGGGTCGGTCAGCACGAGCGAGCGCCACCGGGCGCGGGCGGTCGCGTCGGCGGCCGGCGAGACCAGCGCGGCCGTGCCCCCCGTCGCCGTCATCCGCTCCCGTCCGTGGTCGTCCTGCCTGCCGGTACCGCAGGGCAGCGTAGGCGACGGGCTTCCGGCCGATCCTTGCGCCGGGCCGGGCCCGGGGAGCATGGTGGTCCGGGGCGCCACCCAGAGCAGGCCGGGGGCGATCGTCGGGGGACGATCGGCGGGGACGGGACGGGTGATGGCAGAGGCACGAGCAGACGCAAGATCAGAGGCGGGAGCGGAGCTGCCGTACGTGCAGGTGACACGCGCAGAGGTCCCGTTCGACCTGTTGCGGGTGGCCGTGTCCGAGCCCGTGCCCGGCGTGCGGGTCGTCGCGCCCGTCGGCGAGGCCGACACCGCGACGTCCGGGCTGCTGCGCGACGCGGCCCTCGGCGCGGTCCGGGCCGGGCCCGGGAACGTCGTCGTCGACATGGCCGGCCTGACCTTCTGCGGCTCCACCGGGCTGGTCGTGCTGCTGGAGTGCCGCGACGCCGCGCAGGACGCCGGCGTCGGGTTCGCCGCGGTCGGCGGACCCCCGATCGTGCGCCGGGTCCTGGAGATCACCGGTCTGGGTCCCCTGCTCGGCCACCGCGACTCACTCGACGAGGTGCTCGCCGCACCCGTGAAGCGCTAGCCGGGCGCCAGCGGGTACGCGCGCCGCATGACCTCCACCGCACCTTCCCCCGTGCAGTCCCTCCTCGACGCCGTGAACCGCGGCGACACCGACGGGTTCCTCGGCTGCTTCACGCCCGACGGCGTCGTGGACGACTGGGGCCGCGAGTTCCGCGGCCCGCAGGCCATCCGCACGTGGAGCGACGGCGAGCTGATCGGCGTGCGGGCGTCGCTGCAGGTCACAGCCGTGAACGAGCACGAGGGCGCGGTGGTCGTCACCGCGCTCGTGGGCGGCGACGGCTTCAAGGGGCCGAGCCACTTCGCCTTCGACGTGAGCGGCGACCGCGTCGCGCGCATGACGATCCGGGCATAGCCGCGCACTCAGCGGGGGGCGCCTGCGACCGGAACCCATTTCCATGGTGGTTCCGTCGATGGAACGTTTGTCCGTCGTTCACGCGACGACGGACGCGCGTTCACGACCGCTCCGTAGGTTGCGCTGCGTGACCACGACCGGCGCCGGGCAGCCCCGCCTGATGGAGGACATCCGCATGCGGACCGCCGGCCTGTCACCGGCCGAGCAGCGGGTGGCCCGGGCGGTGCTGGGCGAGCCGCTGCACGTCTTCGAGATGTCGGTGACCGAGCTGGCGTCGTTCTCGGGCACGTCGGTCGGCACGGTCGTGCGGTTCTGCCAGCGGCTGGGACTGCGCGGCTTCCAGGACCTCAAGCTGCGGCTGGCCCGCGAGTCGATCCCGGTCGAGGAGCAGCTGCTGCACGAGGTCCGCAGCGCGGACGGGCCCGGCGACGTGCTCGGCAAGGTGTTCACCGGCACCGCACGGGCGCTGGAGGAGGCCGGCGGCGCCGTCGACCCCGCGGCGTTCGAGCGGATCGTCGAGCGGCTGGTCGCGGCCCGCCGCATCGTGTTCACCGCGGTCGGCACGTCCGCGCCGCTGGCCGCGGACATCTCCTACCGGCTCACCACGATCGGGCTGCCGGCGACGTTTCCCGCCGACGTCCACGTCCAGCACGTCACGGCCCGCATGCTCGGCCCCGCGGACGTCTGCTTCGCGATCAGCCACACCGGGTCCACCACCGAGACGCTGGCGGTCACCAAGGCCGCCCGGCTCGCCGGCGCCACCACCGTGGCCGTCACGAGCTTCCTCGACTCCCCGCTCACCGAGCTGGTCGACCACCTGCTGGTCGCCGGCAGCCGGGAGACGTCCTACCGCATCGAGGCGATGACCAGCCGCCTCGTCCACCTCGCGGTGCTCGACGCGATCTACGTGTCGATCGCGCTGCGCCGCCCCGAGGCCCAGGACGCGCTCGCCGCCACCGGCGACGTGCTCGTCGAGCACCGCATCTGAGTCACCAGCGCATCGCCGCGCACTCCCCCGCCTCTCACACCGAACCGCCCTGGAGAACCCATGCGCGGACACGTCCGCACGCGCCTCGGCGAGCCCCGGCCCGGCGTGCTCGTCAGCGACGGCGTCACCGTCACCACCACCGCCCACGACGGCTCGTTCTCGATCCAGCCCACCGGTCCGTTCGTCTTCGTCACCCGCCCCGCCGGCTTCACCAGCGAGAACTGGTTCGTGCCGGCCGCACTGCCCGAGTTCGACTTCGTGCTCGACCCCGAACCGGACGTGTTCCCGCACCGGTTCGTGCACATCTCCGACATCCACGTCGGGGCCGGGCCGCGGCTCGGGCAGCTCTACCCGCAGCCGGTGGAGATCGGCACGGAGGCCGCGCTCACCCGGTTCCTGACCCGGCTGCCGGAGCTGGAGCCGGACCTGCGCTCGGTGATCGCCACGGGCGACCTCACCGACCTCGGCCTCGACGAGGAGTACGACGCGCTGAAGTCCGCGGCGGCGGCCAGCCCGCTGCCGCTGCACCTGCTGCCCGGCAACCACGACCACATCGCCGGCACCCTGGAAGGTCTCGTCAGCCGCACCGGCTACGCGCTGCACACCGGCGACCCGGCCGGCTACGAGCGCCACCTCGGCCCGCGCTGGTACTCGTTCGACCTGCCCGGCCTGCACGTCGTCGCGCTGGACTGGCACACCCACGAGATCGGGCTCGACCACCTGGTGCAGGACGCGTGGCTGCGCGCCGACCTGGAGTCGGTGCCGGCCGGCACGCCGTGGATCCTGCTCTCCCACGACCAGCCGTGGACCTCGATCCTCGACGGGCTGCCGTGGCAGCCGGTCGCGACGTTCTCCGGGCACCGGCACACCTCGCGGG
This sequence comes from Pseudonocardia sp. CNS-139, assembly GCA_001942415.1. Classification (GTDB taxonomy): domain Bacteria; phylum Actinomycetota; class Actinomycetes; order Mycobacteriales; family Pseudonocardiaceae; genus Pseudonocardia. Next base: position 5,697 of record MKJX01000219.1, read on the forward strand.
TGGTGCAGGTCGGCCCGACGCTGCACGTCAACACGCCCACCCCGCTCTTCGGCGCGCTGGACTTCTCGCCGCCCTCGTTCCGCGTGGTCACGTGGGACGGCGAGCGCATCGCGCTGCGCACCCGCACCGTCGACGGGCCGGCGCGGGCGACGTTCTCGGTGCCGGAGGTCCCGGCCGCGGCGCCCGCGCCGCGCGCTGGCGCCACCAGCTGCCCGGCGCGGCGCACCGCGCGGCCGTGCGGGTGGCCGGCGACCTGGTGCTCGCCGCCGTGAAGGACGAGGACCGGCCGGCCGGCGGCGTCGACGCGGTCGACCTGCGTGACGGGTCGCTGCGCTGGCGGGCCGCGCTCGGCTCGGCCGTGAAGGGCACCCCGGCGGTGGCCGGCGACCTCGCGATCGCCGTCGAGGTGAGCGGCGACGTCGTCGGGCTCGCGCTGGCCGACGGCGCCGAGCGCTGGCGGGTGCCCTCGCCCGACCCGCTGCGGCTCTTCGCGTTCGCCGACCCGCTCGTGCACGAGGGCGTCGCGGTCGTCGGCGACATGACCCACCTGCGCGGCCTGGACGCGGCCACCGGGGAGCTGGCGCTGGGAGCGCACCGACCTCAGCCCGTACCAGACGATCGTCGACCACGCGGCGCCCGTCGTCGCCGGGGACACGCTGGTCGTCGGGTCGTGGCCGACGCCGACCACGCTCGTCGGGCTGGACGTGGCGACCGGCGCGACCCGCTGGCCGGCGGCCCCGCAGCCCCGCGCGGTGAGCATCACGATCAGCGCAGGCGACACGACGATCGGCACCCCGCTCGTCGACCCGAAGACCGGCGACCTGTTCCTCTCCGGGCTCGGTTTCCTCGCGCGCATCGACGCGGCCGGAGGGGACACCGTCTGGCGGCGGCCCATGACGCTCCCGTGGAACCCGGCGACGCCCGTCGCGACCGACCTCGGCATCGCGGCCGTCGACTCCGGCAACGGCGTGGTCCTGCTCGACCGCGAGGACGGCTCCGCGCTCTGGACGACGAGCATCGACGCGCCCGCGCCGTTCGCGATGTCGAGCTACCAGCGCACCCCGCACCCGGTCTTCGCCGGGCCCGCAGTGCTGGACGGGACGCTGCTGGTCCCGGGCCTCGACGGCGTGCTGCACGTGCTGTCGGCGGCCACCGGCGAGCGGGTCGGGGGCGTGGAGCTGGGCACGCCGGTCGCGGCGCCCGCGGTCGTCACCGACGATCTCGTGATCCTGGTCGGCACCGACGGCGGCGTGCTCGCGTTCGACGTGGCCACGGTGGCCGGGGCCGGCCGGCGATGACCGCGACACTCGAACGGCCCGGGACGGGCGGCGGTATCGCACCGGCCGTGCGCCGCCGCCGCGGGCACGGGCCCACGGCCGCCGTGCTGCTCACCCCGGCACTGCTGCTCATCGGCCTGTTCGTGGTGCTGCCCGGGGTGCTCGCGCTGGCCGGGAGCCTCTTCCGGATCGACCTCACCAACGGAGTCGAGTGGACGTGGGTGGGCCCGGAGAACTTCGCCGGGGTGCTCGCCGACCCGGCCGTGCTCCAGTCGATGGTGAACACGCTGGTGTACTGCGCGCTGACGATCGTGCCGAGCATGGCGATCGGGCTGGCGCTGGCGCTGCTGGCGAGCACGCTCACCCGCGGCCGCAAGCTCGCGCAGACGCTGCTCTTCCTGCCGTTCACCGCCAACCTCGTGGCGATGGCGGTGGTCTTCCGCTACATCTTCGACCTGCGCGGCGGCTTCGCGAACCAGCTGCTCGGGCTGGTCGGCGTGGGGCCCGTCAACTTCCTCGGCGACCCGGCGACGGCGCTGCCGACCGTCGCGGCCGTCGGGGTCTGGCGGGCCGTCGCGCTGGTGATGGTGATGTACCTGGCCGGGCTCACCAGCATCCCGACCGCCGTGCACGAGGCGTGCGCGGCCGACGGGATCACCGGCCTGACGAAGCTGCGGCTGGTCACCCTGCCGCTGCTGCGCCCGATCACGGTGTTCGTGACGGTGCTGGTGGTGCTCCAGTCCGTGCAGGTCTTCGACACGATCAACGTGATGACCCAGGGCGGCCCGCTCGGAGCCACCGAGACCGTGCTCACCATGACCTGGCGGCTCGGGTTCAGCTACTACGACCTCGGCCAGGGCGCGGCGCTGTCCACCCTGCTGCTGGTCGTGCTCGTCGCGGTCGGTGTCCTGCGGCGCGGCGCGCTGACCGGGGGTGCCCGGTGATCGGCGAGCGGACACTCTGGCGGGTCGTGCGCGCCGGGCTCGTCGTCCTCGCCGTCTCGGTCGCCGTCTTCCCGTTCCTCTGGATGCTCCGGACGTCGGTCGCCGGGGCCGACTCCATCCACGTCGACGGGTTCGCGCCCGTCCCGCACTCCTACGACCTCGGCAACTACGCCCGCGCCTGGCAGCGCGCCGACCTCGGCACGGCCATGCTCAACGGCGCCGTCGTGACCGTCTCGATCCTCGCGCTCCAGCTCCTGACCTGCATTCCCGCGGCGTACGCGTTCGCGAAGCTGCGGTTCCGCGGGCGCGACACGCTCTACGTCGTGGTGCTGGGCTGCCTGCTCGTCCCCACCCAGGCCACCGCGCTGCCGCTCTTCCTGGGTGTCAGCTCCGCGGGCCTGGCCGACACGCTCACCGCGCTCGTGCTGCCGTTCGCGTCCAGCGCGTTCGGGATCTTCCTGCTCCGCCAGCACATGGTGACCATCCCCGACGCGCTGCTCGAGGCCGCGCGCGCAGACGGGCTGCGCACGTTCTCCACCCTGCGCCGCGTGGTCGTGCCCGCGACCGCGCCGGCCATCGCCACGTTCGCCGTCTTCTCGATCTTCGTGCACTGGAACGACTACCTGTGGCCGCTGCTCGTGGCCCGCGACGAGGCACTGCGGACGCCGCCGCTGGCGCTGGCGATCTTCCAGCAGGCCGACACCGGTTTCGACTTCGGCGCGCTCGCCGCCGGAGCCGCGATCATCACCGCCCCGATCGTGATCCTCTTCCTCGTCGCGCAGCGCCGGTTCATCGCCGGCGTCGCGGGCGGCGAGATGCCCGGCTGATCCCTCCCCCTCCCCTTCGTGCCTTCCTGGAGCACACCCATGTCCACCCGGACCCGCCGGTCCGCGCTGCTCGCGCTGGCCGCCTCCGCCACCGTCCTGCTCGCCGCCTGCGGCGGCGGCTCGAACACCGCCCCCGCCGCCGTCGCCGCGGACGCCGCCGCCTGCGACCCGCAGGGCGTCACGCTCGTCGCGGAGTACGCCCCGCAGGGCGACGTCGCCGCGCAGCTCGCCAAGACCGCGCTGGAGGCCGCGCACCCCGGCCTCACCGTGGAGCTGAAGGCCAGCGCCACCACCGGCTACGACCAGCTCACCCAGCAGATCGTCGCCGACATCTCGGCGGGCGCCCGCCCCGACGTGATCATGGTCGGGCTCGGCCAGATCCGGTTCTGGGTGGACCAGTACGAGCCCCAGCCCATCGACGTCTCCCGCCTCAAGCCCAGCTACGACCAGCGCTTCCTGCCGATCGGCACGGTCGACGGCCAGGTGTTCGTGGCGCCGTTCCAGGTGTCGGTGCCGGTGCTCTACACCAACACCGACATCACCGCGCAGGCCGGGATCACCACCGCGCCCGCCACGACGTCCGAGCTGGTCGAGAACGCGCGCCGGATCAAGGCGGCCACCGGGACGGCGCCGGTGCAGCTCCCCCGCGACGGCATCGCCGACTGGGTGGCCCAGGCCATGATCCAGAGCGCCGGCGCGCCGTTCGTCAACCCGGACGGCACCCCCGCTTCGCCGGCCCGGACGGCGCGCACGGGCTCGCCGTCTACCAGCAGCTCGGCGCCGAGGGCCTGCAGGACCCGGTCGGCTCCGCCGACGCCACCAACCTCTTCAACACCGGGCGGCTCGCTTACATGGTGACGAGCCCGGCCGCCGCCACCGGCACGATGAAGGCCGTCGGCGACAGCTTCAACTGGACGATCACCGACATGCCGGTGCCCGACGGCGGCAGCCCGTCGCTCCCGGCCGGCGGCAACGGCTGGATGGTGCTCTCCCAGGACGCCTGCAAGGCCGCGTTCGGCGCCGAGCTGATCGGCACCATGCTCGACCCGGACGTCATCACGACCAGCTCGAAGGACTACAGCTACATCCCGGTCGACAAGGACGCCGCCGCCCGGCTCGCCGCCGACCCGTTGGTCGCGAGCCAGGCCGGCTACTCGTGGACCTACACCGGCACCCCGACCCCGTGGGGCGGCTGGCACGGCGACGCCACCCCGCGTGTGAACGTCTTCATGCAGGACATGGTGCAGCGGCTCACCGGCGGCGAGGCCGTCGACGCGGTGCTGCCCGACACCATCAGGCGCATCGAGTCGGCGGTCCGCTGATGACCGCCGTGGTGCTCGACCGGGTCACGAAGCGGTTCGGCGAGACGGTCGCCTGCGACGGGATCGACCTGTCGCTCGCGAGCGGCGAGAGCCTGGTCGTGCTCGGCCCGTCCGGCTCCGGCAAGTCCACGCTGCTGCGCATCGTCGCGGGGCTGGAGGAGCCGGACGGGGGCGAGGTGCTGATCGGCGGCACCGCCCAGTCCGACCTGCCGCCGCACCGGCGCGACGTCGCGATCGTCTTCCAGCACTTCGCGCTCTACCCGCACCTCACGGCGCTGGACAACATCACGCTCGGCCTGCGGCACGGGCTGGGGCTGTCCCGCCAGGAGGCGCACGCCCGCGCCACGGACGTGGCGGAGCGGCTCGCCATCACCGACCTGCTGCGCCGCCAGCCGCGGGCGATGTCCGGCGGCCAGCGCCAGCGCGTCGCGCTCGCCCGCGCGCTGGCCCGCCGGGCCGGCGTGGTGCTGCTCGACGAGCCGCTCTCCGGCCTCGACGCGCAGCTGCGGCTGGCGCTGCGGGCGGAGATCGCGTCGGTGCTGCGCAGCACCGGCGCGACCACGATCCACGTCACGCACGACCAGACCGACGCGATGGCGCTCGCCGACCGCATCGCCGTGCTGCGGGCCGGGCGCGTCGAGCAGGTCGGCGCCCCCGACGACCTCTACCGGCGGCCGGCGTCGCTGTTCGTCGCCGGGTTCATCGGGTCGCCGCCCATGAACACGCTCACCATCGAGCCGGGTGGGACGTCCCCGTTCGGATCGGGGCCGGACCACGGCGAGGCCGTCGTGCTGGGCGTGCGGCCGGAGCAGCTGCACCTCGGCGGCGACGGACCGTGGCGGGCGCGGGCGCTCGTCACGCTCGTGGAGCACGAGGGGCCGTCCACGATCCTGCACCTGGACGTGGAGGGCGCCGTGGAGAACGCCGGGGCGCCGATGCGGCTGCGCACGCCGCCGGACGGGGTGCCGTCCGCCGGGCAGCACGTCGTGGTCACCGCCGACCCGGCGGACGTGCTCGTGTTCGCGGCCGGCTCCGGGCTGGCCCTCGGCACGGCCGCCGACCTGCCCCGTGGTGCGGAGATGATGGCCCGCTCGTGAGTCCCGATCCCACTGAGCTGTCCGACCTCATGGTCGTGTTCGACTGGAACGGCACGATCATGTCCGACCTGCGCCGGGCGGTGGGGGCGACCAACGCCGTGCTCGCCCGGCGCGGGCTCGGCCCGTTGAGCCCGCAGGAGTTCCGGGCCCGGTTCGCGCTCCCGCTCGACCGGTGGCTCGTCGGGCTCGGCGTGGCCGCACCCGACGCGCCCGCCGCCGAGCGGGAGTGGAACGCCGCGCTCGCCACGGAACCGGCCGCGCCCCGGCCGGAGGCGGCCACGGTGCTCGGGGACCTCGTCGCCCGCGGGGCGCTGACCGGGGTGGTGTCCGCGGCCGGGGCCGAGGCCGTGCACGCCGACGTCGCCGGCGCGGGCCTGGCCCACCTGCTCGGCGAGGTCGCCACCGGGGTCCGCGACAAGGCCGCCCACCTGCGCGTACTGCGTCCCCGCCGGGCCCGGGCCGTCTACGTCGGCGACACGACCTACGACATGGCGTCGGCGCGGCGGGCCGGGTTCACGGCCGTCGGCGTGACGGGCGGCTACTCCACCGGGCGGGCGCTGCGCGCGGCGGGCGCCGACGCGGTGGTCGACTCCCTGGAGGACCTGCTCACCGTCTGCGGGTGACCCGCCGGCTCCTCAGGCGTCGGCCGCCACGGCGGCGAAGAGCGTGCGGGCCGTGGAGGCGTCCAGGCGGTCGGCCGGGTCCGGGCGCAGGCAGCCGACCAGCACCGACGTGAGCGGCCCCGCCGCCGGTGACGGCGGGAGCCCCGCCACCACCGGCGGCCCCCCGACCGCCTCGTGCACCGCCGCCCCCAGCGCGTACACGTCGGCGGCCGGGGAGGGCGGCGCACCCGCGACGACCTCCGGGGCGCGGTAGTCCCGCGCCCCGGTCATCGCCGCAGTCTCCGGCGCCCCCTCCCCGACCAGCCGGGCCATCCCGAAGTCGACGAGCTTGACCTCGCCGTCCCGGTCGACCAGGACGTTCTCCGGCGTGACGTCGCCGTGCACCACACCTGCCGCGTGCAGCGCGGCCAGCGCCTCCGCCGCCTGCGCGGCCACGTGCGCCGCGGCCCGCGGCGGCAGCGGCGCGTGCTCCTGGCACAGCGACGCCCAGCTGCGCGCCTCCACGTGCTGCAGCACCAGCCACGGCAGCCCGTCCTCGACGACCACGTCGAGCAGCCGCAGCAGCCGCGGGTGGTCGAGGCGGGCGGCGATGCGGGCCTCGTTGAGCAGCCGCCGCGCCTTCTCCTCCACGGCCCGGCCGCCGTCGGCCTGCCCGATCCGCTTGACGGCGACGGTCCGGTGCAGCACCTCGTCGGTCGCCCGCCAGACGAGCCCGATGTCGCCGGCGCCGATCAGCTCGCGCAGCCGGTAGCGGCCGGCCAGCCGGTCGCCACCCGTCAGCTTCTCCTCGCCAGCGGTCGTCACGGGACCGGTCTACCCGCGGGGGCGGGGAGGGGTCCCGGCACGGGGTCTCGCGCCCGCGCCGCCGACCGGTCATCCTGGCGGCGCACCCCTGTCGGCGGAGTGGAGGAGGTGTCGAGTGACGACCGCGCGGGACACGCTCATCGCGCAGAGCATCGGCGGCGGGATCACACTGGCCGCCCGCGAGGGCCGCACCGTGCTGTTCGGACGCCAGGCCGACGAGGTGCACGTCTGCGTCGGCGCCGACGACCAGGGGGTGAGCCGCAAGCACGGCGCGATCACCTACGAGCACGGCCGCTGGCACGTCCACAACACCGGACGCCGCCCGATGCACCTGCCCTCCGGCGCGCTCTTCCCCAACGCCGAGCCGGTGCCGCTCGCGGCGGGCTACACGGCGCTGTTCGTCAGCGGGTCGGGGCAGCGCCGCCACCTGCTGGAGCTGTTCGTCGTCGGCTCCGACGGCTCGCTGCCGCGGCCCCGCCACGACGACGGCACGCACAGCCCGGCCAGCTCGGCGTGGCCGCTGAGCAGCAGCGAACGGCTCGCGCTCACCGTGCTCGGCCGCCGCTACCTGCGCAACGAGCCCAACGCGCAGCCGCTGGCCCGCCAGGAGGCCGCCGAGGAGCTCACCCAGCTCGACCCCGACGGCGGCTGGACCTACAAGCGCGTCGAGCACCGGGCCAACGACGTGCGCAAACGGCTGTCCGCGCGCGGCGTCCCGGGGCTGACGGCCAAGGAGGTGCCCTCCCCGATCGGCAACCAGCTCAACCACAACCTGCTGGTCGAGCTGGTCCGCTCGGGCACGCTCGGCCCCGCCGACCTGGCCCGCCTGGACGACTGGGCCGACGGCTAGCGCCGACGTGATCCCTCGGCTCGGCCGTCACGAGCGGCACCGCGCCGGAGCGGACGAGCCCGAGCTCCACGGTCTGGCGGCCCACGACGGCGTCGAGCAGCCAGTCGGCAGCCGTGCGCAGCCGGTTCCCGGGCAGCGTCGCGAGGTGGTAGGCGCGGGTCACGGCCTTGGCCGGCAGCCCGGAGAGCGGCACGCCCAGCGGGTTCGCAGCGGCCTGGGTGCCGCCGAGGTCGACGAGGAACCCCAGGTCGTGGTGCTTGTAGCGGCGCGTGCGGCCGTACCCGAGCGACGCGGCGACGTTCCGCCCGGCGAGCCGGCCCTGCCTGGTCGCGTGCTGCGAGGTCATCGCCGTCAGCTCGCCGGGCCGGGTCAGGTCGGGCACCGCCGCGGCGTCCCCGCACGCGAACACGTCGGGATGGCCGGGCACCGTGAGCGTCGGGTCGACGACGAGCCGGCCCTTGCGCGTCGCGAGGCCGGTGTGCTCGACCAGCGGGTCCGGGCGCACGCCCACGCACCAGGCGAGCGTGCGGGTCGGCACGTGCTCGCCGCCGGTGATCCGCACCCCGCCGGACGTCGCCTCCTCGACCGACGTGCCCGTCCGCACGTCGACGCCGCGGTCGCGCAGCACCCGGTCGGCCGCGTGCGCCAGCCGCGGGTCCAGCTCGGGGAGCACCCGCCCGGCGAGGTCGAGCAGCATCCAGCGGACGGGCTGGTCGCGCAGCTCGGCGTGCCGGCGGGCGAGCGCGGCGGTGAGCAGCGGGCCCTGCGCCGCGACCTCCGTGCCGGTGTAGCCCGCGCCGACCACGACGAACGTGCAGCGGGCCGTCCGTTCCGCCGGGTCCGTCGCCGCGGCGGCCAGCTCGATCTGGCGCGTCACGTGGTCGCGCAGGTAGAGCGCCTCGGCGAGCCCGCGGAACCCGTGCGCGTGCTCGGCGACGCCCGGGATCGGCAGCAGCCTGTTGACGCTCCCGACGGCCAGCACGAGCCGGTCGTAGCCGAGCGTGTGCGTGCCCCGTTCGGGATCGGTGTAGCCGACCCGGCGCGCGGCGAGGTCGACCGCCGTCACCGCGCCGGGCACGAACCGGACGCCGGGGAGCGCGGCGGGCAGCGAGACCGCGATCCGCCGCGGGTCCAGCACCGCGGCCGCGACCTCGGGCAGCAGCGGAAGGTAGAGGAAGTAGTCGGTGGGGTTGAGCAGCACGACCTCGACACCGGCGGTGTCGGGCAGCGAACGCGTGAGGGAGCGGGCCGCCTGGAACCCGGCGAACCCGCCCCCGACGATCACCACGCGGGTCATCGGCCGTCAGGCCCGGTGCCAGCGGACGACCTCGACGGTGACGTCCTCCAGGCCGCCGCTGTCGAAGTCCCGGCGGAGGCGGTCGGCCTCGATCGTCGCGGCCAGCCCGTCGTACGGGCCGTGCGCGTCGACCTCCCCCGTCTGGGGTCACCTGCGAGCACCGCGTAACCGTCGCACTGGGAGAGCGTCTCCATTGCGGAGACCAACGTCACCTCGTCGGGCGAGCTGTTCTCGTCCATCGGGATCACCTCCAGTACGTGCCACTCGGTGCTGACGGAATACCCGTCCGGCGCGCCGGCCAATGGCACTGATCGGGAGGTGAACCCGTTCGGCGGGGCCTTGACACCTGCCGGACGCACGCCAAAACTCACCTGCGCAACTCCTCAGGTGTTCATCCTTCCGAGGGGGTCCCGTGTCCCAGGCCGCCGCCGAACGCCCGATCAGCGCACCCGCCCCGATCCCGCTGCGGGAGATCGCGCCGTGGGCCGTCCTCGGCGGTGTGGTCCTGCTGGCGCTGCTCTACCTCGTCGGGATGGACCAGGGCGCGACCTCGGTGTTCTCCGGCGAGACGCTGCACGAGTTCGTGCACGACGGCCGGCATCTGCTCGGCTTCCCGTGCCACTGACGGCGGCCGGGATGGTGCGCTCACTGCTGGTCCGCGGGATGGTCGCCGGTCTCGTGGCCGGCCTCGTCGCCTTCCTGTTCGCCCGGTTCGTCGGGGAGCCCACGCTGGAGGGCGCCCTCGCCTACGAGGAGGCGCTCGCCGTCGCGGCCGGTGAGCACGATCACGGCGAGCTGGTCAGCCGCGGCGTGCAGAGCGGGCTCGGCCTCGCCGTCGCCTACGTCGTGTACGGGGTGGCGCTCGGCGGCATCCTCGCGCTCGTGCACGCGGTCGCGCAGGGCCGGCTGGGCCGCCTCGGCCCGCGCGGCACGGCCGTGGTGGTCGCGCTCGTCGGGTTCCTCGCCGTGATCCTGGTGCCGTTCCTCAAGTACCCGTCCAACCCGCCGGCGTCCACCGACGACGGCACGATCGGCCAGCGCACCGGGCTCTACGTCGTGCTCGTGCTGCTCTCCGTGGTGCTCGCCGTCGCGGCGACCGTCGCGGCCGGCCGGCTCGCCGCCCGCCTGGGGTGGTGGAACGCGGTGCTCGCCGCGGGCGCGGGTACATCGTCGTGGTCGCGGTGGTCGCGGCCCTGCTGCCCGCGGTGACGGAGACCCCGGCCGACTTCCCCGCCACCGTGCTCTACGACTTCCGGATCGCCTCGCTCGGCGGGCACGCCGTGCTGTGGGCGGTGCTGGCGGTCGCGTTCGCGGAGCTGGCGGCCCGGATGGTCAGGCAGCCGGTCGCGGCTGCCTGACCAGCGCCTCGCCGGCTGTCACCCAGATCCCGACACGGCCTAGACTCACCACATGGACGTCGCCCGCACGTTGACCGCCGCCGTGGCGAAGGACGGCGAGTGGTACGTCGCCCGCTGCCTGGAGATCGAGGTCGCCAGCCAGGGCGAGACCGTCGACGAGGCGTTGGCCAACCTTCGCGAGGCGCTGGAGCTGTACTTCGAGGACGACGAGGTCCCCGCAAGCTTCGAGCACCCCCTCGTGACCCCGATCGAGATCCGCATCCCGGCGTGAGCCTGCGCTTCCCCAGGCCTCCGGCAAGCAGGTCGTTCAGGCCCTGGAATCGGCCGGCTTCGAGCACCGCTCGACGAAGGGCAGCCACGCGAAGTTCCGTCACTCGGACGGCCGCGTCGTGATCGTTCCCTCGCCCGCGGGACCCTCGGGTCCATCCTCCGGCAGGCCGGGCTGAGCACGTGACCCGGGCCATACCCGGTCCGTCCGTATCCTCGCGCCGTGCCCGAGACCGTGCTCGTCGTCCTGCCCTCGCCCACGGTCGCCGACGCCCCGGCCGACCCCGTACGCGCGGACCCCGCCGTCCCGCTGCTGCGCGTCGACGACCTCGGCGTGAGCCGGGGCGACGGGATCTTCGAGACGGTCAACGCCGTGGGCGGGCACCCGCAGGCGCTCGGCGCGCACCTGGCCCGGTTCGCCCGCTCGGCCGCGATGCTCGACCTCCCCACCCCGGCGGCCGAGGTGTGGCGACGGGCCGTGCACGAGGCGGTCGCGGCGCACCCGCCCGTGCCGGAGCTGCTGGTCAAGCTCGTGATGACCCGCGGTGTCGAGGGGTCCGGACGGTGCAGCGGGTGGGTGCTCGCGTTCCCGAACGCCGACGCGACGCGGGTCCGCACCGAGGGCGTCGCCGTGCTGACGCTCGCCCGCGGCTACCCCGCCGACGTGATGACGACGGCGCCGTGGCTCCTGCAGGGGGCGAAGACGCTCTCGTACGCGCTCAACATGGCCGCGCTGCGGCACGCCCGCACGAAGGGCGCCGACGACGCGATCTTCGTGAGCAGCGAGGGGGAGGTGCTGGAGGCGCCCACGTCGAGCGTCGTCGCGCAGTTCGGCGACCGGCTGGTCACCCCGCCCTGCGACCTCGGCATCCTGGAGGGCACCTGCCAGGGCCGCGTCTTCGCGTGGGCCCGCGGGCGCGGCCTGGCCACGGCGGTCGAGCGGCTGACCGTCGACGACCTGCACCGCGCCGGCTCGCTCTGGCTCTGCTCCAGCGGACGGTTGGCCACGCCCGTTCGCGAGCTGGACGGCGTGCCGCGCACGTGGGACGCCGCCCTGCACACCGAGGTGCTCGCCCACCTGCTCACGGTGCACGAGTAGGCCGAACGGGCGTAACGGACATCCGGATCGATCCCCGGCATTGCGCCGTCCAGGGGTGAGCGTTCGCTTCGGCCGAAGGTGATCGCCGCCCCTGGTAACAACTCCCTGGCAGGTGACGGGCGGCGACCAGGGGGACGAGCGATGCGCAGGCGGTTCGCGGCGGTGCTGGGCAGGGCGGTGCTGTGCGGGGCGATGCTGGCGGTACTGGTCTCGCCTGCGCAGGCCGCGCAGCCGGCGCAGGCACCCGCTCAGGGGCCCGAGTGCGCGAGCCTCGAGAACTGCTACGGCTACCCGGAGATGCAGGCGTTCTACGACCAGATCATCGTGTGGGTCGACGAGTTCTCGCGGGCGTCGTACGCGAGCATGCCCAGCCCCGACTACGTCTACGTCGCCGCCGGCACGCGCACCACCACGGGCTGCGGCTCGGTGGCCGACTCGCTGGTGTACGCCTTCTGCGGCCTCGATGACACCGTCTACGTCGGGCAGGACCAGCTCTTCGAGTTCTACACGACACAGGGCGACGCGGCCGCCGCCGTCGGCATCGCGCACGAGTGGGGCCACCACGTGCAGTGGGTGGCCGGCATCCGGCCGGTCGACCGGCTCACGCTGATCACGCTGGAGAACCAGGCCGACTGCATCGCGGGCGCGTGGGTCGGCTTCGTCAACCAGCAGGGCCGGCTGGAGACCGACGACGTCGACGACATCAACGCGATCCTCGAGGTCATCGCGTCGGCCGAGGGCACCGCGCGCGACCACGGCACGCTCGCCGAACGCACCGCGAGCATGCAGCGCGGCTTCGACACCGGCCTCACCGGCTGCAACGCGTACTTCCCCGCGCAGCCGGTGCTCGCCTGACCTGCACGGCTACCCCAGGAACGAGTACACCAGCGTCCCGATGCAGAGCAGGAACATCGCCGTCGCGTTGACGAACAGGTTGCGGCCGAGGTCGCGGGCCCGCACGTGCATCGCGATGGCGATCGCGAAGTAGGCCACCAGCGCGGCGCTCGTGACGAGCCCGAGCACCGGGACCCAGATCCCGCCGACGAGCCCGAGCGCGGCGGCGAACTTGACCGGCGGCATCAGCCACCACAGCCGCCGGGGCCACCCGACGTCCTCGAAGCACTGCGCGATGAACGGCAGCGGCCGCAGGCACATCAGGCCGTCGCCGAACGAGATGACGGCGAGCACCACGACGGGCCACACCGGATCCGGGAGCACGGTCATGGATCGGACCATACCAAACGGTATGGTATGGTCGCGGCGTGTCGACGCGTGATCTGTGGCTCGGCGAGGGCGTGGCCGTGCTCACCCAGGAGGGCCCCGGCGGCGTCCGCATCGACCGGCTCGCCGCCCGCCTCGGGCTGACGAAGGGCTCGTTCCACCACCACTTCGCCGGGATCGACGGCTACCGCGAGGCGCTGCTGGCCCGCGTCGAACGGGCGCAGACCGACGTGCTCGACGCGGCCGCGGGCGAGCTCGCCGGCCTCCCGCCCGCCGACGCCCTGCGCTCGCTCCCCGCCCGCCTCGACGACCTGTTCGACGCCGACCTCGACCGCGCCCTGCGCGCATGGGCCATCGGCGACCCGGCCGCGCGCGGGGTGCAGGAGCGGGTCGACGCGGCCCGGCTGGCGTTCGTCCAGGAGCTGTGGCGCCGGGTCGCGGGCGACAACCCCCGCGCCCGGACTGCCGCCCTGCTCCCCCACCTGCTGCTGATCGGCGCCAACGCCGCCCGCCCGCCCCTCGACGACGCCGACCGCCGTGCCGTCTTCGACCTGCTGGCCGAGCTGATCCCCCACGTGCGCTGACGCCCGCCCTCAAGACCGCATTCTGGCTCCACAGTGCAGTCTGAGGCGCCCCCAAAAGTGCATTCTGGCTCCACAATGCACGGTGGGGTGGCCAGAAAGTGCATTCTGGCTCCATAACGCGGGGGGTCTACGGCACAATGCGGCGGGCGTGACCACCGTCCGCATCACCCACGTCGGCGGGCCGACGGCCCTGGTCGAGGCGGCCGGGTGGCGGCTGCTCACCGACCCGACGTTCGACGGTCCCGGCCGGCGCTACGCGTTCGGCTGGGGCACGTCGTCGCGCAAGCTGACCGGGCCGGCGCTGATGGCCGAGGAGGTCGGGCCGATCGACGCGGTGCTGCTCAGCCACGACCACCACGCCGACAACCTCGACGACGCCGGGCGTGCGCTGCTGTGGGAGGCGGGCACGGTCGTGACGACGGAGCCGGGCGCGCTGCGGCTCGGCGGCGGCGTGCGCGGGCTCGCCCCGTGGGCCACGACGACGCTCACCGCACCGGGCCGGCCGGACCTGGTGATCACGGCCACCCCGTGCCGGCACGGGCCGCCGCTCAGCCGGCCGGTCGTCGGCACGGTGGTCGGGTTCGCGCTGCGCTGGGAGGGCCAGGAGCACGGCGTGCTGTGGATGTCCGGCGACACCGTCCTCTACCCGGGCGTCCGGCAGGTCGCGGACCGGTTCGACGTCAGCGTGGCGCTGCTGCACCTGGGCGCGGTCAGGTTCCCGGTGACGGGCCCGCTGCACTACTCGCTGACCGCCCGGGACGCGGTGGAGCTGTGCCGGGCGGTGCGGCCGCGGACGGTGGTCCCGGTGCACTACGAGGGCTGGTCGCACTTCTCGCAGGGCCGCGGCGACGTCGAACGCGAGCTCGTCGCGACCGGTGCGGACGTCCGGCCGGCGGTGCGGTGGCTGACGCCGGGCAGCCCGGCCGAGGTCCCGGTCTGACCTCTGGAGCTGGGCTATATTCGACGGCGATCGCCTCAGGGGCGAAGGAGGCGGCCGTCATCGACATCCTCGGCAACCCGGTGTCCGGAGCGTCGGTCCTGGCGGCGACCTTCCTCGCGATGGGCGCGCTCGCCTGGCGCAAGCACCCGCGCGGCCGGGTCGGGCCGCTGGCCGTGGCCGTCGGCGCGCTGCTCCTGCTGGCCTCGCTGGCGCTGCCGGTGCACCCCGTGGTGGAACGCCTGCTCGCCGCGGGCTGGACGGCCGTGCTGATCCACCTCGTCGCCGCGCTGCCCACCGGTCGGATGGGCTCGCCGCTGCTGCGCACGGTGGTCGCGCTCGCCTACGCCAACACGCTCCTGCTGCTCACGCCGCTCCTGGAGGGCGGGCCGCCGGACTCCTTGGTGGTCGACGCCGGGCTCTTCGTGGCGATCGTGCTCGGCGCGCTGGTCACGGCCCTGCAGTGGGTGCGCTGGCGGCGCACGAGCGTGCCGGGCCGCCGCTCACTCACGCCCGTGCTGGCCGCGGCCGCGGTGATGGTCGTGCTGCTCTCGCCGGCAACCCGCTGTGGACGCCCGACGGCGCGCTGCTGGACGTCGGCGGGCTCAAGCTGGGCCTGGTCGCGGTGCCGCTCGCCTACCTCGCGCACGAGCTGCGCGCCCGGCTCGAACGCGGCGGGGTGGCCGAGCTGGTCGTCCAGCTCGGCAGCACGCCCGCGCCGGCCGGCCTGGAACCGGCGCTGGCCAAGGCGCTGCACGACCCGACGCTCACCGTGGGCTACTGGGTGGCCGAGGCCGGCGAGTACGTCGACGCGGACGGGCGCACGGTGGTCCCGCCGGACGGGCCGGCGCGGGTGGCGACCCGGGTGGACCGCGGCGGCGAACGGGTCGCGCTGCTCATGCACGACCCGGTGCTGCTGGAGGAGCCGACGCTGATCGAGGCCGCGTGCACCGCCGCGGCGCTCGCGCTGCGGAACGAGCGGCTCACCGCGGACCTGCGGGCCCGGCTGCTGCAGCTGGACGAGTCGCGCCGGCACGTGCTGCAGGCCGCCGAGGCCGAGCGCCGGCGGCTGGAGCGCGACCTGCACGACGGCGTGCAGCAGCGGCTGCTGTCGATCCCGATGACGCTGAGCGTGGCGGAGTCGGCGCTGGCCGACCGGCCCGCGACGGCCCGATCGCTGATCGCGGAGGCCAAGGACATGTCGCTCGCCGTGCTGGACGAGCTGCGCGCCCTCTCCCAGGGCATCCACCCCACGATCCTCACCGAGCGCGGGCTGGAGGGGGCGGTGCGGGAGCTGGCGCTGGTCGCGCCGGTCCCGGTGGAGCTGAGCGTCGCGCTGCCGCGGCGGCCGTCGGCGGAGATCGAGACCACCGCGTACTTCGTCGTGGCCGAGGCGCTGGCCAACGTCACCAAGCACGCCGACGCGCGGCACGCGGCCGTCCGGATCGAGCAGGACGGCGGGCGGCTCGTCGTCGAGGTCGCCGACGACGGGCGCGGCGGCGCCGACCCGGCCGGGTCGGGGCTGCGCGGGCTGGCCACCCGGGCCGCCGACAACGGCGGGACGTTCCGGGTGACGAGCCCCGCGGGCGGCGGCACCAGGGTGCGGGCGGAGCTGCCGTGCGAGTGGTGATCGCCGAGGACAACGTGCTGCTGCGGGAGGGGCTCGCCCGGCTGCTGGCGGACGCGGCGGTCACCGTCGAGTCGGCCGTCGAGGACGCGGACGCGCTGCTCGCGGCCGTCGGCCGGCACCGGCCGGACGTCGCGATCGTCGACATCCGGCTGCCGCCCACCCGCACCGACGAGGGGCTGCGCGCGGCGCGCGACATCCGTCGCCGCCATCCCGGCACCGGTGTGCTGGTGCTCTCCCAGTACGTGCGGGTCAGCTACACCGTCGAGCTGCTCGACGGCGGCGCGACCGGGGTGGGCTACCTGCTGAAGGACCGCGTCACCGACATCGCCGAGTTCACCGAGGCCGTCCGGCGGGTGGGCAGCGGCGGGTCGGCGTTCGACCCGATCGTGATCAACCAGCTCGTGCAGCGCCGGGCCGGCGACGACGACCCGCTGCGCGCGCTCAGCGACCGGGAGCGGGCCGTGCTCGGGCTGATGGCGGAGGGCCGCACCAACCAGGCCATCGCCGACCGGCTGGCCATCGCCGAGCGGACCGTCGAGAAGCACTGCACGAGCATCTTCGCCAAGCTCGGGCTGGCCGCGGACCCCGACGACCACCGCCGGGTGCTCGCGGTGCTGCGCTACCTCAACGCGTGACCCCCGACGAACCGAGGTGCGGGTAACCGCACCCGAGGGGTACGGCTCCCCGTCCCGGGCCTGGGAGTCCACGCGCTGTGCGGGCGGGCGCCGCCGGGCCACGGTGATCACGTGCGGTTCGGGACCAGGACAACGCGGGGGCTCGTGGTGGCGACGGCCGTCGTGGCCGGCCTGCTCGCCGGTGCGGCGCCGGCGTCCGCGCACGGCGGCGTGGTGGGCGCCGACCTGCGGATCGCGGCCTCGCTGGGCGACCGCGAGCTGACGGTCGTGATCCGCCGGGTCGGGCAGGTGCCGGGCCCGCTGCGGGTCGACGTCGTCAACCACGCGGAGAGCCCCGGCGGGGTGCTGCGCATCGGCGCGGCGCCGTGGGGCGGCGCGCCCGCCGGCAACGAGACCGACGTCCGGCTGACCGACGGCGGCGGGTTCGCCGGCGGGGTGCTGCAGGTCGACCGCGCGGGCAGCTGGGAGCTGTCGGTCGCGGACGGCCGGGAGACCGCACGCCTGCCGTTCGTGGTGCCGCAGGACGTCATGGCGCCGTGGGAGTGGACGGTGAGCGGCGGGTACACGGCCGCGGGCACGCTCCTGCTGGCGGCGCTGGCCGCGGCGGCGTTCGGGCGCCGGGCGTGGCCGCCGACGGCGCTGGGCGCCGGCGCCGTGGCCGCCGTGGTCGTCGCGACCACCGCCGCGCTGCTGTCCGCGGGCATCCCGGAGCCGGAGACCGACCCCCTGACCGGGCTCCCCGGACCCGCCCGCCCGGTCGCCGCCCCGGTCGCGCCGCCGCACGTCAACCTGCTCGCGTCCGCCGAGCTGACCGCCGGACGGCGCGGGCCCGTCGACCTGCGCCTGGTGGACGGCGCGACCGGCCGCCCCGCCGACGACCTCGTCGTGCACCACGACGCGCTGCTGCACCTGATGGTGCTCGGCCCGGGCGGGCAGTTCGCCCACGTGCACCCCGTCCGGCTCGGCCCCGGCCACTACCGGGTGTGGCTGACCCCGGCCGCGGGCGGCACGCACCGGCTCTTCGCCGAGATCGAGCGCCGCGGCGGCGGTGTGCAGGTGGTGTCCGCCGCCGTCGCGGCATCCGGACCAGCGGTCGCCGGGGTGGACTCCGGTGCCCCCGGCCCCGGCGACCGTATCCTCGCCGACGGCACGGCCGCGCACGTGCAGGCGACCGGCCTGGTGGCCGGCGAGCCGACCGTGCTGGGGATCGAGCTGAGCCGGGACGGGCGGCCCGTGCGCGACCTGCAGCCGTGGCTCGGGATGGCCGGGCACCTGGTCACCACCGGCCCGGACGGCGGCGTCGGGCACGTGCACGCGCTGCCTGTCGGGGCCATGGGCAGCGGGAACGCGCCGGACGAGAGCGTCGCGACCGGCGGGCCGCGCGTCGAGTTCGTCTACACCTTCGCGACGCCGGGCCGGCACCGGCTGTGGTTCCAGGTCGAGCGCGACTACCGGGTGCTCACGGTGCCCGTCGACGTCGACGTCGCCGCGGGACCGGAGGCCGGCTCGTGACCGTCCGGGCCCGCTGGAGCCTCGCCGCCGTCGCGCTCGCCGCCGTCGCCGCGGTGGTGCTGCTGCTCTGGCCGCGCCCGCCCGCCGGGGTGGACGCCGTCGCCGGAGCCGGGCCGTACCAGGTGCGGCTGCTGGTCGCGGCGCCGTCCGTGGGCGCCCGGGACGTGCTCGTCGAGGTGACCGGCCCGCCCGCCGAACGGGTGGTGGTCGCCCCGGTGATGTCCGCGATGGGCCACGCGAGCGTCCCGGTCACCGCAGCCGCGACGGCGCCGGGGCGCTACCGCGCGGTGGGCGTCGAGCTGTTCATGGCCGGGCGCTGGGACGTCGCGGTGGTGGTGCACGGCGCGGGCGGACCGGCCGAGGCCGTGTTCCCCGTGGTCGTCGGACCGTGAATCGAGGAAAGGGAATCGTCATGACACAGGCTGGGCTGCTGGCCCGCCCGTGGGTGCCCGCGGGCATCCTGTTGCTCGGGTCGCTGTCGACGCTGGTCGGGCTCGCGTGGGACGTGCAGTGGCACTCCGACGTCGGCCCCGACACGTTCTTCACGCTGCCGCACCTGTTCATCTACGCGGGCTCCGCGGTCTCCGGGCTGGTCAGCCTCGCCGTCGTGCTCACCGCGACGGCGGCCACCCGGGCCGGGCACCGGGTCGACACCGCCGTCGGCGGCCGCCCGGTCGCTGTGTTCGGGGTGTTCCAGGCCCCGCTGGGCTACCTGGTGTCCGGCGTCGGTGCCGCGGTCTTCCTGCTCTACGGCCTGTGGGACGAGTGGTGGCACGGCATCTACGGCTTCGACGCGATCATCGCGTCGCCGCCGCACGTCGGGCTGCTGACGTCGGTGATGCTGGTGATGATCGGCTCGGTCATGACGTGCGCCGCCGCGGCCGGGCAGGCGTGGGCCCGCGCGGCGCTCGTCGGGAGCGTGGTGATGCTGATCGGGTTCTCGATGGTCGTGCTGGTGGCGCTGCCGCCATGGGGCGCGGTCGACGGGCAGGCCGCCACCCTCGCGCTGATCTCGATGACGGCGCTGGTGTGCGTCGCGTCGTTCACCCGGAGCCTGGTCACGACGGCGGTCACGGCGTGGGTGCTGGTGGCGACCCAGGTGGCGTTCTCGTTCTTCAGCCCGTGGGCCACCCGGCTCTACGCCGTGGCCGAGGGCCTGCCGATCCGCGACTACAACGACGGCCTGCCGCGGCTGCCGATGCTGATGCCGGCGACGCTGCCGCTCGGCGCGGCGGCGATCGTGCTGGCGGTGCTGCTGCTGCGCGGCCGCACGGCGGCGGCGTACGCAGTGGGCGGCGCGCTCGGCGGGGCCGCGCTCGCGGCGACCTTCCCGTGGCAGCCGCTGCTCTTCGGCGGGATGCCCTCCCCGGCGGCCGGCGCGCAGCGGTCGCGACGATCGCGTCGGGGCCGTGCTCGGTGTGGGCGCCGGGCTGCTGGGCGACCGGCTGGCCGGGGCGCTGCGCCGCCTCCGCCCGGCCGCGGTGGAGGTGGGCTGAGATGCGCCGCATCGTCGTCGGGCTGGTCACGGCCGGCCTGCTGCTCGCCTCCGCGGCCCCGGCCGCCGCACAGGACTACGCGCCGGTCGAGATCGTGCACCAGGAACGCGTCGCCGTCGGGCCGTACGAGATGACGGTCGGGTTCAGCGAGTGGCCGGTGCGCGCCCAGCAGTCGCTCGACTCACGTTCACGCCCGACACCGGGATCGAGCAGGTCGACGGCACGCTCGTGGTCTTCACGCCGAGCGGCGAGGAGGACAACCTGCGCCGCCCGGCCGACGTCGACGGGCTGCCGCGCCACCCACGCCAGCCGGACGTCTGGGGGCTGGACGTGTTCGCGCTCGACGCCCCCGGCGACTGGACGTTCACCCTCGGGCTGGACGGCCCGGAGGGCGCCGGGACCGCGGTGCTGACCGTGCCGGTGCTGGAGCAGCCGGGACCGCCGCTGGCGCTGAGCTGGCTGGTCAGCACCGTGCCGCTGCTGCTGATCCTCGGACTGCTGGGCGTCGCGGCGGCCCGCGGCGGGCCCGTCTCCACCTGATCGCCGCTCAGCGCGCTCACAGCAACTCAGCGTCGCCACAGCGAGCCGGTCCCAGTGTGGAGGCATGAGCAGTGCAGTACTGGCCCGGCCCGTCCGCGGCGCGTGCGGGGCGCCGATGCTCGTCGGGCGGGTCGAGGTCGACCGGCCCGTCGAGGACGTCGTCACCGACCCCGCGCACACCGCCGCCCGCCTCCTCGTGACCGTGCGCGGGGTGGCGGTCGGCACCGTCGACGTGCCCCTGACCAGGGGGTACGCCGCGGCCGCCACAGTGGTGGAGGCCGTGCGCGACGGGCTCGGCGCCGCGGTCGACCGGGCCGCTCCGCCGCTGCCGCCCCGCTCGCGGCGCTCACCGTGGTGGTCCCCACCCGGGGCCGCCCGGCGAGCGTCGCGCGCTGCGTGCGCAGCCTCCTGCGCACGGCGGACCCGCGACTCTCGGTGATCGTCGTCGACAACGACCCGGTGGACGAGCGGACCGCACACTCGGTGCGCGCCGTCGGGGACGAGCGGGTCACGTACGTGCGGGAGCCGCGGCGCGGCACGTCCGCGGGCCGCAACCGCGGGCTCGTCGAGGCGGCCGCCCGGGGCTCCCGGTACGTCGCGTTCGTCGACGACGACGTGGAGGTCGACTCGGAGTGGGCCGGCCGGGTCACCGCGGCGCTGGAGCAGGGCGTCGCCTGCGTGTGCGGGCCGGTGCTGGCCGCCGAGCTGGCGACGCCCGCCCAGCTCGCCGCCGACGACGCGCTCGGCTGGCACACCGGGTTCACCCGCCGGCGGTTCTCGCTGGCGCAGCCGCCGCCGGAGTCGGCCGTCTTCCCGTTCTCACCGGGGCTCTTCGGCGTCGGCGCGAACCTCGCCGTGGACGTCGTCGCGGCCCTCGACGCCGGCGGCTTCGACCCCGCGCTCGGCCCCGGCACCCCGGCCCGCGCCGGCGAGGACTGCGACTTCCTCGTCCGGCTCGTGCTGGCCGGGCACACGCTCGCGCACGAGCGTCCGCGTACGTGTGGCACCACCACCGCCCGACGCCCGAGGAGCTGGCCGGCCAGCTGCACGGCTACGCGCTCGGGCTGGGCGGGTTCCTCGCCGCGGTCGCACTCGACCCCGCCGCCCGCGTGGTGGCGCTGCGCCGGCTCGCCGCCGGGCTGCGGCGGCTGCGCCAGGTCGGCGACCGGGAAGCCGCGGCCGGCGGCACCACTCCGGGACCCGGCCGGGCGCTGGCGCTGGCCACCGGCGCGGCGGCCTACGTCCGCACCCGCCGCCGGGCCGGGCGCCGCTGACCGGACGTCACCCCGCCGGGCGTAGGACGAGCAGCTGGCTCGTCTCGTGCTGGGGCCCGTCGTCGAGGGACGGGAGCGCCGCCTCGATCCGGGCGAAGCCCGCGTCGACGACCTCCTCGCTCATGTGCTCGAACGCCGAGACGGACCGCAGCCTGAGCCGCTCGACGTCCTCGGCCAGGCTCGCCGAGCGCACCCACGTGACCTCCTCGTGGGCGACGAGCGTCCACCCGGCGGCGGTGAAGTCGCTCTTCACCTCGTGTTCGGACCGGAACTGCGCCGCGTCGGCGGCCTCCCACTCCGGCACGACGCGGAACCACCAGACGTCGGGCATCCGGTCGGCGAAGTTCGCCTGCACGAAGAGCGTGCCGCCCGGCCTGACCACCCGGCGCAGCTCCCGGGCGGCGGCCGCGCGGCCGACCACGTGGTGCCAGACGAAGAACAGCAGGGCCGCGTCGCAGGAGGCGTCCGGCAGCGGGATGCGCTCGGCCGACCCGGCCGCGTACGTGACGGCCGGGTCGGCGGCGTGCGCGAGGGCCTGCGCCCGCATCCGGTCCGACGGCTCGACCCCGTGGACGGGACCGCCGAAGGCGCTCGCCAGAGCCGGGGTCATGCGCCCGGTGCCCGAGCCCAGATCGAGCCAGGCCAGCGCCGGGTCGGCGGCAGATGGCGGGCGAAGGCGTCCGTCCAGGTCCGCCGGGCGGCGGGCGACATCTGCCGGCCGGCGGCGTACACGGCGTGCAGGCGGGCGTCGTAGTCGACCTTCTCCACGGTGCCTCCGAGTGCGGGGGGTATCAGCCGGCCGGGCGCTGACCAGCCACATCGCCGAGTCGTACGTGATCCCGTCCGGGCCGAGGTGCGCGGCCAGGGACGCACGCACGGCGGCGGGCTGGTCGGCGGGGTCGAGGTCGGCGACCTGGGCGTCGGCCTGCTCGAACCGCACGTTGGCCAGCCCCTCGTCCGCGGCCCGGCGGCGGTCTCGGCGTTGGAGGGTCGATGATCGGCACGCGGGCGACGCTACCGCCGTTGCCGGGTGGCGGGCGGAGCCGCGACGCTTGCCCCATGCACCGGCACGAGATCGACGCGGCGCTCGCCGCACGGCTGGTCGCCGAGCAGTTCCCGCGGTGGGCGGACCTGCCGGTCGTCCCGGTGCGGCCGGGCGGCTGGGACAACCGCACGTTCCGGCTCGGCGACACGCTGAGCGTGCGGCTCCCGACGGCGCCGGCCTACGTCGCGGCCGTGGCGAAGGAGCACGCCTGGCTGCCGCGGCTCGCGCCGCACCTGCCGGTCCCGATCCCGGAGCCCGTCGCGGTGGGCGGGCCGGGGGCGGGTTACCCGTGGCCGTGGTCGGTGCGGCGCTGGATCGACGGCCGCCCGGCCGACCCGGTGCCGGACCTGCGTGCGCTCGCCCGGGACCTCGCCGCGTTCCTCGTCGCGCTGCAGGCCGTCGACCCCGCGGACGGGCCGGCGGCCGGCTGGCCGCCGTGATCGACTTCGGGACGTGCGGCGTCGGCGACCCGGCCTGTGACCTGGTGCTCTCCTGGACCGTGCTCGACGCGGAGAGCCGCGCGCTCTTCCGGTCGCTCGTGCCGGCCGACGACGGCACGTGGGCCCGCGCCCGCGGCTGGGCGCTGTGGAAGGCGCTGATCACCGTCGACCGCCCGGCCGCGCCGGCACCGGCCCGTGCGGAGGCCGCGCGGGTGCTCGACGCCCTCTTCGACGAGTCCACCGCCGCCTCCGGCGTGCCTGGAAAGCCACGTTGCAGGCGCCTGCCGCCGTGACCGTGGCTTTCCAGGCGGTCGGCCGGAGGCCGCGCCTCAGCCCTGGTCGCCGAGCACCTTCAGGGTCGCGCCGCGCGCCACCACACTCGACGACGCCCCGTTGAGCAGGCTCTCCAGCAGGTAGAGCCGCAGCAGGTCGTCGCGCACCCCGCCGGTGCGCACCGCGTCGTACGCCGGCTTCCGGACGTGCGGCTGCACGATCACGACCTCCGTCTCCAGCTCGCGCGTGCGCGCCCGCAGCGCGGCGAGGAACCCGGCCCGGTCGGGTTGTCTCGTTCCGTCGTGCCAGGTCGCGAACCGGGCGGCGCCCGGGCGGTCGAGCCGCGCGGCGAGCCGGTCGAGGTCGTCGAGCAGTGCGAGGTTCTTCACCGCCTGCCCGACGACCACCTCGTACATCGAGGCCGCGACCTCCCGCGTCCGGCTGTTCTTGCGCGCCGACTTCACGTGGATCAGCCGCAGCATCCCGTCGGGCGCCAGGTGTACGAAGTCGGCCACCTCACCTGAGCCGTCGTCGCAGGTCAGCCAGCCGTGCGGGTAGTGGCGCACCACCCAGCCGAAGAGCGAGACGTCGTCCGGGCCGCCCGCCTTCCGGTGCACGTCCTCCTGGTTGGTGGCGGGCTTCTCGCGGTCCACCCGGAACCCCCCGAAGTCGTGCCACTCCCAGCCGCGGAACCGCGCCGGGCGGATGCGGCTGAGCACCACGTCGCGTGCACGTACGCGTGCTCGGTGCGGTAGTACACGGTGAGCAGGTCGTGGTGCCGGTGGAGCGCCGCCAGCACCTCACCGGCGAGCCGCTCGTCGGCCTCGGTGACGAGCTCCAGGTCGAGGTCGCGACGGCGGCCGCGCTCCACGACCCCGCCCTGGACGGTGGCCGCCGGGCGCCGTCCACCTCGACGTCCAGCCGGAACGACGTGTCCTCGGCGCTGCCCGTGACGGCGAACGTCGCGCGTTCGAGCAGGTCGGCGGCCGCCCGCAGGGCCTCGTCGTCGAGGTCGACGCCGGGGGTGACGTCGAGGCCGCTGAACCCGATGTCGAACGCGCCGTGCACGCCGGCGAGGTCCGCGACCCGCCCGGCCAGCTCGGTGA
Organism: Pseudonocardia sp. CNS-139; assembly: GCA_001942415.1. Classification (GTDB taxonomy): domain Bacteria; phylum Actinomycetota; class Actinomycetes; order Mycobacteriales; family Pseudonocardiaceae; genus Pseudonocardia. The sequence continues at coordinate 30,155 of MKJX01000219.1, forward strand.
ACACGCCCCGCCCGCCCGCCGGGACGTCCCGGGCGAGCCGGACCTCGCGGAAGAGATCGCCGAGCACGTCGGCGAAGTCGGCCATCGAGTCGGCGCGGCGGGTCCAGACCAGGCCCCGGTGGGGGGTGGTACCGACCGAACCGCGCAGCGCGACCCGCCCGGAGTCCGGCACGAGCGCCGCGCGGCCCGAGGCCAGCGAGTACGTGCCGTCGACGACCGGGTCGAGGCTGTCCTGCAGCCGCCGCCCGGCCGACATCTTGCTGTCGGGTTTGGTGGTGCGCGGCGCGTGCGCCCCGCGCAGCCACAGCCCCTTGGCCTCGCCGCGCAGGAACGCGTACTGCAGCACGTCCTCGGCGACGCGGCGGCCGGCCCGGGCGGGCCCGTCCAGCAGGCGCTGCAGGCGCGGGGCGAACGCCGGGTCGGTGAGCACGGCGACCATGTCGCCGGTGCGGGCGACGACGGTGAGCGCGTGCTCGACGTCGGCGAACCCGCTCCCGGGCACCTGCCAGCCCGGCGACCGCTCGACGCGGTGCACGAGCGCGGTGAGATCCAGCAGCGGCGGGAACCGGGAGACCGGCTCGTCGACGCCCGCCGCCACGAGCGTGACCGTGGCCTGCATGCGCTGCGACGCGGGCTCGCGCAGGAACTCGGCGCACTCGGCGAAGACCGCCGCGGCGTCCCCGGTGTCCGGCTCCAGGAGCAGCACCGACACGTACGGCTGCAGCGACCCGAGCGACACGGTGGGCAGCCGCGCGTCGCCGGGCGCCTCCACGGCGTGACCGTAGCGCCCGCAAGATCGCCGCGACGACTGCTGATCGGGCGAACCGTCAGTCCACGTGGGCGCGCAGCCACAGCTCCAGGGTCAGCACGAGCCAGGTCTTGGCGCCGTGCCGGGCGTGCACGCTGCCGCGCCCGGCGAGCCAGCCGGCGACGACGTCGCGGCGCAGGAGCCCGCGGTCGGCCGCCGGCCGGGAGAGCAGCGCGTCGTGGGCGAGGTCGCGCAGCGGGCCGCGCAGCCACTGCTGCACCGGCACCCGCATCCCGCTCTTGGGCCGCACGACGATCGTGTCCGGCAGCAGGTCCGCCACGGCCTGCTTGAGCACCACCTTCTCCTGGCCGTCGGCGAGCTTGAGCCGCGGCGGCACCGCGAACGCGACGTCGACCACCTCGGGCGCGAAGAGCGGCGCCCGCGCCTGCACGCCGCGCGCCGCGGTGAGCCGTTCGACCTTCGGCAGGATGTGGTGCGCGCCCTTCGTCCGCAGGTTCAGGTGCAGCAGGCGGTTGAGCTGCGCGGACATCGGCCCGTCGAGGTAGGGCTGCACGAGCCGGCGCAGGCTCGGCGCCCCGGCGAGCGCCGCGCGGGCCTCCGGCGTGAGCAGCCGCGGCAGGTCCTCGCCGCACTTGCGGTACGAGCGCAGGTAGGCGTCGGCCCGCGCGGCCGGCGCCGGGTCGTCGCGGTGCAGCTCGAACATCAGCATCGGCAGGTTCTTCGGGCCGCCGAACACGGGGTCGCCGCCCTCGCCGTTGAGCGCGACGGTCATCCCGTCGGCGGCGACTGCCTCGGCGAGCATCAGGTTCGGCACGGTCAGCGGGTCGCCGACCGGGTTGTCCAGCAGCGCGACGGTGTCCGCGAGCCGCCCCGCGACCTGCGCCCCGTCCACCCGCAGCACCCGGTGCACGGTGCCGCAGTGCGTGGCGACGAGCCCCGAGTAGGCCAGCTCGTTGGGCAGCTCGTCGCCGAAGCTGATCGAGTACGTGTGCACGGGGTGCGTGTGCAGCTTCGCGGCCAGCGCCGTGACCAGGCTGGAGTCGACGCCGCCGGACAGCGTCACCGCGACCGGCGCGCCGGCGGGCAGCCGTGCGGCCGTGGCCCGTTCGAGCGCCGCGCGCAGCCGGTCGACGTGCCCGGACGGCGGCAGGTCGCCGTCGATCCGCTCCTGCGGCTCCCAGAACGGCTCGATCACGACCGCCCCGCCCGGGCGCAGCCGGGTGACCTTGCCCGGCAGCAGCTCCGCGACGCCCTCGACGAGCGTCTCGCGCCGGGCAGGTAGGCGAACGTCAGGAAGGTCGCGACGGCGGGCAGGTCCAGCCGCCAGCCCAGCCCGGCCGGCACCGCCCGCTCGCGCAGCGCCCGCAGCGACGAGGCCGCGACCCACCCGGCCGGGGTGTGCGCGTAGTAGGCCGTGCGGGCGCCGGCGTGGTCGCGGACCAGCACGGTCTCCTCGGGCCCGGCGAGCGCGAGGGTGAACATCCCGTCGGCCGCCCGCAGGCCCACCGCGCCCAGCCGGAGCCAGGTGCGGGCGAGCACCTCCACGTCGCCGGCCGTGTCGAGCACGGGGTCGCCGGCAGCGGCCAGCCGGGCGACGAGCATGGGCCGGTTGTGCAGGGTGACCTCGCCGGCCGCCCGCCACTCCCCGACCTCCACGGGCCGCTGCGCCCAGCCCGGCCCGGGCACGAGCCCGGCGACGCGCGGCTCGGGGCCGGTCCAGTACCTGCTCACCCGAAGTCGTCCCCGGTGCCGTCGTCGGAGCTCGACCAGTCGGAGTCGGCCGCGACCGTGGTGTCGCCGCCGGAGTCGCCGCTTCCCCCGGAGCCGCTGCTCGCCTGCTGGGCCTGCTGCTGGCGCAGCGCTTCCTCCTCCTCGGGCGTCATCGCGAACGGCGGGTCGACCAGCGCCGGGAGCAGCCCCGCCGCGCCGATGCCGGCGATGATCAGCCCGGCGCGTCCGCCCGCCGAGGTCTGGTTGACGGTGAGCACCCCGTCGCTCCACGTGGTGCGCCCGTACCCGACGTCGCGCCCGTAGAGCACGGCCGTCTCGCCGATCCGGCGTTTGACGACCCGGCCGCCGAGCAGCTCGTCCACGCCCGTGCGGCCGCGGTTGTCGCGCCATGTCACCACGCCGCCGGCCCCGCGGCGGCGCCACTCCTGGCGGCCGTCGGCGTACGCGCGGCGGACCGTGCCGTCGGCCAGCAGCTCGTCACGGAACGGCACCTCGCGGTACGGACGGGTCACGCCGGCTCCCCCGGCCAGCTCAGGAACCCGACGCGGGCCCGGGCACGCACCGACGCCGGCCCGGGCACCGGACGCGGCCCGCCGAGCAGCCGGCGCAGCACTCGCAGCAGGTGCGCGGGCGGCACCGCGGCGAGCTCGGCCCCGCCGGCCGGGCCGCGCACGAGGTGCAGCAGGCGGGCCTGCGCCGGGCGCAGCCCCAGCGTGACCACCCGGCCGGGCCCGTCGAGCCGGCGCTCGGTCGCGGCCTGCCACGCGGCCCCGGCCGCCGTGGCGTCGTGCAGCAGGTACACCGTGGTCGCGCCCCGTTCCCTCGCCCCCCGCAGCCGGCACCGGCAGGCCGTCCGCCACCTGGCTGCTGCCGAGCACGGCGGTGCCGCTCTCCATGTGCAGGTCGTTGGCCAGCAGCATCGCGGCGATCTCGGCGCGCTGGCAGACGAGCAGCCGCGGCAGCCCGTAGTCGAGCACGTCCGGGGCGTCGGTGGCCGCGCCGAGCACCGGCAGCCGACCGGCCACCAGGTCCGCATCCGGCACGCGGGCGAGCGCCCGGTCGAACGCCGCGCGGGAGAGCGGGCTGCGGACCAGGAACCCCGGTCGCCGCGCCCGTCCCAGCGGCGGCAGCAGCGCGCGGCACGTCGCGTAGTAGAGCTGGTCGGCGGTGACCCGTACCCCGACCTCCGCCAGCTCGGCACGCGCCCGCCGCAGCGCCCGGCCGATCACCGGGCCGGCTCCGGCCAGGCCATGAAACCGAACGCCGCGGCTCGCTCCTGCTCGGGGTCGAGCCGGGACACCGCCCGCTCGACCGCCTGCAGCAGCCGCGCCGGACGGACGGCGGCCAGCGGCAGCGAGTTGCCCTGCGCCAGCCACGACCGCTCGTACGCGTCGACCGACCCGGCCCGGGCCAGCTCCGCCAGCAGCACGGGCTCCGGGAGCAGCCGCACCGGCGGCCCGGCCCGCTCGGCCACCCGCGGACGCAGCCCGGCGTCGACCACCCGGGTGCCCGGCGGCAGCCCGGCACGCAACCGGGGCGCCTCCAGACAGCCGGCCGCGTCCGCGTGGTGCAGCACGAGCACGGGCAGCGCCGGGTCCGCCTCCAGGGCCGCGAGCAGCGCGGACGGCGGCTGCCGTCGTCCCGGCACGACGAGCGCCACCCGGCGGCGTTCGACGATCCCGGACGCCGCGAGGAACCGCACGGTCGCCGGGTCGGCGCAGTACAGCAGCGCGACCGGCCGCTCCGACGGCCACACGTCCGCGACCGCGCCGGCGGGAGCAGTCCCGCGGGCGGCCCGCCGTAGACGTCCTCCCAGCGGTGCAGCAGCCGGTCGAACCGCTCGGCCGTCACGGGCTCCCCCGGCAGCCGGCGCCGACGGGCCGTCGCCGCGTGCCCGACCACGAAGAGCGCGATCACCCCGCCGGCGACGAACACGACCGACCCGAAGAGGCCCGGCTGGTTCGCCACCAGCGCGCCGAACGCGGCGACTCCGCCGAACACGCCGACGACCGTCGCGCAGCCCAGCCAGCCGCTCTGCTTCGACGGCCCGGCGGCCAGCACCTTGCGGGAGGCGGCCAGCCGCAGCTGGTCCGATGTGAAGCGCAGCGGCGGCGCCCCGGGCGTCCCGGGTCGGCCAGCGTCTCGACGAGCTTGCGCACCCGCAGGTCGTGCAGGCGCAGGTCGTTGGTCTTCGGGTCGAGCGCGAACGCCCGGCGGCACCGCGAGCACGTGTTGCCGCGGCGCTGGCGGGCCAGCAGGTTCGCCGCGCAGTGCGGGCAGATCACCGCGGACCCACCGGTTCCAGCAGCCCCGCCACGCGGCGCAGCCCGGCCGCGACCCGCTCCCGCACGCGCAGCGGCGCTGGCCGCGTCCCGTCGAGGACGCGCAGTTCGGCGGCCACCTCGGCCCAGCCGCGGTCGGCCGCCTCGGCCGCGCCGACGGCATAGTCCGCATCCGCGATCCCCAGCCCGGTGTTGGCCGCCATGATCAGCAGCGGCCGCCCGGCCCGGTTGCCGAACGAGTGCGGCAGCATGGCGGGGATGCGCACGCAGTGGCCCGGCGGCAGCAGCAGCTCGACCACCCGCCCGTGCTCCACCAGCGTGCACGTGCTGTACCCGAGGCTCAGCACCACGTGCTCGGCGCCGTGCACGTGCGGGCTGAACGCGCTGTGCGGCGCCACCACGCCGAGCTTCACCGTGGCGTGCGACGGGCGCTCCGGACCGCTGTCGGCGTCCCCGATCAGGTAATGCGCGCCCTGGCCGTCGTCGATGAAGCGGAGCAGCCCCTCGCGTCCGAGCCGGTGCACGCCCTCGCCGGTGACCCGCTCGATCTCGCCGTCCCCGCCCAGCCGGTACAGCTCGACCCCGGTCGGCAGCGCCCGCCTGCCGAGGGGGAGCGACCCAGCTCGCACGCGGCCAACCTAACGTCCGTCCCGGGACCGGGAGAAGTCCCGGCGGCGCCGGTCACAGCGGCCCACACAGCGATTGCGAAAGGATCACCGAATGTCCGGATTCCCCGTCACGGTCGGCGGCGACGGCGCCGTCGCCGCCGAGCGGCACGGCCACGTCCTGCTCGTCACGATCAACCGCCCGCAGGCCCGCAACGCGGTCAACGGGCCGGTGACGGTCGGCGTCGGCGAGGCGCTGGAGCACGCCGAGCAGGACCCCGAGGTGCGGGTCGTGGTGCTGACCGGGGCCGGCGACCGCGCGTTCTGCGCCGGGCTCGATCTCAAGGAGGGCCCGGGCACCGACCCGCGGGCCGCCCGCTGGGGTTTCGCCGGCTACGTCGCCCACGCGATCTCGAAGCCGACGATCGCCGCCGTCAACGGGTTCGCCCTCGGCGGCGGCACGGAGCTGGTGCTGGCCAGCGACCTGGCCGTGGCCGTCGAGACCGCGACGTTCGGCCTGCCCGAGGTGGCGCGCGGCATCGTCGCGGGCGCGGGCGGGGCGTTCCGGCTGCCGCGCCAGATCCCGCAGAAGGTCGCCATGGAGGCCGTGCTGACCGGCCGCCCGCTCACCGCGCAGCGCGCGCTGGAGCTGGGCCTGGTCAACCGGGTCGTCCCGGCCGAGGAGCTGCTGCCCGCGACGTTCGCGCTGGCCGCGGAGATCGCCGCGAACGCACCGCTCGCCGTACAGGCCGGCAAGCGGATGGCCCGCGGCATCGACGACGGCCACGTCCCGGCCGAGGACGCCGACTGGGCCCGCACCCGCCGCGAGGCCGCCGCCGTGCTGGCCACCGACGACGCCCGCGAGGGGATGCGCGCGTTCGCGGAGAAGCGCCCACCCCGCTGGCAGGGGCGTTAGCCGAGACGCCCGTTGTCGCGGTGCAGCCGGATCAGCGACAGCCGCCCGATCGGCACGGCCTGCGCAGGCGCACGGCAGATGTGCGACTGCTGTCCTCCGTGTCGGGACCGCGCTTGCGCGGGGCGCACGGAGCCGAAAGCGCCAGCTCTCCCCCTCTGGATGGGACCACCCCCGCTTGCGCGGGGAGCACTGAACGAGCGTGGCCCGCATCTCGCCGAGGGTGGGACCACCCCGCTTGCGCGGGGAGCACTAGCCAGGGGCGGCGAAGTCGCCGATCTGAGGGGGACCACCCCCGCTTGCGCGGGGAGCGCACTTCCTGACCAGGCGGTTCGTCCGTGTGCCCGGTCGTTCTCATTCAACTCGCCGCCTAGTCCGTGATCAACTGGCGGTGAGGTGGGGTCTTCGTCTCGGTCTTTGGTGGGGGTCGATCCAGCCGGGCGGGA